>JAIUOW010000005.1 GCA_020161775.1 Pseudomonadota bacterium
TGAGCGCGAGGTACAGAGCCTGACGCCCGATGAACGCCAGCGCATCCGCCAGGCCCGATCAAGACCGCTGCTGGATGCCCTGCACCGGTGGATGCTGCTGACGCGCCAGAAGATCACGGATGGCTCGGCCACGGCCAAGGCCCTGGACTACAGCCTCAAGCGCTGGGTGGCGCTGACACGGTTCGTGGATGACGGGCGCCTGCCTGCAGACAACAACTGGATCGAGAACCAGATCCGCCCGATCGCCATCGGGCGCTCAAACTGGCTGTTTGCCGGATCGCTGCGCGCCGGCAAGCGGGCGGCCGTCGTCATGAGCCTGATCCGTTCGGCCAAGCTCAACGGGCACGACCCGCACGCCTATCTCAAGGATGTGCTGGCACGGCTGCCCACGCAGCGCGCCAGCCAGGTCGACGAGTTGCTGCCCCACCGCTGGACCGCAAGCTGACGCATCCACAATGTGCGGCCATGAAACACATTGAAGCGTTGATTGCCGACGGAGGTGAGATCACCGTTGGCGCGCTGTGGCCGCACAAGTGCGTTGCTACTGCTGCCGACCAAAGCAACGCCTTGGCAATGCTGGTGAGGCGTGTCGATGAAACGCTGCCGGCGCTGCTCCAGCGCCTGGATCAGGCTATCGCCAAAGCCTATGACGGCGGCGGCTTCACGGACGAGGTGAATTCAGCTCGTATTTGACGGGGTTGCAACGGTCAAGATGGGATGGCCGGACGCATACGCTTAGCGGGCAAAGCTCTGGAAACAAGAATTCGACCAGCGTCTGGTGGGTACGGTCCGGCGAGAAAGCGTCCGGATCCTGGGCTTCTTGGGCCCTTAAGTCTTTGACCTTAAGTGCCCATAGACCGGAACGGTCTTCGCTTTTGAGCTGGTCGCCGCGTCCGTAGTGTCGAAGCGCCTGGCTGAACCAACGGAGCATGGATTTGCGCGACGCCATCTGATGTGCCGACTCCACGAGCAATTTTCTCTTACTGGCGAATGGCTTCCCCAGCTTGGCTGAATAAAGGCCTTGCAGCAGTTCAAACGGCAAATCCCGTGGGTAATGGACAAGCGGGACACCAACCCTGGCAAACCGAAGCTTCAAAGCCGACCAAGCCGCCCGGCCCTCTTCGCCATAGATGCTCCTCTCCTCGAACATCCGTTCGAAGTCCTGCCGAAGCTGATCGAGTTCTGCCTCCATCCGGGATTTTCGAAGCGCCTTGGCTTTGTCGAAGTCGTAGTAATAGGCGCGCTGTTGCGCGGTATCCAGCGTCAACTCGTCGAAGCGCACCAACTTCCGGTGGAGGCCCGAAGTCCCTCCATGAGCCAGCGGAACCGCCCAAATGCATTCCAGCTGGAACGCACCCGCCTCCAGCGAAGCGTCCACACTTTCCTGGTGAACCACGAACGCATTGACGTTGTTGTTGTAGAAAACATCGTCATCGGTCATTCGCAGCCTCTCCGTGTCGAACCGGGCGAAGATCCAGAACAGCAGCCCACCCTGCTCGAGGTAGAAGTCGCGGCGGCCGGCGATCACGTCCAGGTATGTGGTGGAGAGCTGAATCTCAAAAGCCACGCGCTGGCCAGCGTAGACCGCTTGAACGTCGGGCTTCCTCCATTGCCCCGTCCAGGCCCCCTTCCACACCTGTTCGGTCCGGATATCGGTAAACGACTTGTCCGCCGCCAGGCAGTTGACCACCCACTGCTTCATCTGGATATGCAGGCGACTTTCCTTCAACCCGTTGTACTTGCGAGCATCGATCTCGTCCTGATTCAACTGTCCGGCCGTCACGGCCGGACAGTTCCCGTCTTCGTGACGGTGCTTGAAGAAGAATTTGGCCGTATCGCGGGAGCAGCAGATGTGGACCGCGACCCCGCAGATAGCGCACTTGTATAGGGGCGTGCCCCGGCGCATCTGGGTGCGCGTCTCCATGCGCCGCTGGACCAGACTGGCGTAGTCCGTTCCCATCACCACCGCAGCCGATACGAAGTCGCCGGCGGCCACGTCCAACACCTCGGCAATCTGTGGCCGGTCCACGACCAGCGCGGAGCCTGGGTCGGGACGCGGTCGGAGCCGCCGTGGAGGACGCAGCAGGCGCTCGCTCATGTTCCGTGTCGCGCAACCGCCTCGGAGAACGCGGCGCTTGCCAAGGTCAACAAGAAAGCGGCGTCGCCTCGGCTGTACCACTCCGGAGAGCCGCTTTGGTCGTCCACGTGATGCGCCAGGTGGGTGTAGTGGCGGATGGCGTCCTGGACCAGCAGCGCACGTTCCTGCTTGGACATGCCCTCGCGGAACTCCTTGACGCCACGGAACTTGCTCACCGCGTCGCGGATGGCGTCGCGCTCCCCGCCGGTGGCCACCATGCTGTCGAGGACCTTGCGCGACAGCGACACCACTCCATCGAAATCGCCTCTGATCAGCTGTTGCTGGGCCCGGATCAGCAGAGCGTACGCATCGTCGAAGTGCTCGGTCGCCGGCTTGAAGGGGATGGCCACGGAGAAGACCATGACCCGCTGGTACTCCATCTGCTCAAGGACCTGGATCCACTCGGTCAGGCGCACGGTGTGGTTTAAATGGGCGTGTGCAGCATGCAGTTGGCCACGGAATTCAGCGGTCACGCCCCCCGGGCCGGGTTTGAGGATGTACACCAGCCCGCGCCCGACGGCTGAGACTTGAAGCTGCAGTTCGAGGTCGCCGCCGGAGCGCTCGGCCTCAAGACAGGCAAGCTTCTCGGGTGTCAGCTCCAGCACCAGTGTCACCTGCGAGCTGTTCGGGTAGTCATAGGTCTGAATGATCGTCGGGCTCTGCTGCCAGGCCCATCCGAGAGGCTTGAGCGGCGCACCCGTACGGCCGCAGTTCACGCTGGCCGTCCAGTGCTCTATCGCGATGGCGTCCGTCGGCCGCTCATTCGCTGGGACCGACACCTCCAAAGTGAGCATGAGATCGAACCCACCCAGGGTTCGCCGTCCGTAGATGCTCTTGAAGCGTCCTTCGGCCCTCACCCGGGAATTGAAGCTCATTTGCATTTTTTCCTCCACCTGCGCGCCCCTGCCCCGCCGCCCTCATCGGCCGCGAGCGAACTGCAAATTATGGACGAGCATCCCGAGCCCGGCGTCCTCACAAAGCGCCGACGCGAAGGGCGGGGACATTTCGCGCAGCAGCGCCTGGTCGCGATGACGATCGAACATTGCGAACACCCGCTCAACGCAACCCCGAATGCGCGAACAATAGGTCAACCCGGCGATGGGGACAGCAGCACATGGGGCATATCCGACGGACTCCGGGGTAGGCGATGCACCTCGCGATCCCGAAGATCCCTCCGATTGACCCGATGTGATGATCACGGCGACACGAAGCGGGTCAGGGCGCCTAGGTTCGCGATCACCAGTTCGTTGACCGCTTCGTTGGAGGACTGCAATATCGACGCGAGTTGTTTGACGGTTTCGCCAACGTCTCGCGGCCGCGATGGGCGATCGCCGAAGTCGACGAATGGGCCATCTGTCTCCGTCAAGAGTCGGTCCTGCGGCAACGCGCGGACCATCTTCGCGCCTTTGGCCGAGGTGAGCATTTGCGCGTTGACGGAGAAATAACAGCCCAAGGCGCACGCCCTCTGTGCTTCGGCAGCGGTACCCGTGAACCAGTGCATGACCGGCACCCCTCGTCCTGGCGGGAATGAGCGTTCCAGGTGATCGAGGACCTTGCCGACACACCGTACGCTGTGGATCGTCAGTATCTTGTCGCCCTGCTCGGCGCAGGCGCTCAAGATTCTGCTGAAGACTCGCTCCTGATCGGCGAATGACTTGTAGAACCTAGGTCCGGCGTCCAACCCGATTTCGCCGACGTAGCGGGTCTCCGGCAAGAACTTCTCGAAGAGCAGCAGCTCGGACGCGCGCTCCGCGACCAACTGTGGATGCAGTCCCAGCGCGACGCGGACATAGTCTGACCCGGCTGCGACTTCGCGATTCCTGCGCCAGGCCTTGGGCGTCGTGGTGACGGCCAGCGTGGCGACTCGCTCGCGATCCGACTCCGCGACCAGCGATGCGTGATCGGGGTACAGGTCCAGGTGACAGTGAAAATCAACCCACAGTGGGCGCATAAAATCTACTCATCTCACATCGGCCTCGCCTCGACGTCGTCGAGCAGCCTACCCACCTCTTGCATTCCCCGCACGTAAACGCCTTCGTAGGCTGCGAGGTCGTTGGGGTGATCGTACAGCGGGCCCGGCTGATGGATATCCCTGCGTGCCCTGCCCGGCTGGGCGGCCAGCCGGGCCAAGGCGTACTGGAATGCCCGGATGTGCTCCCCGACCGCGGTGGTGGAGTCGACCGTTTCGCCATGCAGGCGCTCCAGCCAATAGGAGGTTGCGTCTTCGCCGAAGCCAGCGTGGAGGGAAGCGCGGCGAATCAGGCAGGGGACGCAGTGTCCGCAATGCTGCACCTTGCGCCGGGCCGGGTCCGGATCGTGCCGGTGCTTCCCCTCGGATGAACAGGACATCGTCAGCGCGGCAGTGCTCGCCAGGAAGTCCTTGTCCATACACCGGTCCACCATCTCGCCCTTAGTTTCGTGGCGATGGGGATTCAAGAGCGTCGCGGAGATCCCCAGCCCGGCGAGCAGCTCGTTGAACCGGGCCATGTAGAAAGGATGGGTTGTGCGGGTGCTCAGCGCCCCGACGCGCAGGGGGTCTAAGGGCACGTTCAGAGAGATCAGCCCGTTCTCGGGGACGTAGATCGTGGTCGCGCCGTCCAGACCGCTCGCCACTGCGGCGGCTAAGGCGAAGAACAAGAAGGATCTGCCCCTCAGAGTATCCTCCGCCGATGACCCAGTCACCGTTTCGTGGTCGAAGCCGATCTGGGCCCTGACGTGCCGCAGCTGCGCGGGTTTGAACCGCTCCGCCAGCGCATCGATGCAGTCGGTCTGGTGCTTGCTGGCGTTCGGATCCCACCAGTGGCTCACGAGGATAGGCGTCTCCTCACGCCGCAGCAGATTGATCGCGCCGATATAACTGTCCAGGCCGCCGGAGAACAGGCATACACACGTCGGTTCGAACATGCGAAGGTGCTCGGTCGGCCGAACCAGCGCCGGAGCGCCGACGGTGCGGGGGCGGAAAAATAGCCGCCAGCGGTCCCCCGTGAGGAAGCGCAGCATGGTCTGCAACAGCAGCGTTTGTGCGGTCCATCGGTGCGCGTCGGCGACGGGCAGGTGCAGATCGATTTCTCGCGACCAGCCGTCCTGGGCATGGGTTCCGCGGGAGATGCGCGTGTCGGCGGCCGTCAACGCCGTGGCCAGCATGACGAGTTCGACGCCGACCTCGGATGGATTGAACCCCCATTCATTGAGCTGATTGAGTGGATGATCGACGCCGAATTGTGGCGTGCCGTAGGGATTCAGGAATGGGATGTCGCTGACGGTGGAGTCCGGCCTAGACGGCTGCACCCGTGCTGTATCCGTTGTCCCCAACCTGAAGATGATGGTCTGATGGCTCATTCGGCGGCCTCCCCTGCTCGTGCGACGAGGGAATAGGCGGCCTCGTAGATGTGCATGACCAGGTCGTTGATCTGCGGATCGGACAATGAGGCGATAGGCCCCGACAACAGTTGTCCGAGATGGCTGCGCGTCGCGCCGGCGATGAAGTCCTTGAGCTGCACCTCCAGCTCCACGGCGTCCTGGACGCTGTCGGGGATTCGAATGCTCTTGGCGGCGATGTCGCTGAGCACCTTGCCCTCGATCGAGCGGATGACATAGTCAAGGAAGAATTCCTTGAGCTGGTCCGGGCTTAGGTCGTCGAAGTCGACGACGCCCGCGTCGGTTTGGTCCTGGATGGCGTCCAGCAATGCCTGGCGCGAGATGGCCTCGTCGATCGGGCCGCCGGGCAGGCAGACGCTGTCGATCAGGCCCAGATAGACCGCCTCGGCCGGTTGCCCGACCAACTGCTCGAAACCCCTTGAGCGCAGGGCCTCGATCACGCCGAAGCGCTGGGCGTCCCGGACGATCCCGAGCAGCGCGCCGCCGGTGGTCCGGGATGCGCCCATCCTGCGCGCCGCGCCGGCGGCGCCGCCTGTACTAGCCACGTGACGTCGAAGGGCTCCGCCCAGTTCGCTCGAACTGCCCGTTTTCGCGAACCTTGTGAACCTGGTCCTTGCCTGGGTCAATGGCCCGGCCGGCGCAGCGTCACCGTTCGGGGCGACCGGCGGCGCTGCAGAGGGTGGCGCGCCGCCGCCCCCTGCGCCTCCGCCACCGGCCTGCCCGGCCGGTGCTGCCCCTGCCGCGGGGTCATCAGCCCAGGAGGGGACCAAGCCGTTGGAGGGTCCTCCGAAACCCTTGGACGTACCCATCAGGACACCTTCAGGAGGGACAGCGACGCCTTCGCGGCCGTCTTTAATTTCGTGTTACCGGACTGTGACGCCCAAGCTTCGAGCTGCAGCTGATACGCTTTGACGAACTCCGGCTCCTTGAACAAACTCGAGAAATTTGACGTCGCCCAAGCACCGATGGCCGCGACCGGCAGTTCGGTGAGGAAGTTGCTCAGGCGCCGCTGCAGTATGGGATGTGCGCCCACCAGCGTGACCAGGCCGTGCAGGCCCGCCGGCTCTTTGGCCAGGTCGGGCGCTCCGAGGATCGCGGTCTGGAGGGCGTCGAACACCTGTTCCGGCTCGGTGCCGGCCAGCTTCTCCACCTCCGCGACCTGGCCCTTGGCGGCCATGCGAGAGCCGAGCAGCCGATCCACGATGCCCTCCAGATGGCTAGCCGCGGCCAGGCCGCCCAGGTAACTCTTCTTGTCGCGAGTCGCGAAGACGTAGGGACGCAGGTCCTCCGCGCCCAGGGCCGGTGCGATCATGGCCCACTCCTTGACCCAATCGAGGCGTTGCCACTCCTCCAACTCAGGTGGTGCTGGCGGCGCAGTGCCGGCGTCCTTCACGGCGACTTTGGGCGCCACACTCCCGACGGCGGCCTCCAACTGGGCTAGGGCGGCTACTTGTCCACCGCCTGCGCCCACGGCAAGGCGCGCCAATTGCACATAAAAGACTGGCGCGAAGCTCTCGGCCAACATCACCTTGGCGAGTTTGGCCTGGTCCAGTTCATCGGCGAAACCCCGCTCCTCGGCGACGGCGAATCGGAGCATGACCGAGTTGAGGAAACGTTTAATCTGCCGCGGGTTGCCCCTTGTCCCGTCGGCCAGGATCTTGCTCAACTGGCCGCCGATGTTCAAAGCCCGGGACAGCTCGGCGCTCGGCGGCTTGCCCAGCGCCGTTGCGACGTTGGCGGGTTCGAGGCCCCGCGTCGCCCAAGGCTTCCTCAACTCGGTGCGCGCGAGCGCCAGCAGCTTTTTGAAGTCTGAGTGTTCTTCCCCCAAGGCCTGTCTGGCCAGGAGCAATACAACGTAGATCCGGGTTTCGGCGATCCCCAGGGCGGGGATGCGGAACGGAACCTGGATCAGCTTCTCGAGATAGTTGCGCGCATAGGGCACTTGACCAACAGCGGCGGGCAGGTCGGGGAAGTGGGAGCGGACCGCGTACTCGATCATCATTTCGTCGGCGCCGATGACGAAGGCGGTGCGCGGCACGAACAGGAACAGCCGGATCGCCTCCAGGGTCGCGATCGCCGTCTGCGGAAGACATCGGTCGAGGTCGTCCACCAGCACAATTAGCTGCTCGATGTCCGCCGCCTCGATCAGCTCCTCGAACTCTTCGCGGAACTTGTGCATTTGGTGGGGGACGTTGTCCTTTGCCCCGTCCTTGTCTTTGTCCTTGACGAGCTCCTGCGCCTGCTCCGCCCAGTCCTTGAGGTTTTCGGGCGACAGGGCGTCCCCAGGCTTTTCGATGAAGGCCTTCGCGGCGTCCGCCAAGGCTTCGAGCTGGTCGAAGGTCGGCACGCCGGTCATCGCCGTGAAGGCCAATCCACCGGTCTTTTTGGCCACCTTCAGCCAGTCGATCAACTTGAAGATTTTCTTGGCCTGCGCCGCGACCTTCGCGTGGCGGGGCCTGGCGCGCAGGAGCTCCTCTACGATCTTTTCGATCACGACCGTCTTTGCGTCGTCGAACCCTTCGAAGGTCCAGCCGTTGAACCAGATGCAAAGGGTTTTCTTGTCTTTCTCCAGGATGTCCGACGTCATCCTAAGCACGCTCGACTTGCCGGCACCCCAGTCGCCGTGGACCCCGATCGTCACCGGCGCAAGGGGCGTCGAACGAACGAGCTTTACGACCGTCTTGGCGACCGACTCGTAGTACAGCAGGTCCACCGCCGTCTCTTGGTCGTTCAGGAACATTATTTCCCCCTCCTCAGTTTTGATCGATTATGAGATCACACGACCATCTCGTCACCTTTCATTTAAGTACTCGCGCGCGACGTGTCCAGCTCATACTGCCGACTCATCGGAATCCGGACGGCAAAGCCGCTCCAGATCGAGCGAGCCGGTATCGAAGGGCCCTGATACCGAGCGAGAAAACGTCGATTCGTAGTGGGTCTCCAGGAGCGCCACGTTAAGCGCGCTGGATCCACGATGCTGCGTGCGATAGCAGATGCCTACGACGTGAGGCCCAGTGGATTCTCCGATGGCTCGCAGCGCGCTGAAGATGCGTTCCGACGCCAGGCGCCACGGCTTGAGGTGGTCCAACTCGGAGAAGGGATCTATGCCGAACCGGCGCATCGTCGCCTCGTCGGTCAAATCGATGCAGGCGCAGCTTATTTTGGCTGAGAGGGTCGCGTGTTGCAGCGGAGGTGGCCCAACGTCGGAGACCGCGAAGCGCGGTGGATCGCCGGGCTCGAGCAACACGACGCCGCATTCAACCGCAGCCGTAAGCACGCTGGTGGTGGTGTACAGCACGCCATAGCCCTGGCGCGTCGGATCAAGGCGTCCATGCCGATGCGATCGCGGCGCCGGGTTGAAGTCGCCACCTGGATGGCGGAACAGGCGATGCAACTGAAAGCCCGCCGGCAGGATCCGTGCGGCGATCGCGCCCCCCTCATGTTCGAGGACGGCGCGTTGGAGAGGTTTTGAGGTCATGAGGTCGCAAGTTGCAAGACCTCCAGAGCGTGTTCAACCACATATTCTTTACGCATCACAGGCTCCAACGCCAGGAGCTTGCGCAGCCTCCCCGGGTCGATCCCTTCGCGGATCGGCTGCTGCTCCGTAAGGAGCTCGATCGCCGTGAGGCCTGCGAAGGCCTCGCGCACGGAGCGCAGAAAGTTCCACAGCGTCCCGGTGGGTGCACCATGCGACTTGAACTCGGCGATCAGTTGATGCAGCGTCGACGTGTCCAGGCGCGGGTGCAACTGGAACGCCGGATACAGGCGGCCGTTTTCGCGTCCCGGGGGCAACACCGAAAAAATGGTGCCCCGTTTCTCCCGGTCGTAAACGTTTGCCCGTGAACATTGCATCCGACCCGCCATTGCGTCGGCGGTTAGCAGCTTTCGATTGAGGTCCTCGGCGTCGGGCCGATCTGGACTTAGCGCGACCACTTTGCATTCGTGCGAACCCGGCCCCTCCGCATCGAAGAGCCTGGCGGTGCAGAGCTCTCCCAGGTCCGAGAGGTGCAGACCGAGGCGTTCGAGGATTGAAGGGGTCACGGCGAGCAGCATGGTGACTTCGGCGATGGGTTGTTTGGCTCTGGAGTTAATTAAGGGCATAGGAAATGAATCGTTTGTAATCTCGACGAGCCGGCGCAATCGTCGCCGCGCAGGAGGGGAGGAACCGCTTGAAGCGGTAGAGACAGCGAGAGACCGATGCGACGCTCGCCGAGGCCATGCGACCCGAGCCCGTGGACAGGCCGCGCTGCGACGCCGGAACCTCCCGAGACATGGCTTTGAAGATCTGCAGCGAATGCGCAGAGGGTTGTGCAGCGTAGGCGAGGATGTACAGCGACCACTGAAGCACGTGCTGTTCGTCGTCCGTGAGCGTGGCGCTCGCGTTCGCGACTATCTGGGCTACTCGCATCGGCTTCAGCTGACCCAGCTTCTCGAACCCGTCAAATACACGTTCCACCAGCGTGCGAATATGGAAGAGTGCGCCGGCGTCGACGTCGTCGCCGTACATGTGCCGGTAGGCGTGCAACATTGCGAACGAGACACGGCGGCGCGATAAGGCGACGAGCCGCCCTCCTTCGCGAATCAGCTGGTAGTGCGACAGGGGGTCGGCGCTCCGCTCCTCCGGCCACTGACTGCCTGCCGGACACACGATGCTCTCCAGTTGCTCGGCTACGGCCAGGAGTGAAGCGATGCACGCATCACGCTGGCCGGCGGCCTCCTCCGGCCGGGCGATCGCTGGGCAGGTGGCGGGTTCCCGTCTAGCGAGAGTGATCCGCTTCCGCTCGTGCGTCGCGGTGCCGTGAGATGCTTGCAGATAGGCCAACAGCTTGGCCTTGTCCGCCTCGCTCAAGGCGTCCGATGGCCCTTCTTTCTCGACGCCGGCGCTTTTCAGCTGCTCCAGCAGGGCCGCAGGCGATTTCCGCAGTTCATTGGCGAAGGCTGCGACGGTGTCGACCGGAAGATGAGGTCGAAACGTCAGTTCGTAGATCATGCCTCATTATTCAAGTTTGTCGATATTTGTCAAGTTTGTAGTTCCATGGAATGGCGCATAACCCGCCCCTAGCAGTGCGTCGGCCGTCATGTCGATATCGCCCTGCTGGACGCCTCTCATACGTTTCGACTGCATGGGTGGTCTCTTGCCAATACATTTACCCACGATAAACGATACTTATCGCAGTCCCGACGCCCCGCCCGCCTACCCGAAAAACAGCCCAAGGCCATGCGACTCCCCGCACTCTTCAGCTCCCCTGCCCTGGTGCCCACCGCGCTGTCGGAGGTCACCGAACGAGCGGTCCACGAGATGCTGCGAGAAGGCGAGTCGCGCAACACCCAGGCCAGCTACCGCGGCGCCCTGCGTTATTGGGCGGCCTGGTTCGGCCTGCGCTACGGCCTCCAAATCGCCCTGCCCCTGGCAGCGCCGGCGGTCCTTCAGTTCATCGTCGACCACGTTGAGCGATCAACGCCCAAGGGCCTGGCACATGAGTTGCCGCCGGCCATCGATGCCGCGTTGGTGGATGCCGGATTCAAGGGTAAGCCGGGCCCCATGGCGCTGAACACCCTGGTGCACCGGATCGCCGTATTGAGCAAGGCGCACCAGTTGCGCGATCTGAAGAACCCCTGCCAGGACTCCAAGGTCAAGGAACTGTTGGCCATGACACGTCGGGCCCATGCGAAGCGCGGCGCCCTCCCCCGCAAGAAAGACGCCCTGACCCGGGACCCGCTTCAAGCGCTGCTCGCCACCTGCGATGACTCTTTGCGTGGCAAGCGCGACCGTGCGCTGCTGTTGTTCGCGTGGTCCAGCGGCGGCCGAAGGCGCTCCGAAGTCGCCGGCGCCGACATGCAGTTCTTGCGCAGCCTGGACGATGGCAGCTACAGCTACGAGCTGGCGCACTCCAAGACCAATCAGGCCGGGGTGGACCGCCCAGAGAATTTCAAGCCCATCGCCGGCGCCGCGGCCGAGGCGCTGCGCGAATGGCTGTCGGCCGCGAATATCCTGGACGGGGCGATTTTTCGGCGAATACGCAAGGGCGGGCATGTCGGTGAACCACTTTCACCGTCTGCAGTCCGCGATATTGTGATAGCGCGGTGCAGCCTCGCGGGAGTAGATGGTGCGTATTCGGCTCACTCCTTGCGCAGCGGGTTTGTCTCTGAAGCCAATCGGCAGTCCATTCCACTTGCCGAGACTATGGCGATGACGGGGCATCGAAGTGCCCAGTCGGTTCTTGGCTATGCGCGCGTGGTTCCCGGTTTCGGTAAGGCAGTGAATCTGGTGGACAAGCCCTAGAAATGCGATACGCTAGAGCAAACGCGCTACTTAATTGTCGCGGTTCGGGTAACTGGGGCTGGTGGGCGCGAGGCGGCTAACCTCAAGCTCGTCTTCCCGGCCATGTTACTAACGATCTTCGTTTTGCTGCAGTCCATCTAGAAGCCCATGGTTGACTACCTTTCATGCCGCCAGGCAACGGGAATGGAAGAGAACAGTCAGTCACGGTGAACTGAATGGGATCCGAAAACATGAGGTCTACGGTCTGTCGATGGATGCGCTGAGTGGTCATGTTCGCGGGCTGCAGTCTCAAGCCCTTCAAGGATTCCGCAAGCCGCAGCGCGTCCGACGTCCGAGCATTTCGCGCGCAGAGACCGCAGTTCCCTCTCTAGGAGTTTCAGTTCTTTGATGCGGGTTACCACGTGGGTGATGTGGGCTTCGAGCAGTTGATCGACTTCGCCGCAGTTGTCCTTTGGCGCGTCCTTGAACCGCAGTAGTACCCGGATCTCATCCAGTGTCATGTCAAGGCATCTGCAATGCCGTATGAATGCAAGGCGCTGGGCATGTGCGCTGTCGTACACACGATAGTTGCCTTCAGTGCGGTTTGCCAGCGGCAAAAGGCCTTCGCGTTCGTAGTAGCGGATGGTTTCTACCTGGGTTCCAGCCGCTTTGGCCAGTTCTCCGATCTTCATTTTGGTTGCTCCAGGTTGACTCTAATGCCACTACAGGGTTTCCAATTAAGCCATGGATACAAAAAACCTGCCCTCTGCGGACTGTTGCGACTCTGCCACGTGCTCGGCGCTGCCCGTTGTCACCAGCGGGGTTGCACATGTCCCCGTTTTCCGGATCGCCACGATGGATTGCAGCGCCGAAGAGGCCGAAATCCGCCGGGCGTTGGACCCGGTTCCCGGAATTCGTACCCTGAACTTCCAGTTGGGCACCCGGACATTGAGCATTGACGCACCCCAGGACGTTCTTCCGCAGGCATTGGATGCCATTCGCAACGCCGGCTTCACACCTGAGCCTGTCAACCCGGATCGCGCGCAAGCCGGGGGACACAACGGACCGAGCGAAATGCATCACCAAGAGCAAAACCTGGGCGGGGGCGTCATGCGTCTCGGTATGGCCCTGGGCATGGCGGTCGCTGCTGAAGTGGTGGGCTTCGTCGCTCCAGAGACCCTGCTGTGGAGGCTCACGGGCATGGTACTGGCAGCCATTGCCATCTGGCTTGCCGGCCTGGACGTCTACAAAAAAGGCATGGCAGCGCTGTGGCGACGCAAGCTCAACATCAATGCCCTGATGTCAGTGGCAGTCACTGGCGCCTTCCTGATTGGACAATGGCCGGAGGCCGCCATGGTCATGGCCTTGTACGCCATCGCCGAATTGATCGAAGCGCGCGCCGTGGACCGTGCGCGCAACGCCATCAAGGGACTGCTGGCGCTCGCTCCAGACGAAGCATTGATGTGGACAGCATCGGATCAATGGCAACTCACCCCGGTTTCGCGGGTCCCGCTCGAGTCCACCGTGCGTATTCGTCCCGGCGAGAGGGTGCCCCTTGATGGCGTCATCACAAAGGGAATGGGGGCGATTAACCAAGCGCCGGTAACAGGGGAAAGTATCCCCGTGGACAAAGCGCCTGGCGATCAGGTGTTCGCCGGTACCATCAATGAAACGGGTGAGCTTGAGATTCGCGTGACAGCACTGGCCAGCAACAGCACCCTGGCTCGCATCATCTACGCTGTGGAACAGGCTCAGGGGACGCGGGCGCCCACCCAGCGTTTCGTCGACCGTTTCGCGGCCATTTATACGCCTGCAGTCTTCGCACTTGCCGTGACTGTTGCGGCACTCTCACCCTTTCTGCTGGGCTTGAGCTGGCTGGAGGCCATCTACAAGGCGCTGGTGCTGCTGGTCATTGCCTGCCCCTGTGCCCTGGTCATATCAACGCCCGTCACTGTGGTCAGCGGCTTGGCCGCCGGCGCCCGCCGCGGCATACTGATCAAGGGTGGAACCTACCTTGAGACAGCGCGCTCCCTGAAGACGGTTGCCCTGGACAAGACCGGGACCATCACCCAAGGCAAGCCCAAGCTGGTCGAATGGCAAGTTTGGAAGGATGCTGATGCCGCAACAGCGCAGAGATTTGCGGCTAGTCTGGCGAGCCGCTCGGACCATCCCGTGTCGCAAGCCATCGCTGCAGGCCTTGAAGGCGAGCGAGCACCTGTGGATGACTTCAGCGCCCTCCCTGGCCGTGGAGTCCAGGGCTGGATTGATGGTCATGAGTTGCTGCTGGCCAACCATCGCGCCGTACACGAGCGAGGACTTTGTGGAGCAGAACTGGAAGCCGAACTCGGCAAACACGAGCAACAGGGCCGAACGGTGACGCTGCTGGCCAACGCCAGTGAGGTGGTCGCGATCTTCGCTGTAGCGGATACCATCAAAGAAACGTCCCGGCAGGCCATTGCGGAGCTAAAGGCGCTGGGTGTCACTCCTGTCATGCTGACAGGAGACAACCTCGCGACGGCCAAGGTCATCGCCGCCCAGGCCGGCATCGAAGACGCCCGCGGCGACCTGTTGCCGGAAGCTAAGCTGGCCGCCATCAAGGACATGCAATCGCGCTACGGCGCGACCGGCATGACGGGTGACGGCATCAATGACGCGCCCGCACTTGCACAAGCCGACATTGGTTTCGCCATGGGCGGCGCCGGGACCGACATCGCCATGGAGGCGGCCGATGTGGTCATCATGAACGATGACGTGCGCAGGGTGGCTGAAACAGTGCGGCTGTCACGGCGCACGCACAATGTGCTCTGGCAGAACATCACGCTTGCCCTGGGTATTAAGAGCGTCTTCCTAGTGATGGCCGTGTTCGGAAGCGCCACGATGTGGATGGCAGTGTTCGCGGATATGGGTGCCAGCCTGTTGGTGATAGCAAATGGCTTGCGCCTGCTGCGCGGCAGCAACAAGCCATGACCGCCACTTCAACCATTTCCCGCCCCGCCGACAGGCGTGCCCAAGCTTTCTACTATTTGATAGAGGCCTTCCAGCGCAGCGCGGGAGAAGCTGTGGAAGACCGCTGGTTGTGGTTGGAGGCCGCCCATGTGACGGGTCAGTCAGTCCTGAAGCTGCATTGGCAGTCACATGTCTGGATGCTCAGGCACGCCCGGCAAAGTCAAGATCGCGCGGAGATCGGCGGCCAGCTGTTTCGGCTAGCGTTAGTCCCGTTTGGACATCTGCTACAAAGATTGCCATCTGGCAACATTGGCCGCAGCCACGTCAACGCCTTCAATCCCATGGTCGTCCCAGACGCAGTGGCTCAGCGTGTCCGGGAAGCATGGAACTCTGTCGGCACCCGGGAGGCTGCGTGAGTCAGCGCCAGCCGAACCAGTCGTTGCGTTCCCGGCATCTGCTGCTCCTCGCCTGGCTGGTCAGTTTGGTGGCCACCGCTGCGGCACTGTTCATCGGCGAGGTCATGGGCATGGCGCCCTGCGTGCTGTGCTGGTACCAGCGCATAGCCATGTTCCCATTGGTTGTCGTGCTGGGTATCGGCGTCTTGCGCCAGGACCACGCCATGGCCTTGCCCGCATTGGTCCTGGCCGCGGCGGGCTGGTTCGTAGCGGGCTACCACACGCTGCTGTACTGGGGCTGGATCGATCCGGCCATCACGCCCTGCGGCTCGGGGCCTTCGTGCAAGCAGGCTGTACTGCAGGTTCTGGGGGCATTCGATCTGCCCTTTGTTTCGTGGCTGGCTTTCACGGTGATCGTGCTGGCCCTGGCCGTTTCACTGAAAGGGAACAAGCATGTTTGACCCAAAGAGGGTTGCGTTAGTCAGCCTGGCGATGGTGGTTACCGCCTTCGTGGCAGGCGCCTGGCTGTACAAGCGAGACGCCGCGCAGACCCAATCCGCGCTCGCCCAGGGCCAGCCAGAACAGGTCATGCGCGCGGACGCCGCGCGCTATGGTTCAGCGGACGCCAAAGTCACGATCGTCGAATTCTTTGATCCCGCGTGCGAAGCCTGCCGCGCGTATTACCCGCTGGTCAAGCAAATCGTCAACACCAGCTTTGGACGGGTCAGCCTGGTGCTGCGGTACGCACCGCTGCACCAGGACTCAGACCAGGCCGCACTGATGCTGGAAGCCACAAGGCGGCAAGACAAGTTCTGGCCGGCCGTGGAAGCAGCGCTGGCAGCCCAGGACCGCTGGGCCAGTCATGACAAGCCCGACATTGCACAGCTGTGGACTGCGCTCGCGGCCGCTGGCATCGACATCGAGCGGGTGCGCGCCGACATGAAGACCGAAGCCGTCACGGCCGCTTTAGCCCAGGACGTGGCGGCGCTCACGGCATTGAAGGTCCAGCAGACGCCCACCTTCTACGTCAACGGCAAGCGTTTGCTGGACTTCGGCGCGCAGCAGCTGAAAACGCTGGTATCAAGCGAAGTGAAGGCCGCATACGGTGATTGAATGCGACGGCGCAAGCACTCTATGCCGGCCTTCAATCCATGGATACCGGGGCACCCACACGGCGGGCGCTCCAGGTGGGGTGTTTCTGTGCGCGCGCCAGATCAGCCAGGACTTCTTGCCGCGTCAGCGTTCCGGCCTGGGCCGGCACGGGCGCGCCAACGCGAAGGAAGGCCCAGCTGCCGTTGGCCTTGGCACGGTCCATCTCGGCCAACACCTCTGCCCTTGATTTGCCGGGCTGCGCATGCTCGGGGTGTACGGTGTACCCCATCTCGGTGGTGGCGGAGTGGATGACGTTGCTGGCGAACGCCGGAACAGCGACGACAAACAGGGCAGCAGAAAGTACGCGACGGATCATGGTGATTTCCTTCTTCAAGACGGGGGTGCGGCGAGTCGATCACCGCGAAGACACGACCTTCGTGTCTCTTCCTGAAGTCTGCAAAAACGACGCGGACGTGAAGCGTTCATGAAGATTACATCTTTGTCATCTTGATCCGCAGGCGGTCTGCGTCAGATAACCTGTGAAGCATGAAAATTCTTGTTGTGGAAGATGAGCGCAAGCTCGCTGACTATTTGCACAAAGGCCTGAGCGAACACAGCTTTGTCGTGGATGTCGCCCGTGACGGCATTGACGGCAAGTACCTCGCCATCGAGGGCCAATACGATCTGCTGATCCTGGACATCATGCTACCTGGCATTGATGGCCTGGCGCTGCTGCACGCCGTGCGGCAAGTCAAGGCCACGCCCATCCTGATGCTGACCGCGCGCGACCGGATTGAGGACCGGGTTCACGGGCTGCAGCAAGGCGCCGACGACTACCTGGTCAAGCCTTTCGCCTTTTCGGAACTGCTGGCCCGCGTGCGGGCGCTGCTGCGCCGCGGCGGTGCCGTACAGGAAAGCGCCGTTCTGCGTTTGGCCGACCTGGAGGTCGATCTCATCCGCCGCAAAGCCACCCGTTCGGGCCAGAGGCTGGACCTGAGCGCCAAGGAATTCTCGTTGCTCACCCTGCTGATGCAACGAAAGGGCGAGATCCTGGCAAAGACCACACTGGCCGAGCAGGTCTGGGACATGAACTTTGACAGCGATACCAATGTCGTGGAGGTTGCGGTTCGGCGCCTGCGCGCCAAACTAGACGATCCTTTCAGCGCCAAACTGCTTCAGACGGTGCGCGGGATGGGATACGTCCTGGAAGAACGCAGCGAATGAACCCAGGGCAAAAGAAACCCTATTCCATCGGGTTGCGGCTGTCCTGGACATTTGCGGGCCAGACGCTGCTGGGCCTGGGCGCCACCAGCCTGGGCATTTATCTTGTCATGCTCTTCGACCTGTCTCACCGTGCCGACGCCGAACTGGCTCGCAAGGCGGCACTCGTACAGCACCTGGTGAACGAGGCGCGGCAAAGCGGTGACTTGCCCACGATGCGCCACAAGCTGGATGAATTTTTTGTCGCGCACGATGACCTGGAGGTCACACTCATGGATGCCAGTGGCCACCCGGCCTACACGGGCGTGCGGCTTCAGGGCGTACTCAGCAGCCATCTGCGCAGCACTACATTCGACCTGCCCGCGGGGGTGGTCGGCACTGGCCCTGGCCGGGCGCAGATCACAATGAACCGGTCTGCGGACAGCCAGATGCTCCATCGCCTTGCGCTGGCGCTGATCGTGGCCACAGTCATGGGCGCGGCGATCGTTTCGGCAGTAGGATTCTGGATGGTGCGCAGGTCACTCGCCCCACTGCATGATCTGGCGCGTCAGACGCAGGCATTGCGGGCCGACCGGCTGGGCAAGCGCCTTTCACTAGGTCAGCCGGTACAGGAGCTGCAGCCGTGGATTGATGAATTCAACGAGCTGCTGGTCCGATTGGAATATGCCTACGGGCAGCTGGAGGGCTTCAACGCAGATGTAGCACACGAGCTGCGCACGCCGCTGGCTACATTGATGGGCCAGACCGAGGTCGAGCTGTCGCGTGACCGCAGCGCGGACGCATTGCGCGATACCTTGGGGTCTAACCTGGAAGAGCTGCGAAGGTTGTCCTCGATCATCAATGACATGCTGTTCCTGTCACGGGCGGACAACGGCGCCAGAGTCGCCGCTTCGCCTGAGGCCAGCCTCGCCGCGGAAATCCACAAGGTGCTTGAGTTCTACGAAGCCGCTCTGGCCGAGCGAGGCCTGGTCGCGTCGGTGCACGGCGATGCCCGCACCGCCTTTGACGCCGGCCTGATCAAGCGCGCAGTATCCAATCTGCTGAGCAATGCAATCCGCTACGCCTATCCTGGCACCGAGGTGATTGTCCGGGTCCGGCGGCAAGAATGCGCCATCGCTTTGGTGGTGAGCAATACCGGGCCTGAGCTAGCGCCAGGCGAGCTTCCCCGGCTGTTTGATCGCTTTTATCGCGGGCAAAGCTCGCGTGAAGGCAGCAGCGAAAATCATGGGCTTGGCCTGGCGATTGTCAAGGCAATTGCCCAGATGCATGGCGGCCAGGTGCTGGCGACCACCAACGGGGATCTCACCTCCATCGGGATGACGCTGGCTCTTGTTGCACATCACGATGCGGCGCGCTGAAGCGCCGTGAGTCAGGACCGATCCTCAAGGACGTACCCCATGCCACGCACCGTGTGCAGCAGCTTGTGCGTGAATGGATCGTCCAGCTTGGCGCGCAAGCGCCGCACGGCAACCTCGACATAGTTGGTGTCACTGTCGAAGTTCATGTCCCAGACCTGCTCTGCAATGGTCGTGCGGGCCAGGATTTCACCGTTCCTGCGAACCAGGAGCGCAAGCAAGGCAAATTCCTTGGAGGTCAACAGCAACTGCTGGCGCCCGCGAAATGCCCTGCGCCGGACCAGGTCGAGCTCAAGGTCGGCGATCTTAGGGAGGCCGGTCTCGGCCTGCGCGGGGCCGCTGCGCCTGAGCAATGCGCGAACACGCGCCAGCAATTCGGGAAACGCGAACGGTTTCACCAGATAGTCATCCGCCCCCTCATGGAGGCCACGCACGCGGTCCTCCACGCGATCACGCGCCGTCAGCATCAAAACAGGAGTCTTCCTGCGTTGGCGCAGGGACTTGAGAATCGAGAACCCGTCGATTCCCGGAAGCCCTACATCCAGCACGACAAGATCATGATCGCCTTGCAGCGCACGGAACTGGCCGTCCAATCCATTGCGGGCCAGCTCGGTCGTGTAGCCGTTCTCGTCGAGTCCTTTTTTCAGGTATTCGCCGAGCTTGAATTCATCCTCAATGACCAGAAGTCTCACGTAGCGAACCCAATTAAGTGGTGCTGAACTTTGGCTGGCGGTTTGTACCGAACCTCGTGGGTACGAGGTTCGCGTCCGGTCCGCTGGACAGCGGTCAGGGCAGATGCTCTGACAGCGCCAGCTTCAGCGTGTGCCTGGTCTTGTGCGCCCAACGCGGGCCAATCCGCAGGGCATCGCGCTCTGATGAGCTGGCCGTCGCAAAGAACATCGCTTCTTTCAGTTCAAGCCGCTCAAAGACCCTCCTCAGCGTCATCGCCCGCTTGCGGGGGTTGCCTTCAACGGAGTCGTTGACAGCGTTGCCGTCCCGAAAAAGTGCAGCGGCTGACACAGCGCAAGACAGCGCCTCTTCGCTGATGGCGGGAACCGCTCTGGGTGATGAAAGGCGGGTGTGCATGATGAATGGGTTGTGGCCCACCACCAAACCTCAAGGTCGCAGGCCCGCAGCAGGGTCCACTGAGAGAGCCTCCTGCTTCGTCAACCCGAAGTGCCGGGCAAGGCGCAGGCGGATGGCCAGCCACGGATCGATGGCCTTGACATCGGCGATCAGCCGGCGGGCATCATCCTCGCTCCCTTGAACAGGTAACACCAGCGAGGCGAGCAGGGTCTTGGCATGCGAATCGCCCTTGGCGCTGGCCCGAAACAGCAAGTCCAGCGCCCGTTCCGCGTCGGCGACGGACATCGCCTCGCGCATTTCCAGAGCACCGAGACGGCGCTGTGCCTCGGTGCTTCCGCCGTATGCTGCTTTCTCCAGGCAAAAACGGGCCAGTTGGGGATTCGCAACCGAGCAGCGGTAGTCCGAACTGATGCGATACAAATGCAGCCAGGCATCGGTGTTACCCGAATCCGCGACACGCAGAAGCAGGGCGGAGCCTTTGCGCAGATTCGTTCCCGCGACAATTCGCTGCCAAGGCAAGCCACCGCAGTTGATACCGCAGAGTGCGCGGCCGAGCAGGTAGCTGGCCTTGATGTCACCGCGCGCCGATGCCCGCTCAAGGCTGGCCTGAATCTGCGGGATTTCAAGCTCGCCAAGAGAATGGCCCGGTGCTTCAGCAAGTCCTACCGCTTCAACCACTGCATCGTGCAGGCTCTGGCTGATTTCGCCAGAGACATCGACAGACGCGGCCAGTAGGCTCACGATGCTAGGCAAATCTTTACGCCTGGACGCCATATTTATTGCTGATCGCACCACCGCTTGGGTGTCCATGGGCTGCGCGGCGGCGGCTGCCCATAGCGCGGTGCGCAACCGGGATGACTGGTTCGAGTCCTTCAACGCGGCAAGCACTTTCCCCCAAGCGGCGGGAGTCCTTTCCAGTACGGTGACGGCTGCTGTGTGGTCGCCTGTGAGAAGGAGCCAGATGGCGAGCTTGAGCTGGGCTTGAGGCGAGCTGCTTGCAGCAAGTTTCAGTGCGTCAAGCTGATCGTGCTCAAGAATCTCTTGCAGTTGAAGGGACTCAGCAATCGTCATCGCAACGTCGGCGCAGACGATGGGCAATCCGGTGCCGCGCAAGTAGCTCAAGCCAGCAGCTATGTTTCGCGGGATGCTTTCCGTCCCATTCAGATAAATGCGGCCTAACCTGAGCTTGGCCAGGGCGTCTCCTTGTCTAGCCAGCATTCGAAGATGAAGATCCTGCTTGCGCATGCGCTTGATGATCCTGACATGGTTTGTGAAGCCCGGCTGCGAGTCAGAAGCATCATGGCTCTGGCCCAGCGAGTGGGCGGATTATTCAGCCGCCTACCTGACCGAAACATTGCCTGAACATTACAAGTGCGCAGACCGGGATGCCTGCATGGCTCCTTGTGCGCCATTCACGATGGCCTGCGCGTGATCGCTGTTGCAACGGGGGCACGCATTGCTGGCGACCAGGGTGGGGTTCGCATGCGACGGGCCCGCAACTTCGTGCACAACGGGTGCACTTCATTGATGGGATTCATACGATCAGCTCCGATGTCTACACAGGGGCATCCACTCCGCTTTTGGAGCACATGTTTAACTTGGAGAACTTGCATGAAGAAATCCCTGATCGCACTGGCTGTAACGGCTGCCGCCGGCATGGCCTCTGCCCAGTCGTCTGTCACGTTGTTTGGTGTCGTCGATGCGACTCTCGCGGTCGGTAACGGCAGTGTTGCCGACCGCACGCAACTGACCCATTCCGGCTATACCAGTTCCCGCCTGGGCTTTCGGGGCACGGAGGATCTGGGCGGCGGCATGGCCGCCTCGTTCTGGCTTGAAGCTGGCTTTGCAAATGACAGCGGCGCCGGCCAGGCAACGAACATCAACAACCAGGCCGCAGGCGGTGCACCCGCCGGCCAGAACGGCGGGCAAGGCCTGACTTTCAACCGCCGCTCCACGGTCAGCCTGTCCGGCGGCTGGGGTGAAGTGCGCCTGGGCCGCGACTACACGCCGCAGTTCTGGGGGCTGGTTGTCTTTGATCCGTTCGGCGTGGTGGGCGTGGGTGCTACACAGACCCTCGGCTCCATCATCACGGGCGCCACATCGGTGCGGGCATCCAACAGCGTGGGCTACCTGCTGCCGGGCAAGCTTGGCGGCTTCTATGGCCAGGCGCAGTACTACATGGGTGAGAACCTCAGCAATGCAGGCGCGACCTCCGACGACGGCAAGGGCATGGGCTTTCGCCTGGGCTATGCGGCCGGTCCTTTGAACGTCGCCGTTGCCGCAAGCAGCACCGACTACGCCGCAGGCAAGGTGCGCCAGAGCAATATCGGCGCTTCATGGGACTTCGGCGTAGCCAAGCTGATGGGACACATCAGCCGCGACAAGGCAGGCACCGTGGACGGCAGCGGCTGGCTGATTGGCGGCCTGGTGCCCATGGGCGCCGGCGAGGTCCGTCTGGCCATTTCGCAGTACAAGGCAGACCAAGCTGTTGGCGCCGACCCGCGCACCCGCAAGATCGCCCTGGGTTATGTGCACAACCTGTCCAAGCGCACCGCGCTGTACACGACCTTTGCGCGCGTGCGCAACGACGGTGGGGCGACGCATGCCCTGAACGCATCGGTGACCGCGGCAAACGCGTCGTCCAGCGGCTACGACTTTGGCCTGCGCCACAGCTTCTGAGTTTGACCATCCGCCTTGTCTCTGCGATAGAACAAGGCTCTTCGCAGGAGGCCGCCCACGGGCGGCCTTTTTTGCCGATGGCGTTGCCACCAAGAACCCCGCATGCCCCTTCACAATGCGGGGATGAAAACCTTTTTGCTTTTCGTTGCGACTGCCCTGGCCGAGATCATCGGCTGTTACCTGCCATACCTGTGGCTCAAGCAAGGCCGGTCCGCGTGGCTGTTGATCCCCGCCTTCCTGAGTCTGGCCCTGTTCGCCTGGTTATTGACGCTGCACGAATCAGCGGCGGGCCGTGTCTATGCCGCCTACGGCGGCGTTTACGTGGGCGTCGCGCTCATTTGGCTTTGGGCCGTGGATCAGGTCCGCCCCACCTTGTGGGACGTGGCCGGCGTGGGGGTTGCGCTGATGGGGATGATGATCATCATGTTTCAGCCGGCACGGTAAAGAGCGATGCACCAGACTGATCGCCGTCAGCCAACGATCATCCAGGTTACATATTCGTCAGCTTGAAATCAGAGTCGGCAGTGTCAGGTAGTATTGCCGGTGAAAATTCTTGAAGTTCCTATCGCCTTGTTGCTTCCAGGTAATTAGCCCGAGCCCATCAGCCCGCTAAAATCCCTTCTGTGAAACGTTTCCTCTGCTTCCTGTTCATGCTGTGGCTTGCCGCTCAGGCCAGCTTGGCACAGGTGCATGTTGTGGCAGAAGATCTTCACGCGCTGACCCACGCCGTGCAGGCGCTTGACGTACAACAGGCCGATGCGGACCACCAGGACGATCCTTGTGGCGTGACGCACTGCTGCCACCCCACGGGCTTTTTCACAAGTTCGTCAAGCGTGCATCCGCCAGAGCCAATGGCCCGCATGCCATCCATGGCTGAGAGCGCCAACAGCCGAACGCCCCCGCACGAAATAGAACGCCCCAAATGGGCTCTCGCCACCACCGCCGTGGCGAGCCTCTGATCCTGCCGGCACCAGCCTTCCTATCGCCGTCAGTCTCTTGAGGTTCGCCGAAGTACCTGTTTGCTTCGGAGAGCTGTCTTGCTTGTTTTACCTTTGTCGCTTCGGCGCGCGAGCGTCGTCGCCGGGCTGTGCCTTGGCCTGCTTGCGCCAGCGCATGCCCAATCCCCCTCCCCTGTTTCCCTGCGCCAGGCGCTTGACGCCGCCTGGGCACTGAGCCCTGCCGCGCGTGCGGCCGCCAGCCGCCAGGCTGAGCTGCAGGCGCGCGCCGGTGCAGCCCGCGCGTTTCTGTCCGGCAGCCCGTCAGCCACGCTGGCCCACCGCACCGACCGTCTGCAAACCAACGGCGGCCTGCGCGAGTACGAGGCCGAGGTCGGCCTGCCACTGTGGAACCCCGGCATGCGCCAGGCCACGCAACGCCAGGTGGCAGCCGACGCCGCCTTGCTGGACCAACAGAACACCCTGGCCCGGCTCAAGCTGGCTGGCGAGCTGCGCGAAGCAGCAGGACAGCTGGCCGCACTGCAGGCCGAGCGGGAGCTGGCTGCACGCAAACTGGACGAAGCCAATCGCCTGGCGGGCGACACCGAGCGCCGCGTGAAAGCGGGCGACACCGCGCGCGTGGACCTGCTGCAGACCCAGGGCGCCGCCCGGCAGGCAGAGAGTACGCTGGCTCAGGCCGATGCCGCGCTCGCGCGGGCCGGGGGCCACTGGCGCAGCCTGACCGGCCTGAATGCCTACCCGGCCTGGAGCGAACAGCCCGGCACGATGTCGGATCACCCCGGCCTGCTGGCCGCCCAAGCCCAGGTGCGCAGTGCACAAATGCGCCTGGCGCTGACCGATGCAGACCGGCGCGACCCGATGGAGCTGGGCGTGGGCCTGACCCGCGAACGCGCCGCTGCCGGTGCGCCGGGTGAAACCACGATGCGCCTCGCCTTGCGCATACCGTTCGGCGGCGACACCCGCAATGCCGCCAAGCTGGCAGCGGCCCGCGCCGAGCTGGATGCCGCGCAAGCAGAAGCGGATGCCTTGCAACGCCAGATTGAAACCGAACGCGAAAGCGCCCAGGTGCATCTGGACGCCGCACGCCGCAATGAGGTGCTGACCGCCCAACGTGCCACGCTGGCGGGCCAGGCCCAGGCGCTGATCGCCAAGGCGCACCAGCTCGGCGAAGCCGACCTGCCCACCCGCATGCGCGCCGACAACGACAAGTACGACGCCGACCTCGCGCTGGCCCGCGCCCGCATAGACACGCTGCGCGCCATCGCCCAACTGAACCAAGCCCTCGGACTGCTGCCATGAAATTGCTTAATAAAGCCAAAACCTGGGCGGACGCCCTGATGAAGAATGCACACATTGCCGTGCTGGCCGTGGCGCTGGCCACCGGCGCGGGCGCCACGCTGGCGGGGCCGGGGCACGACCATGGGGACGAGGCCCCGGCGGCATCAGGCACGGCATCGCCCCGCGTCACCAGCCATTCAGACCTGTTCGAGCTGGTCGGCATCGTGGACGCAGGTGTCATGACGGTGTACCTGGACCGTTACGCCAGCAACGAGCCAGTTGTGGGCGCCAAGGTCGAAGTCGAGGCCGGCGCCGCCAAGGGCATGGCCCTGCCACAGCCTGACGGAACCTACCGCTTTGAGCACGCCATCTTCAAAACACCCGGCACGGTGCCCGTGAGCTTTACCGTGAACGACGGCAAAGACACCGACCTGCTGGCCGGCGACCTGAAGCTGCAGGACGAGCACGCCGGCCATGACCATGACGATGCTGCCCGGCCCTGGCTGCGCTGGGCGGGCTACGCTGCCGGTGCGCTGGTGCTGCTGGCGCTGGCGGGCTGGGCTGCGAAACGATGGGGCCGCCGCAGTGTGATGCCCATGTTGGCAGTTGCTGTCGTAGCGGCAGGCCTTGCAATGCCTCAAGACGCCGCAGCGGGCCCCGGCCACGACCATGGCGAAGAAGCGGCATCGGCAGGAGGCAATTCACCCAAACGTCAACCCGACGGCAGTGTGTTCCTGCCCAAACCCAGCCAGCGCCAGCTGGGCGTACGCACGGTGGTAGCTGAAGAAAAAGCCTTGCCCAAAACCGTGGAGCTGACTGGCCGCGTCGTGGCGGACGCCAACGCAGGCGGCAAGGTGCAGCCCACCCAGGCCGGCCGCATCGAGCCCGGCCCGCGTGGCCTGCCCCAGCTGGGCCAGGCCGTGCGCAAGGGCGAAACGCTGGCGGTGGTGCGTGCGTCCAACGCCGCCATCGAACGCGCCAACCAGGTCGCACAAACCGCCGAGCTGAAGGCCAACCTGGACCTTGCCCGCAAGCGCGTGGCGCGTCTGGGGCAGCTGGAAGGCACCGTGGCACAAAAGGACGTAGACGCCGCCCGCGCAGAAGCCGACAGCCTGGCGCAGCGACTGGCTGCAGTGGGCGCGAGTGTGAACGCGACCGAGGCGCTGGTGGCCCCGGTGTCTGGCGTGATTGCCGCCGCCAACGTGGTGGCAGGCCAGGTGGTGGAAGCACGCGAGCTGCTGTTTGAAATCGTGGACCCGTCACGGCTGATGGTGGAGGCCAGCGCATTTGACGCGGCCCTGCTGGGCAACATTGCCTCAGCCAGCGCCAGTGCCACGCCGGGCACGTCCGTGGCGCTGCGCTTTGTGGGCGCAGGCCGCACCCTGCGCGAAGGCGCCATTCCGCTGCAGTTCAGTACCAGTGCGGCGCAGGGCAACGTGCCACTGGCCGTCGGCCAGCCGGTCAAGGTGATCGTGCAGACGCGTGAAACCGTCAAGGGCTTTGCCGTGCCCACCGGCGCGGTGGTCAAAAACCCGAGCAACCAGGACATGGTCTGGGTGCATACCGGCGCCGAGGTGTTCCAGCCGCGCCCTGTACGGGCGATTGCGCTGGACGGCGCAACCGTGTCGGTGGTGGATGGGCTCAAGGCCGGTGACCGGGTGGTGACGCAAGGCGCACCGCTGGTCAACCAGGTCCGCTGAAGTGAGGCATACCCATGTTTGAAAAGTTGGTGCATGCCTCATTGGGCAATCGCCTGATGGTGATCGTCATGTCGGTGGTGCTGCTGGTGCTGGGCGCGTTCACGCTCGTCAAGATGCCGGTGGACGTGTTCCCCGACCTCAACAAACCCACCGTCACGCTGCAGGTGGAAGCCGGCGGCATGGCCCCCGAAGAGGTGGAACAGCTCATCACCTTCCCGCTGGAAACGTCGATGGGCGGCATACCGGGCGTGGAGTCCATCCGCTCGGTGTCCAGCGTCGGCCTGTCGTTCGTGTACGTCACGTTCGACTGGAAAACCGACATCTACCGCGCCCGCCAGATGGTGGGCGAGCGGCTGCAGGTCGTGCGCGAGCAACTGCCACAGGGCGTGGAGCATGTGGGCATGGGCCCCATCAGCTCCATCATGGGCGAGATCATGTTGCTGGCGTTGCCGATCGACACGGCAAAAATCAGCCCGATGGCCGTGCGCGAATATGCCGACTTTGTGATGCGCCCGCGCCTGCTCACGCTGCCCGGCGTGGCGCAGGTGGTGCCTATCGGCGGCGAGGTGCGCCAGTACCAGGTGCAGCCCGATACCGCCCGCATGGCGGCGCTGGGCGTGGACCTGGAAGGCATTGAGGCTGCCCTCAAGGGTTTCTCGGGCAACTCCAGCGGCGGCTTTCTGGAGCTGAACTCGCGCGAATACCTGATCCGCAACATTGGCCGAACCACGCGGCTGGAAGACCTGCAGCGCCTGCCGGTCGCCTTTCGCAACAACCGGGCCATCCAGCTGCAGCAGGTGGCCACGGTCACGTTCGCGCCCGCCATCAAGCGCGGGGACGCCGGCCTGAACGGCCAGCCGGCCGTGATCCTGGGCATCCAGAAGCAGCCGGATGCCGACACCGTCAAGCTCACCGAGAAGGTGGAAGCCGCGCTGGATGAGTTGAAAAAGGGCCTGCCCGCCGGCATGGGCGAGCCCAAGATCACCATGCGCCAGGCTACCTTCATTGAATCGTCGGTAGACACGCTGCGCGGCAAGCTGATCGCAGCCTCTGTGGTGGTGGCGGTGGTGCTGTATTTCTTCCTGCTGAACATCCGCACCACGCTGATCTCTTTGACCGCCATTCCGCTGAGCGTGATGATCACGGTGCTGGTGTTCAAGTATTTCGGCCTGTCAATCAACACCATGACGCTGGGTGGCTTGACCATTGCCATCGGCGGGCTGGTGGACGATGCCGTGGTGGGTGTAGAGAACGTGCTGCGCCGGCTCAAGATGGACCGGGCTGCGCACCCCAACCACCGCATGGGTCCGCTGGAGCTGATTGCCAAGGCCACGCTGGAGGTGCGCTCGGGCATCGTGATCGCCACGGTCATCATCGTGCTGGTGCTGATGCCGCTGTTCTTCCTGCCCGGCATCGAGGGGCGGCTGATGCAGCCGCTGGCTATTGCCTACATCGTGTCGCTGCTCGCGTCGATGGTGGTGTCGGTCACGCTCACGCCGGTGATGTCTTACTACCTGCTGCCGCGCATCAAGGGCCTGGACCATGGCGACACCAGGGTCCAGGCCTGGATCAAGGCGCGCTACGCCGCCGCCTTGACGCGCGTGCTGGCGGCGCCACGCGCCTGGGTGGTTGCGGGCGCCGTGTCTGCGGTGCTGGCCATGCTGGCAGTGCCCCTGTTTCCCACCACCTTCCTGCCGCCGTTCAACGAAGGCGTGGCGCTGGTGGGCCTGCGGCTGAACCCCGGCACCACGCTGACCGAATCGGCACGGATCGGCAGCATTGCCGAGAAAGCACTGGCCGGTGTGCCCGAGGTCGAGCATGTGGGCCGCCGTTCGGGCCGCGCCGAGCTAGACGAACACGCCGAGGGTGTGCACGTGTCGGAGCTGGACCTGAAGCTCAAGCGCAGCGACCGCAGCCTGGAGGCGGTGTATGCCGACATTCGCAGCCGCATCGCCACACTGCCAGCGGCCATCGGCATCGGCCAGCCCATCAGCCACCGCATTGACCACATGCTGTCAGGCGTGCGCTCGCAGATCGCCATCAAGATTTTTGGTGACGACCTGGACGTGCTGCGCGGCGAGGCCGAGGCGCTACGCCAGCGGCTGTCGTCCATCAACGGCGTGGTGGACCTCGAAGTGGAAAAGCAGGTGCTAACGCCACAGATCAAGGTGCAGGTGGACTACGACCGCGCGCTGGGCCTGGGCATTCCTCCCGCCAAGCTGCTGGGCGAGCTGCAGGTGCTGATCGACGGCGAGCGTGTGACGCAGATTGTGGAAGGCAGCCGCCGCTTCAACCTGGTGCTGCGCCTGCCCGAAACTTCACGCGGCATCGAGGGCCTGCGCAACCTGATGATCGACACGCCGGGCGGGCGGGTGCCGCTGTCGCAACTGGCGTCGGTGGAAGAGTCAGACGGGCCCAACCAGGTCAGCCGCGACGACGGGCGCCGCCGCATCGTGCTGTCAGCCAATGCGCAGGGGCGCGCGCTGAGCGATGTGGTGGCCGACATCCGCGCGGCAATCGGTGAGACCAAACTGCCCGAGGGTTACTTCATCAGCATCGGCGGCCAGTTCCAGGCGCAGGAGGAAGCGTCAAGGTTGATCGGGCTGCTGTCCATCGCATCCGTGGCCTTGATCTTCCTGATCCTATATTCGCGCTATCGCTCGGGCATCCTGGCCGCGATCATCATGGCCAACATTCCGTTGGCGCTGGTGGGCGCCGTGGTGGGCTTGTGGCTCTCAGGCCAACCGCTGAGCGTGGCCGCGCTGGTGGGCTTCATCACGCTGGCGGGCATTGCGATTCGCAACGGCATCCTGAAGGTGTCGCACTACATCAACCTGTGCGCCTTCGAAGGTGAAAACTTCGATACCACGATGCTCCTGCGCGGCTCGCAGGAGCGGCTCACACCCGTGCTGATGACCGCTTTGGTGGCAGCCCTGGCTCTCGCACCGCTGCTGTTCGAGGCCGACATGCCCGGCACTGAAATCCTGCACCCCGTGGCCGTGGTGATCTTCTCGGGCCTGATCACCTCGACCCTGCTTGACTCGTTCCTGACCCCCGCGATGGTCGCGCTGTTTGGCCGCAAGCCAATTGCAGCCCTCGTCGAAAACTCTGGCTCTGAAACTTTCTGACAACCCAACCCGAAAGGAAACACCATGAAACTCAAGACCCTAGCAATCCTGTCCACGTTCGTACTGGGCGCGGCCGCCGCCCAGGCCGCCGGTAACGATGACCACACGCCGAAATTCGGCGGCGTGGTGGTGGAAACCAAAGCGGGCGATTTTGAAATTGTGGCTAAGCCCGACATGATCCGGATCTATGTGAGTGACCACGGCAAGGCCGTGAAGCTGGACGGCGCCAAGGCCAAGGTCACGCTGCTCAACGGCAGCGAGAAAACAGAGGCTGACCTCACCCCGGCCGGCGACAAGCTCGAAGCCAAGGGGACATTCAAAGTCGCCAAGGGAACCAAAGGCATTGCGCTTGTGACGCTGGCCGGCAAGCCGGCTGCAACCGCACGGTTCGAGATCAAATGAGCGTGAGCCGTTTGGGCATGGCCGCCGCTGTGCTGCTTGCCAGCATGGTGACGGCTGGTTGCAGCACCATTTACGCAGACAAGTACAACTTCGCAGATGGCTGGCGGGAGGGCGAGATCGAGTCGACCGGCAGCGCTGCAAGTATTGCAACTCCACAGTTCTCGGATTGCCGCCTGACCCTGCCGCAAGACCAGGTGCGTAACGGCCAATTCGCACTTGTGAAGTTCAAGTACCTTGGCCGCAATCAGCGGCGGGTGGTGCCGCTGGCTGGGGATGCCCCTGCATTCCGGTCAGGAGAGCAGGTCTATCTGAACGTACGCAACTGCGCGCTTGCGCTGGTTAGACGATGAACGACGGCACCTGATCCGGCTGCTACGGATGCAGGTCCTGGTGGTGAGCGTCGGGCACATGCGCGTGAGCGTGCCGCACAGGCACATGCACTTGCGGATGGCTGTGCGGCCGCAACGGCATTACCTCGTGCGTGTGTGAGTGGTGCCCGTCGTCATGGTCATGCGCATGTTCATGCGTCAGCGCATCGTGCGCATGACTGTGCTCATGGGGCTCCATCAAATGAAGCAGCACCCCGCCACCATGAGCGCTCCGCCCAACAGAAGGTACAGGGACGCTGACTTGTCGCCCAGAAGGAGCGCCCCGAGGGCGCCGATGAAGGGCGCAAAAGCAAACACCGAGCCTGTGCGGGCGGCGCCGAACGCGCGCTGTGCCAGCAGATAAAACCGCAGGCTCAGCCCGTACCCGGTGGCGCCGACCGCCAGCAAAACCATCGCCGCCGCCCAGGACGGTGCGGGCTCACCCAGCATGCCGGCCAGCAGGCCTGTCGCGGTGAAGCCCAGCACGGCCTTTACCAGTACCACAGCCCCTGGGTCACGATCAGCAACGCCGCGTGACAGGGCGTTGTCTACCCCAGGCGGCCGTGGCAATCAGCACGGCCAGCAGCCCCAGCATCTGAGCCTGGCCCGCGAGCCCTTGCCCGATCACCAGCACAGCGCCGCCCGCAGTCAGCAGCGCCATGGCCACCACCACCCGCCTGTCCAGAACCTCGCGGTACAGGTACCAGGCAAGGACAGCGGTAAACACGGCCTCCAGCGTCAGCATCAATGACGCGCTGGCCCCGCTGGTGTTCTGCAGCCCCCAGGCCAGGGCAACGGACCCTACCACGGCACCCAGGCCCGCCATGGCCAGCAGCCGGGGGGCGTCCGATCGCCGCAGGCGTGCTTCGCGCGAGGCGGGGCTGCGCAATGCAAGCGCCACCGCAGCGCACCCGATGTAAAGCAGTGCCGCTGTAGTGAAGGGGCCGAGGCCTGTGCCAAAGTGCTGGACCAGGGGCGTGCTCACGCCGAACAGCGCGGCAGCCAACAGCGCCAAGGCTGCGCCGCGAGCAGCGGGCTTTGTCCCGGGTGACGGAATCATGATGCGAACTACTCCAGTGGCCTCGCATGATAGGCCGGATTCGGCGACGTCACATCTGATGGTTGCCATCAATCGCTTTGGTCGTGGCAGACCTGCGGAAACCCTCTTGCGCTGGTCGGTCAGCCACAGTTGCATGGCATCGGCGACCGACCGGAATCGCTCCTTTCGCATTCGTTTTCAGTGGGCGGAAGGCTATCCGCAACAGCGCTGCGGCATCGACTCATCACCCTTGGCTTCGGGTACCGCGCTGTGTGCGGCCAGGTCCTTGAGAATGGTGCACTGCGGTGCCGGACCTCCTACACACTGGTCGGTGCATGCCGTCACAAACCTGCTCAGGCCGCGCTCGAGCGCATGCAATTCGGCCAGCCGCGCGCGCACGGTGCCGAGATGGACCTGGGCGATTTCTCGGGCTTCCACACAATCCCTGTCCTGGCTGGACGTCAGCGACACCAGGGCGCGAGTGTCTTCGACGGAGAAGCCGAAATCGAGGCAATGCCGGATCAGCGTCAACAACTCCTGTGCCGCAGTGCCGTATACCCGATGACTACTGGGCCGCCGCATCGCTTGCGGAATCAGGCCGATCTCCTCGTAATAGCGGATAGCGGAAACATTGAGGCCGGTCCGTTCGGCCAGCACGCCAATGGTCAACTGCGCGGAAGGGTTATGCATCGCGTGTCCTTGCACCTCAAGCAACTTGAGGTTTTAGAGTCAGTCTATCGCAATGACACCCGACGAAAGGACCCTCATGAAGAAACCCATTCTCGCCACCTTTGGTGTGGCTGGCGCGTGCGCCGCATGCTGCGCCATTCCAATTGCCATTCCGCTGTTGTCCGGCCTGTCGGTCGCCTCGCTATTGAGTTTCGAATGGGCGCAAACCACCCTCACGTCCGGGACCCTTGCTGTGGCTGCGGGAATTGCAACGGCGATCGCGGCGGGCGTGGGCCTTTGGGTGGCGCGCCGGCGCCAGCCGGCCTTGGCGTGCAGCGTCCCGGTGGATGTCAAGGCCACGAGTTGCGGCTGCACCTCCTAGTGTTTGGTTCGCTTGGCTGGTCAGGTGTTCACGTTGAATTCGCGATTTGATCAGCCCCTTCTTAGCGGTGAATGCTTCCGAGTGCTGCAAGGTTCCTGGTCCGATGATTTCGGCTACATGCAGCCAGTGATGTCAACTCACGGGTGTCCCTGGGCATTTCGACATAGAGAAGCCCTGGTTCGTCCTGCGTTCCTCGCCCACTACATGCCCAATGTCTGAAGTTGAAGTTGCGGCACTCTTCGTGACTCCAAAAGATCCGGCCAGTTGCCTCCGAACGGTTGGCACTGTCCAGCCACCCGTAGAACGAATCTAGGCAAGCAAATCCCAGCAAGTGTTTCGTCAGCCAGCGAGTCAGGCCTTCCGTCCACAATACTGAAGGAATCGGAGCTTCGCTGTAGACCCACCCGATCAGTCCATACAACGTCCTCAATCGCCGTTGCTGATCCAGGGCGGCCGGGATTCGGCATCCTTCCCATTGCATGCGCCATCGCAAGAACGCGATGGCGACTGGACAGAACGCAGTGGTTGTCTCGCCCTCGGTATTCCACCAGAGATGTCGTTGAGCTTCGGCCACGCAATGCCTGTGGCCGCACAGCACTCTTCGACCAATCCAACGGCGCAAGGAGCGGTACACCACCAGAGCGTCTGCCTGAATTTCTTCAGAGTTGCTTTTCACCCGACTCGTCATGAGAATCTTCTCCATGGGGAGATAGGGTTCGGAATAGGCCACCATCGGATCTGAAATGTCGAGGTGAACTTGTGGGAGACCACGCCGTGCGGCGACAGAAGCCAGCATGCTGGTGACAAACTGATGGAAATGCGCCCGCCGGCGAAGCGCATCAGCTTTGCTGATAACGATTGGGAGATGCGGTGCGCCCATCAGAGTTCTCTGTGCGTTGACAAGGGTCGGCAAGCTGTCAACTAACGATACAAGCTCGACGTGGTCGGCGAACAAGCTGCATTCATCTTCGGCGAGCATCAGATTGACACGAAGCTCCTGCAACCTCTGGGCGTGATTGAGCCCGCAGTTTGGGCAGATGAAGAAGCCGACACTTTGAGGCGGGTATAGCCAGTATGGAAGGGGTCGGTGACATTTGCTGCATACACGCCGGAGCTCAGTTTTGTGCAAAGGGCACCTGCGGTAAAAGTTCAGCTGGAAGGAGGCACAGTGATAACCCCGTTGGGCGCACTGGGGACACCAGATCAAATCTGGACTGGCCAGCCCAATCGCGTGGGGGAACTGTTCTGAAACAAAGCCCTTGCGCAACTGATCGGCATCGATTTTGAGGATGTTCGCCAGTCGTCCGTACCGGATATCGGTGGAGAAACGTAGATCGACCTTGGGGAAATGCGGTTTGCCGACCATCTTGTAGCGGGCGGCTCCGGTCGGCTCGACGAGCAGCTCGCATAGCTCGCGCGGCTTGATCCGATTGAGCGCTGCGAACTTGGCCAGGACGGCGTAGATCGACTCGCTGCCGGAATACCACGAACTGCGCCATGACCAACCCGAGTCAGGCGCTTGCTGCGGCTGTGGCGTGAAGATCCTGGCTGCTGATAGCTCAGTAGTCATCGACATTGATCTTGGTGAGCAGTTCTTCCTGGGCAGTCGCAAATTTCACATAGTCAACAGCGTCTTGCCAGTGCTCTTCAGTGAACTGAAAGTTGAAATCGTCGTTCTCAGGCGCGACCTCCGTCAAGAGGTACTCAACTGCACGTGTGAAGTACGTCATGGGTATTTCCATGGCACCGCTGGGCAGTTCAAGGCTGCGATGAATTGAGTCAAACGTGTCCCACAACACCGAGGAGCAGGTCTCCAGGCGATACCCATGTGACCATGCCTTTGGTAGAAAGAAGCGCGTGTAGCTCCAGTCGGTTCCATGAGGGAAGCATGAGGTGTCATAGCCTCGCATGCAACGCTCAACCTCCTGTTTGTTGCGCAGACCATGGAATTGACTCTCTTCGATCATGAAGCGCGCCACTATTTGAGACTCACCTGAAAGTTTCAGTGCGGTCTTTCGATTCACAAGCTTTGGCTGCCCCACGAGGAAAGTGATCATGCGGAATCCCCGCCGTTCTAGTGCGTCATGAATCTCCCAAAGCCACTCATACTCTTCAATCTCGAGCTTCTGAGCTTCATCCACAAAAACAACTAACCTTCGCTGTCCTGATTTGGAAAGCTTGTCCAAAAGTTTGTTCATAAGACGAGCGCGCCGATCCATGACTGAGCCGCTGGTTGGTCTTTCGTGTCCCACGGCTAGCAGCAGCATGGAGAAGAAAGCGCCTTCGCTGGGCTTCTTGCGGAGTTGACACCCGAAGTTGATCGCCACGATGCCAGGGAAGTCTTCGATCACAGTCCCCATTGCGTACCTGATGAAGTACGTCTTTCCATAGCGGGTGATGGCGTAGATGATGGATCCAGGTATTCGAGTTCGAATGCAGCGTTTGATATGCTGGTAAGCCTCGTCGATCGAAGGCGTCGCAAGAAGGTATGCCTGCTGGTTTGCCGGGTGGCTGTCAATTGGAATCGGCCGTTCAAAAGCTTGGTTTTGCATTCATGCCCCCGGTACAGCTAGAAGTAGAGAGTTTTAGTCAGGGTTACCGGGACAGGCCCGGATGACGGCTTACTGGGTCGACGACGCGACATTGGCCGCTCAATGGGCTCGTCACCTGGTTGCGCCGGCCGGGCTACAGGTCCAAATGGACTATCGCCATGCTCGGCATCGAGGTTCGCAGCCCTGACACCCGCCCGAACTTGAGCCAGCGATCCAGCGGCTTTCTTGCTCTCCCGAGCTAGCTTGGCTTTGTAGCGTACGTAGACCTCGACAGGGTCATCGTCTCCATTCAAGCGGATTTTCCCCATGCTGATCAGGCGCAGGATTTCCCGGCGCAGCCGCAAAGAGTGCGGAGTCGTCCTCCACCGACGTTCAGCCACAAGAATTCCCAGCTCGGTTCCATCCGCAAAGAAGGCATGGACCTGCCGGAGATCACGCGCCATGTAGTAGATGCGCAGTGGCTGGCCTTTGAGTTCGGGATGACGTTGCAGCACATCGCTGGTGTAACGCACACCTTCAAAGTTGATGTGCGCCGGTCCTTTTCCGCGACAAACCGTTCGTTCAACGTGTTCCTTCAACAGAAACAGCTGATGGCGCCTGGTAACCGGAAGCAGTTGCGGAAGGAAGTCATCCCGAGAGGTGAAGTACTGCATGGCCTCAAGAGCAGATCGTCCTCCGAGTCCCGATTGGCTTTCACCATTCAGATTGGCCAACAGAACATACGCAAGCTGCTCCAATTCGTCCAGGGTCAGGACTACAGAAAGTTGGTCTCCGACATCAGCCAGACGACGTATCGGGTCATGCGCACTGGAGCCAAGTGAGCCAGGAATCTGGTGGAAGCCAAACTCTTCCAACAGCCCGAAAAGCCGTTCCTGGTATGACCGATCATTTGGCTCGCCTAAACGGCCGGCCATCGTAACCGTTCCCAAGGTCTCGGTCACTCGTGCGAGCGAAGCGTCTGCCAGATGACACTTGGCCTCGTCATACTGCAAAATCTGCCAGCGCTGGTAGGCCAGCTCCGGCTGCTGTTGTGTCGGAAAGCCCCCACTCTCCTTCACCTTGAGTCCCGGGATCGACAGCTTCACAGGCCGATGAGGCGCTATGGCCGCCTGTAAGGCTTCCGCGAAGTCATCCTTGTTGTACTCTTTTCCGTACGCGAGACAGTACCCGAGAACGGCTTTGGTTTTCACCTCTGTCACCACGAGAATCCAGATCCGGTGCAACTCGTAGATGGTCTCCATTCCAAATGGATCGGGGACTTTGAGCGTAAGTCGGAGGTCGATCTTGTGTCCATCAAACTGCACCAGCAGAAACGGTCTCGTAGCCACGGGCCACATGACAGGCATCACCTGAGGTGAGCCGGCGGTTTGCACTGGCGATTGGGTATCGTCAGGCACATCCACGGGTAAGCCCTTTTCGATGTCGCTGAGCTTCTTCTGAAAGGATCGGAAGCCCCTTAGATCCTGGTTGAAGGGCCACTCCGCGAGGGTCACGCCTTGACCTGCGCACTGATCCAGCCACTGCCCATGTAAATCACGTACGGGTTTTCTTACTGCGCGGATTTCGCCTGGTCGCAACTTCTTCAGTCGGTCTTTGGCGACTTTCTTCATCCATTTCAGGATCTGGGGATACCTGCGCAGCAACTGTTCCATTGCACCCGCGGCGCTGGTGTTGACCAAACCAGAGCGAGGCTGTACAGCCATCGTTCGGATGTATGCGCGGTAGTGCTTGTGCGGGATCAGTGCCCGTTGACCACGAATTCGTCCGTCCAGATCGCGCTCCACCATCCGGCTCAACAGAAGGTAGAGCTGATTTGGGTGTACACCGGTACGCTCGCGAATTTCTTTGATGGAGATCGCCGGTTCTAGGGCAAAGAGTCTGGTTGCCTCCAGGTTGTTCAAAAAGTCGACTCGAACATCTGGCGGCATCGCCGTGTCATCCACCATCGGCATGTTTTCGAAGTCAGCCAGGATGTCCGGAATCGAAGCTCGCGTGAAGCTACTCAACCCGAAGACGATGATGCGGGCTGCTTTCATACTCGAGCCAAACGGGTCGTGGGCGTTAGTGGGGCCTCGTCTAGCGACGGGCAATGAAGACTGCCGCGCGACAGCAGATGAAATATTGCGGCGCGCGCCAACATGGGATCTACATCTAACAGCAATAGCTCGGCCTGCCCGAGGGAGAAGTCATGCGGCAGTTCGGCAGCGAAGCGGTCGATCAGCTCCGGGGTAACCTGCCCTTTGTGCGACACAAGATGTTCGACGATGACCAGAAAGTTATCCAGTCGGACACGGCGTGACTCAAAGACATCGATGGCGATCTCTTTGATACGTCCACGCTCGGCGGCAACCCAAGAACAAAAGTCGGTATAGGCCAGTTTGAGGGGAAACGAGCCGCCAATTTCCCCATTTCTCAGCAGCAAGTAGAACGTTGATACTCCTCCCTCCAGTGCCCAAAAATCGATCACGCGCTTAGGTTTTGAGTCAGGGATGAGCAGAGGTCGTTCACAGATGGCGGTGACCTCGGAGTTCGCTTCCAGTTCAAGCCACTGGCACAACGCTGCCTTTCCATACAGGGTCATTCGCCGGCCGGCCTTGAGGCTGTAGACGTCGAATCGGAAAGACTTGTACGGCCGCTGAATTTCCAACGGCTTGACGAAGGTGAGCGACATGGTGGGTACGTCTCCCACCTCCAGTAATAAGCGGTATCGCGTCGAAGTTCAAATTTCTCTTCATTTTTTTACACGCGATTTCCCTCGTCGTGCTAACTTCCCTTCGCAAGCGAGTGAAGGGAAATTGGCTTTTCGTTCGCTGCCTCTTCTCTAGAAAAGGGATCAGATTGCCTAGAACGTGGGCACTTGTAAGGTGAGGAAAAAGCCGCCTTCGCGCTCACGCTTCCCATCGATCCGTCGATTCCTAATTTCCCTTCAGCTATTTGTGAAGGGAAATTAGCATTTCAGTGGACCGCACAGAGGAGAGTCTCGGGAAAACCGAACGCTGGTTTCTCTTCAGCGGACGTCACCATTGACCTTTTGGCTGCTTGGCCCGCACAAAGGCTGCAATCAGGCCGGCTGCTTCTGTGCGGTTGCCCCGATGTGCGAAGTCCAGCGCCGTCAGGCCCAGCTGGTTCTTCAGCAGCGGATCGGCGCCCGCTTCCAGCAGCAGCTTGACGGCCTCGGGCGAGCCGTAATGTGCCGCCATCATGAGCGGCGTCGTCCCGTTGGGCGATTCCGCGTCGATGTATGCGTGATGATCCAGCAGCAACCGCATGATGGCCACATGGCCGTTGGTGGCGGCGTAATGCAGCGGCGTCCAGCCCGTCTTGTTCACGTCGGCGTCGCGCGCAATCAGCTGCCTTACCAGCCCCATGTGGCCCTTGAGCGCGGCCATCATCAACGGGCTTTCGTCCTGGGCCGTGCGCACTTCCACATTGGATTTGGGCCACGCGATCAGTGCCTCGGCCACCTTCAGCGACGGCTCCCGCACGGCCAGGTACAGCCCGGGCGTCCCGTCCGGGTCGCGGGTGTCCGGGTCAAAACCCCGGCTCAGCAGCGCGGTGACGGCGGCTGCGTCGTCACGCTTGATGGCGATGAAGAAGTCCTCATAGGAACCCGCGTGCGCCCAGTTTAATCCTGTAATGACAACAAGATAAAGAATTTTTTTGAAGTAAATTCTCATGATCTGGCGGCGGTAAACAGGCGCTCGAAATTGCGGCTGGTGATCTGCGCAATCTCCTGGACGGGCAACTGGCGCAAGGCCGCCAGCTGGGCCGCCACATGCGGCACATAAGACGGGTTGTTGGTCTTGCCGCGGTAAGGCACTGGCGCCAGGTAGGGGCTGTCGGTTTCAATCAGCAGCCGGTCCAGCGGCACAAAGGCAGCCACGTCGCGCAGCTCCTGCGCGCTTTTGAACGTCAGGATGCCGGAAAACGAGATGTAGAAACCCAGGTCTAGCGCGGCCCTGGCCACCTGGGCCGTTTCAGTAAAGCAGTGGAACACCCCGCCGGCAGCGCCCGACGAGCCGTCTTCGCCCTCCTCGCGCAGCATGGCAAGGGTGTCGTCCGAGGCGGCCCGCGTGTGGATGACCAGCGGCAACCGGGCCTGCCGGGCGGCATGGATATGGGTGCGAAACCGCTCGCGCTGCCACTGCATGTCGGCCACCGTCCGGCCGCCCTTGCGCTCGTCCATCTGGTAGTAGTCCAGCCCGGTCTCGCCAATGGCCACCACGCGGGGCCGGGCGGCTCGCGCCAGCAGGTCCTGCACGGTGGGCTCGGTCACCCCTTCGTTGTCCGGGTGCACGCCAACCGTGGCCCAGAAGTTGTCGTAGGTGGCGGCCAGTGCGTGGACGTCGTCGAATTCCTCCAGCGTGGTGCAGATGCACAGCGCGCGGTCCACCTGCGCGCTGGCCATGGCGGCGCGGATCTCGGGCAGGCGCGAAGCCAGCTCGGGAAATGTCAGATGGCAATGGGAATCGACAAACAAGGCGGTCAGATCGTCTGCGTGGGCCGTTCGGACGCCAGGTGGCCCCCCAGGATTTCCTCGATCTTGAGCTTGAGCAGCCGGGATTTTTCGTCCGACGGAAAGCGGATGCCCACGCCCTGGGTCCGGTTGGCGGCGCTGCGTGCCGGCGTGACCCAGGCGACCTTGCCGGCCACCGGGTAACGCTGCGGGTCCTCGGGCAGGGACAGCAGCACATAGACGTCGTCACCCAGCTTGTAGTCGCGCGTGGTCGGAATGAACACGCCGCCGTCGGTGAACAGCGGGATGTACGCCGCGTACAACGCCGCCTTTTCCTTGATGGCGAGCTGGATGACGCTGGGGCGCGGGGTGGTCGGGGATGGATTGCTCATGGCGCGTATCTGCTGCGGAGTTTAGGGCAATCTGATCGCGCGGTGGGCCTGCGCGGCCAGAGACTCCAGCATCAGCCCGGCATTGAAAGGGTGTTCGACCGTGCGGGCGGTCTGCGCCAGCTCACGGCCCCAGGCCGTCAGGGCTGCGAGCCCCGCCACCGGCGGCAGCCCGGCTGCGTCAAAAAACCGGGGGGCGGCGCCTGCCTTGACGGCGATCAGGTCGTGGCAGAGCTTTTGCAGGGCATCGACGGCCTGCGCCGGGGTCAGGCCGGCCAGCGCGCCGGCATCGCCCCGGGCCATGGCGCGCGGCAACAGCGCCCAGGATTTCGGGTCGCGCCCGGACTGCACGAATGCCAGCGCGTCATCGGGCCGGCCGCCGGCCGCGCGCAGCAAGGCTTCTGTGTCGGCAGCCTTGATGCCCTGGGACTGCAGCCACTGCTGCGCTTCGCCGTCCTGCGGCCAAGCCATGGTGTGGCCCAGGCAGCGGCTGCGGATCGTGGGCAGCAACTGGTGCGCGGCTTCGCTGGCCAGCACAAATTTCACGTCACCGGGCGGCTCTTCCAGGGTCTTCAGCAATGCATTGGCCGTCACATGGTTCATGCGCTCGGCCGGGTACACCAGCACCGCCTTGCCCCGGCCGCGGGCGCTGGTGCGCTGGGCGAACTCCACCGCATCGCGCATGGCGTCCACGCGGATTTCGCGGCTGGGTTTGCGCTTTTTCTGGTCGATCTCGTCCTGGGCCTTTTCAGACAGCGGCCAGCCCAGCGCCTGCATGGCGGTCTCGGGCATCAGCACGCACAGGTCTGCATGGGTGCGCACCTGGATGGCGTGGCAGCTTGCGCATTCGCCGCAGGCGCCCTGCCCCGTGGGCCGCTCGCACAGCCAGGCGCTGGCCAACTGCAGCGCCAGCCCGTACTGCCCCAGGCCCGACGGCCCCTGCAGCAGCCAGGCATGGCCGCGCTGCGCCAGCAGCGCTTCAAGCTGCCGCTGCACCCAGGGTGCGACGGTGGTGTCCAACGTGGCTTCGCCGGTCATTTCGGTCCCCCGTTGGCCGCCACCATGATGGCCAGCCAGCCCCGGCGCACAAAGGCGCTGGTCAGGGCCTGCCAGACCTTGTGGCGCTCCTGGCTTGCGTTCACCCGCACAAACCGCTGCGGGGCCTGGGACGCACGGGCGGCATAGCCGGCGGCCACCCGGGCAAAGAATTCCAGCGGCTGGGACTCGAACTTGTCGGGCACCCGGGCACCGGCCAGCCGTTGGGCGGCCACCTCGGGCGGCAGGTCAAACCACACCGTCAGGTCGGGCTGGCGCAGGCCGCCGTCCGGCAGGGCCTGGACCCATTGCTCCAACTGCGCCAGCACACCCAGGTCAAAGCCCCGGCCGCCACCCTGGTAGGCAAAGGTGGCGTCGGTAAAGCGGTCGCACAGCACCACCTCACCCCGGGCCAGGGCGGGCTCGATCACCTGCTGCAGGTGGTCGCGCCGCGCGGCGAAGATCAGCAGGGCTTCGCTCAGCGCGTCCATGGGGTCATTGAGCACCAGGGCCCGCAGTTTTTCGGCCAGCGGCGTGCCGCCCGGCTCGCGCGTGAGCGTCACGGTGCGCCCCTGCGCGCGAAAGGCCGACGCAAGACCGTCGATGTGGGTGGACTTGCCCGCCCCGTCGATGCCCTCAAAACTGATGAACAGGCCGGTGCTCATGGCGGGTTGCGCCCCCGCTGGTACTGGTTGACGGCCCGGTTGTGCTCGTCCAGCGTGGCGCTGAACTGGCTGCTGCCGTCGCCACGCGCCACGAAGTACAGGGCCTTGGACGCTGGCGGCTGAACGGCGGCCAGCAGCGATGCCTTGCCGGGCATGGCAATCGGGGTGGGCGGCAGGCCGCTTCGGGTGTAGGTGTTCCAGGGCGTGTCGGTCTGAAGGTCTTTCTTGCGCAGGTTGCCGTCAAAGGCTTCGCCCATGCCGTAGATCACCGTGGGGTCGGTCTGCAGCGGCATGCCCACGCGCAGGCGGTTGTTGAACACGCTGGACACCAGCGGCCGGTCCGCGGCCTTGCCGGTTTCCTTTTCCACGATGCTGGCCAGGATCAGCGCCTCGGCCGGGGTTTTGGCCATGGCTTCGGGTGTGCGCTGGGCCCAGGCCGCTTCCAGGCGCCGGTCCATGGCGTGCATGGCGCGGCGCAGCAGGGCCACATCGCTGGAGCCGCGTGAATAGGTATAGGTATCGGGGAAAAACCGCCCCTCGGGGTGAACGCCTTGTCGGCCCAGCAGGGCCATGACGGCTGCGTCATCCAGCCCCTTGGTGTCGGGCTTGAGCTGTTCTTCCTTCAGCAGGGCCGCGCGCACCTGGCGAAACGTCCAGCCTTCGACCAGCACGACGGCTTGCAGGGCTTCCTCGCCCCGGGCCAGCTTGCGCAGCAGGCGGTGCGGCGTGATGCCGGGTTCCAGTTCATAGCTGCCGGCCTTGATCTGGCGGTCCTGCCCGGACAGCCGGAACCAGAAGTACAAAAGGTCCGGGTTGACGTCCACGCCCGCATCGGCGACGGCCTGGGCCACGCCGCGCGGCAGCGTGCCGGGGTCGATGGACAGGTCCACGGCCTGCGCGGGTGTGCGCAGCGGCTGATACACCCACCATAGGCCGGCGCCGCCCACCGCAATGGCCGCCAGCGCACCCAACAGGAAAACCGTGACCAGGAATCGCCGCAAACCACTGCCCCTACTTCTGCGAGTGAAATCAACGGACGATGATAATTCACGCATGACCCATGAACTCAATGGCGTGGCCACCCTGACTCACCTGGGTGTGATCCGTGTGCAGGGCGAGGACGCCGCCAGATTCCTGCAGGGCCAGCTGACCCAGGACTTTATGCTGCTGGGCGACGGGCAAGCCCGCCTGGCGGCGTTCTGTTCGCCCAAGGGCCGCATGCAGGCGAGCTTCGTGGGCCTGCGCCGCGGCCCGGACGAGGTGCTGCTGGTGTGCAGCCTCGACATCCTGGCGCCGGTGCTCAAGCGGCTTTCGATGTTTGTGCTGCGCGCCAAGGCGAAGCTGACCGATGCCACGGCCGATTTCACCCTGCATGGGCTGGCCGGCACGTCCTGCCCCGCCATCGGCACGCAGGCGCCATGGGAACGGGCGGACGACGGTGCGGCCAGCCTGGTGGCGCTGTATCCGGCAGCCGGGCAGGCCCGGGCGCTGTGGATCGCCCCGGTGGGCCACCCGGCGCCGCCGGGCCCGGCGCTGGGCCTGGACGGCTGGCTGTGGGGGGAAGTGATGAGCGGCATTGCCACCATCACCGCGCCCATCGTGGATGCCTTCGTGCCGCAGATGCTCAACTACGAATCCGTGGGCGGCGTGAACTTCCGCAAGGGCTGCTACCCAGGCCAGGAAGTGGTGGCGCGCAGCCAGTTCCGCGGCACGCTCAAGCGCCGTGCTTTCGTGGTGCACGCCGGCTCGGTGCTGGCCACCGGGCAGGAGGTGTTTCATGAGAGCGACGACACCCAGCCCTGTGGCACGGTGGCCCAGGCCGCACGTTCGCCGCTGGGCGGGTTTGATGCGATCGTGTCCATGCAGCTGAGCGCCGCCAGCGGTGGACGGCTGTGGGCCGGCGACGCCGGCAACACGCTGGCGCTGCAGCCCCTGCCCTACTTGCTGGCCGAAGACGTCTGAGTCGGGGTGGCCTGCACCGGGATGGCGTTGGCGTAGCCGATCTGGGGCCAGTAGGCCGGCGGGATTTGTGGAAGCAGTGCCCGGTGTTCGGCCGCTGGCGCCAGTTCCATCGCCTTCTTGAAGGACTCCAGCGCTTTTGCGGGTTGCTTCAGGCCCGTGGTGTACATGTTGCCCAGCTGGATATAGCCGTTGACCTGGGTGGTGGGCCAGTCCTTCATGCGCAGGTCCATGGCTTTCAGTGCCAGGTCGAAATCCCCTCCGCGCCAGCCCAGGATGAAGGCGGCGTTGACCAGGTCGTAGTCGTAGATGTTGTTGGCCAGCGCGTCGCGCGCCATCGCCAGGGCCTTGGGCTCCTGGCCCGTGCGGCTGAGCAAAACGACCTCCAGCGAACGCACCGATGAAGCCTTGGGCTGGATCTTTTTGGAACGGTCGAGGTATTCGAGTGCCTTGTCAGCGTTGCCCATAGAAGCGTAGCCACGCGCGATGTTGGACATGATGGCCACCACATAAGGACGCGAGGACACCACGGTTTCCCATACCCAGGTGGCGTTCTTCCAGTCACCCCACTTGGCCAGCTCATCGGCCACCATGGGCGTGATCTTGCGGTAGTGCGGATTGATGTCCGTGCCTTCCTTGATCAGGCGCAGCATGTCGGCCTTGGGCTTGTCCCACTTCGGGTTGTGGTAATCGCCAGACTGCGAGATGGTCAGTGCGATCTTGGTCGCCTTGACGATCTTGCTTTCACATTCGGCCGCTTGCTGGGTGATATAGGCTGCCAGCGCCAGGCAGACCATGGTGCCCACGGCCAGCCCCTGGGAGAACGCAGGCCGCCAGTTCAGGCGCATGGCTGCGGTGTAGCCCCGGTAGCCCAACCGCGCATCGGATGCCGCAAGGATCGCCAGGCACAGGGCGAACAAGGCGCCCGTGCTCGCCATGCGCCAGGGAAAGCCGACGTTGCTGACGATGAACAGCGCCAGCAGCCCTGTCATCGCGACCGCCCTCGCAGGCGCCTCGGCCTGACCTTCGGTGGAGCGGTCGCGCAGCGTCTGCCAGGCTGCCCTCAGCAGATAGGCAAACAGCAGCAGCAGGAAGAGCCATCCGACCAGGCCGTACTCGGCCAGCAACTGGAGGAATTCGTTGTGGACGTAATAGTCGGTTTCCAGCTGCGCGCCTTCGACCTGGTACAGGGGAATGTCAGCTTCCCATGAGCCCGCGCCAACACCCGTCAGGGGACGCGTCTGGATGATGCGCGCGGTAGCCTTCCACATCACGAAGCGCACGCCCAGCGAGCCGTCCGCGATATTGATCTTGGCGGTGCGCTTGAATCCGCGCTCCAGGGCGGTCAGTCCCTTGCCTTCGGCACGGTTTTCCTCGATCAGCTTGGGGTTGTTGGTGGAAATCATGCCCAGACCGACGACCGTGGCCAGCAAGACGCCAATGGCAACAATGCGCTTGCCCGCGTCCCAGTGGTAGAACGCGAATTGCCGCCGGTACAGAAAGCCGATCACAGGCAGCAGCACCAGCAATTGCAGCCACATGGCTGTCATGGCGCCACGCGTGCCCGTCATGAGGATGGCAACGACCACAAAGGCCGATGTGAATGCCAGCAAGGCAATCTGGCTGGATGACCGGGAACGCGCGAGCAACAATGCGCTGAATGCGATCGTGCAGGTCGCGAATTCGGCGAAGAAGTTGCGGTTGACAAAGGTGGATGCCGGGTTGGGGCCCTGCGGAAAGTACCTGAAATCAATCCAGAACTGCAGCGCCGCCCACAGCGAGGCCACCACGGCCCCCCAGTGAATGCCCCAAACCACCAGCATGGTCCTGTCGCGGTTGAGCGTGTTCATGCCCAGCCACAGCAGCACACTGAAGATGAACCAGCGTATGGCCTCCACCCCGCTCAGGTACGTATGGGACCAGGCCATGCTGCCCAGGGCATAGACCATCAGGGCCAGCGGCAACCACATCAACGCGTGCCAGCGCAGTCCGTCGCGCCGGTTGCGCTGCTGCCAGAAGAAAAGCAGCGCCGCGCCCAGCGCGCCAAACGACACCACGATGGACTTCAGCGTGTCCTGCAGCATTTCCTCGTGGGGGACACCCAGCGCCGGGGCAAAGAAAATCGTCAGCGCAAAGATCAGCGCGGTCCAGTCGCCGCGGGTGATCTCCAGCGGCAGTGCGCCCGCAGCGGCCTGCGGCTTGTAGCGCGACACCGGTGGCACCGCCCCGCCCATGGGGGCGCTGGGGGCGGTGGTCCACGCCGCCGTGCCGTTGCCAAAGTCCGGGCGGCTTGCATTTGGATTGCCGGACGACCTGTCAGGCGCGTTGCGTTTTTTCTTGGCCATGTCGTGTGTTCGGGCTCGGGTCAGCCGGGGCGATGTATCAGGCCCCGTACGGGTAACCCTGTATTGTCGCCGTTTCCCCGCCTGGTCTTACGCCGCGCGGGCGGGCGGCGGATCAACCGTTGCGCAATTCCGTGAACATTTCGATGTGCGGGATGCCGGCCTCTTCGAATGGTTCACCCCGGGGCTGAAAGCCCAGCCGGCCGTAAAAGCCCTCGGCGCTGCGCTGCGCATGCAGCACAACCTCGCGATCCCCGCGCTGGCGCGCGGCCTGCAGCAGGGCCTGCAACACCTCGCGCCCCAGGGAGGTCCCGCGCACCACGCGGCAGACCGCCATGCGTCCAATGCGTCCCTGGCCGGGGCCGTGCTGCAGCAGCCGGCCGGTTGCCAGCGGCTGGCCCAGCCTGTTGCGCACCACCGCATGCAGCGCCGTCTGGTCGGCATCGTCCCATTCCATGTCCCGGGGGATGCGCTGTTCCTCGACGAACACTTCGGTACGCACCCGGGACGCGTCGCCGCCCAGGGTCTCCCATCCGCCAGTGGCCAGCGTCACCATGGGCTCGCCCGCCTCGTAGCCCAGCAGCATGTCGCGCAGCGCCAGCGGAACCGGTCTGGAGGTCTGGGTGGCCGGGTCGGCGAACACATAGATCAGCTCGCAGGTGATGAGCAGTTCGTCACCGCGGAAGATCGCGCCGAGGAAGGTCATGGATGAATTGCCGATGCGCGCGCATTTCATGCCCACGTCGATCTGGTCGTCCATGCGCGCCGACGCATGGAACTCCACCGTGGCCTTCTTGACGTACAGGTCACCGCCCAGCTGCTGCATGGATTCTTCATACGGCAAGGCCAGCGCGCGCCAGTAATCGGCGACAGCGGTATCAAAGTACATCAGGTAGTGGGCATTGAAGACGATCTTCTGCATGTCCACTTCGGCCCAGCGCACACGCAGGCGGTGAAAAAATCGGAAGTCAGTGCGTTTCATGGTGTCAGGCGTTGGCGAAAGCGAGTTGCAGGGCGCGCGCGGCGTCGGCATGGGCCTGTACGGCTTCGGGCAGCGCCCGGCCCATCTTGATGAATTCGTGGGTGACGCCGCGGTACAGCGCCAGGTCCACGGCAACACCGGCCGCGCGTAGTTTATCTGCGTAGGCCAGGGCTTCGTCCACGAGAGGGTCGCATTCAGCCAGGCCAAACCAGGCCGGCGCCACACCGTCCACCTCGTCCGCGGCAAGCGGGGCGAACCGCCAGTCGTGCCGGTCGGCGTCGCTGCGCAGGTACTGGTTGAAGAAGAACCGGATCAGTTCGCTGTCCAGCAACAGCCCCCGGCCATAGCGGGCGTGCGACGCGCTGTCCTGCCAGGACGCACAACCGGGATAAAACAGCAACTGCAGCGCCAGCGGCAGCCCGGCATCACGGGCCTGCAGTGCACAGACGGCCGCCAGCGTGCCGCCGGCGCTGTCGCCGCCCACCGCGATGCGGCCCGGATCAATGCCCACCGCGCTGCCATGGGCGTGCAGCCAGGCCAGCGCATCCCAGGCGTCATGGGCCGCCACGGGAAACCGGTGCTCCGGCGCCAGCCGGTAGTCCAGCGACGCCACCGCGCAGCCGCTGCGGCGGGCCAGCTCGCGGCACAGGATGTCGTGCGTGGCGATGCTGCCCACGGTAAAACCGCCGCCATGAAAGTACAGCAGCACCGGCAGCACACCCGGCGCTGGTGCATACAGCCGAAGCGGCAGCTGGGCGCCGTCACGGGCAGGCACCGCCAGGTCCTGCACGCTGGCCAGCGCGGCACGCGGGACTTCCAGCACGTCGGCGCCTGCGGCATACGCCTGGCGCGCGGCCTGCGCGGTCATTTCGTGCAGCGGCGTGCGCCGCGCGCGGCCCATGCGCTGCAGCACGGCCTGCATCGAAGGTGACAGATAAATTCCGGTCATTGGGTACAGTGGATGGCTTCCATCCTACCCGCGCACCACCATGGCCTTCATCTACTACGTCACCCAGATCCAGTTCGACTACGGCGCCGTCCAGTTGCTCAGGCAGGAGTGTGAGCGCGTGGGTATTTCCCGGCCGCTGATCGTGACCGATCAGGGGGTCAAGGCCGCCGGCGTGCTGCAAAGGGCGCTGGACGCCCTGCCCGGAATGCCGGTAGCCGTGTTTGACCAGACCCCCTCCAACCCCACCGAGGCGGCCGTGCGCGCCGCGGCGGACATGTACCGCGTCAACGGCTGCGATGGCCTGATTGCCGTGGGCGGCGGCTCTGCCATCGACTGCGCCAAGGGCGTGGCCATTGCCGCCACGCATGACGGCCCCCTCACCCACTACGCCACGATTGAAGGCGGCTCGCCGCGCATCACCGACCGGGCCGCGCCGTTGATCGCCGTGCCCACCACCAGCGGCACCGGCAGCGAGGTAGCCCGTGGCGCGATCATCATCGTGGACGACCACCGCAAGCTGGGCTTTCATTCCTGGCACATCGTGCCCAAGGCCGCCATCTGCGACCCGGAGCTGACCCTGGGCCTGCCGCCCAGGCTGACCGCGGCCACCGGCATGGACGCCATCGCGCACTGCATGGAAACCTTCATGTCGGCGGCCTTCAACCCGCCGGCCGACGGCATCGCGCTGGACGGGCTGGAACGCGGCTGGGGCCATATCGAGCGCGCCACCCGCGATGGCCAGGACCGCGAAGCCCGCCTCAACCTCATGAGCGCGTCCATGCAGGGCGCCATGGCGTTCCAGAAGGGGCTGGGCTGCGTGCACAGCCTGAGCCACAGCCTGGGCGGCGTGGACCCGCGGCTGCACCATGGCACGCTGAACGCCATGTTCCTGCCGGCGGTGGTCAGGTTCAACGCGGCGGCCGAATCGGTGCAGAAAGACCGGCGCCTGGAGCGCATGGCCCGCGCCATGGGCCTGGCGTCGGCCAGCGACATCCCCGACGCCATCCGCGACATGAATGCCCGCCTGGGCCTGCCCGCCGGGCTGGGCGAGATGGGCGTCCAGCCTGACTGGTTCGACCGGATCATCACCGGCGCGCTGGCCGACCATTGCCACAAGACCAACCCGCGCATTGCCAGCGCGGACGAGTACCGCGCAATGCTGTCGGATTCACTCTGAGATTGGGGATAATCAGCCGCACCCATATTCAGCGCGGCAACTATTCATGAAACTGGTGATCCTGGCCGGCGGCCTCGGAACCCGCATCAGCGAGGAGACGACGCTCAAGCCCAAGCCCATGGTGGAGATCGGCGGACGGCCCATCCTCTGGCACATCATGAAGATGTACGCAAGCCATGGCATCAACGACTTCATCTTCTGCCTGGGCTATAAGGGTTATGTGATCAAGGAGTTCTTTGCGAACTACTTCCTTCACACCTCCGACGTCACCTTTGACCTCGCCAACAACAGCATGGACGTGCACCAGCGCCACGCGGAACCCTGGCGCGTGACGCTGGTGGACACCGGTGAATCCACCATGACGGGCGGGCGCCTTCGCCGCGTCGCCCGCTACCTGGGCGACGACGATTTCTGCTTTACCTACGGCGACGGCGTAGCCGACGTGGACGTGTCGGCCCTGGTGCGCTTTCACCGCCAGCACGGCAAGCTTGCCACGCTGACGGCGGTGCAGCCCCCCGGACGGTTTGGTGTCCTGGACCTCGCCGGCAGCGCGGTGCGCGGGTTCCAGGAAAAGCCCAAGGGCGATGGGGCCTGGGTCAACGGAGGCTTTTTCGTGCTGTCGCCCAAGGTGGCCAGCCTGGTTGCCGATGACGACTGCGTCTGGGAGCGCGAGCCGCTCGAAACACTGGCCGCCCAGGGCCAGCTGGAGGCGTTCCAGCACCATGGTTTCTGGCAACCCATGGATACCTTGCGTGACCGCGTCCTGCTGGAGGAACTCTGGGCCACGGGTCGCGCGCCCTGGAAGAACTGGTGAGCGCCCTGCCTGACCCCGGCTTCTGGGCTGGCCGCCGTGTGTTCCTGACCGGGCATACGGGGTTCAAGGGCAGCTGGCTCACGCTGTGGCTGGAGCATCTGGGTGCCACCGTCACCGGCTACGCGCTCGCGCCGGACACCCGCCCCAGCCTGTATGACGACGTGCACAGGCAGCCGGGTCATCGCCATCACATTGCCGACATCCGCGACGCCGCAAGGCTGGCCGAGGCCGTCGCCCAGGCGCAGCCTGAGGTGGTGCTGCACCTGGCCGCGCAGCCGCTGGTGCGCCGTTCCTACCGTGAGCCGGTGCAGACGTATTCCACCAACGTCATGGGCACCGTCCATCTGCTCGAAGCCGTGCGCGCCACGCCGGGCGTGCGCGCGGTGGTCGTGGTGACCAGCGACAAAGCCTATGAGAATACCGGCCAGCCTGGCGGCTACGTTGAAACCGACCGTCTGGGTGGTTATGACCCCTACAGCAACAGCAAGGCCTGCACCGAGCTGGTCGCGCAGGCGTACCGCAGCTCCTACTTTGAACCTGGCGCCCATGCACGGCACGGGGTGGCCCTGGCCACCGTGCGTGCCGGCAACGTGATTGGCGGAGGCGACTGGGCCGAGGACCGGCTGGTCCCTGACCTCATGCGCAGCTTTGCCGCGGGGCAGCCCGCCGTCATCCGCTACCCTGGGGCGGTGCGGCCCTGGCAGCATGTGCTGGAGCCCCTGGGCGGCTACCTGGTACTGGCCCAGCGGCTGGTGCAGGACGGCGCTGCGTGGGGCGAGGCCTGGAATTTTGGCCCCGCCGACAGCGACGCCCGGCCGGTGTCATGGATTGCCGACCGGCTGGCCAGCCTGTGGGGAGCCGGTGCAAGCTGGCACACCGGGCCGGGCGAACAGCCCCACGAGGCTGCGTACCTGCGGCTTGACTGCGCCAAGGCCCGCGAGCGGTTGGGCTGGACGCCGCGCTGGTCTCTGGACCAGGCACTGCAGGCCATTGCGGCGTGGCATCACGGCTACAGCCGTGGTGAAGATGCCCGCCAGCTTTGCCTGGCGCAGGTGCGCGCGTTTACGGCGGCGCCTGGCACGGCACAATAACGGGCTTGGGCAATCCAGCCGCAACGATTCACCCCCTGTAAAGCGCACTCATGCACCCCTTCAACCTGATCTTCATCTCGGCCATGTACGAAAACGGTGGCAACACGACCCACCGCATGCTGGACGGGCACCCGGAGCTGTTCGTGTATCCGTTCGAATCACAGGTTGGCACGGGTTTCAACAACGACTACCTGGCCAGCTACGTCCCCATCCGCTACCGCTGGCCGGAGTTCCCCATGAATTCCGAGCCGGGAGCGGACTACGAAGCCTTCTGGGACGAAGAACTCAAAACCTACCTGCGCGCGCCCTCTCGCTCCAAGTTCAAGGACTGCGGACTGGTGATGGACGAGTCCAAACGCAAGGCGCGCTTTGCCGAAATCGTGGCGGAAGTCGGCCGGACCCGGGCGGGCCTGGTGCAGGCGTTCTTTCGCAGCACCTTCGATACCTGGGAGAACGTCAACCGCACCGGCCGCGAACGTTTTCACGTGGGCTACAACCCGGTGCAGGTGCTGGACACCGAGAAAATCCTCTCCGACTTCCCCAACGGCCATGTCATCCACGTGGTGCGCAACCCCTATTCCGGCTACGCAGACCAGTTCCGGCGGCCGTTTCCGCCGCCGCTGGGGCGCTACGGCCACACCTGGGCGTATTGCCAGATGCTCGCGCTGACCTACCGCGAAAAGTACAAGGGCCACTTCCACATCGTGCGCTTTGAGGACCTGGTATCGGACCGCCGCGGCACCGTGACCACCCTGCTGAATGCGCTGGGCCTTGAATTCAGCGAGAAATGCATGGTGCCCTCGTTCAATGGCGTGGAACTCAAGCAGATCAAGCCCTGGGGCACGATCCGCACGGCCACGCCTGAAGAAAACTTCGCCACCGCCAACGAGCTGTCCGCCCAGGACAAGGCCGGCATTTCGGAGCTGACCGTGGTGGCGCGCAAGCTGCTGGGCTACAGCCGTTTCATTGAAACCGGCACGGTGGACCCCATCGCGTTCTGACGACCGCGTCCTCCATGACCGACGCCCTGGCCCGGCGCATCGAGCTGCACACAGCCCGGATGCGGGCCATGTTCTATCCGAAGAGCGACTTGCCCGCCGGTGACGCGCAACTGCGTGCGCTGCGCGACATTCCGGCGGCGGCCGTGCTGGCGGCGGCCGGTCCGGTGGCCGGCGGCCCCTGGACCCCACTGCCTGCGCAAGGCACCTTTCACGCGCTGTTTGGCAATGGGCAGGGTGAAGTCCTGAAGCTCAACAAATGCCCTTCCTTGCTGGAAAACTGGCAGTTGCACGCGGATGCCCTGGTGGCCCGCGCGCTGGCGGCGGCCGGCCTGCGCTGCGTGCCGGTGCTGTCGGTGGATTGCAGCCGCACTGCGCTGGCCACCGATGCCGAACGCCTGGGGCAGGCACCCGGCCAGCCGCTGGCGGCATACGACCACGACGACGCGCTGATGTTGCCCCGCCTGGCCATCATGGCGCGCTACCTGCGCGCGGTGCATGCCATCACCGGCCAGGGCTTTGGCTTTCTGGACATCCGTTCGCAGGCGCTGTCTGGTGCTGGTGCAGGTGCGGGTGCGGGCCCGCTGCGCGGCGTGCACCGCCATTGGGCTGACTACCTCGTCCAGCAGCTGGACGCCCACCTGGCGATCGTCGCGCGCCACGCTGACGCGACGCCGGCCGAATGCGCCCAGATGGCCGCGCTGCTGCGCGAAGCCTGGCCCGAGCCCGCACAGCCCAGCCTGCTTCATGGTGATTGCGGCAGCCACAACATCTTTATGGACGGCGACGCGGCAGTGGCCATCGACTGGGAGGACGCCCTGTTGGGGGACCCCTTGTTTGACCTGGCGTTCTGGGCCAGCTTTCACCCGCAGCGGCGCTGGGCGGTCATGTTCGAGGCCTACTTTGGCCGTCCCTGGACGCCGGAGCGGACGTTCTGGCGCTATTACCTGCGGGTTGCCCTGTCCAAAAGCGTCCACCGCCGCCGCTTCGGCTACGCCGACGTGGCCGGGCGGCCCCGGGCATCGCTGCGCATGCAGCAGGCGCTGACGGCGCTGCATCCCACCGGAGCGGCCGCATGAAAGTGCTTCTGACCGGTGCCACCGGATTCCTGGGTTCGTGGGTGCTGGAACAGCTGCTGCAAGGCGGCGACACGGTCGCGGTGCTGCTGCGCGACGGCGCGGACACGTCGCGCATCACGCACTGCCTGGACCGCGTGCACGTCGTGCGCGGTGATCTGGGCGATATGGCTGGCGCCGCCCCTGCCCTGCGCGCCTGGGCACCGCAGGCGGTGGTGCACCTGGCCTGGGACGGCGTGGCCGGCGCGCAGCGCAATTCGCCGCGCCAGTGGCGCAATGTCAGTGCCGCGCTTGAACTGGTGGAACTGGCCGCGCAATGCGGCGCCAGACACTGGATCGGTGTCGGCTCGCAAGCCGAATACGGCCCCTGTGCCAACGTCATCGATGAAAACACGCCCACCCGCCCCACCACGTTGTATGGCGCCAGCAAGCTGGCCACCGGCCAGCTCGCGCAAGCCCTGTGCGGCCAGTTGGGCCTGCGCTTCGCCTGGCTGCGGCTGTTTTCGTCCTATGGCCCGCGCGACAATCCGTCCTGGCTGATTCCCAGCCTGATCCTGGCGCTCAAGCGGGGCGAAAGGCCTGCGGTCACGGGTGCGCAGCAGCTGTGGGACTACATCCACGTGGCCGACGCGGCAGCCGCCGTGGTGGCCGTGCTGCACAGCCCGCACGCGCAGGGCTTCTTCAACCTCGGCTCCGGCAGTGCGCCGCCGCTGCGCCAGGTGATCGAGGCGGTACGCGACCTGGTGGCGCCGGGCCAGTCCATCGGCTTTGGCGAGGTACCCTACCGGCCAGACCAGGTCATGCACCTGCAGGCTGACATCCGGCGGCTGACCCAGGCCACCGGCTGGCGTCCGGTGGTGCCGCTGGACGAAGGCCTGCGTTCAACGGTACGGTGGTTCGCACCAGAATCAGGAACATCATGAACAGCCTGGAACTCGCACGCAACATCCGACTGAGCGCCCTGCGCATGGTGCATGCGGCCAATGCGTCCCATATCGGGTCATGCCTGTCGCTGACGGACATCCTGGCCGTGCTGTATGGCCGGGTCATGAAGGTGGACCCAACCCAGCCGGGCTGGGCGGGCCGCGACCGGTTGATCGTCTCCAAGGGCCACGCATCGGCCGCGGTGTATTCCGCGCTGGCCGCGCGGGGCTTTCTGGATGCGGCCGAGCTCGCCGACTACGGCAAGGACGGCTCGCGCCTGATGGCCCACGTGAGCCACAAGGTACCGGGCGTGGAGATGTCCAGCGGTTCACTGGGCCATGGCCTGCCCTTCGGCGTGGGCAAGGCGCTGGCCGCCCGCCAGCTGGGCGCGGCGTGGCGTGTGTACGTGCTGCTGTCGGACGGCGAAATGGACGAAGGCTCCAACTGGGAGGCGCTGATGTTTGCCGCCCATCACGGCCTGGACAACCTCACCGCGGTGATCGACTACAACAAATACCAGAGCCTGGACACCGTGTCCGCCACGCTGGCGCTGGAGCCGCTGGGTGCCAAGCTGTCGGCGTTTGGCTGGGACGTGGCCGAAGTGGACGGCCATGACCACGACGCGCTGGCGGAGGCCGTCACACGCGACACCCAGGGGCGCCCGCGCGCGGTGGTGGCCCACACCATCAAGGGCAAGGGCGTGAGCTTCATGGAAGGCAAGGTGGAATGGCATTACCGCAGCCCCAATGCGCAGCTGCTCGAACAGGCCCTGGCCGAAGTGGAGCGCGGCCATGCGTAATGTTTTCATCGAAGAGCTGATCCGGGCCGCGCAGGACGACCCGCGCGTCGTGCTGGTGGTGGGTGACCTCGGGTTCAGCGTGATCGAACCCTTCGTCACGCGCTTTCCCGGCCGTTTCTACAACGCGGGTGTGGCAGAGCAGAACATGATGGGCCTGTCCGCGGGCCTGGCATCCGAAGGTTTCCACGTTTTCGCGTACTCCATCGCGAATTTCCCCACTTACCGCTGCGCGGAGCAGATCCGCAACGACATCGCCTACCAGAACCTGCCGGTCACGGTCGTCACGGTGGGGGGTGGCCTCTCGTATGGCAACCTGGGGTACTCCCATCACGCCGTGCAGGACTACGGCCTCATGCGCGGCATGCCCGGCATGCTGATTGCAGCGCCTGGCGATCCGTGGGAGGTGCGCGCCTGCATGCGCTACCTGCTGGCCCATCCGCAGCCCTCGTACCTGCGCCTGGGCAAGGCTGGCGAGCCGGCGATCCACACCGCCCTGCCCGAGGTGGCTCCGGGCCGCTGGGTGCCGGTGCGCGCAGGCAGAGCGCATTGCGTGCTGAGCACCGGTGCGCCTTTGCGCCAGGCCCATGAATGGGTGACGGGCAGCGGCCCGCACGCCGGCAGCACGCTGATGTCCATGCCCCTGTGGAGCATGGCTGCCAAGCCGTTGCAGCCACAGCAGGTGGCGCCCTGGGACCAGGTCACCACCGTCGAAGACCATCTGGCCGACTGCGGCTTCGGCTCCTGGATGGCCGAGTCCCTCATGGGGCATGGGGACCTGGCGTCCCGGCTGCGTGTGCGCGCCCTGGACCCCAAGGTGTGCGGCATGGTCGGCAGCCAGGCTGCCCTGAACGCGGCCGGCGGGCTGTAGGCGGGCTGCGCGGTGCCGCAGTTCGTGCGTTTCCTGGCGGTGGGCGTTCTCAATACGGCGTTTGGCTATGGCGTGTTTGCCGGCCTGGCATGGTCTGGCCTGCCCTATCCCGCAGCCATTGCGGTGGCGACGATCGCCGGGGTGGCCTTCAATTTCTTCAGCACCGGGCGGCTGGTGTTTGGCCAGGGTGGTGCGCACAGGCTGCCGCGCTTCGTGGCGGTGTACGCGGTGGTGTACTGCGTCAACGTCGCCGCGGTCGCAGGGCTTTTGCAGCTGGGCCTGAATGTGTACATTGCCAATGCACTGCTGGTGCTCCCGCTGGCGCTTCTGGCCTACGGGCTGCAGCGCCGGTTTGTCTTTACGCCACCATGAAAAAAACCATCACCGTCGTCACCCCCTGCTTCAATGAAGAAGACAACGTCGAGGAGGTCTACCGCCAGACCGCGGCGGTCTTTGACGCGCTGCCGCAAGTGCAGCACGAGCACCTGTTCATTGACAACTGCTCCACCGACCGCACGGTCGAGCTGCTGCGTGGCCTCGCGGCGCGTGACAGCCGGGTGAAGGTCATTCTCAATGCGCGCAATTTCGGGCAGGTACGTTCGCCCTACTACGGGCTCATGCAGGCGCGCGGCGATGCCGCCGTGCTGCTGGTGGCCGATCTGCAGGACCCACCGGCTATGCTGGCCGACTTTGTGCGCCACTGGCTTGACGGCGCCGCGCTGGTGGTGGGCGTCAAGCCGGCTTCCCGCGAGAACCGGCTCATGTTTGCCGTGCGCCGCCTGTATTACCGCCTGGTGACGCGCATCGCCGATGTGCGCCTGATCCAGAACTTTACCGGCTTTGGCCTGTACGACCGCCGCGTGCTGGACGTGCTGCGGGCGATTGACGACCCCTACCCCTACCTGCGCGGCCTGGTGTCCGAGGTCGGCTTTGAGCCTGTCCAGATTCCCTACACCCAGCCGCGCCGGGCACGGGGTATCACCAAGAACAACTTCTACTCGCTGTACGACTTTGCGATGCTGGGCATCACCTCCCACTCGCGCGTGCCGCTGCGGCTGGCCACGATGGCGGGGTTTGCGCTGTCGGGCCTGAGCCTGCTGGTCTCGCTCGGCTACCTGCTGGTCAAGCTGCTGTTCTGGAACAGTTTCTCGCTGGGCCTGGCGCCCATCCTGATCGGCGTGTTCTTCTTTGCGTCGGTCCAGCTGTTTTTCATCGGGCTGCTGGGTGAATACGTGGGCGCCATCCTCACGCATGTCGCCAGGCGCCCCCTGGTGGTGGAGCGCGAGCGCATCAACTACGGCGACTTGCCTAAACCCTGAACAGCGCGCGGTTGACCCACGGGTCCAGGCCCTGGGGCAACGGCATGGTGGGCTCGCCCGGCCCTTGCGGCACCCAGGGCGTCAGGGCATAAAGAACTGAAAAAATCAGCCGGCGGCCTTCCGTGGCCAGCAAGGGGCGGTGAATGCCCCATGTGTCTTCCAGGAACACCGTGCCAGCCTTGCCCGTCATCGTCAGGATGTCCTGCGCGGGGAAAGAGGCCCGGATGTCCTCGTCGCTGATGCTGCCGCGCCGCGTGAACTGAGCGCTGCGGTGCGAGCCCCGCACAAAGCTGTGTGCGCCGTTGCGCTCGCTGGTATCGGTCAGGTAGGCGAAAAGTTTGACGAACCGCAGATCGTCCACGTCACGGTGGTAGGCGTCGTCAAAGTGGATCTGGCCGCCGTAGTGCTCGCCCAGCGTCCACCAGGCCTGGAATGATGCAATCGTGGGCCGCGTGCCCAGCACCGCGCCCACGGCGTCCAGCACCAGCGGTGAATTGGCCAGGGCCACCAACTGCGCACAGCCCAGCAGGTCTTCGCTGCGGTAATAGAGCTTGGTGCTGGTGCGGGGGATGGGCCCGTCAATGTCGTAGGCGGACACCCCGTCGTACTGGTCGATTACCGGTCGGCCCTTCAGGTGCGCATGCACCGAGGCCACGGCCTGCGGGCTCAGCGTGCCCGCGGGCAGGAAACCCACGCCGTCCTCGCGCAGGGCGCGCGCCATGTCATCGCCCTGGGGTTGCGGCGAGGGCCTGGCCGGGCGCAACCCTGCCACCGCGGTGACTAGCGAGCCCAGCCCCGCGCGCAGCGTGTTGTTGCGCACGGCCTTCTGGGCGTAGTAGTAGGCAAGCGTGGGCTGCTGGCGGATGTTGGCAAGGACGGACATGGCTTGACCTGTCAGGGAATGAGCTTTTTGTCGGGCAACGGGTTGGGCAGGACGCGCCCGGGCTGGCAATCCGTGCCCAAGGCGTCGATTGTCGCAGCCGGCACGCCGGCCGGGCGCACGCCCGCCAGCAGAACTTGCGTTGCATCAAAAGGCGGCAGCAGCGCCCGATAGCGGCTGATGCAGTCCTCATTGACCAGGCCGTCAATTCCCAGGAAATGCTGCATGGCCGGATGGGTCAGTCCGCCGGTCTGGCGCAGGTACGCGTGGTACTGCCACTGCATGTCCAGGCGATAGGCCTCCACGGCGTGAAAGCTGGGCCAGTAAGGCGCCTTACCCCAGGCCTCGCGCAGGATCATGCCGGCGCTCTGGGTCCAGACCAGCCAGTCGGTCACTGGGCGGTAAGACAGTTCGATCACGCCCGGCGGCGCGGGGGGCAGGCTGCGCAGGCCATGGACCAGGCTCTGTTCAGCGTATTGCGTCTGCAGCTTGTTCCAGTAGGCGGGCAGCACCCACGCCAGCATCATGGCCAGCGTCAGGGCAAACACCCCGCGTGGCGGCTTGCCCGGCGCGCCGCCCAGCGCGTGCCACGCCAGCCGCCCTGTTGCCCAGGCCAGCAGGCCCATGGCCGCCCCATACAGCAGCGCGTGGCGCCCGGAACTGTTGGCCCATGTCGGCGCCAGCGGCCCGCCATGGGCCGCGCGCAGCACCTGCTCGGTCAGGCCATCGCCAATGGACAGCAGCGTGAAAAGCGGCGGCCCCTTGCCCACCATCACATACGGGAATGCCGCCGCCGCGCACAGGAAGGCCGTGCCGGCCAGCATCGGTCCATGCGCGCCCAGCGCGGCACGCGCGCGCTGCAAGTCCAGCCGGGGCCAGGTGCCACGCGCGGCCACGCAGGCGGCGGCGATCAGAACGGCCCCCAACGGGATGACGCCCCAGGTCAGGAACATCAGCGTGGCCTTGACGATGCGGCGCAGATCGTCGGGCCGCCAGGGTTTGAGCAACTGGTTGTATTCGGTGAAGATCTGCGCGGGCGGCAGCAGCCAGCGCATGGTCATGTACACGCCGGCCGCGGTGGCCAGCAGCAGCGCACTGGCTGCCAGCCGTGTGCGAAACCGGCCGCCCAGGCGCACCAGCCACACGAGCTCCAGGGCCAGCGCGAACACCAGGTTGGAATTGAGCTGGAACGACACCGCCAGCACCGCCCAGCCCAGGACCCGCATGCCAGCGGACGCCTGCCGGTACAGCCGGTGGCCGAAAAACACCAGCCATACACACAACAGGATGGGCACGATCTGGGAAGACACCAGCGTGTAAAGCACCGGCGACGCGCTGCCCAGCAAAGCCGCCTGGCGCGCCTGGGCCGCCGGCAGGCCGAACACCGTGTGGGCCAGGCAACGCAACTCCAGGTACAGGCCCGCAAGCAGCAATGTGAGGGTGAGCTTGACGAACACCAGGTAAGGCACGCCCACGGCCTGGCCCAATGCAATGCAGGCCTTGTGAAAGGCCAGCGCGACGGGCCAGTTCGCATCCCGCAGCGCGGCCTCAATGCCGTCGTGCAGGCCCGTGGCCGCGGCAAATGCGATGGTGGCGCCGTCGAACTGGTCACGCATCACCAGCCAGTGCGGGCCAATCAACAGCACCAGCACGGCCACCGTCAGCCATGCCGGGTGCCGCTCTTGCACGGCCCCGGCCGTCACAGCGCCTCCACGCGGCTCACGTCAGCCTGCGCCACCCATTGCGCAAACTCATCCGCCAGCTGCGCGCTGGCCGCCACGGCCGCGCTCCAGGCCTTCACGCGCGCGCGCAGGTCGGTGCCGTAGCGCACGAAATCATTGCGGTCGGGCAGCTTGCCGTTGGGCAGCGTGCTGACCCATTGCGGGTCAGGCGCCAGCACCACCATGTTGTCCAGGAAGTCCGTGGCGCCGTGGCGCCAGCGCAGACCCTTGTCCAGCCAGCCGGGCACCACGGCTTTCTGGAAGTGGGGGTACAGCACGATGCCCGCGCCCTGCCCTGGCTGCGCGCCCGGCGGCTGGCGGTAGTCCAGGTGCAGGTGGTAGTCGGTGATGCCGCCGTCCCAGTACGCCCCACGCGGCGCGCCCGGGATGTCATGGATCGCCTGCAGCACGAACGGGATGGAGCAACTGGCCTGCAGCGCGGCATTGAAATTGGCTTCGCTCAATGGCACCTGGCGCGTGCGGTAGTCGCGCGTGCCAAACGGCAGGGCCGCCCCCGCGCTTGAAAACACCACCCGCTCCAGCCAGGCACCCATGGCGCGCCGGTTGACCGTGTTGGTCAGGAAGGCGCCCAGGTAGCCCAGCGGCGTGCGCACGCCGTGCTCGCGCCCCAGCAGGTGGCGCCCGCGCGAGGTGACGATGTGCAGCCGGTAGCGGTCGTGGCCCAGTACCTCGCCCAACCGTCCGCCATAGAAGGCCCGCAGGTTCTCGCCAAACCGCTCGCTCACATGGGCTGCCGTGGGCCGCTTCTGGCCGGGCGCCAGGGCGTAGTCCTGGTGGATGTAGTCGTGCTCCAGGCGGCTGAATGCCGCCACCGGATCGTTCAGGCAGGCGGTGGCCATGCGCCAGGCACCGATGGAGGCGCCCACCAGATGAACTGGCTGGCCAGAGGCGGCCAGCCAGTCTCCGAATATGAACCGGTCCAGCGGCCCCAGCACCAGGCCCTTGGGGCCGCCAGCGGCGCCGGGCACCACGCCGATATCGCCGGGCTGCAGGCCGTTTTGCCCGATATGGGCACGGGCGCGCGGGCCCGCATAGATGCGCAACGCTCTCATGGCGCCGATTGTCGCAAACCGGGGTGGTGCCACCCGCGCCCGGCGCGTCAGTCTTCGGCCGCGAGCCGGATCTTGAGCGCCAGGCCCGGGCTCACCCCCCGCCGCGCAGCTTCTGGAAGGCCTGCGCCATGGCCGACTGGCCCGGCGCCTGGGCCGGCGCGGCCCGCTGGCCGCGCGCCAGGCCTTCAAACCGGTTGTCGCGCGGGCCGCCGTCATGGCGGCGCGCCGGCGGCGCATCCAGCTTCATGGTCAGGCCAATGCGCTTGCGCGCCACGTCCACCTCGGTCACGCGCACCTTCACGATATCGCCGGTCTTGACCACCTCGCGCGCATCGTTCACGAACTTGTGGCTCAGCTGGCTCACATGGACCAGGCCGTCCTGGTGCACGCCGACGTCAATGAACGCGCCGAACGCCGCCACGTTGCTGACCGTGCCCTCCAGCACCATGCCTTCTTTCAGGTCCTTGATGTCGTCCACGCCGTCGTTGAAGCGCGCCACCTTGAAATCGGGGCGGGGGTCGCGCCCGGGCTTTTCCAGCTCGCCCAGGATGTCCTTGACCGTGATGACGCCGAATTTGTCGTTGGCAAACAGCTCGGGCCTGAGCGTCTTGAGCATGTCGGCGCGGCCCATCAGTTCCTGCACGGGTTTGCCGGTTTTGGCCATCATGGCCTCCACCACGGGGTAGGTCTCGGGGTGCACGCCAGTCATGTCCAGCGGGTTGTCGCCGCCGCGGATGCGCAGGAAGCCCGCGCTTTGTTCAAAGGTCTTGGCGCCCAGACCGCTCACGTCCATGAGCTGGCGGCGGTTCTTGAACGCGCCGTTGGCCTCGCGCCAGCGCACCACCGCCCTGGCCACCGTGCCCGACAGGCCGGACACGCGCGACAGCAGCGGCACGCTGGCCGTGTTCAGGTCCACGCCCACCGAGTTCACGCAGTCCTCCACCACGGCGTCCAGCGTGCGGGCCAGCTCGCCCTGGTTCACGTCGTGCTGGTACTGGCCCACGCCAATGGACTTGGGGTCGATCTTGACCAGCTCGGCCAGCGGGTCCTGCAGCCGCCGGGCAATGCTGGCCGCGCCGCGCAGGCTCACGTCCACGTCGGGCATTTCCTGGCTGGCGAATTCGCTGGCGCTGTACACCGACGCCCCGGCTTCGCTGACCACTACCTTTTCGATGGTCATCTGCGCCTTGGCCGCCATCTTGATGAGCTCGCCCGCCAGCTTGTCGGTCTCGCGGCTGGCCGTGCCGTTGCCGATGGCAATCAGGTTCACGCCATGCTTTTCACACAGCTTGGCCAGCGTGAACAGCGCGCCGTCCCAGTCGCGCCGCGGCTCGTGCGGGTACACGGTGGCGGTGTCCACCAGCTTGCCGGTAGCGTCCACCACGGCGACCTTCACGCCGGTGCGGATGCCGGGGTCCAGCCCCATCACCACGCGCGGGCCGGCCGGCGCGGCCAGCAGCAGGTCGCGCAGGTTGTCGGCAAACACCTTGATCGCGACTTTCTCGGCGTCTTCGCGCAGGCGGGTGAACAGGTCGCGTTCGGTGGACAGGCTGAGCTTGACGCGCCAGGTCCAGGCCACGCATTTGCGGATCAGGTCGTCGGCGCGGCGGCCCGCATGGCTCCAGCCCAGGTGCAGGGCGATCTTGCCTTCGGCAAGGCCGGGCTTGCCTGGCTCCGGCTCAACCGGCAGAACGAGCTTGGCGTCCAGGATTTCCAGCTGCCGCCCGCGAAACACCGCCAGCGCCCGGTGCGACGGCACCCGGCCGATGGGTTCGTCGTAGTCGAAGTAGTCGCGGAACTTGGCGACGTCGGGGTTGTTCTCGTCCTTGCCGGTGGCCAGGCTGCTCTTGAACAGGCCTTCGGACCAGAGCCATTCGCGCAGGCGCTGCACCAGGGCGGCGTCCTCGGCCCAGCGCTCGGACAGGATGTCGCGCACGCCGTCCAGCACCGCCGGCACGGTGGAAAAGTCCGCGCCGGGCTTGCCGTCGTCCAGCACCTCGGGCGGGCGCGTAAAGGCGGCGGCCTCGGCGGCCGGGTCCAGCGTCGGGTCGGCAAACAGCTTGTCGGCCAGCGGCTCGATACCGGACTCGCGGGCCATCTGGCCCTTGGTGCGGCGCTTCTGCTTGAACGGCAGGTAGATGTCTTCCAGTTCCTGCTTGGTCGGCGCGTTGGCGATCGCGGCGCGCAGCGCGGGCGTGAGCTTGCCCTGCTCGTCAATGCTGCGCAGGACCGCCTCACGCCGCTCTTCCAGTTCGCGCAGGTAGGTCAGGCGGTATTCCAGCTCACGCAGCTGGGTATCGTCCAGCCCGCCGGTGGCCTCCTTGCGGTAACGGGCGATGAAGGGCACGGTGGCCCCGCCGTCCAGCAGCTGCACGGCAGCCGTGACCTGGTGAACCTGGACCCTGATTTCTGCGGCGATCTGGCCGATGATTTTCTGCATGCTGGAAAGGAGACAACGGACTTTGGGAAAGGACGAAGGGCGCGAGTTTGCCACACCGACCCACAGCAACACGGGGTGCTGGCTGACAAGGGCCACCGGCCACGTTTTGCACAATGAAATGAACTGATCCCCCGAAGGAGACCTGCATGCGCATCCGTATGACCCTGTTGCTGGTGGCCACGCTGGTCACGGCCGTGTTCGTGGCGCTGAACTGGCCCGAATTTGTGCGCCCTACCCCCGTCAGCCTGGGCATCACCATTGTGCAGATGCCGCTGCCGCTGATCCTGCTGGCGGCGCTGCTGCTGGCCTTGCTGGGCGGGCTGGGCAACGCCGCGCTGAACGACGCGCGGCATGAACGCGAGCTGGGCCTTCACATGCGCGAACTGCAGGCCCAGCGCAACCTGGCCGACAAGGCCGAGGCGTCCCGCTTCACCGAGTTGCGCCACTACCTGGACCTGCAGGCAGCCGAAGCCCGCCAGCGTGAAGCCGTCACCACCGAAGCCCTGCAGGCCACGCTGATCAAGGGCCAGCGCGACATGCAGGCCAGCGTGGAGGCGCTGGCCGCCCGCCTGGCGCGCGACGAGCAGCGCAGCGCACGGCCGGCCAGCACGCCGTTGTAAAGGGGGCTCAGCCGGGCTTGTCAAACAGGCCCGGCTCGCGGCCAAAGCGGGCGCCTTCCATCAGCAGCATGCGCAGCTTGGTGTCCACGCCGCCAGCGGCCGAGAAGCCGCCACCACGCGTGCCCGCGGCCAGCACGCGGTGGCACGGCACGATGGGTGCAAACGGGTTGTGTCCCAGGGCCTGACCCACGGCACGCGCCGCGCCACTGTCGCCCAGCGCGGCGGCCACCTCGCCATACGTCATGGTGCGCCCCGGTGTGATGGCCCGGGCCACCGCATACACGCGCTGGTGAAACGGCGGCACGCCCGCCATGTCCAGCGGCACATCCAGCAGGCTGTCTGCCCCACCATCCAGCAGCGCCTGCACCCGGGCCTGGACGCTGGCGACCCAGGGCGGTGGTGCCAGCTCGGCCACGCCGGGAAAGCGCCGCTGCATGCGCAGGCGGCTGCCTTGCGGGCCTGGTTCAGGCAACTGCACCCCGCACAGCGCCTGCGCGCCCCAGCAGATGCCGCAGGCGCCCAGCGCCGTGTCAAACAGCGCCCAACCCTGCGCGGCGGTCATCCCAGCAGGCGCCGCAACGCCGCCAGCACCTGCTGCGGATCGACAGGCTTGGAGATGAACCCCTGTGCGCCCGCGGCCAGGCCCCGCTCACGCTCGGCCGGGTCGTCGTGGGCGGTGACAAACACCACCGGGATGCCCTGGGTGGCGGGCTGGGCCTTGAGCTGGCGGCAGGCTTCATAGCCGTCCATGCCCTGCATCATCACGTCCATCAGCACCAGGTCGGGCCGTTGGGCGGCGCACACCTGCAGCGCCTGCGCACCCGAGGTCGCCATCAACACCTGGTAGTCGCGCGCCAGCACCATGTGCAGCACGCGGATGTTGAGTGGCTGGTCGTCCACCACAAGGATGCGCCGCCGCGCGGACGTGGTGGCAACGGGGTCAGCGGATGGGGTGTGTTCAGGCATGCAGTTCAACCGGCCAGGCGTGCCAGCAGTGACCGGCAGGCAGCGATGGCGCTTTGGAAATCCAGAGTATCCATGGCGGCGGCCAGGGCGTCCACATCCGCCCCGCCCGGCTGGGCCAGCCGCGGCTGCAGCGCCTCATGCAGCGCCAGGGCGTCCATGTCGCTGGCCTCCAGCAGGCTGATCAGCTGGCGCAGCTGCGCCGCCGTGTCTGCGGCTGCGGCCTTGGTGGGTGGCGCTGCCTCTGGCGTGGCCTGTGGCGCCGGTGCGCCCGGATGCAGCCGGGCATCCAGCGCGCCGATGGCCTGCTGCACGGCAGCCTGCACCTTCTGCACCATCGCCTTGTTGGCCGTGGCATCGCCACGGCCCAGCGCCGGCTCGGCCTCGCGCGCCAGCTCGGCCAGGCCGCTGGCGCCCATGGTGGCAGCCAGGCCCTTGAGGGTGTGCAGCACGCCGGCCGCTTCATCATGGGCGCCGGTCTGCACCCGCGCTTCGAGCTGGTCGGCCAGGTTGACGATGTCCGTGCAGAACGACGGAAACATTTTCCGGTACAGCGCCTCGTTGCCGCCAAACCGCGCGATCGCCGCGTCGATGTCCACGCCCTGCCCGCCCGCCGTGGGCGGCCGCGTGGTCGTGCCCGTGCCCGTGCCGGCACCGGTACGGCCGGCGTGGCGCAGCAGCGTGGCCACCAGGCTGTCCAGGTCAAACGGCTTGCCCACATGGTCGGTCATGCCCGCGGCCAGGCATTCATCACGGTCGCTGGCCATGGCGTTGGCGGTCATGGCCACGATGGGCAGCCGGGTCAGGCCGTGCTCCTCGCGCAGCACGCGCGTGGCGGCGTAGCCGTCCATGACCGGCATCTGCACATCCATGAGCACCACGTCATAAGGCGGCTGCGCGGCCAGCACCTGGCGCACGCCGTCCAGCCCGTTGCCCGCGATGTCCACGCTGGCGCCCTGGGCGGCCAGCAGCTCGCGCGCCACCTGCTGGTTGTTGGCGTTGTCTTCCACCACCAGCAGCCGCAGGCCCGCCAGCGGCTGCTGCGGCACGCTGGCGGCGGGCGTTGCCGCGCTCGTCTGGCCCAGGGCTTCGGCCACGGCATCGGCCAGCATGGAGGCAGTCACGGGCTTGACCAGGAAGCCGTCCAGCAGCGCGCGGTCGTCCAGGCTGCGCTGCGCCAGCATGGCGCGACCGTGCGCCGTCACCATCACCAGCACCGGCGCGTTGCCCACGCCCGCCAGGCTGCGGATGCGCTGGCTGGTCTCCCAGCCGTCCATGCCGGGCATGCGCCAGTCGATAAACAGGGCGTCATGGCGCAGCTGCGCGGCCCGGCCGGTGCCCAGCAGCGCCAGCGCCTCCTCGCCACTGGCGGCCACGTCCACCTCCCAGCCCAGCGATCGCGCCATGCCGGCCAGCACCTCGCGCGCCACCTTGTTGTCATCCACGATCAGCACGCGCTGGATCACGCGTGCGCCGGCCGGCGTGGCCGCCTTGCCCGGCAGGACCGGGAACGTGAGCTGGAAGTAAAAGCGGCTGCCCTGCCCCGGTACGCTGGAAAGCTGCAGCTCGCCACCCATCAGGCTGACCAGGCGCTGGCAGATGGCCAGGCCCAGGCCGGTGCCGCCGTAGCGCCGGCTGGTGGATGACTCCGCCTGGCTGAAGCCGGTGAAAATGCGTGCCTGGTGTTCCGGGGCGATGCCGATGCCGGTGTCGCGCACCGCGATGTCCAGCGTCACTTCGCCGTCGGTGCGGCTGGCCACGCGCGCCTGCACCACCACCTCGCCGCTGTTGGTGAACTTGATGGCGTTGCCGCCGAGGTTGATCAGCACCTGGCGCAGGCGCATGTCGTCGCCCAGCAGCTGCGCCGGGATGGCCGGGTCCACGTCAAACAGGATTTCCACGTTCCTGGCGCCCACGTTGGCCGACAGGATCACCGACAGGTCGCGCAGCAGCTGGTCCAGGCTGAACGGGTGCGGGTCCAGCGTCATCTTGCCGGCCTCGACCTTGGAGAAATCCAGGATGTCGTTGAGCAGGCCCAGCAGGGAACGCGCCGCGCCTTCGGTCTTGGTGGCGTAGTCGAGCTGGCGGGTGTCCAGCGGCGTGGCCTTCAGCAGCGTGAGCATGCCCAGGATGGCGTTCATGGGCGTGCGGATTTCATGGCTCATGTTGGCCAGGAACTGGCTCTTGGCCAGGCTGGCCTGCAGCGCCGCGTCGCGCGCCTGCCTGATTTCCGTGATGTCCAGCGCCAGCACGAAAAAGCCCCGTACCTCGCCGTCATGGGCGTCGGGGATGTAATGCACCAGCGTGGTAATCGGGTTGCCCTGGCTGTCCTTTTCCGCCCGCTCGAAGCTTTGCGGCTCGCCGCGCAGCGCGGCGCTGACCACCGGCTCCAGCCGCGCCATGCGCCTGGCGCCGAAGATCTGATCGGCCGTGCGCCCCAGCAGCTCGTCGCGCTGGCGGCCGTAGGCTTCGCAGTACACGCGGTTGACGAACCTGCAGCGCATGTCGCGGTCCCAGTAGGCCACCCGTCCGGGGATGTTGTCGGTCACCACACGCATCAGGTCTTCGCTGGCCCGCAGCGCCTCCTCGGCGCGCTTGCGGTCGGTCACGTCCACATAGGTGGTGACGAAGCCGCCGCCCGGCATGGGCGCGCCGCGCACCTCCAGGTGGGTGCCGTTGGGCCGGCGCCGCTCGAACCGGTGGGGCTCGGGCGTGCGGGCGCGCTCGATGATGTCGCGCACCTGCTGCTCCACGTCGCCGCTGCCGTATTCGCCGCGTGACGCATTGAAGCGGATGATGTCCTCGAAATTGACCAGGCGACCCGCGAACAGCGAATCCGGAAAGCCCAGCAGCGTGCGGAATTTGGTGTTGTGGGCCACCAGTTGCAGGTTCGCGTCAAACACGCTCATGCCGCAGGGCAGGTTTTCCATGATGGTCTGCAGCCGGGCATTGTTCAGGCGCAGCTCTTCTTCCAGGTTGCGCCGCTCGGTCACGTCCTGCAGGATGCCCACCAGCCGCGTGCTGCGGCCCCGCTCGCGCACCACCTGGCCGACCGTGCGGACCCACCTGGGGCCACCCTCGCCCGCGGGCAGCAAAAGCTCCAGGTCCCAGGAGGCGCCGGTGCGCACGCTGTGGGCCGTGGTCCGTTCAATCAGCGCGCGCTGCGTGTCGCCGAAAAAGCCGAGAAAGTCCTCCACGGACGGATTGGCGCTGTCCGCCAGGCCAAACAGGCGCTTCATCTGCGTCGTGATGCGCAGCCTGCCCGAGATCAGGTCCACCTCCCAGCCGCCGGCGCCTGCAATGCGCTCGGCCTGTTCAAGAAAGGCTTCGCTGGCCGCAATGCGCTGCTGGGCCAGCTTGCGCTGGGTGATGTCCAGCGCGATCTCGATGAAGCCGTTCAGCTCGCCGCGGGCGTCGTGCGTGGGCAGGATTTCGGTTTCCACCCAGTAATCCGTGCCGTCCTTGCGCCGGTTCAGCAGTTCCACGCGCTGGCCCTGCCCGGCCTCGGCCGCCTGGCGCAGCAGCGCCAGTGCGCCCGCATCGGCGTGGGGATGGCCCAGCAGTTCGGTGGCGGTTTTGCCAAAAGCCTCTTCGGCGGTGTAGCCCGACATGCGGGTGAAGCCTTCGTTGACCCAGTTGATACGCAGCTCGCGGTCGGTGCCGAACACCGCGTTGGACGTGTGTTCCAGCACCTTGCCCATGCGCTGCAGGTCCGCCGTCATGGCGCGCGCCATCCGCATGGCGCGTTCACGCCCATGCAACAGCAGCCCGGCTGACGTGGCCAGCAGCAGGCTGAGCAGGCCGCCCGCCAGCGCCACCCACAGCGGCGCGCGGCCCGCCGCGGCGGCCTCCAGGCTGGCGGCACCGGCCATCTGCAGCGTCAGCGTGCGTCCGCCCAGCTGCAGGGTCTGTTCATCACGGAACAGACGCCCGGCATACCGGTCCTGATCCGCCGCCGGTTGCAGCGGGTTGCCGCGTTCCTGTGAATCAAACAGCAGGCGACCGCCGGCGGCGGGCCCGTCATACAGGCGGAAATCCAGGGCTGAGTCCACCATCTGCGTGGCATCACCCAGCACCTCGGCGGTCACAATCGGCGCGTACAGGATGCCCTGCAGCAGCGCCTGGCGGCTGGCGGGGGTCTGCGGGTCGGTGCCGGGCCTGAACATCGGCACGAACAGCAGCCAGCCGGTACCGCGCTGCTGGTCCTGGATTAGCGTGACCGGCGCCGTCAACGCCGCGTCGCCGGTGGCCACCGCCCGCTCCAGCGCCTCGCGGCGCACAGGTTCGGCGCCCACGTCCAGGCCCCAGGCGGCCAGGTTGGCGCCCAGCGGCTCGATGAACTTGATGACGTACAGGTCAGACAGGCTGCCCGAGGTCTTGACCTGGAAATCCGGCGCATCGTCGCGCTGTTCATCCACCATGAACTGCGCCAGACCATCACGCTCCACCCGCTGGATCAGGCCAAAGCCGCGCACGCCCGGGAATTCGGCGCCCAGATTGCGTGCCGCGATGAAATCGCGAAACTGCGCCCGGCTCCAGAGGCGGCCATAGGCCGCGTAGGCCGCGCGCGTTCCGCGCAGCCCGGAGGCTGTGCGGTTGATGCGCCGCTGCACTTCGGCCCCCAGGCGGTCCGCATGGCCTTCGAAATGCGCGCTGGCTTCGGCCAGCTGTGCCTGCCGCGTGGCCGTCACCGCCACGGCCGTTACCGCCAGGCCCGCCAGCAACACCACCACCGCCACGACCCGGGCACGGGTCGGGAAGGTCTGCAAGGTCTGGAAGGGCTTCAACATCAGGGGGCTGGTTCCGCATGGGAGTATCTCCCATCACGCATCCCCCATGACCGCGCCGGGTCAGGCTTTTTTCAGCACATACCCTATCCGCGGGAAATGCACGTGCACGGTGCCGGCGCGTTCATCGTTGCGGCGCAGGCTGTAGTGCGTGCGGGTGGCCGCCACCAGTTCGCCCTCGGTGCCTTCGGGCCCGAAGCTTTCCGCGGTGATGACCACGCGGCTGCCCAGCGGGATGCCGTGGTCGTCCTGGAAGCTGTGGCCGTGCAGCAGGTTGGCGGGCGCCGGCGTGGCCGCGCACAGGGCGATCGCCTCGGCCGACGTCAGCGTGGAAAAGCTGCCGTGGCCGATGGCGGCCATGCGGTCCATCCAGGCCAGCACCGACGGCGTGGCGTCCAGGATGCCGGCCATGCACGAGGTCTGCGTGCGGGTGAACCACAGAGGGTGGTAGGCGGCATAGTCGGCCACGCAGGGCGCGTTGCCCAGCAGGTAGGGCTGCCCGTCCAGCATGTGCGACAGGCGGCGCAGGTAGCCCTTGTAGGCCGAGGTGGCATCGCCCAGCGGCATGCGCGGCATGCCGACGCGCATCGCAGCGCGGTCTTCGCCAAAGGCCTTGGCCACGGCGGCCCATTGCTCAGCCGGTGCGTCGGGGCTGCCGCCAAACATCTGTGCCATGCCCCGGGGCGAGAAGTTGTAGGCCATGGCGGCCCAGAACAGCTTTTCGTCGGCCCATTGCGCCACCACGCGCGACAGGCCCTTGAGCCCGGCGGGGAACAGCGCCGGCTCGGGCTGCAGATGTTCCAGCACCTCGCAGATCAGGGCGGTGTCGCAGTAGATATCGCTGCCCACCTGCAGGAACGGCGTCTTGCGGTAGCCGCCGGTCAGCGCCACCACGTCCGGTTTGGGGCTGATGCGCGGCACGTCCACGGCTTTCCAGGCCAGCTTCTTGGCGCCCAGGATCAGGCGGATCTTTTCCGAGAACGGGGAGCTGGCGTAGTGGTGCAGGATGAGATCGGCCATGGCGGGGCTGCTTTCAGCGCGGCATCGCGCGGTGGATGAGGCTGTCAAAGTCGGTCCGGGCGCCCAGGGTGCCGAAGGCATGGCCCCAGTCGCCGCCCAGGCGCGATTCACAGAACGCGGCGAACACGGCCGCGGGCGCTGTCTGGCACAGCAGCGCGGCCTGCACGGCCAGGGCGACGTCCTGCGCCAGGCGGCGCGCCTCCATCTCGGTGGCCATGGCTTCCACCCGGGTGGGCAGCGCGGCGGCCAGGCGGTCCAGCGCGGCATGGGCCCCGCGTGCGGGCGCCAGCTCGTGGGCCAGCGCGGCGGCGGCGTCGGCACGGCGCAAGGCGCGCAGCAGGTCGATGGCCATGATGTTGCCCGCGCCTTCCCAGATGGAGTTCAGCGGCATTTCGCGGTAGATGCGGGCCATGATGCCCTGCCCGCCCTCTTCCACATAGCCGTTGCCGCCCAGGCATTCCATGGCCTCCTGCGCAAAGTGGCTGCCGCGCTTGCAGATCCAGAACTTGGCCACGGGCGTCAGCAGCCGCGCCATGGCCTTTTCGTGTTCATCGTCCTGCCGGTCAAAAGCCCGGGCCAGGCGCAGGGCCAGGGCGGTGGCGGCCTCCGATTCGAGCGCCAGGTCGGCCAGCACGTTGCGCATCAGCGGCTGGCTGACCAGCGGCTTGCCAAAGGCCTGGCGCTGCGACGCATGGTTCAGCGCAATGGACAGCGCCTGGCGCATCAGGCCGCTGGTGCCCAGGGCGCAGTCCAGCCGCGTCATGGTGCCCATCTCCAGGATCTGCGGAATGCCGCGGCCCTCATCGCCCACCAGCCAGGCGGTGGCGCCATGGAATTCGACCTCGGAGCTGGCGTTGGCCTTGTTGCCCAACTTGTCTTTCAGGCGCTGGATGTGGATGGCGTTGGTGGTTCCGTCCGGCAGGACGCGCGGCAGGAACAGGCAACTCAGGCCGCTGGTGGTCTGCGCCAGGATCAGGAAGGCGTCGCACATGGGCGCCGAGAAGAACCACTTGTGCCCGGTGACGGTGTAGCGCGCGCCCCAGCCGTCGGATCCATCCGGCTCGGCCCGCGTGGTGTTGGCCCGCACGTCGCTGCCGCCCTGCTTTTCGGTCATGCCCATGCCCATGGTCAGGCCGGGTTTGCGGCTGTACTGCGTGAGCGCCGGGTCATACGCGCGGGCCGCGAGGCCAGGCCCCCAGTCGCGGTAGATGGCGGCATTGCTGCGCAGCGCGGGCGTGACCGCATAGGTCATCGAGATGGGGCACAGGATGGACGGTTCCAGCTCGGTGAACAGCATGAAGCCCGCGGCGCGCTGCACATGGGCGCTGGTGCCGCCGGCCCAAGGCGTGCCGTGCAGGCCGGCACCGGTGGCCAGCGTCATCAGCGCGTGGTAGCTGGGGTGAAATTCCACCTGGTCCACGCGGCGGCCAAAGCGGTCGTGTGTGAGCAGCTCGGGCGTGTGGATGTTGGCGAGCCGGGCATGCGTCTGCATGGCTTCGCTGCCCAGCTGCTCACCCAGGGCTTCCAGGTCCGCCGTGGCCAGTTGGGGCGCGTTGAACTTCAGCGCGGCCTGGAGTGGCTGGTTGCCGCTGAACAGGTTGTAGCCGGTCAGTGGAGCGGGCTGGTTGAAGACCTCGTGGGTGGGTTGCATTGCTTTTCACCTTTTCGTCATTCTTTTGTCACTCGCGGGGTTCGCCGCGGGCGTGGCTTTGCCGCGAAGTGCAACGCAAAAAAACGCGACACCACCACGGCAATCACCAGGAAATCAGACCAGCTTCACCAACTGCTTGCCAAAGTTCTTGCCCTTGAGCAAACCGAGAAACGCCTCTGGTGCCGACTCGATGCCTTGGGACACGGACTCGCGCGGACGCAGCTTGCCGGTGCCCACCAGCATGCCCAGTTCCTTGAGCGCCTCGGGCCACACTTCCATGTGCTCGCTGACGATGAAACCCTGGATCTTCAGGCGCTGGGTCAGGATCAGCTGCGGATAGGCCATGGGCAGGGGCTGGCCGTCGTAGCCAGCGATCATGCCGCACAGGGCGATGCGGCCAAACGCGTTCATGCGCGACAGCACCGCGTCCAGCACCATGCCGCCCACGTTTTCAAAGTGGCCGTCAATGCCGTCCGGGCAGGCTGCCTTCAGCGCCTTGGAGAGCGACGCGGCGTCCTTGTGCTCGCGGTAATCAATGCAGGCGTCAAAACCCAGCGTTTCGGTGGCGTACTTGCACTTGTCCGGCCCGCCGGCAATGCCCACCGCGCGCAGGCCGCGCGCCTTGGCCAGCGCGCCAAACGCGCTGCCCACCGCGCCCGTGGCGGCGCTGACCACCACGGTCTGGCCCGGCTGGGCGTCAATGATCTTCACCAGGCCGTACCAGGCGGTCACGCCGGGCATGCCGACGGCGCCCAGGTAATGGCTCAGCGGCACATGGGTGGTGTCCACCTTGCGCAGCGCGCCGGGCTGCTCCACGTTGACCACGCTGTACTCCTGCCAGCCGCCCATGCCCACCACCTTGTCGCCCACGGCGTACCTGGGAGACCTGCTTTCAACGATTTCACCCGCCGTTCCGCCCTGCATCACCTGGCCTAGCGGCTGGGGCTGGGCATAGCTCTTGGCGTCGTTCATGCGGCCGCGCATGTACGGGTCCAGGCTCATGTAGTGGTGGCGCACCAGCACCTGGCCGTCCGCCAGGGCCGGCGTATAGGTGGTGGCGAGCTTGAAATTGCTGGCGGTGGCTTCGCCCGTGGGGCGGTTGTCCAGCAGCCATTGCCTGTTCTGGGGCATGGTGTTCTCCTTTGGGAAAAATCAGTCGGTGAATCAGTCCGTGAATATGACGTTCAGCGCATTGGCGCTTTTGGGGCCGGTGGGCAGGCTGCGCACGTACTTGAACGTGCCGGTGGCATGGGCGCAGGCCCTGCCCTGTTCGTCATGAATGGTGCCTTCGGTAAAGGCCATGGTGGCCGTGCGGTGCATCAGCCGGGCCTTGGCCGTCAGCTTGCCGCGCGCGGGCTGCATGAAGCTGGTCTTCATCTCGATGGTGACCGCGCCCATCTCTTTTTCCACACTGCGCGCGGCCAGCGCCATCACCACGTCCAGCAGCGTCATGCAGGCGCCGCCATGCGTCACGCCAAAGAAATTGAGGTGCTCGGGTTTCGGCTCGTAATCGATCTGCGATTGCCCGCCTTCAAACAGCACCAGGTCAAAGCCCAGGTGGCTGACGAACGGGATTTCTACGCCAAACTTCATGCTCAGCCGCCCGTGACTACCGATACACCGCCGTCCACGGCCAGCCACTGGCCCGTGATGTGCTTACCCGCGTCGGACGCATACAGCAGCGTGATGCCCTTGAGGTCTTCGTCGTCGCCCAGGCGGCGCAGCGGCGCGTGAGCGGCCAGCTTGTCCTCGCCCAGGTTCTTCAGCGTGCCGGCGGTCATCCTGCTCGGGAAAAAGCCGGGGCAGATGGCGTTGACGGTGATGTTGTACTTGCCCCATTCGCAGCCCAGTGCGCGGGTGAAGTTGATGACGGCGCCCTTGGAGGTGTTGTACGCAATGGTCTGCATCTCGGGCGGGTTGCCACCCAGGCCGGCGATGCTGGCGATGTTGATGATGCGTCCCTGCTTGCGCGCGATCATGCTGCGCTTGGCAATGTGCTGGCTCAGGATGAAATAGCCGCGCACGTTCAGGTTCATGACCTTGTCCCAGGCTTCCACCGGGTGGTCTTCGGCCGGGGCGCCCCAGGCGGCACCGGCATTGTTGACCAGGATGTCCACGTCGCCCATGCGCTCGATCGTCTGGTCGGCCAGGCGGCGGATGTCTTCTTCCTTGGCGCAATCCGCGGCAATCCAGCGCGCGTCAATGCCCGCGGCCTGCAAGTCGGCCGTGGCTTCTTCCAGGTCGGCGGCCTTGCGCGAGCTGAGCATGATGCGCGCGCCGGCCTCTCCCAGCGCATGGGCCATCTGCAGGCCCAGGCCACGCGAGCCGCCGGTGACCAGCGCGGTCTTGCCGGTCAGGTCAAAAAGTTGGTGCACGGTACGGGTCATGGAAAGCTCCTTTTCAGTTTTTGTCCTGCTTCAGGCGTGAGCGCACCCACAGCAGCACGACGCCGGCGGCAGCCACGACGGCCCCTGCCACGCCCAGCAGCCAGCCCAGCGCGGCGTCGGTGCGCCCTGTGGCCAGGCCCAGCACCAGGGTCAGCAGCCCGCCATAGATCAGCACCCACACCCAGGCTTCAACGCGGGCCAGCGTCCGGGCGGACGCCATCAGAAGGCGTCCTCGGCCAGCGTGGCGCAGGTGGCGTCACGCGTTTGCACCACGGCCAGCCAGGCGCCGATCTTGGGCAGTTCGTAATGGAAGAAGTAGCGCATGGCCGCGAGTTTGCCCTGATTTGCCGGTTGCGTGTCGGCCGGCGGGCTCTGGGGTATGGCCAGCCCCACGTCCAGCCAGATCCAGGCCAGCACCATGTGGCCAAAGGCCTGCATGTAGGGCACGGCATTGGCCAGTGCATCGGCGGGCTCCCCGGTGGCCCAGGCGGCCTTGGTGGCGGCGCCCACCTGCTGCAGCGCCTGGCCCAGCGCATTGGCGTGCGCCGCCAGGGCCGGTTGCTGGATGGCGCGCTCGATGGTGGCGTTGATGCGCGCGGCCAGCAGCATCAGGCCCTTGCCGCCTTCCATCAGCACCTTGCGGCCCAGCAAGTCGGTGGCCTGGATGCCGTGCGTGCCCTCGTGGATCATGTTCAGGCGGTTGTCGCGCCAGTACTGCTCCACCGGGAAGTCACGCGTGTAGCCATAACCGCCGTGGATCTGGATCGCCAGCGAATTGGCCTCCAGGCACCACTCGCTGGGCCAGCTCTTGGCGATGGGCGTCAGCACCTCCAGCAGCAGCCGGGCCTCGTCGGCGGCTCCCGCGTCACCCGTGGCCTGCTCGTCCACCAGGCGCGCGCAATACAGCTCCAGCGCCAGCCCGCCTTCGCAGTAGCTCTTTTGCGCGAGCAGCATGCGCTTGACGTCGGCGTGTTCGATGATGCGCACCTGCGGCTGGGCCGGGTCCTTGCCTGCCACACCCACCGGCCGGCCCTGCGGGCGGTTCTTCGCATAGTCCAGCGACGCGTAATAGCCGGCCAGGCCAAGCATCACCGCGGCCGTGCCCACGCCAATGCGTGCCTCGTTCATCATGTGGAACATGCAGCGCAGGCCTTCGTGCGGTTTGCCGACCAGGTAACCCACGGCGCCGGCTTGTCCGTTGACCGGAAATTTGCCTTCGCCGAAATTGAGCAACGTGTTGGTCGTGCCGCGCCAGCCCAGCTTGTGGTTCAGACCGGCCAGCGCCACGTCGTTGCGCACGCCGGTCAGCTGGCCGTCGGTCCCCACCAGCTTCTTGGGCACGATGAACAGCGAAATCCCCCTGGTTCCGGGGATCAGCTTGCCGTCCGGCCCGGGGATCTTGGCCAGCACCAGATGGATGATGTTCTCGGTCAGCTCGTGCTCACCCGAGGAGATCCACATCTTGTTGCCCTTGAGGCGGTAGCGCGGGCCCAGCGGGTCGGTCTCAAAGCCCTCGCCATCGGGCATGGCGCGCGTGGTGATGTCGCTCAGTGACGAGCCCGCCTGCGGCTCGCTCAGGCACATGGTGCCGCTGAACCGCCCGTTGAACTCGTTGCGCGCGAACACGGCCTTTTGCATGTCGGTGCCGTGCACCAGCAGCAGGTTGGCATTGCCCTTGGTCAGCAGGCTGGAGCCAATGCTGGCCGACGCCATCGCAAAGAAGCTGTTGGCCGCCGTCTCAATCGTGCAAGGCAGCTGCATGCCGCCTTCGTCGTAGTCCTGCGCGGCGCTGAGCATGCCCGATTCGGCATAGGCGCGGTTGGCATCATGCGTGCACTGCGGCAGGATGACTTTCTCGCCGTCAAAGTGCGGCTCCTGCGTGTCCACCAGGCGGTTGAACGGCGCGTACTTCTCGCGCGCAATGCGCTCGCAGGTGTCCAGCACCGCGTCAAAGGTTTCGCGGGAATGGTCCGCAAAACGCGGGCGCTGCTGCAGCGTCTCGGCCCCCAGCCATTGGTAGAGCAGGAAATCCAGGGTGTGGCGCAAGGAGGTGGTCATGCAGAAATTATGGTGAATCCTGCCCTGCAGGGTCTGTCTTGTGTGTGACCGGCACGGCGTCCCGAGCCCTCCGACAACGGAAACCCTTCGCTCCAGTGCGACTCCGGTGCGCGCCGGCACTGTCTTTGACGCACCGCTTTAAAATACAGGCCTTCTCGAAAGAACCGTCATGGACACAGCCATGAAAGGCTTTCATTCTTGCAGCCAGATGTGGTGAAGATGACCAAGCCTTTCATATCCCTGTGCCCCGAGATCACCCGGGCCGACGCGTTCACTCTCATGGACTGGCTGGAGGACGAGCAAGTCACCCGGTACCTGAGCGATTCCCGCCACGTTTCCCGCTTCATTGAGCAGGTCGTTGGCCGGGTCCAGCTACCCATCCTCACCCATCTGTTCAACCAGGGCGGCCGCTTCTTCATGGCCTGTGACCGGGACGATACGCCGGTGGGGTTTGTGCGCCTGGTCAAGACTGGACCGCAGTGCGAGATGGTTCTGGTCATCGGCAACCGCGAGAACTGGGGCCGCAAACTGGGCGCCAGTGCCATCCGCGAAGGCATGAAGCTCGCTTTCTTCGACATGCGGGCCGAAAAGCTGATCGCCAAAATTCATGCCGACAATGCACGCTCGCGCAAGGCCTTTGAGCGCTGCGGCTTCCTGCTCGACGCCGAGACCCCTGCCCTGCACTCTCTTTCAATGACGTCGGGGCGCTACCTGCGGCTGCTGCGCGAGCACCCGGCAGACCACACCACCCACATCCATATCACCGAGATCGACAAGGCGCGGCTCACCAGCATGCTCGCCATCGAGGAACCCCAGGGCATTTTTGAGCTGGAGCACGAGATCGAGCGCGCCATTGTGGTGGACCCGCTGGCGGTGGCGCGCGACGTGGTCACCATGAATTCCAAGGCCGTGGTGCAGCTGGATGATGAGGCCATGGAAGTGGCCCTGGTTTATCCCGAAGACGCGGACGACAGCACCGGAAAACTCTCGGTGTTCTCAGACATTGGCACCGCCATCCTGGGCTACAAGGAAGGCGACGCCTTTGACTGGCGCCTGAGGAACCGCACCCGCCACATCCGGATTGAGAAAGTGCTGTACCAGCCCGAGGCGGCTGGCGACTTTCACCTGTAATCCAGGTTGCGCCAGCAGCTGTCAGTTACAGCACTTCAAATACGCCGGCAGCGCCCATGCCGCCGCCGATGCACATGGTCACCACCACGCGCTTGGCGCCGCGGCGCTTGCCTTCGATCAGGGCGTGGCCGGTCAGGCGCTGGCCGCTCACGCCATAGGGATGGCCCACGGCAATGGCGCCGCCGTTCACGTTCAGGCGGTCACCGGGGATGCCCAGCTTGTCGCGGCAATAGATCACCTGCACGGCAAAGGCTTCATTCAGCTCCCACAGGTCGATGTCGTTGATGCCCAGGCCCAGCTTTTTCAGCACTTTGGGGATGGCATACACCGGGCCAATGCCCATTTCGTCCGGCTCGCAACCGGCCACCGCGAAGCCCAGGAATCGGCCCAGCGGCTTCAGGCCCTTGCGGGCGGCCACGTCTTCGTGCATGACCACCACGGCACCGCCGCCGTCGGAAAACTGGCTTGCATTGCCAGCCGAGATCACGCCGCCGGGGATGGCCGGGCGGATGCCGCTGATGCCTTCCTTGGTGGTGCCGGGGCGGATGCCTTCGTCGTCAGAAATCGTCACTTCCTTCGTGCGCAGGCCCAGCACGGCGTCGGCCACGCCAGCTTGCACGGTGATGGGGGCGATTTCGTCCTTGAACAGGCCTTTTTCCAGCGCGGCGGTGGCCTTTTGCTGGCTGGCGGCGCCGTATTCGTCCATGGCGTCGCGGCTGATGTTGTAGCGCTTGGCCACCTGCTCGGCCGTCTGCAGCATGTTCCAGTAGATCTCGGGCTTGAGCTTTTCCAGCGCCGGGTCGCGCATCATGTGGGTGTTCATTTCCTGCTGCACGCAGGAGATGCTTTCCACACCGCCGGCCACAAAGATGTCGGCTTCGCCCGCGATCACGCGCTGCGCGGCCAGGGCAATGGTCTGCAGGCCGGACGAGCAAAAACGGTTGACCGTCATGCCCGAGGTGGTGATGGGGCAGCCGGCCATCAGCGCGATCTGGCGCGCAATGTTGGCACCCGTGGCGCCTTCGGGGTTGGCACAGCCCATGATGACGTCGTCCACCTCGGCAGCTTCGATGCCGGCACGCTGGATGGCGTGCTTGACGGCATGGCCGCCCAGCGTGGCGCCGTGGGTCATGTTGAACGCGCCCTTCCAGCTCTTGGCAAGCGGCGTGCGGGCGGTGGAGACGATAACGGCGGAGGTCATGGCGGGGCCTTTCAGTTTCAGGAAATCAGTTGGCGGGGGCTGCCGTGTTGAGCAGCAGCTGGTGATAGAAGCGCACGACCTCACCGAGGTTCGTAATGGCAATCCGTTCGTTCGTGCCGTGAAAGCGCGACAGGTCTTCGGTCTTGGCGCGCACCGGCGAGAAGCGGTAGATGTGGTCGCTCAGGGCGGTGAAGTGGCGCGAATCGGTCGCGGCCACCATCAGCCCTGGCGCCACCAGCACATCGGGAAACAGCTGGCGCATGGTGCGGTTGATGAGCTGGTACGACGGCGATTGCGTGGGCGACACGGGCGATGCCTCGGCCGCGCCGGGCAGCGCGATCAGCTCAAAGCGGTCGCTGCCGGCCTTCTGGCGCACGTGGTCGGTCACGCTGGCGATCGTGTCGCCGGGCAGCAGGCGGAAGTTGACCACCGCCTCGGCCAGGCCGGGAATCACGTTCTCGGCGTTGCCGGCCTTCATGACCGTCAGCGCCGTGGTGGTGCGCAGCAATGCATTGGTGCTGGCGCCCTTTTCCAGCTGGGCCTGCACCACCGGGCCAAACAGCCACAAGTTGGACAGTGCCACGCGCTGGAAGCCACCCATCTCGGGTGCCAGCGTGGCAAACATTTCCTGCGCCACGCCACGGATACCACCAGGCAACTGCTCGTCGTCCAGCCGGCGCAGCGCGGCGCTCATCATGCCGATGGCGCTGCTGCCCTTGGGCGGCGGCATGGATGAATGCCCCGGCGTGGCCGGCACCTTGAGCACCATGGACAGGAAGCCTTTTTCGGCGATGCCGATCAGCGCGGCGGGCTTGGCCAGCCCCGGCATGATGCCTTCGGTGATGAGCAGGCCCTCGTCCAGCACGAAGTCCAGCTTGACGTTGCGCGACTGCAGCAGCTTGGCAATTTCCACCGCGCCACCCAGGCCGCTGATTTCCTCGTCATGGCCATAGGCCAGGTACACCGTCTGGCGCGGCTTGAAGCCGCTGGCGACCAGCATTTCCACGGCCTCCATCTGGGCGATCAGGTTGCCCTTGTCGTCCCAGGAGCCGCGGCCCCAGATGTAGCCGCCCTTGACCTCACCGGAAAACGGCGGTACTTCCCATTTGCTCTCGGTCCCCGGCGACACCGGCACCACGTCCTGATGGGCCAGCAGCAGGATGGGCTTGGCCGCAGGGTCCGTGCCAGGCCAGGTGTAGAGCAGGCTCAGGCCCCCTACCAGCTCGCGCTTGAGCGTGGCGTGGGTCTTGGGGTAGCGCTGCTGCAGGTAATCGTGCAGCTTGCGGAATTCCGCGGCGTTGGCCTCGGGGTTGTCACGGCTGGCGATCGTCTGCAAGCGGATCGCCCCGCCCAGGCGCTCGGCCACGCCCTGCTCGTCCAGCGCCAGCTTGGCCACCGGCGGCACGTTGATCTGGCGCGAGCCCTGGCGCAGCGTGTTGATGGCCAGCACGGCCACCAGCAACGCCAGCAGGCCAAGCAGCCCCAGCAAAACACGCTTGATCATGTTGGACTTCAGCTGAAGGTTTTGCCTTCAGCGGCCAGCTTGGCCAGCAGCGGCGCGGGCTCCCAGAACTTCGCGTCATCCAGCGGGTTGCGCTGGAACCGCTTCATGGCCTGCACCACGTTGAACAGGCCCACCTGGTCGGCGTACATCATGGGACCGCCACGGTGCATGGGGAAGCCATAACCGGTGAGGTACACCATGTCGATGTCGCTGGCACGGGACGCGATGCCGTCCTCGACAATGTGCGCGCCTTCGTTGACCAGCGCGAACACCAGGCGCTGGACGATTTCCTCGTCGGAGATCTTGCGCGGCGTGATGCCCAGTTCCTTGCGGTGGTCCTCGATCATCTTGTTGACCAGCTCCGACGGAATGGCGTCGCGCTTGCCGGCCTGGTAGTCATACCAGCCTGCACCGGTCTTCTGGCCAAAGCGGCCCAGTTCGCACAGCTTGTCGGCCGTCTTGCTGTATTTCATGTCGGCGCGCTCGGTGGCGCGGCGCTTGCGGATGGCCCAGCCGATGTCGTTGCCGGCCAGGTCGCCCATGCGGAATGGGCCCATGGCAAAGCCGAACTTCTCGATCGCGCGGTCCACCTGCTGCGGCGTCGCACCTTCGTCCAGCAAAAAGCCGGCCTGGCGGCTGTACTGCTCGATCATGCGGTTGCCGATGAAGCCGTCGCACACGCCCGACACGACCGAGGTCTTCTTGATCTTCTTGCCAATGACCATCACGGTGGCCAGCACGTCCTTGGCGGTCTTCTCGCCGCGCACCACTTCCAGCAGCTTCATGACGTTGGCCGGGCTGAAGAAATGCATACCCACCACGTCCTGCGGGCGCTTGGTGAACGAGGCAATCTTGTTCACGTCCAGCGTGGACGTATTGGACGCCAGGATGGCACCGGGCTTCATCACGCGGTCCAGTTCCTTGAAGACCTTTTCCTTGACGCCCATTTCCTCGAACACGGCCTCGATCACCAGGTCGGCATCCTTCAGGTCGTCGTAGCTCAGCGTGGTGCTCAGCAGCGCCATGCGCTGGTCGTACTTGTCCTGCTTGAGCTTGCCCTTCTTGACCTGGGCTTCGTAGTTCTTGCGGATGGTGGCCAGGCCCTTGTCCAGCGCCTCCTGCTTCATCTCCAGGATCTTCACGGGGATGCCCGCGTTCAGGAAGTTCATGGAGATGCCGCCGCCCATGGTGCCGGCGCCGATCACGGCCACGGACTTGATCTCGCGCTTGGGCGTGTCATCCGGCACGTCCGGGATCTTGGACGCGGCGCGCTCGGCCACGAACAGGTGGCGCAGCGCACGGCATTCGGGCGTGAACATCAGCGCGGTGAAGATCTCGCGCTCGTACACCATGCCTTCGTCGAATTTCTTCTTGGTGGCGGCTTCCACGGCGTCCACGCATTTGGCGGGCGCGGGGAAGTTCTTGGCCATGCCCTTGACCATGTTGCGCGCGAACTGGAAGTACGCGTCGCCCAGCGGGTGCTTCGCCTTCAGGTCGCGCACCAGCGGCAGCGGGCGGGCGTCGGCAACGGATTTTGCAAAGGCCAGCGCCTCTTCGGCCAGTGACTCGGGCGACGCGGCCATCTTGTCGAACAGCTTCTGGCCGGGGATCTGGGCCAGCAGTTCGCTCTTGACCGGCTCGCCGCTCACGATCATGTTCAGCGCGGCCTCCACGCCCAGCACGCGCGGCAGGCGCTGCGTGCCGCCGGCGCCGGGAATCAGGCCCAGCTTGACCTCGGGCAGCGCAACGCTGGTGCCCGGCGCCGCGATGCGGTAGTGGCAACCCAGCGCCAGCTCCAGACCGCCGCCCATGGCCACGCTGTGGATGGCGGCAACGACTGGCTTGGCGGAGTTTTCAACCGCCAGGATCACGCTGAGCAGGTTGGGCTCGGCCAGGGCCTTGGGCGTGCCGAATTCCTTGATGTCTGCCCCGCCCGAGAACGCCTTGCCGGCTCCGGTGATGACGATGGCCTTGACGGCGGCATCGGCATTGGCCTGGGCCAGTCCGTCGGTCAGGCCCACTCGGGTGGCGTAGCCCAGCCCGTTGACGGGCGGGTTGTTCATGGTGATCACGGCAACGTCGCCGTGAACTTTGTAATCTGCCGACATGCGGGGGTCTCCTGGGAAGAAATAGAACGAGCGTTCGTTTTGGATTCTACGGGCTGGGTGTTGCAGTGCAATAAGGGCTTGTCTCAGGTGGGACACGCCAGCCCGGATACCGCGGAAAGAGCCCCTAAGGGCCCCGACGATTTTGCTTGAGATTTGCCATCCGCATGTCATCCTAGGGGTGCCGGTGCGCACCCGTGGCGCCGCCGCGGGCAGCCCTGCACCGGACGTACCAGCTTCAAGGAGGATTTAAATGTACGCAACCCTGCCCTATGCGGCCCCCGTCCTTGCGCCTTTCGCGCTCCCGCCCACCCATCCGGGCCCCGATGTGGACCTGACGGTCAAGGTCCTGCACACGCCCGAGCAGCGCCAGGACATCGCGCACCTGCGCAAGTACGCGGATTTCCGCTCCGAATACGAGGTCGATCCCGGCATGGCCGCGGTGGACCCGGTCAAGGACGCGCTGGGCCTGGTCATGGCCTTTTGCCGCGAGGGCGAGGCCATTGCCACCATGCGCTTCATCCCCACGGGCCATGGCATTACCCTGACCGAACGCTGGTGGGGTGGCTACGTGACTGACCCGGCCCTGCTGTCCCACCAGAGCTGGGAGGTGGGCCGCCTGGTCATGGCGCCCGAGCACCGCCAGGAAGGCCTGCTGCCCCAGTGCATGACCATGGCGTTTGTGCAGCTGCTCGAACTGGCCGACGTGCAGCACATGCACGCCACCTGCCACATGGCCATGACCCGCCTGTACCGGCGCTTTGGCTTTGGCATCCACGCCAAGCGCATCCATGGCGACAAGGACTGCGCGCTGATCCACGGCCGCGTGGCGGATGTGGCGCGTTGCCTCAAGGTGCCGTTGCGCCAGGCCTTTGCCGCCCCCGCACAGGCCATTTCTGAGCAGGTGCCCGTGCTACAGTGACCGGCCAAGGGAGTCACATGAAGGCGGCACTGCGCAACCTGTTCGAGTATTACCGCGCCCATCACGAAATGGAGCGGCCACTGCTGCAGTGGATCGGCGTGATGGGCTGCATCGCATTCCCGCTGTTCTATGTGATGCGGCGCGCCGTCGCCGCGCCCGGCTATGACGACCTGTGGCTGCGCCTGCTGGCTGCCGTGCTGTGCCTGGGCCTGGCTCTGCGCCGCCGCTGGCCGCAGCAGCTGCGCAGCTGGTACATCGGGTACTCCTGGTTTGTCGTCTTCTACTGCCTGGCGTTCTTCCTGTCCTACATCATGCTGCGCAACCACGGCGGCACGCCCGCGGTGGTGAACATGGTGGTGGGCGCCGTGCTGGTCATCCTGCTGGCGGACTGGCGCAACGCCATCACCATGCTGCTGGCCGGCTACATCGCGGCCGCCGTGGCGCACATGCTGACCGACCCGCAGCCCGAGCTGCTGCGCGAATTCATCTTCGCCGCTGGCGGCTCGTTGCTGCTGGTGGCTGGCGGCGCGCTGTACCACCAAGGGCAAAAGCGCGTGGAAATCCACCGCATGCGGCGGGTGTATTCGGGCTTGGCCGGCTCCATTGCCCATGAAATGCGCAACCCGCTGGCGCAGATACGCCATGCGCTGGACAGCATTGCCGCCACGCTGGCCGACGGCACGCCCGGCGGCGGGCGCCAGCTGGACGCGGGCCAGGTCCAGGCGGTGCTGGCCATCGTGCAGCAGGGCCGCGACGCCGTGGCCCGTGGCCTGCAGGCCATTGACCTCACGCTGCAGCAGCTGCAGCCCCAGCCGCTGGAGGGCTCCCGGCTGCAATGGGTGAGCGCCCTGCCCGCGGTGCGCCGCGCGGTGGATTCCTTTGGCTACGACGAGCCGGGCCAGCGTGAGCGCGTGCGGGTACGTGATGACGGCGGCTTCAGCTTTCGTGGCGACCCGGCGGCGATCGAGCTGGTGCTGTTCAACCTGCTGAAGAACGCGCTGTACTACCTGCCGCTGTACCCGGCCATGACCGTGACCCTCACCGTCTCGGCACAGCCATCGCCGCGCATCGTGGTGCGCGACACCGGCCCTGGCATCCCGGCGGACCTGCTGCCCAAGCTGTTCCGTGAATTCCAGACCTCGGGCAAGGTCGAGGGCACGGGCCTGGGCCTGGCCTTTTGCCGCCGTGTGATGCAGGCGCTGGGCGGCGACATCCAGTGCCGCTCGGAGCACGGGCATTACACCGAATTCACGCTGTCATTCCCGCAGGCGGAACCAGCCCAGGTGGCGCCGCCGCCCGAGCCGGCGCCCGTCCAGCAGCCGCTGGCGGGCCGCACCGTGCTGGTGGTGGACGACCAGGCGCTGAACCGCGGCATTGCGCGCGGCATGGCCCGAAAGATGGGCCTGAACGTCATCGAAGCCGAGCACGGCCAGCAGGCGCTGGACCTGCTGGCCGGCGGTACCGTGCCGGACGTCATCCTCATGGACATCAGCATGCCGGGGCTGGACGGCATCACAGCCACGCACCGCCTGCGCGGCATGCCCGGCGCGGCGGCCCGTGTGCCCGTGCTGGCGCTGACCGCCAATGATTCAGCGGCGGTGCAGGACGCGGCCCGCGCGGGCGGCATGCAGGGCGTGCTGTGCAAGCCCATCGACGCCGCGGCGTTGCAGCGGGCGCTGGCCAGCGTGCTGCTGGCAGAGCCGCCCGCAGCGGCGGTGGGCTGTGCCCCGGTGCTGAACCTGCGGCGCATGGACGACATCCAGCGCCTGGGCCTGCTGCACGAACTGCTGCCAGGGGCGCTGGCCGACATGCGCCGGCACCTGCAGGCACTGGAGCAGGCGCATGAAGCGGGTCAGGCCGAGGGCGCCACCCAGGCGCTGCATGCGCTGGTGGGCCTGTCGGGCGAAGGCGGCGCGCAGGCCCTGCATGAGCGGGCCCGGCAGTGCTATGCCGACCTGCTGAACGGACAGCCGATGGACGGTCAGGCCGTGGCAGACCTGCACAGGTTGCTGGCCGCCACACAGGAGGCGCTGTGGCGCCACTACGGGGTCCACCCGGCGGCGCCCGCCTGAATCAGACCTCCAGCCACTCCTTGCGGATGTAGGCGTCGGCGCGCAGGCTGTCGGGCGTGCCCTGGAACACGATGCTGCCGTGGCCCATGACGAGCGCGCGGTCGGACACCTTCATGGCAATGGTCAGCTTCTGCTCGATCAGCAGCACCGAGATGCCGCGGGCCTTGAGCTTTTGCAGGTATTCGCCCACCAGCTCCACGATCTTGGGCGCCAGGCCCTCGGTGGGCTCGTCGATGATGATCAGGTCCGGGTCGCCCATCAGCGTGCGGCACAGCGTGAGCATCTGCTGCTCGCCGCCGGACAGCACGCCGGCTTCGGTGTGCTGGCGCTCCTTCAGGCGCGGGAACATGCCGTACATGTCGTCAAAGCTCCAGCGGCTGCCCTTGCCGCTGCCCTTCTGGCCCAGCATCAGGTTCTGGTGCACGGTCAGCGTGGGAAAGATGTCGCGGTTCTCGGGCACGTAGCCCAGGCCCAGGTGCGCGATCTCATAGGGCTTCTTGCCCATGATGTCGCGGCCCTGCCATTGCACGGTGCCCTGGCAGTCCACCATGCCCATCACGGCCTTGGCGGTGGTGGAGCGGCCCGAGCCGTTGCGGCCCAGCAGCGCCACGATTTCGCCCTTGCCCACTTCAAAGTGCACGCCATGCAGCACATGGCTCTTGCCGTAGTAGGCGTGGAGGTTGTCAACCTTCAGCATCAGTGGCTCCCCGTGGCCTGGGCTTCGGCGACGTGAGAGCCCAGGTAGGCTTCCTGCACACGGGCGTTGGCCCGCACTGCCTCGGGAGCGTCATAGGCGATCACCTCGCCATAGACCACCACCGCGATCTTGTCGGCCAGGCCGAACACCACGCCCATGTCGTGCTCCACGGTCAGCAGGGTCTTGCCCACGGTGACGTCCTTGATGAGGTTGATGAAGCGGCTGGTCTCGCTCTTGCTCATGCCTGCCGTGGGTTCGTCCAGCAGGATCACGCCGGCGCCGCCGCCGATGGTGATGCCGATTTCCAGCGCGCGCTGCTCGGCATACGTCAGGTTCACGGCCAGCACGTCACGCTTCTTGTCCAGCTTGATCATTTCCATGAGTTCCTCGGCGCGGTCATTGGCGTCGTCCAGGTCGGCCAGGAACTTCAGGAAGGTGTACTTGTAGCCCAGGCTCCACAGCACGCTGCAGCGCAGGTTCTCGAACACGCTGAGCTTGGGGAAGATGTTGGTGATCTGGAAGCTGCGCGACAGCCCCAGGCGGTTGATCTCGAACGGCTTCATGCCGTTGATGCGCTGGCCATTGAGCAGCACCTCGCCGCTGGTGGGCTCGAAGCGGCCGCTGATCAGGTTGAACAGCGTGGACTTGCCCGCGCCGTTGGGCCCGATGATGGCCACGCGTTCGCCCGCGGTCACGGCCAGGTTGGCGCCGCGGATGATCTCGGTCTTGCCGAAGCTCTTGCGCAGGTTCTTGAGTTCAAGTGCATAGGTCATTGCGGCACTCATGTCATTGCCTCCCGGCGCTTGATTTCCTTTTCGATGAACTCTTGTATCTCACCCCATTGGCGAGAGAACTCGCGCCGGGCGATTTCAAACAGGCCGATGCCGGTGGCGAGCACGAACACCGAGCCGAACCAGCTGTTCACGCTCCTGGTGTCCAGCACCGCGCCCATGAAGTTCAGCGTGCTGCCCTGCGCCGAATTGAGCTGCAGGTGATACACCATCTCGATCATCGCGGCGGCGCCCGTCAGTGCCACCAGCGCCGTGACGGCCAGCGCCAGGTAGCTCACCCACAGCTCACGCAGCCGGCCGAAGGCGGCCACGCGCAGGTTCATCATGATCAGGCTGGCGATGCCGCCGGGCGCGTACATCACCATGAACAGGAAGATCAGCCCCAGGTACAGCAGCCAGGCCGAGGTGAATTCACTGAACAGGATGAATGCCAGCACCATCAGGATGGCGCCAATGATGGGCCCGAAGAAGAACGTGGCGCCGCCCAGGAAGGTGAACAGCAGGTAGCCGCCCGAGCGGGCCGCGCCCACCACTTCGGCGGTGACGATTTCAAAGTTGAGCGCGCCCAGGCCGCCCGAGATGCCCGCGAAGAAGCCCGCGATGATGAACGCCAGGTAGCGCACCTTCTGGGTGTTGTAGCCCACGAACTCCACGCGCTCGGGGTTGTCGCGCACGGCATTCAGGATGCGGCCCAGCGGCGTGCGCGTGAACGCATACATGAGCGCCACCGCCACGAAGGTGTACACCGCGATCAGGTAGTACACCTGGATCGGCGGGCCGAAGCTGATGCCCATGAACGGCTTGCCCACGACGCGGTTGGCATTGATGCCGCCTTCGCCGCCAAAGAACTCCGGGATCATGAGCGACATGGCGAACACCAGCTCGCCAATGCCCAGCGTGATCATGGCGAAGGTGGTGCCTGATTTGCGCGTGGTGACCCAGCCCAGGAGCGCCGCGAAGAACATGCCCGCCAGGCCCCCCACCAGCGGCACTGCCGACACCGGAATGGGCAGCGTGCCGGCGGACACGCTGTTGAGCGCATGGATGGCCAGGAACGAGCCCAGCCCGGTGTACACCGCGTGGCCAAAGCTCAGCATGCCGCCCTGGCCCAGCAGGATGTTGTAGGACAGGCAGGCAATGATGGCGATGCCCATCTGCGACAGCATGGTGATGGACAGGCCGCTGGTGAACACCAGTGGCGCCAATGCCAGCAGCAGCGCGAACAGGCTCCAGATGATCCAGCGCCCGACATTGATGGGCTTGAATTCGTAGTAGTCTTTTTGCATGGCGTCAGCCCTCTCGCGTGCCCAGCAGGCCACGGGGGCGGAAGATCAGGATCAGCACCAGGAACAGGTACGGCAGGATGGGCGCGACCTGCGACAGCGTGAGCTTGGTCAGGGTGCTGGCCTGCGCCGCCGCGCTGAGCTGGATGCCCAGCTGCGCGGCCACCGAGCCCACCGAATAGTCAAACGCCACGGCGAAGGTCTGGATGGTGCCGATCAGCAGCGACGCAATGAACGCGCCCGACAGCGAGCCCATGCCGCCCACCACCACCACCACGAAGATCACCGACCCCACGGTGGCCGCCATGGACGGCTCGGTGAGGAAGGTGCTGCCGCCGATCACGCCGGCCAGGCCCGCCAGCGCCGTGCCCGCGCCAAACACCAGCATGAACACGCGCGGCACGTTGTGGCCCAGCGATTCCACCGCGTCAGGGTGCGTGAGCGCTGCCTGGATCACCAGGCCGATGCGCGTGCGCGTGAGCAAAAGCCACACCGACACCAGCATCACCAGCGCCACCAGCATCATGAAGCCGCGGGTGGCCGGGAACGGCGAGCACACCACCCGCACCGCGGCGTCCGCCGCCTGGCAGACGCCCGCGGGCGCGGCGCCCCACAGCAGCCGCAGGCCGTCCACGGAATGGTTGATCAGCGTGAAGGCCGGGCCCTGCAGCACCTCGGGCGGGCGGAATTCCACCGCGATGCGGCCCCACACCAGCTGCACCAGCTCGACGATCACATACGACAGGCCGAAAGTCACCAGCAGCTCGGGCACGTGGCCGTACTTGTGCACCTTGCGCAGGGACCAGCGCTCGAACATCGCCCCCATGGCCCCCACCACCAGGGGCGCCAGCACCAGCGCGGGCCAGAAGCCCACCAGCTTGGCAATGCTGTAGCCCACGTAGGCGCCCACCATGTAGAAACTGGCGTGCGCGAAATTCAGCACGCCCATCATGCTGAAGATCAACGTGAGCCCCGAGCTGAGCATGAACAGCAGCAGCCCGTAGCTCACCCCGTTGAGCATCGAGATGATGAAAAACTCCATGTCGTCCGACCTTCCTCGCCAATCAAAAATAAAGGAGCCCGATACGGTGCACCCGTACGGGCTCCTGTGTCACCCCGCCGGAATCAGGGGCGCTTCATCTGGCAGCTGGTGGGCGTGCTGGACACGTAGTTGGGGTATTCCTTCAGCGGCACCAGCGTCATGCCGGTGTTCTCGGGGCTGTAGGGGTACTTCTTGTCGGCCTTCTGCCAGACCGTCACGTACAGCGGCTGCTGCAGCTGGTGGTCGGCCTTGCGGATTTCCACTTCGCCGTTGAAGCTCTTGACCTTGATGCCTTCCAGGGCCGCCGCCACCTTGACCGGGTCGGTGGACTTGGCCTGGGCCATGGCAGCGCCCAGCGTCTCGAAGATGCGGATGGTGGAGCCGGTGTAGAAGTCGTCCTTGTACTTGGTCTTGAACTCGTTCATCCACTTGTCCATCTGGCCGCCCATGTTGTAGTGGTTGTACGCCACCTGGTACACGCGGCCTGCGGCGGCCGTGCCCAGCGCCGTGGGCGTGCCGGTCACGCCGGCGTAGTACGTGAAGAACTTGCCGTTGTAGCCGCCTTCGTTGGCGGCCTTTACCAGCAGCGACAGGTCGGAGCCCCAGTTGCCGGTCACGACCGTGTCGGCGCCCGATGCCTTGATCTTGGCGATGTAGGGCGCGAAGTCGCGCACCTGGGCCAGCGGGTGCAGGTCTTCGCCCACGATCTTGATGTCGGGGCGCTTGCGGGCCAGCGTTTCCTTGGTGTACTTGGCGACCTGGACGCCGTGCGAGTAGTTCTGGCCCAGGATGTAGACGTTCTTGATGTCCTTTTGCTCGGCCATGAAGCTGGACATGGCTTCCATCTTCATGGAGGTGTCGGCGTCAAAGCGGAAGTGCCAGTAGCTGCACTTGCTGTTTGTCAGGTCCGGGTCCACGGCGGAGTCGTTCAGGTACAGCACTTCCTTGCCGGGGTTGCGCTCGTTGTGCTTGTTGATGGCGTCCACCAGCGCCAGCGCCACGGACGAGCCGTTGCCCTGCACGATGTAGCGCGCGCCCTGGTCGATGGCGGCCTTCAGTGCGTTCAGGCTTTCGGCGGGGCTCAGCTTGTTGTCAATGAAAGTGATGTCGAACTTCACGCCGGCCGGGTTGCCCGCGCCGCTGAATTTCTCGGCGAAGAACTGGTAGCCCTTCATCTGGCTCACGCCCACCGGGCCCAGCAGGCCGGTCAGCGGGTCGATGCGGACCATCTTGACGGTCTCGCCCTTCTGGGCAAATGCGGCGCCTGCGGCCAGCAGGATGGCGGACGCGGCGACGGCTTTGACGGCAAATTTCATTGGTGTCTCCATGGTTGACTGACAGAGCGCAGGGTAAAGGTTTTTGTGCAGTGCAGCGCTCAGGGATTGCCCCTAAACACAGGCGTTTCTATCGCCCATGTGACAGGGGCCAAAGTGGTGCGGGGGATGCGCGGGTGGTGTGTGGCTGGTGGTGTTCTGCAGTGCAGCTTCAAAGCCCGGGCAGCTTGTAGTCCTTGAGCATTTCACGCAGGCGGGTCTTCAGCATCTTTCCGGTCGCACCCAGCGGGATCGCCTCCACGAAGACCACATCGTCGGGCACCTGCCACTTGGCCACGGCCTTGCCCTTGTAGAACTCCAGCAGTTCTTCCCTGGTGACTTCGGCTCCGGGCTTTTTGACCACGGCCACGATGGGCCGCTCGTCCCACTTGGGGTGCGGCATGCCCACGCAGGCCGCCATGGCCACCGCCGGGTGCGCCACGGCGATGTTCTCGATATCGATGGAGCTGATCCATTCGCCGCCGGACTTGATCACGTCCTTGCTGCGGTCGGTGATCTGCATGTAGCCGTCGGGGTCGATCGTGGCAACGTCGCCGGTGGGGAACCAGCCGTCTTTCAGTGGGTCGCCGCCCTCGCCCTTGAAATACTCGCGCACGATCCAGGGGCCCTTGACGTACAGGTCGCCGAAGGCCTTGCCGTCCCACGGCAGCTCGGTGCCGTCGTCGCCCACGATCTTCATGTCCACGCCATAGATGGCCCGGCCCTGCTTGAGGCGGATCTTCATCTTGTCGGCGTCGGACAGCGAGAGGTGCTTGTTCTTGAGCGTGCACAGCGTGCCCAGCGGGCTCATCTCGGTCATGCCCCAGGCGTGCAGCACCTCCACGCCGTAATCGTCATTGAAGGCCGTGATCATGGCCGGCGGGCATGCAGAGCCGCCGATGACCGTGCGCTTGAGGGTCGAGAAGCGCAGGTTGTTGGGCTTCATGTGGCCCAGCAGCATCTGCCACACGGTAGGCACCCCAGCGGCGTAGCTGACCTTCTCGGCTTCGATCAGCTCGTACACCGACTTGCCGTCCAGCGCCGGGCCGGGAAACACCAGCTTGGCGCCGGTGAGCGCGGCCGAATAAGGGATGCCCCAGGCATTGACGTGGAACATCGGCACCACGGGCAAGATGGCGTCGCGCGCCGACAGGCACATCACATCGGGCAGCGCCGCCGCATAGGCATGCAGGATGGTCGAGCGGTGGCTGTACAGCGCGGCCTTGGGGTTGCCGGTGGTGCCGCTGGTGTAGCACATGCTGGACGCGCAGTTCTCGTCAAAGCTGGGCCAGGCATAGCCAGTGGGCTGCTGGCCCAGCAAGGCCTCGTAGCTCAGCAGGTTGGGAATGCCGCTGTCGGCGGGCAGCTTGTCCGCGTCGCACAGCGCCACCCAGTGCTTCACCGTGGTGCATCGCGCATGCACCGCCTGCACGATGGGCAGGAAGCTCATGTCAAAGAACAGCACCTGGTCTTCGGCGTGGTTGGCAATCCAGACGATCTGGTCGGGGTGCAGGCGCGGGTTGATGGTGTGCAGCACGCGGCCCGAACCACTCACACCAAAGTACAACTCCAGGTGGCGGTAGCCGTTCCAGGCCAGCGTGGCCACCCGGTCGCCAAAGCCCAGCTTGAGGCTGTCCAGCGTATTGGCAACCTGGCGCGAACGCGCCGCCACGTCACGCCAGGTGTAGCGGTGAAGATCACCCTCAACGCGGCGCGAGACGATTTCGGCGTCGCCATGATGGCGCTCGGCGAAGTGGATCAGCGACGAAATCAACAGCGGTTGGCTTTGCATCAAACCCAGCATGGGTACAGCTCCTTGGTGCGAAATGAATGACTGGATAAACGTGAATTGTTCATTCTGCTGCACCGCCAGCGCAAGCGATGTCGTGTTGTGGACATTTGATCAGCGTTAACCCTAGGGCCAGCGGCTACCGCACACTCGCGCCATGCTGGCCGACATCAGTCCGTTCGGGCGCATCGGCATCCTGCACGAAGCAGGCCTGACGGCCGTGGCCCACCAGCCGGCGCACGAGGCTGCGGATCAGGATACCAGCGGCTTGAAGTAAAGCGTGACGGTGGTGCCCTGCCCCAGCTGCGACTGGATCTGGATCGCACCGCCCGCAGCCTGCATCACTCGCTGGCAGAACATCAGGCCCATGCCGTTGCCACCGCTGTCCGCGCGCGTGGTCACGGGCTCATGGGTCAGGCGCGCCAGCACATCGGGGGGTATGCCGGGGCCGTTGTCGGCAAAGCGCATCCAGGGCCGCCGCACGCCGTCGGCGTCCGCGGCGTCCTGGCCGACTTCAAGGCACAGGCTTGCGCCGGGCTGGCCGCGCAGCGCCAGCAGTGCGTTCTTGGTCACGGTGCATAGCACCAGGTACAGCAGGTCGCGCCGGCCGGGCAGCTGGAAGTCGGCCTCGATCCGGCTGCTGACGCAGGTGTGTTCGTTCTCCTCGAACGGAAACTCGTCCAGCAGCGCGGCGACCAGCCCGCTGGCGTTGACGGTCTGCGGCAGGGCGCCAGGGTAGGCGTCGCGCGCCGACTGCACAAAGGTGGACACCAGCGACTGGCAGTACAGCGCGGCGCGCCCTGCCCTTTGCAGCGCGCCCACCAGCTGGCCGGGTCGGTCCTCGCTGAATTGCGCCACGCCCGCCGGGCCGTCAGGGCCGGGCGCCTGGTAGCGGTCAGCCACCGATCCGACGAAGCCCCGGATGGTGCCCAGCGGCGTGTTGAGCTCATGCGCCAGAAAGCCCAGCGTTTCGCGCAGGGCCGACACGCGGCCTTCGTTCAGGGCACGCTCAAACGACTGCGCGCGGTGCAGCGCCAGGGCCTCGCGCAGCGCTTCGCGCGTGAGCGTATCGTCCAGCGGCTTTTCCAGGATGCGCAGCACCTTGCCCTGGTTGACGGCGGCAATGGCCACGTCTTTTTCGGCGTAGGCCGTGGCCAGCAGCCGGATCAGGTGGCGATGCTCGCGCTGCACGGTGCGCAGCAGCTTCATGCCGTCCCGCTCGGGCATGCGGTAATCGGTCATCAGCACGGCAAATTCGTGCTCGCGCTGGCTGAGCAGGGCCAGCGCCTCGCCGGCGCCGCCGGCGGTGACGATGGTGAACTCGTCACCAAAGGCCCGGGCAAACCATTTGCGCGAGGTGGCTTCGTCGTCCACGAACAGGATGGCGCGGGGTTCCTGCAGCGATTCGGGTGCGAGCATGGGATTCAGGGCCGGTCAAGTCTGTGGAAGGTGGCCTCAGGCCGCGCGCAGGTGCGACACGCCCAGGGCGTACTGGCGAAGCGCGCCTTCGGTGCGCACGGCCAGCGCGCGGATTTCGGCAGGCCAGTCGGCCCCACCGGGCCAGCGATGAGCTTCGAGCATGGGCACATAGTAGCTGCGCACGCGCTGGTACAAGGCGGCGGCACCCGCCTCGCCGCTCATGCCCAGCAGCGAATGCAAGGCGTCCAGGCCGGCGTCCAGGTCACCCTGGGCCACGGCTTCATCCAGCCGGTCCACAAGGCGCGCCATCTCCGGCAGGTAGTCGCCCAGCAGCTCGTCGATCATGCCCAGGCGCCGGTAGTTTTCAAGCCGCCGCGAGTCCAGCAGGTCGTCGATGGTGCCCGCCGGCGCCAGCGTGCCCTGCGCCACCGGCCGCACCGCCCTGCCCGTGAGCCGGCACAACAAGGTGTACAGCAGGGACACATCCACCGGCTTGGTGATGAAATCATTCATGCCCGCCTCGCGGGCCGCGTTCACGGTGAACGCGTCGGAGTGCGCCGTCAGCGCGATGATGGGCAGGCTGGCCAGCGCCGGGCCACTGGCGCGGATGGCGCGGGCCGTTTCCAGGCCGTCCATGCCGGGCATGTTGATGTCAATGACCAGTGCGTCCCATTGGGCGCGCCGGCTGAGGATGTCCAGCACCTCGCCGCCATGGCTGGTCTCCACCACCTCGGCGCCGGCATGGCGCAGATGGGCCGCCACGGCCTTGCGGTTCCAGGCGCTGTCATCGGCCAGCAGCACAGCGCAGCCCGCCAGCAGCGCGGCACCGGCCGAGACGCCGGGGCGGGACAGCGCGTCGCACAGCGCCTGCACCAGCACCCGCTGATCGCTGGGCTTGCTGACAAAACCGTCAATGCCGGCCTTTCGCACCTTGACGCCGGCCAGGTGCGCCGGCTCGCTGGTATGAGCCACCAGGGCCACATCGCGGTTGGCGGGCGCGGCGCCCTGGCGTATGGCCGCAGCCAGCGCATAGCCATCCATGCCGGGCATGTTCAGGTCCAGCAGGACCAGGTCGTAATGCTCGCGCGTCAGCATCTGCATCGCTCGGTAGCCGTCGGCGGTTTCGTCCAGCGTGGCGCCCAGCGGCTGCAGCTTGTGGCGCGTGGTCAGGCGCAGGGCGGCGTCGTCATCGACCAGCAGGATGCGCCGGCCCTGCAGCACGCCGCGCGCCTGCGCCAGCACGGCGGCATGGCTGGCCTCGGCATCGGCCTGCGCCACGGCGGGAAAGCCCAGCGTGAACTCGGTGAACTCGCCGGGCACGGACGCGCATTCGATGCTCCCGCCAAAGGCCCGCATCACCCGCTGGCAATAGGCCAGGCCCAACCCGGTGCCGCCGGACTTGCCCATGGAGCGGAACGGCTCGAACAGGCCAGGCAGCACCTCGGGCGCAATGCCCGGCCCGGTGTCGCGCACGCGCACCTGGTGCGGCTGCACGGTGATGGTCAGGCGCACACCGGGGTACTGGGCCCGGTAGTACAGCGCGTTCTTGATCAGGTTGAACAGCACGAACAGATAGGCGGTCTCGTCGCCACGGAAGCTGAAATCCTCCACCACGTCCACCTGCACGCTGCGCCGGGCATCGTCGTCCTCGTAGCTGTATTCCTGCACCGCCTTGCGCGTGGCCTCGGCCGCGGACAGGTGCGCAAAGCCGGCGGTGTCCAACGGCTTGGCATTGACCTCGTCCAGCGTCATGGCGATCACCTGCAGGCCGCGGTTGACCGCGATTTCGCTTTCGGCCAGGTGGCGGTACAGCGCATCGACCTCACGCCCGCCCAGGGTCTGCGGCTGCGCGGCCGCGCCGGGCGCGGGCAGTGCCTGCTGGATGTTGTGCAGGCTGTGCTTGAGCTGGGACAGCGGGTGGCGCATCTCGTGCGCGATGGAACCCGCCAGCGCCTGCGTGGCACGCAGCTTGCGCTCGGCGTCAATCTGCTCGGTGGAAAACTTGAACAGGTTACCGCCAATGACGATAAGGATGAACGCGGGCAACTGCGCGACCAGGTCCATGGGGATACGGGGGTTGGGCGTGGTGGCCATGTAGATGCCCGCGGCCATGGCGACGCCGGTGAACAGCATCACCAGGGTGTTGCGCCAGTCGGTCAGCAGGACGAGGAAGCACAGGGTGATGAAGGCGTTGGAAATGGCGGGCACACCGCCGCCACGCTGCAGGGCCACCAGCGTTGTAAAGCATGGCAGGCAGTAGAGGACCGCGAAGTAGGAATAGGCGATGTAGTGCCGCTTGAACTTCTGGGGCCAGTGGTCCTTGAGTGCAAGAAGCGCCAGCATCAGGATGGCGCTGCCGCGCAGCAGGATGTCGTCGAACAGCTGGGCGTTGGGCCGCGTGAAGCGGATGAAGTAGAACACCAGCAACGAGACCACGCCCAGGTAGCCCATGTATTTGAGCCGCGGCGGCCCATAGGCGTGATAGTCGCGGTAGTGGGCGAAAAGCCTGGCCCATGTATTGATCATTGCGTCGTCCTCTCCCTATGACCAGCCGATACCGCTGCCCGCACCGAGGGCACATTACCATGGATCAGGGAATATGACTCACCCGACTGAAGGCACGCATCTTTGACAAGCACGGAAAACCCGAAGCGCCTGTAAAGACGGCTCAATACCGGGGTGCAAGTCGCCAGAAAATTCGCTGAAGGAATCAGTTCAACGAAACGCATGAGCGTCAGGGAAAAGCAGGTTTTCAGGACTTCTGGCTGGGTGCGGTGCGCGGGTGCCAGAACGAGCCGCCCCACCTCCCAGCCATCGTCATACACCTGGGGTGCCAGTTGCGGCAACCCCTGGAGGATGGTGTCGCAGGGCGCAAGTCCGCGACCGATCGGGACGAGGCGGATGGTGCCGATGAACTCGCCGTGCAGTTCGAAAGCACCCACAAACCCCACCTCGTCTCTTTTTTTTCGAGCGCAACGAAAGCCGGGTCCTGCCTGACCGCGTCGGGCAGGCTGAGTTCTTCGCGCAGGTGAAGCACGCCGGCAATTGCCTGCGGCGTGGTCAGGTGGCGAAAACGTATTTCTTCGGTGCGGGGCTGCGGGTACCGCAGCGGATCGATGGCGTACGCCGCAGCCTGGCCCGAGCCAGGCTGCCACGAAGCCGGCGCGTGATGTGTATTCATGCAGACACTCCCTTGATTGATGCCTTGAAAAAGCAATGCGCCGAAACGCATCAGGTTGTAAATCTAGCTGTTTGTGCACAACAGGTCTTGGGAATTTTTCTTAACCCGATATTGATTCTTTTGATTTACTAAATTAGTATTCATAACCAACAATACAGCATCAACCGCTTTCGCACCGCAGCCAGTTGCCGGGGGCCAAAGCATCGCGCCAGGGGGTTATCCATGTCCAGCACACGCGCCCGTTCGCCCGCAACGGCGGCTGCTGCCTGCCTGGCCGCGCTGACCCTCCTGGCGCCGGGCTACCCCAGGGCCCAGGCAACGGTCCCGGCGCCGGAGCAGGCGGCTCAGGAGGGCCTTCGCCGCCAGGAGCAGCGCAACCGGGAGCAGCAAAAGTCAGCCCAGCCGCAGGCAGACCAATTGAGGCACGAGGCAGCGCCCCTGCCAGCGCGCGAGTTACCGCAGGAGTCCCCCTGCTTCACTATCCATGAACTGGCGCTGGGCGGCAGGGATGCGGGCCGCTTCGGCTGGCTGCTGGACGCAGCCCTGCCCTACCTGCGCCGCTGCGTGGGTGCCCAGGGGCTGAGCTTCATTGCCGCTGGAATGGACCAGCAGCTGCGCGACCTGGGTTATGCCACCACCCGCGTGGCGCTGCCCGCGCAAAACCTGCGCGCCGGCCAGTTGCTGGTGCATATCGAAGCCGGCCGGGTGGCCGACATCCGCGCTGTCCGGGCGGACGCCGCACCCGGCACGCCTGACACGCCCGACACCCAATGGGGCACATGGCGCAACGCTTTTCCCGTCGCGGCGGGCGACATCCTGAACGTGCGCGACCTGGAGCAAGGCGTGGAGAACATGAAGCGCCTGCCCAGCCAGGCTGTGGCCACGCGGCTGGAGCCGGGCGACGCGCCCGGCTCCAGCGTGCTGTACATCGAGCGCAAGGGCGGCGCGCTGAAGGACCGCCTGCGCGGTGGCGCCACGCTGGACAACTCCGGTGGCGCAAGCCTGGGGCGCACGCAGCTGTCGGCCAACCTTGCCTTTGACAACCCTTTGGGCCTGAACGATGTCGTCACGGCCAGCCTGAACACCAACGCTGAACGGCCCACAGCCACGCACCGCAGCCAAGGCGCGAGCATCAGCTACAGCCTGCCCTGGGGCTACAACCTGCTGACGCTGCACGCCAGCAACAACCGGTTTGCGCAGTACGTCCAGGGAACGACCGTGCGTTTCCTTTCCAGCGGGCGCAGCCAGGGCGCCGAGGCGCGGCTGCAGCGCACGGTGCTGCGCACCGCCAGCACCAAGGTGGGCGTCTATGGCGCGGTGTCCACGCGACGGGCCATCAGCTATCTGGATGATGTGGAGGTCGTCATCCAGCGCCGGCGCACCACCAGCGTGGAAGCCGGCCTGAGCTACAAGCACCTGTTTGAAAAGTCCAGCCTGGAGCTGGACCTGGGCGTGCGCCGCGGCATGCCCTGGCACGGCGCGCAGGACGACTTCGCATCTGCGCGCGAAGGCGGGCTCACGCTGCGGCCCAAGGTCTGGAGCCTGAGCGGCGCCTACGCCACAGATGTGACCCTGGCCGGGCGGGCGCTGCAATACAGCGTCCATCTGCGGGGCCAGCACACCCGCGACACCACGCTGTCGGCGGACCAGATGGCCATTGGGGGGCGATCCAGCGTGCGTGGCTTTGACGGCGACGCCGTGCTGCTGGCTGAAAACGGCATCGCCTTGCGCAATGAGCTCACCGCGCCGGTGAAGCTGTGGGACGGCATGGACACCGCCGCCCTGCTGGCCATTGACTATGGCCGCGTCTGGGGCCCCAGCGACATCCTGCTGACCGGCAAAAAGCTCGCCGGACTGGCGCTGGGCCTGAAGGGCCGCCGCGGCGCCACCCAGTTTGAGGTCACGCTGGCCACACCTCTTGCCAAACCCGATGGCTTTGCCACGCGGGACCTGAGCCTGTACCTCTCATTGACCCAGGGTTTCTGACATGCACCCACGCACCCGAGCGATCCTCAACCGCCTGGCGCAACGCCTGAGCGCTGCAGACCATGCACTGAAAACCCAGCTGACCCAGCCGATGTCAGGCCCTGCACCACGCCCCTGGCTGCGCCGCGTGGCCCGGGTGTTCACATCGCTGTTCATTGCGCAGACCGTGATGGCTGGGGTGCCCGCGTATGCGCAAGTCACCGCCGCACCCGGCGCGCCTGCTGGCCAGAAGCCGTTGATCGACGCGGCGGCCAACGGCACCCCCATCGTGCTGATCGCGCCGCCCAGCCAGCGCGGCGTCAGCCGCAACCAGTACGACCAGCTCAACGTCGGCCCCAAAGGCCTGATCCTGAACAACAGCACCGCCAATGTGCAAACGCAGATCGGCGGCTGGATCAGCGGCAACCTGCAGCTGGGCCGCACACCGGCGCGGATCATCCTGAACGAAGTCACCGGCCCTCAGGCCAGCCAGCTGCGCGGCACGATCGAAGTTGGCGGACAAAAAGCCGACATCGTGATCGCCAACCCCAACGGCATCACCTGCAGCGGCTGCGGCTTCCTGAACGCGGACCGCGCCACGCTCACCACCGGCACACCGCAGATCGGCGCCAACGGCACGGTCACCGGCTTTGACGTGCGCCAGGGCGTGATCCAGATCGGCCCCGAAGGCTTGAACGCAACCGAACAACAGCAGCTGGACCTGCACGCCCGCGGCCTGGTGATTGAAGGCGAGGTGTACTCGCAGAACCTGCAGGCCGTGATCGGCGCCAACCAGGTGGTTTACGGCACGCTGCATGCGCTGGTGCAGGCCACCGCGCAAGACGGCACCGGCGAGGCGCCGCGCCTGGCAGTGGACATCAAGGCGCTGGGCGGCATGTATGCCGGGCAAATCTACCTGATCGCAACCGACAAAGGCCTTGGCGTCAACAGCACCGGGCGCGCAGCCACCCTGTCGGGCAACCTGGTGCTGTCGGCCAACGGCGACCTGACGCTCAAGGACACCTATGCAACGGGCGATGTCCGGCTCGCGTCGGCCGGCAAGACCACCCTGACGGGCCAGACCGTGGCTGACGGCGCGGTGACCATCAACGCCGGGGACCAACTGACCCACAGCGGTGCGCTGCAGGCGCCCACGCTGCAACTGAACGCCCCTGCCCTGCACAACAGCGGCAGCATCACCCAGACGAAGGCAGGCGCCAACCTGGGGCTGACGCTGCCCGGAGGCCTGAACAACAGCGGGCAAATCTACACGCCGGGCAACCTGACGGTGCAGGCTGGCGCCGTCAGCACCGGCGCAGCCCATGGAACGATGACAGGCCAGCTGAGCGCCGGAGGCTCCCTGCAGGTATCGGCCGCCCAGCTGCAACTGACCGGGCAGCAACTGGCCGCCAACGGCAACATCACCCTGGACGCCAGCGGCAAGCTGGACGTGACAGGCACCACCGTATCGGCCAACGGGCAGACCCGGTTGGCCGGTAGTGAAATCGCGCTGGAGCGTGCGCGGATTGCGGCTGTGGGCAATGTGCAGATCACCAGCCAGGGCGTGGTCACGGCGAACGCGGCGGACATCAGCAGCAACGCGACGCTCAGCGTCCAGGGCAGCCGTGTAGATGTCAGCGCGGCCACCATGACGGCCGTGGTCACGGCCAGTATCAAGGCGGACGGTGAAATCAAACTGGACGGCAGCCAGCTTGCCGCGGGCCAGCGCGTGGAGCTGGTGGGCCAAGGCATCAGCACGCCCGGCGCGACGGTCACCGCAGACAAAATCACCATCGACGCAGGCGCGGGCGCACTGACCAACCCCGGCGGCAAGATCCTGGCCAGCTCCGCTGAAGCGGACGCGCTCACGGTCAATGCGACCGGTATCACCAACCAGGGCGGCGAGCTGCGCGCCAATGGCGGGCTGACGCTGGACGCACGCGGCGGTGTGATCGACAACACGGCAGGCGTGATCGCGGGCACCACCGGCGCGTTGACCAACCTGGGCGGCCTGACCAACAAGGGTGGCATCCTCTACACGCAAAGCGACCTCTCCATCGCCAGCACCGCGCTGGACAACAGCGAAGGCGCCATCGTCACCGCCGGCAGCCTGAGCGTCAGCACGCCCGGCCAGACCATCAACAACACCAAAGGCCTGATGCAGGCGGGCGGCTCGGTCAGCCTGGACAGCGGCAGCGCGGACCTGAAGAGCGCGGACGGTACCGTCGTGGCAGGCACGCAACTGACGGTCAACGCCGGTACGGTGGACACGGCGGAAGGCACGCTGGCCGCGGGCACCGACATGACCGTGACGGCGGGCCAACTGCAGGCGGGCAGCGCCAAGCTGGGCAGCGGCGGGGCCATGAACATCACGGCCAGCGGCAATGCCGGCTTGGGCACGGCGGAAGTCGGCGCCGGTGGTGATCTGTCCATTCAAGCCGGTACCGTGCAGGCCACCGGCGCCAACGTGGCCAGCAACGCCAATGTGCAGGTCACCGGCGGCAGCATCACCGGCGGCAACTGGTCAGCGCAAGGCAACCTTGCGGCGACCAGCGCGGGTGCGCTCAACGTCACGGGCGGCAGCCTGCTGGCGGGCGGAGACCTGACAGCACAAGGCCAGGGCATCGTCACGGACAACGCCAGGCTGGGCGGCCAGACGGTCACGCTGAACGCGGGCACGGGCGCCTTGAGCAATGTGGGAGGCCAGATCCACGGCAGGGCCAACCTGCACATCCAGGCCAGCCATCTGGCCAACCGCAACGGCACGGTGGCCACCGGCGGTGCCCTGACGCTACAGGGTGCCGCGCTGGAGAACCACGCGGGCACCCTGCAGGCCGCGGGCAACCTGACCATCCATACGGCAGGCCAGGCCCTGGACAACACCGCAGGCAAGATCATCTCGGGCGGCAACACGATCGTACAGGCCGGTGCATTGAGCAACAGCGGCGGCACGATCAGCGCGGGTGGAACGGCCCATGTGCAGGCTGCGGCCCTGAACACGGTCCAGGGCCAGATCAGCGGCACCCGCCAGCTGGACATCCTGGTGACCCAGCGCCTGACAGCCGTTGGCGCCACGCTGGGCACAGAGGGCAAGTTCACGGCCAGCGCGGGCGAGATCGACGCCCGGTCTGCGACGGCCACGGCTGGCGAAACGCTGGCGGTCGCATCGTCAGGTGCGCTGGATATGCGCAGTGCCACCATCACGGCCCAGGGACCGCAGGCGGGTGACATCCAGATCACCGGCGGCAGCGTCACCGCAGGCAACGCCGCGATCACGGGCGGCGCAGGCGTGGCCCTGGCCTCGGGTGGCGCGATAGACGTGGACGCCGCGAACATCGCGGCCCTGAGGACACTGGCCGTGCAGGCGGGTGCAGCGCTGACGGCTGATGCCGCCACGATCCAGACCAACGAACAACTCACGATCACGGGAACGACGGTTGCCGCGACCGGCGCTACGCTGTCAGCCGGCGGCAAAGCGGAAGTCACAGCCACCACCGGCGCAGCCACTTTGAACAACGTCAGTCTGATGGCTGGCGACACGGCGGCAGTGACTGCCGTCGGTATCGCCGCCACAGGTGCCTCCATCGGCGCGGTGAACAACGTGACGCTGAACGCCGGTACCGGCGATTTCACGGCACCCAACGCTTTGGTGCAAAGCCAGAGCGCCAGCATCAGCCTGAACGCGGCCAACGTCAACGTGACGGGTAGCCCGGCGGCAGGCGCGGCACCCACCACGGGTTTGCTGGCAGGCCAGGCCATCGCGATCACCGCCACCGGCGCAGTGGACGTGTCGGGCGCTGCTACCTACGCCGGCACCGATATCACCATTACGGCGCAAGGCAGCATCATCAACAACGCCGGGCGGATCATCGCGGGCAACCAGGCCAGCCTGAGCGGCGCCGTCCTGAACAACCGGGGCGGCACCATCGACGCCAACGGCCCCATCGCCGTCAGCGTCACCACCGGCCAGGTCAACAACGACCAGGGCCGCATCAGTACGCGCGACGTGCTGACCATGAGCACACCCACAGGCGGCGCTGCAGGCCCGCTGACCAGCCTGACCAACGCAGGCGGCGTCATTGAAACAACAGGCGCGCTTAACGCCCAGCTGCAAAACTTCAACAACGAAGGCGGCAGCGTCGTCGCCCTGGCTGGCCTGACCATCACCGGCGGCCCGGTGACCAACACGGGCGGCCAGCTGGCGTCGCAAGGCAATGTCAGCGTCAACACCCAGGGTGGCGCCTTCAATGGCGACGATGGCAAGGTGCTCAGCACGCTAGGCAACATCATCCTTACCGCTGGCGCCACGACGTTGAACAGCGCGACCGTGACGAGTGGCGGAAGCACCACGTTCACCACGGGTGATCTGCAGGCCAGCCAGGCGCGGATCGGCGCGCAAGGGAACTTCAACGCGACGGCCAGCGGCGCCGTGACCGCAGACCGGGCCGTGATGGCCGCTGGCGGCAGCGCGGGCATCGCGGCAACGCAGGGGATTGCCGTCAATGGCGGCAGCGTCAGCGCACAAACCATCCGCCTGGATGCGGGAAGCGGCGTACTGAACAACACATCGGGTAACCTGACCGCACGGACCACCACGGGCACGGCCATGACGCTGCAAGGCCAGGGCCTGACCAATGACGGCGGCATGATCGCCTCCAATGCCGACCTGAGCATCAACGCCGGTGCGGGCAGCTCGAGCAACGCGGCGGGGCAGATTCTGGCGGTGGGCGCAGCCGACATCCGCTCGACGGGACTGAACAACGTGGGCGGCACCATCGCCGCCAACGGCAACCTGACGATCAACGCGGCCCAGGCCCACGCGAACGCCGCCACCGACAGCACTGGCGGCACGATCCAAAGCGGCCAGAACATTGCGCTCACGGCGGGCTCCACGACACTGACCAACGCCACCATCACCAGCGGCGGCAATACCACGCTGAGTACAGCAGCGCTGCAGGCCAACCAGGCCCGCATCAACGCAGGAGGCAACTTCAGTGCAACATCCAGCGCGGCAGTGACCGCGCAGCAGCTGGCATTGGCGGTGGGGGGCAGCGCAGCCATTACGGCCGCCCAAGGCATCGACCTCAGCGGGGGGAACGTCAGCGCCCAGACGATCAACGCGACCGCAGGCGGTGTCCTGAACAACACCTCCGGCAACCTGACGGCCAGCGCCACCACTGGCACGGCGCTCACGATGCAGAGCCAGGGCCTGGTCAACGACCAGGGCACCATCGCCTCCAATGCGGGCCTGAGCATCAACGCGACCACGGGCAGCGCCAGCAACGCTGCCGGCCGGGTGCTGGCGCTGGGCGTGGCCGATGTGCGGTCCACCGGCATGAGCAACGTGGGCGGCACCATGACCTCCAACGGCAACCTGACCATCAACACCGTTCAGGCCCACGCGAACGCCGCCATCGACAGCACGGGCGGCACGCTGCAAAGCGGCCAGAACATCACGCTGACCGCAGGCGCCACCACATTGACCAACGCCACCGTCACCAGCGGCGGCAACACCACGCTGAACACAGCAGCGCTACAGGCCAATCAGGCGCGCATCAACGCACAGGGCAACTTCAGCACAACATCCAGCGCGGCAGTGACCGCGCAGCAGCTGGCCCTGGCAGCGGGCGGCAGCGCCGTCATCACGGCTACCCAAGGAATCGACCTCAGCGGGGGCAGCGTCAGCGCCCAGACGATCACCATGAACGCGGGTGGCGTGCTGAACAACACCTCCGGCAACCTGACCGCTAGCGCCACCACTGGCACTGCCCTCACGATGCAGAGCCAGGGCCTGGTCAACGACCAGGGCACCATCGCCTCCAATGCGGGCCTGAGCATCAACGAGACCACCGGCAGCATCAGCAACACCGCCGGGCGTGTGCTGGCATTGGGCGCGGCTGAAATGCGGTCCACCGGCCTCGCCAACGTGGGCGGCACGATTGCGTCCAACGGCAACCTGACGATCAATGCGGCTCAGGCTCACGCCAACGCCGCCACCGACAGCACGGGCGGCATGCTGCAAAGCGGCCAGAACATCACGCTGACGGCGGGCGCCACGACGCTGACCAACGCCACCGTCACCAGCGGCGGCAACACCACGCTGAACACAGCAGAGCTGCAAGCCAATCAGGCGCGCATCAATGCACTGGGCAACTTCAGCGCAACGTCCAGCGCAGCGGTGACCGCGCAGCAGCTGGCCCTGGCGGCGGGCGGCAGCGCCGCCATCACGGCAACCCAGGGCATCGACCTCAGCCGGGGCAGCGTCAGCGCGCAGACCATCGCCCTGAGCGCCGGGGGCGTCCTGAACAACACCGGCGGTAACCTGCACGCGGGCGCCACCACGGGAGACGCCCTCACCTTGCAAAGCCAGGGCCTGGTCAACGACCAGGGCACCATTGCTTCCAACGCCGGTCTGAGCATGCAGGCGAACACGGGCAGCGTCAGCAATGCCGCTGGCCGCGTGCTGGCGCTCGGCGCGGCCGATGTGCGGTCCACCGGGCTGAACAACGCAGCCGGGACCATCGCCTCCAACGGCGACCTGACGATCAATACAGTCCAGGCCCACGCGAACGCCGCCACTGACAGTACGGGCGGCACGCTGCAAAGCGGTCAGAACATTGCGTTGGCGGCAGGCAGCACCACATTGACCCACGCCACGGTCACCAGCGGCGGCAATACCACCCTCACGACTGGCGTTTTGCAGGCCAGCCAGGCCCGCATCAACGCACTGGGCAACTTCACCGCCACCTCCAGCGGCGCGGTGATGGCCGACCGGATGGCCTTGGCGGCCGGTGGCAGCGCAGCCATCACCGCAGCGCAAGGCATAGACGTCAACCGGGGCAGCGTCAGCGCCCAGACCATCAACCTGAACGCCGGTGGCGGCGCGCTGAACAACAACGCAGGCAGCATCCAGGCCGTGGGCGCGCTCGACATCCGGTCCACAGGCCTGAACAACCGCGCCGGGACCATCGCCTCCAACGGCGACCTGACCCTCAACGCGACGCTGGCCAACGCCATCGCCACGCTGGACAGCACCGATGGCGCCGTTCGCAGCGCCCAAGCCATCACCCTGACGGCGGGCGCCACCACCTTGACCAACGCCACGGTCACGAGCGGCGGCAACACCACGCTGAACACGGCCGACCTGCAGGCCAGTCAGGCCCGCATCAACACGCTGGGCAACCTTACCGCCACCGCCAGCGGCGCGGTGACAGCCGACCAGGTGACCCTGGCGGCGGGCGGCAGCGCGGCCATCACGGCTACGCAGGGCATCGATGTCAACCGCGGCACGGTGAGCGCGCAGACCGTCAACCTGAATGCCGGCGGCATCCTGAACAACAACGCAGGCAGCCTGACCGCGACGGGTGCGGCCGACATCCGATCCGCCGGCCTGACCAACGTGGACGGCACCATCGCCTCCAACGGCGCGCTGACGGTGAATGCAGCCCAAGCCAACACGGACGCTGGAACGAACAACACGCGCGGCACGATCCGCAGCGCCCAGTCCAGCGTCACGCTGACCACAGGCGCGCTGAACAACGCCAACGCAGACATCGGCGCAGCCGAAGACGTGCGGATCACCGCCACTGGCGCGCTGACCAACGACCAGGCCCGCATCGTCGCTGGACGGGACCTGACCCTCGGCGCCAATGCTGTGGGCAACACATCGGGCCTGATTGCAGGCAACCGCAACGCAACGCTGACGGTGGGCGCGGGCGGTGTCACGAACACCAGCGGCACCATTCAGGCGGCAAACGACCTGACCGTCACGTCCGCAGGTGACGTGGCCAACACCAGCGGCCAGCTGCTGGCGGGCCACCAGCTGACCCTGAGCGGCGCGGCGCTGACCAACAGCCAGGGCCAGATCGGCGCGCAAACCGGCAGCGCCACGCTGGCCGTCACCTCCTACATCAACATCGGCGGCAGCGTGGTGGCGGGCGGCGCCCTGACGCTGGACACCCAGGGCGGCGCGCTCACGGCCAATGGGTCCACATTGGCCAGCGGCGCCGACATGACGCTGCGCGCGGGCGCGGCCCAACTGAGCGATGCGGCTATCACGGCTGGCGGCTCCATCAACGCGCAGGTCACGAGCCTGGAAGCTACCCGCGCCAACGTGCAGGCAGCAGGCAACCTGAGCGCCACGGCGGGCGCCGGTGCTTTCAACGCAGCCAACAGCACCTGGCAGGCAGGCCAGGCGGTGGCGCTCACGGGCGGCGCTGTTGCCGTGACCGACGCCACAGTCTCAGCCAACACGACGGTCGCCGTCACCGGCGCCAGCGTGGACGCCACGCGCGCCAGCATCACCAGCCCGGGCGACGTGAGCGTGGTGGCCACCCACGGTGCGCTGGACATCACCCACGCCAGCCTGTTGGCGGGCCGCGACCTGACTGCGACCGGCACCGGCGCGGGCACCACCACCGGCGCTCAGGCCCTGGCCGGGCGCGACCTGACCCTGGGCAACGGCACGGCCTTTGACTTTGCCGCAGCCAACCTGCAATACCAGTTTGGCCGCGATCTGACGGTGCGCGCGCAAGGCATCAGCACGGCGGGCCAGCAAGTGTCCGCACGCAACCTGACGCTGGACGCGGGCAGCGGCCAGCTGAACAACCAGGGCGGCACCCTGCAAGCGACGGGCACGCTGACCGCCAGCGGCACGGGCCTGAACAACCAAAGCGGTGTGATCGCGGCCAACGGCGCCGTCACCGCCAGCGCAGGCACCGGCACCCTGAACAACGCGGGCGGCAAGATCTACAGCACCCAGGGCGCTACCAGCGTCGCCGGTGCAGCCATAGCCAACGCCACCGGCACCCTCAGCGCCGCCACCGACGTCAGCATCACCGGCGGCACGCTGAACAACTCGGGCAACACCATCGCGGCAGGCCGCAACCTGACCGCCACCCTGAGCGGCGCGGTGAACAACGCAGGCGGCCGTCTGATCGCCAATACCGGTGCGGCCAGCGTCATGGCCGGCGACGTGAACAACGCCACCGGCGTCATCTCTGGCAGCCACTCGGTCACCATGACCACGCGTGCCATCAACAACGAAGGCGGCGTCATTGAATCGGGCGCAGGCGGCATCAGCATCGACACGCAAGGCCACACGCTGACCAACACGGACAGCGGCACCACGCGCGGCATCGTCAGCCAGGGCAACATCGCCATCGCGGCCGGTGACATCAAGAACCAGCTGGGCTACATCGGCGCCAATGGCAGCCTGAACATCACGCAGTCCAGCACCATCCACAACCAGGGTGGCACCCTGCTCGGCCTGGGTGGCGTATCGGTCACCACCGGCATGCTGAACAACCAGGGCGGCAGCGTGCTAGGTGGCGTGGATGTGAACGTCAATGCAGGGACGGTGAACAACGGCAACTCCGGCACGATCTATGCCGCACGCGACCTGACCGTCAACGCCAACAGCATCGACAACAGCAACACCCGAAACGGCGCGTACACCACGGGCCTGCTTGCCGGGCGCAACGCCAGCATCACGGCCAGCACGATCAACAACGCCAGCGGCGCCATCGTGGCGCTGGGCGACGCCACCGTGCGCGCCAGCAGCAGCCTGAACAACACCCAGGGCCAGATCTCGGGCAACGCCGTCACCATCCAGACCCCGAGCCTGACCAACACGGCAGGCCGGGCCGACGCCCAGCAGCGCATGACGCTGCAAGTGCCGCAGTTCAGCGCCGACGGCGTGCTGGCCAGCAACGGCGCGATGAACCTGGAACTGCAGGGCAACTACGTGAACACCGGCGTGGTCAGCGCCAGTGGCGACCTGAGCATCAGCACCACGGGCAGCTACACCAACCTGAACCGGGTGAGTGCGCAGAACAGCCTGAGCCTGACGGCCGCAGGCATCGACAACGCGTCCAACGCCACGATTGACTCCCAGCGCACAACGCTGAACGCAGGCGGCGGCACCATCAACAACGCAGGCCTGATCAACAGCACGCAGGGCCAGACGAGCATCGCCGCAGGCACACTGAACAACACCGGGCGCATCTACGGCGACAGCATCACGCTGAGCGCCAGCGTGAACAACAGCGCAGCAGCGGGCAACGGCGCCGCCATCGCCACGCGCGGGGGCAGCGTCACCATCAACGGCGCCCTGAACAACACCGACGACGCCCTGGTGCTGAGCCTGGGCAACATCCAGATCAACGGCAGCGCGCGCAACGACGGATCGACCATCAACGCGATGGGCAACGTGACCATTACCGGCCCGTTGACCAACACGCACGTGGGCCTGCAAACGGGCAGCCAGACGCGCACCGACCCTGCCCACGCGGTGTACATCACCCCCAGCGGCAGCACCACCCGGTACAACGTAGGCGACCTGGCCTGGACGGGCCACAGCGGCGGCCACTGGGTGTTGCCCAGCGCCACCTACCCGCTGGGCAGCTTCGGCGCGGACCCCAAGGCGCCTGCCATGCAATGCGGGCTGGACGGCAACGGTGGTGAAGGCGGCAACTGGGTGTGCAACCCCGGCTACGGCGTGCAAGACCCTATCTGGGCATTGATGGGCGTGGCCAGCCCGGGCAACCCGCCGCCAGACATGGCCATGGGCTGCATGGACTTTGGTGGGGAAACCGGCAACGCGCAGCGCATCACCAGCGGCGCCTGCGGAAGTTACTGGGTCAGCGTGGACGCCTACGAAGCAAGCAAGGCCAACGCCTACGCGCAACTGGACAACCGGATCAACGCCTTCAATGCGGACCTGAACGCCCGCACGCTGATCGACTGGTACGAAACCACGATCACGGGCACGACCATCACGGAAACAACCGTCGTGCCCGGCCGGGCGGCCAAGGTACTGGCCGGGGGCAACATCAGCATCGGAGGCGGCAGCAACATTGACAGCATCATCGTGGCCGCAGGCAGCCTGAACGGCGGCGGCATGAGCAACATCGCCACCCAGGGCACGCGCCAGACCAGCGCCACCGGCTACCAGGTGTTCAGCCACCGCACGTGGAGCGGCGGCTTCAGCAGCAGCTACGGGCGCGAAACCAGCGCACCGCAGCCCATCGCCGACGCCCCGGTGACCGAGACCCTCACCCTGCCCGTCCTGCAATACCAAAGCAACGGCAACCCCAGCGGCCCCGCAGCGGGCGGCAGCAGCACCCCGGTGGGCGGTGCCACAGCCAGCGTGGTGGGTGTTGGAAGGAACATCGGCACCGCACGCAACGCCAGCGGCGCAGGCACGGCCAGTGCGGCGGTACAAGCCGGCACGCCCACCGCCGCAACCGGTGGCGCGGTGCAGGTCGATGCCACCACCACCGCCCAGGCGCAAAGTGCTGCGGCCGTGAATGGCGCACAGATCACAGGGGGCAGCGCAGTCACTGCTGGTGCTGGCAACACCCCGGCAGGCAGCGGCGCAGTGATCACGGGCACGGGCGCAGCCCCCACGGGAAGCACTGCCGTCACCGCAGGCACGGGCGCGAACCCCACGGGCAACGCTGCGCTGACCGCAAGCACAGGCAACAACGCCACTTCAGGCACGGCCGTCACGACAAGCCCGAACACAAACCCGAACACAGGCGGAACCGTCCAAGCCACCGCTGGCACCCAGCCAAACGGCGCCATCACCGCCAGCCTGAGCGCCGCCCCCGACGCCGCCCTGCCCGGCAGCGTGATCGCAGCGGGCGTGCGCGCGGGCCAGCTGGCCGCCATCACCACATCGCTGACCAACTTTGCAGCGGCAGCCGCCATCCAGCCCAAACAAGCCAGCGAGGTGGACACCAGCACCCGGCGCAGCGCCCCGGTCACCGTGAAGGCGGCAGGCTACAGCACGGTGCGCGCCAGTGGCGCCGTTCGCGCTCCCGGCAACCAGCTCTTCAGCATCAACCGCAACCCACGCGCCCCGCTGGTGGAGACAGACCCGGCCTTCACCGGCTACCGCAACTGGATCAGCAGCGCCTACATGCTGCAGCAGTTGGCGCTTGATCCCGAGCGCAACCTCAAGCTGTATGGCGACGGCTTCGCCGAACAACGCCTGATCGACGACCAGATCCTGGCGCTGACGGGCAGACGGTTCCTGAGCGGCTACCAAAGCACCGAAGACCAGTACCACGACCTGATGGATGCGGGCGTGATCTTTGCCAAGGCCTACCAGCTGACGCCCGGCGTGGCCCTGAGCGCGGAACAGATGGCCCTGCTGACCACGGACATCGTGTGGCTGGAGGCGAAGGAAGTGACCCTGCCTGACGGCAGCACCACGATGGCGCTGGTGCCTACGGTGTACCTGAGAAGGCCCACCAGTGGCGACCTGTCGCCCACGGGCGCACTGATTGCGGGCAGCAACGTGACGCTGCGCAGTCCAAGCGACCTGACCAACTCCGGCACCATCATTGCCAATGGCGATGCGGCCAACGGTGATGGCAAGCTGACGGTGACGGGCAACAACGTCAACAACAGCGGCACGCTGGCGGGCAACCAGATCGCCATCACCGCAGCCAACACCCTGAACAACATCGGCGGTGTAGTTCAAGGCCTGGGCACAGGCAGCACGGCCAGCCTGAACGCCAGAGACATCATCCTGCGGACCACAACGCAAAGCAGCACGGCCAGCATAGAAGGCCCGAACGGCACCAGCACAGGCACCAGAACCAACGCGGACAGAATTGCCACGGTATCAGCGGAGTCCGTCAAGCTGGCGGCACTGAACAACATCAGCCTGGCGGGCGCCGTGGTCAACGCCACCGGCAACCTGGCCATGACGGCAGGCAACGCCATCACCAGCGAAGCCGTGCAGACGGGCTACACGCTGAACACCCCGCTGGGCGGCAGCCACAGCGGCCGCACGGGGTACATGGCTGAAGCGGCAACGAAGCAACAGCTCACCACCCTGGCCGGCAACAACGTGGCGATCACGGCAACAGGCGACGCAGCGTTCAAGGGAACGAACATCAAGGCCACGAACGACCTGGCCGTCACCGCTAAAACCATCACGATCGACGCCGTGAAGGAGAGCCTGGCCCTGGATCAACAGGGCATCGGCAGAAAGGGCTACGAACGCGTCGGTACATCCGACGAAACGCTGGCCGGCGCCAATGTGACGGCAGGCAACCACGCGACGATCACCGCGACGGGCGGCAACATCACTGGCACGGGCGCGACCATCATCGCCACCCACGGCGCCGCCACCCTGACCGCCAGCGGTGACGTAGGCCTGAACGCCGCCGCCACACAGCACAGTACCCTGGCCGAAAGCTTCAACGCCAGCAAGGGGGTCTTCTCCAGCAAGAGCAGCCTGCGCGAAAGCGACAGCCAGGCCACGCTGGCGCAAGGCAGCAGCGTGAGCGGCAAAACCGTGGCCATCGTCGGCGGGCGCGACGTGAACATCCACGGCTCCAGCGTGGTCAGCGACACGCAAACCACCATCAGCGCGGCGCGCAACGTGAACATCACGGCAGCAACGCAAACGCTGGAAAGCAACAGCTACACCGAAGACAAACGCTCCGGCCTGGGCGCCATGGGCGGCATCAGCTACGGCAAACGCGAGCAAAGCACCGACACCGACACCACCGCCACCCGGGCCGCCGCCAGCAACATCGCCAGCCTGAAGGGCAACGTGAGCATCAGCGCGGGCCAGACCTACAACCAGGTGGGCAGCAACGTCATGACTCCCGTGGGCAACGTGGACATCACCGCCAAAGCCGTCAGCATCACCGCAGCCCGCGAAACCAACACTGCCGAGACCGAGCAGAAATTCAAGCAGTCCGGCATCAGCGTCAACGCCACTGGGGCCATCGCTACGGCCATCCACACGATGGACAGTCTGGCCGAGCAGGCAGGTAAAGCCAAGGACGGCCGCATGCAGGGCCTCGCTGCATTGGCCGGCGCCGTAGAAGCCAAGAAGGCATTGGACGCGATAGAAGCACTGGCCAAGGATCCCGCCAATGCGGGCTCCATCGGCATCAGCATCAGCCTGGGCACGCAGAAGAACGAGAGCAGCTCCCAGAGCCAAAGCAACACCGCCGCAGGCTCCACGGTAGCGGCCGGCAATAACGTCACCATCACCGCCCAGGGCGCGGGCGCCGACAGCGACATCACCGTACAGGGCAGCCAGATCAGCGCGGCCAACATCACCAGCCTGAAAGCCGATGGCCAAGTGAACCTGCTGGCCGCGCAGAACACCAGCGAACAGAACAGCCAGAACAGCGGCAGCAGCGCCAGCATCGGCGTGGGCATCACCTTTGGCCAAAGAACAGGGATCAGCTTCAACGCAAGCGCCAGTGCCAGCAAAGGCAACAGCGACGGCAGCGACCTGACCCACGTCAACACCCAGGTCACCGGCGGTCAGCTCGTCAACATCCAAAGCGGCGGCGACACCACGCTCAAGGGTGCGGTCGTCAGCGGACCGACCGTCAACGCGAACGTGGGCGGCAACCTGAAGATCGAAAGCCTGCAAGACACCGCCCAGTTTGACGAGAAGCAGAGCAACGCAGGCTTCGGCGTCACGCTGTGCATCCCTCCGCTGTGCATAGGCTCGTCCAGCGCCACCGTCTCCGCCGGCAAAACCAACATCAACAGCAACTACCAAAGCGTCACCGAGCAAAGCGGCATCAAGGCAGGCGATGGCGGCTTCAACGTGAACGTGCTGGGCGCCACCGACCTCAAGGGCGGCGTCATCAGCAGCACCGTCAAAGCGCACAACGACGGCAAGAACAGCTTTGCCTCCGCGGGCGGCGTGACGCTGACGGACATCCAGAACAGCGCCAGCTACAACGCAAAGGGCGTGAGTATCACGGCAGGCTACTCGGGTGCGCCGCAGGACGGCAACGGCAACCCGGTCAAGGACAAGGACGGCAACGTCATCGGTGGCAAGCCCATCGGCGGCGGCGGCATCGGGTCCGACAAAGGCAGCACCAGCAGCACGACACAAGCGGGCATCACCGGAATCGCAGGCAACACGGCAGCTAGAACAGGCGATTCGGAAACGGGTATCAAGCCCATCTTCGACGCCGCCACCGTGCGCGACAACATCAACGCGCAGGTCAGCATCACCGCCACCGCCCTGCCCGTCGTCGCCAAAGGCTGGGCGGACTTTGCCAACGAGCAGGAGCGCACGGCCAAGACCCAGCAGGACAAGGACTGCTGGAAGGAAGGCGGCGCCTGCCGCGTGGCCGGGCATGTGGCGATTGGCGCGCTGGCTGGTGGCGCCAGTGGCGCCGCAGGCGCGGGGGTAAGCCAGGCCGTGGTTCCCACGATCGGCGATGCGCTCAGAGACACCAACCTGCCTGATGCGGTCAAGCAGGTCATCGTAGCCGGGCTGGGTGTTGCAATAGGTGCGGCAGCGGGTGGGACAGCGGGCGCCATCACCGGGGGCAATGCCACGGTGAACAACTATCTGACGCAAGCTCAATGGAAAGCTATGGCCGACGAACGGGCCAAGTGCGCGGACAAGGCCTGCCGTGACGGCGTAGACACCAGATACGCGGGCATCAGCGCCAGCCAGGACGAAGCGTTGCGACAGGCCTGCATGAACCTGAACAGCGCTACCTGCCGGGGCATGGTGAACGAGGCGGTCAGTGGCAGCGCCACGCAGCAGACGCTGGTGGCCAGCGGCGCCCTGCCACCCAACTACCTGGGCGGGCGCGACTTCAACAGCAACGTCAATCTGTTCGTGCAAAAGATACAGGCCCAGGACGTGGTGAACGCTTGTGCCGCTAATGCGGCGCAGTGCGACCAGTCCAGATTGGCAGGCAGTGTGCGGCTGCTGATGACGGCAACGGTCGTGGCCGCATCGGCAGCGGCGGTGACGGTGCTGGGAGCCGAAGCAGCGGCGCTGGCGGCCTTCGCCAGAAACCCAGTGCTTTACTGCACGCAAAGCCCGACGGCGTGCATGGCGGGCGTGGAGCTGGCCCTGTGCGCGGCTGCGGGCCCCGCATGTCCACCGGGTACGTTGGTGCCCACGGCCAGCCAGCTGGCGACCGTCAAGCAGGTCGTTGCCGACGCGGAGGCAGCGGCTGCGGGGCGGGTGGCGGGCACCGCGGGCGGGGGAAGTTCTGCAGCGGGGGGCGTGCGTACCACAGGGGCGGCAGGTGGCAGCGGGGCGAATGGAGGAGTGGTGCCCAGCGGCTTTGCGAATGCGAATGAGTTCGCCAACTTTGGCGGCAATGTCCGCGCGGGACTTAAGAGTGCGGGCTACCCAGATGCCGAGCCAATTCTCCAAGGTAGTGCTGTTACAGGCAAAAGTTTCGGCACCGGCGCACCGTTTGATGCTGGCCGAGTAAGTGATTTTGACGTGGCTCTTGCAAGTCCGGCCTTACTACAACGCGCACAGGATCTGGGTATTGGCGTACGTTCCGGAGGTACCCGGACTGGGCCCCTCTCTGCGCGTGACTTGGAAGCGCTTGGTCTTACAAAATTTGCTTCTGACATTAGCGCTCAAGCTGGTCGCGAGGTCAATTTCATGATCTATCAATCATCTGCCGCCGCCATGCAAAGAGCGCCTAGCATTAGCCTACCCGGCGGAAAGTAGAAAACCTATGGCGACGTACATTCTTTATGGAAGCAAAGCATCTCCTACCAAAGCGAAAAAAATTCTGGAGGAATTACTCACATTGCAATTTGAGGCAAGAGAAAGTGACTATCAGAATGGCGAATACTTCCGGGCCGGCAATAGGACAGGAGAACACTTTGAACTGAAAAAAAACGAGGACCCATTTGATGGAGATCCAGTGGAAATGAAGTTCCCGGAGTTCCCAACATTGCTGTACATCAACGCTACTTCGAGGTCGGAAGAGTTAACAAAAATTGTGGGGCATGCACGTGGGGGGTTTACTCTTTTGCGACACGAGGATTTCTAGTCTGAATAGGTCTGTCAGAAATTTTGTGTTTTATGTCCAGCCCCATCGAGCAAGCCAGCATGATTTGCCGGCGCACCTTATTTATTAGCCACTTCCAAAACCGAAAGTGGGGTCAGGTACGCTACAAGCCAACGGTAACCGTGTTTGGGTTGTTGACATGGGTCGGCAAGTTGATACGGGCGGACAGACTTCGATTCAGATCGTGGTCCGTGATGGAACAACCCAAGTTATTACGGCCTTCCAAAAATGAAACTCTGTCCCTTCTGTCAGCAAGATGTTGTTTGGCGTGTTCGGCTTAAAACTATGCTTGAGAATCACTTCTTGATGTGCTTTGAGTGCGATTCCTTGTGGCTCGAAGACCAACCTGTTTCCGATCAAGCAGGAACGACGTTTGATAAACATATGCAATCACTTGGGCGTATGCCGGATTGGAAAGATATCGAGAAGCTCGAAATGGTTGAGTAAAACCTCTCTGTGCAGTCCCACCGGGAGCTGTGTGAATCTTTGTGTTCAAGGCGCTGAGAGACGTCCACCGACCCAGCAACCAACCCCGCATGATTTCAAGCCCGCAAATCCGTCCAGCCGTGGGACGGTTGACCGAAATTTTCTCAATCACCCAAATCTGAACCAATCAAGTCTTTGACCTCCCTGCAACTACCGGCCCAGATACACCGACATGAGACTCCTCATCGCCCTCCTCCTCCCCTGGCTCACCTTCTTCACCATTGGCCGCCCTTTCGCCGGCATTTTCTGCCTGATCCTGCAGCTCACCCTGATTGGCTGGCTGCCCGCAACCATTTGGGCGGTCTATGCGCTCAGCCAGTTCAAGACCGATCAGAAAATCCGCAAAGCACTTGCAGCGCGTGACTGATCCAGGCGCCTGACTCCTGCTTTTCGCGCTCCGGCACCCGCACTCCCGCAACTCAAACCCCTTCAGCTTTTTCACCCAGCTTCCGGCCTGGCCAGCCGAAGGCTGCTCTTTTTTCGGCCAAAAACTCTTTCGGAGGATCAAATTGAATTCCAAACTACTCATTGCATCGCTGTTTTCTGCTGTCACGCTTGCCGCTTGCGGCGGTGGTGGCGGCAGCTCTGACGTTACTGCAGCCGATGCGTCGGGCCCGTCAACCCCCGCGCCGGTATTCGCGCCAGCACCCGCCGCAGGTGCAACTTTTGACGCAGCGTGCCCCGACGCTGCGCGCAAGATCACCCTGACCAACTCAACGATTTCCGGCGCCAACACCTCGGTGACCAATGACAACGTGACCTTGCGCGTGCGCTTCCCCGCGGGGCCCGCGACTGTCATGGTGTGCCCGCTCGGCTCTGCCACTGCTGGTTTCCCCGCCGTGCCCGCCGCGCTGACTGCACTGCTCACCGGCTCGCCGGCAGCGGCTGTGGTCGCCACGGGCGAGTTTTCGTCACTGACCAACAAGCAGCTGGACATCAGCTTCGACTTCGGCACCCAGACGGCTGACGCCATCGCCGCGAAGAAGATCGTCGCCTACACCATCGTCAACGGCGCATGGGCGCGCACGGCGCTCGCTACCACCTTCGCGGCAGGCAGCACGGCTTCGTCCAGGGTCGTGACGGCGCCGATCGAGCAGGCCGGTTTCTACACCATCGAGTAATCGTGCGGGGGCCGGTGCCACTGCCCTGGTACCGGCCCCGCCCCCAAAGGCCCTGGCCCCTCCTGCCCGCCCCGAAACGCGGACAATCCCCCCATGAACAAGCCCGTAGACACGGATCTTTCCCTGGACCTCGGCCTGTCCTGGCGCAACAGCTTTGCCGCGCTGGGGCCGGACTTTTACACGCCGTTGCAGCCCACACCCCTGCCCGCCCCGCACTGGGTGGCCGCCAACCCCGCGTTGGCTCGCGAGCTGGGGCTGGATGAAGCCTGGCTGGCCTCGCCCGCCGCGCTGGAGGCGTTCACGGGCAACTTGGGCATTGCCGGCACCCAGCCGCTGGCCAGTGTGTACAGCGGGCACCAGTTTGGCGTGTGGGCGGGGCAGCTGGGCGACGGCCGGGCCATTTTGCTGGGCGAGGCGCAGACGCCCGCCGGCGCGCAGGAGTTCCAGCTCAAGGGCGCGGGCCTCACGCCCTATTCACGCATGGGCGACGGGCGGGCCGTGCTGCGCTCCAGCATCCGCGAATTTTTGTGCTCCGAGGCCATGCACGGTTTGGGCATCCCCACCACCCGCGCGCTGTGCGTCACCGGCTCGCCCGCGCCGGTGTACCGTGAAGAGGCGGAGACTGCCGCCGTCGTCACCCGCGTGGCGCCCAGCTTCATCCGCTTTGGCCATTTCGAGCACTTTGCCGCGCGCGACCAGCTGGGCCCGCTGCGCGTGCTGGCTGACTACGTGATCGACCATTTCTATCCGGAATGCCGCACCAGCGACCGCTACGACGGCAACCCCTATGCCGCGCTGCTGGACGCGGTGGCCGCGCGCACGGCCGCCATGGTGGCGCAATGGCAGGCCGTGGGCTTTTGCCATGGCGTCATGAACACCGACAACATGAGCATCCTGGGCCTGACGATCGACTACGGCCCGTTCCAGTTCATGGATGCGTTCATCCCCGGCCACATCTGCAACCACAGTGACCCCGGCGGCCGTTATGCCTACAACAAGCAGCCCAACATCGCTTACTGGAACCTGTTCTGCCTGGGCCAGGCGCTGCTGCCGCTGATTGGCGAGCAGGAACTGGCCCTGGCCGCGCTGGAGCCCTACAAGGCACTCTTCCCGCGCGAGCTGGAGGCGCGCATGCGCGCCAAGCTGGGCCTGGCCACGGCACACGAAGGCGACCGCGAACTGATCGAAACCATCCAGAAGCTCATGGCCGCCGGCGCGGTGGACCACACCATCTTCTGGCGGCGCCTGTCGCATGCGGTGGCGGGCGGTGATTTTGAGCCGGTGCGCGACCTGTTCGCCGACCGCGCCGGGCTGGACGCTTGGCTGGCCACCTACACACCCCGGCTGGCGCATGAACCCGCGGGCCAGGCCGCCGGCCTGATGCTGCGCACCAACCCCAAGTACGTGCTGCGCAATCATCTGGGCGAGCAGGCCATCCGTCAGGCGAAACTTGGCGACTTTTCGGAAATCAACACCTTGCTGGCGCTGCTGCAGGCCCCATTTGACGAACACCCGGGTCATGACGCATACGCCGGCTTTCCGCCCGACTGGGCATCATCCATAGAAATCAGCTGTTCATCATGAGCTTCAAGATCCAGAAAACAGACGCCGAGTGGAAGGCCCTGCTCGCCCAGAAAGGGGCCGAGCCCCTGGCGTTCGACGTGACCCGGCACGAGGCCACCGAGCGCGCCTTCACAGGCAAGTACGCCGACAACAAGGAGCCCGGCACCTATGCCTGCATCTGCTGCGGCAAACCGCTGTTTGACGCGGCAGCCAAGTACGATTCGGGCACCGGCTGGCCCAGCTATTTCCAGCCGCTGGCGCCCGATGCGGTCGAGACCAAAGTGGACGGCCTGCTGTGGATGAAGCGCACCGAGGTGCACTGCGCCGACTGCGGCGCGCACCTGGGCCATGTATTCGAGGACGGCCCTGCGCCCACCGGCCTGCGCTATTGCATGAATTCGGCGTCCCTGGATTTCAAGAAGCAACAAGCATGAAGCTGCTGATCGACTTTTTCCCCATCATCCTGTTCTTTGTCGCGTTCAAGTTCGCCGACATCTACGTGGCCACTGGCGTGGCCATCGTGGCCACCATCGCACAGATTGCCTACCTGCGTTACAAGGTCGGCAAGATCGAACCCATGCAATGGGTCAGCCTGGGCGTGATCGTGCTGTTCGGCGGTGCCACCATCATTGCCCACAACGAAACCTTCATTAAATGGAAGCCCACCGTGCTGTACTGGCTGATGGGCGGCGCGCTGCTGGTGGGCCAGCTGCTGTTCAAGAAGAACCTGCTCAAGTCCTTGATGGGCGCCCAGATGGAGCTGCCGGACGACGCCTGGCGCGTCATGAACTGGAGCTGGACCGGCTTTTTTGCCGTCATGGGTGTGATCAATCTGTGGGTGGCCTACACCTTCAGCACCGACGCCTGGGTCAATTTCAAGCTGTTTGGCGGGCTGGGCCTGATGGCGGTGTTTGTGGTGGGCCAGGCGCTGTACCTGGGCAAGTACCTCAAATCCGACGACGAACCCGCCCCGGCCAAAAAGGCCAATGAATCATGAGCACGGGCGTCACGGCCGCCGCCATGCAGGCGCGGCTGCAGGAACTCCTGGCGCCCACCCAGCTCGAAGTGCTGGACGAAAGCGCCGCGCATGCGGGCCATGCAGGCGCGGACGGCACCGGGTCCGGCACCCATTTCCGGGTGCGGATTGCTTCACCTTTGTTTACCGGCAAGCCCCGCGTGGCGCGGCATCGCCTTGTGTATGATGCGCTGCAACTTTTTATTGACCGGGGCGTGCATGCCCTGGCGATCGAAATTCTCTGAACCTCAGGATATCCCTATGAAGAACCGTTACCTGACCGCTGTCGCAGCGGCCGCCCTGATTGGCGCATTCGCCCTGCCCGCCGCGGCGCAAAACCTGGCCATCGTCAACGGCAAGCCCGTGCCCAAGTCGCGCGCCGACGCACTGGCCCAGCAGATCGCCAAGTCCGGCCGCCCCGTCACGCCTGAGATGCAGGGCCAGCTCAAGGACGAAGTCATTGCGCGCGAAATCTTCATGCAGGAAGCGCAAAAGCTCGGCCTGGACGCTACGGACGACTACAAGAACCAGATGGACCTGGCCCGCCAGACCCTGCTGATCCGCGAGCTGTTTGCCGACTACCAGAAGAAAAACCCGGTGACCGACGCCGACATCAAGGCTGAATACGACAAGTTCGTCGCGGCCAACGGCGGCAAGGAATACCGTGCCCGCCACATCCTGGTGGAAAAGGAAGACGAGGCCAAGGCCATCATCGCCAGCCTGAAAAAGGGCGGCAAGTTTGACGACATCGCCAAGAAGCAGTCCAAGGACCCGGGCTCCGGCGCCAACGGCGGTGACCTGGACTGGGCCAATGCCAGCAGCTATGTGCCCGAGTTCTCCAGCGCCATGATCAAGCTCAACAAGGGCCAGACCACCGACGCGCCGGTCAAGAGCCAGTTCGGCTTTCACGTGATCCGCCTGGACGACGTGCGCGAAGCGCAGCTGCCCAAGCTGGAAGAGGTCAAGCCCCAGATCGCCCAGCAGCTGCAGCAGCAGAAGCTGGCGAAGTTCCAGGACGACCTGCGCGCCAAGGCCAAGATCGAGTAACCCGGTTTGTCATTGCGGACTCGATCCGCAATCCATGGATCCCGGATCAAGTCCGGGATGGCAGAAGAGAAAGCGGCCCGCGGGCCGCCTTTTTCATGAAGCAAGCGCCTTGGCCGCCATCAGCATGCCGATCAGCACCGGCTGGTGCAGCATGTACCAGCTGAGGCTCCAGCGGCCCAGCCAGGCCAGCGGCGTGGCGCCTGCGGGCAGGGCCACCGCCACCCAGGCGGGCCGCCGCGTCAGCAGCCATTGCCCCGCCGCCATGCCCCACCACATCACCCCCAGCCAGGGCAGCAGCGGCACATAGTCTTCGGTGATGGGCTTGCGCCCGATCAGGCCCAGCCAGTTCAGCGCCGGGGTGTTCAGCACCTCGGGCAGCCAGCCCGCGCCGTGCAATTGCCATGCGATGAATTTGGCCCCAATGGCCAGCGCCCCCAGCAGCCACAGCCAGGCGCCCCACCCCGCCGTGAACCGCACCACGATCAGCATGAGCGCAATGCCATGCAGCACGCCAAAGTAAATGAAGCTCTTGGGGTACATGAAGTACGAACCCGCCGTGACCAGCAGCGCGCAACCGGCCACCTGCGCCCAGCGTTTCCAGAACCGGGCCGCGCTTTGCCCCTGCGCCACGGCCACCGCCTGCCCCAGCCCGGCGCAGAACAGGAACAGGCTCACGATGGCAGTACGCTGCCATGTCCAGAACGGGTCGCGGTAAAAGTCCTCTTTCAGCCAGCCGAAATGGTTGAGGTCAAAGCAGAAATGGAAAACCGTCATCCAGACGATGGCCAGTCCCCGCAGGGCATCAATGGCGTCGAAGCGTTGGGCGGTCATGGCGGCAAGTGTAGAGCCCTGCCCTTTAAAATCCGGCTCCATGTCCCTGCTCAGTCACCAGCTTGAACTGCTGGCCCCCGCCCGCGACGCCGACATCGGCATCGAAGCCATCAACCATGGCGCCGATGCGGTGTACATCGGCGGCCCCGGCTTTGGCGCACGCGCCAGCGCGGGCAACGACCTGCGCAGCATCGAGCGGCTGTGCAAGCATGCCCACCGCTTTGGCAGCCGCATCTTCATCACGCTCAACACCATCCTGCGCGACGACGAGCTGGAACCCGCCCGCCAGATGGCCTGGGACGTGTACAACGCAGGCGCCGACGTGCTGATCGTGCAGGACATGGGCCTGCTCGAGATCGACCTGCCCCCCATCCAGCTGCACGCCAGCACCCAGACCGACATCCGCACCGTGGACAAGGCCCGCTTTTTGCAGGACGCCGGCTTCTCGCAGATCGTGCTGGCGCGCGAGCTGACGATCGAGCAGATCCGCGACATCCACGCCGCGCTGGATGCTGAGCGCTGCAAGCTGGAGTTTTTCGTGCATGGCGCGCTGTGCGTGGCCTACAGCGGCCAGTGCTTCATCAGCCATGCCCACACCGGGCGCAGCGCCAACCGGGGCGACTGTTCGCAGGCCTGCCGCCTGCCTTACGAAGTGATCGACAGCCAGGGCCGCATCGTCGCGCACGAAAAGCACGTGCTGTCCATGAAGGACAACAACCAGAGCGCCAACATGGCCGCGCTGATTGACGCCGGGGTGCGCAGCTTCAAGATAGAAGGCCGCTACAAGGACATGGCCTATGTCAAGAACATCACGGCCCATTACCGCAAGCTGATTGACGAAGTGATTGAGGCGCGCGAAGGGTCAGCCCAGCCGCTGGCGCGCGCCTCCAGCGGGCGCACCACCTTCACCTTCACGCCCGACCCCAACCAGAACTTCAACCGCGAATTCACCGATTACTTCGTCAATGGCCGCAAGGACGACATCGGCGCGTTTGACACGCCCAAGAACCCGGGCCAGGCCATCGGCTGGGTCAGCAAGGTGGGCCCGGATTGGGTGGAGCTGGAATGCAGCGACCCGGCCACCGTGCTGCACAACGGCGACGGCCTGTGCTACTACGACCTGCAAAAGGAACTGGTGGGCCTGGCCATCAACCGCGCCGAGCCCGCAGGTAACAACGGGCAGGCCAAGGGCCACTGGCGCGTGTACCCCAAGGACCCGGTTGCGGGCCTGAAAGACCTGCGCCGCGGCACAGAGATCAACCGCAACCGCGACATGGACTGGGTGCGCACGCTGGACAAAAAGTCCAGCGACCGGCGCATTGGCGTGTGGGCCAGCCTGGCTGAAACAGCCCACGGCCTGAGCCTGACGCTGACCGACGAAGACGGCTACACCGGCACCGCCGACGTGGCCCAGGCCCTGCAGCCCGCGCGCGACCCGGCCACGGCCGAGGCCAGCCTGCGTGAGCACCTGGGGCGCTTTGGCGGCACGATCTTCGAGCCGCTGGACATCCAGCTGAACCTGAGCCAACCCTGGTTCGTCCCCGCGTCGGTGCTCAACCCGCTGCGCCGCGACGCCGCCGCCGCACTGGAGGCCGCGCGCGCCGCCGGCTACCAGCGGCCCCAGCGGGCCCAGCCGGTGCAACCGCCCGTGCCCTACCCCGAAGACACCCTGACCTACCTGGCCAATGTGTTCAACAGCAAGGCGCGGGACTTCTATGCAAAGCACGGCGTCAAGGTGATCGGCGCGGCGTATGAGAGCCACGAGGAAGAAGGCGAAGTCAGCCTGATGATCACCAAGCATTGCGTACGCTGGTCCATGAGCCTGTGCCCCAAGCAGGCCAAGGGTGTGATCGGCGTCAAGGGCACGATCAAGGCCGAGCCCATGCAGCTTGTGAACGGCAAGGAAAAGCTGACACTGCGCTTTGACTGCAAGCCCTGCGAAATGCACGTGGTGGGCAAGATGAAAAAGTCCGTGATGAACCAGCGCGAGCGTGACATGGCCGAGGCCACCGCCGTGCCCATGACGTTTTACCGCACCCGGCCGGCCGCGGCGGCCAGCCGTTCCTGATTCAGCGCATCAGCGTCGATTTGCCAAACAGGCTGGCCACCAGGTCGACCGCCAGCTGCGCGGTGCGGTTGCGCGTGTCCATGGCGGGGTTGACTTCCACCACGTCCAGCGAGCCCAGCCGGCCCGTGTCGGCAATCATTTCCATGCACAGCTGCATTTCGCGGTAAGTGGGGCCGCCGGGCACGGCCGTGCCCACGCCGGGGGCGTCAGCCGGGTCCAGGCAATCCACGTCAAAGCTCACGTGCAGGTGCGTATGTTCGTCCACGTCCTGCAGCACCTCGGTCATGGTGTTGCGCATGCCGTGCTCGTCCAGGTGGCGCATGTCAAACACCTGCAGGTCCAGCTGCCGGATCGCGCGGCGCTCGGCGGCGTCCACCGAGCGGATGCCCACGAAATCAATCGCATCGGCGCGGATGGCCGCGCGCTCGCCGCTCCAGCCCGTGAGCGCAGCTGGCCCATGGCCCAGCAGGCACGACACCGGCATGCCGTGCAGGTTGCCGCTTTCGCTGCTGTCTGCCGTGTTGACGTCGGCATGGGCGTCCAGCCAGATCACGCGCAGCAGCTTGCCATGGGCCCGGCAATGGCGCGCCATGGCGCTGATGGAGCCGATGGCCAGGCTGTGGTCGCCGCCCATGAGCAGCGGCACGGCCCCGCCGCCCAGCGCCCGCGTCACGGCGTCATCAATCGCGCGGTTCCAGCCCACCACTTCGTCGAGGCCGCGCGCGCTGGCGGCCACCTGCGGCGGTACCGCCCCGGGCGCGGGCATGGGCAGGTTGCCCCAGTCTTCCACCTCGGCGTCCTGGGCGCGCAGGGCCTGCGCCAGGCCAGCCACGCGCAAGGCATCGGGCCCCATGCGGCAGCCCGCCACGCTGGCGCCCACGTCTGCCGGCGCACCGATCAGCACCACCTTGGTCATCCGTGTTCCTTCGTCAGTCAATTTCGCGGCCGTCCAGCAGGCGCCGCAGGCCTTCGGCCTCCTGCAGCTGGGTGGGGGCGGATTGCTCGTAGCCTTCCACCAGCCATTGCGCGGCTTCCTGCTCGTCAACAAACACACGCAGGCGTACCCCCATCTGCTGGGCCGCACCCTCGCTGCGGCGGGTGAGGCGCTGCACGGGCACCACGGAGGCCAGGCGGTCCAGGTGCGCAAGGTTGCGCCCGACCAGTTCGCCCAGGAACACCTGCTCTTCAGGTGTCAGCTCGTCCTGCACCGCACGCAGGTCGAACAGCGCGTTGCGGTCCGACCAGAAAATGGTTTCAGCCTCCGCCGTGTCGACCAGCGCGATGAAGTTGGGCATGGACGCCGTTCCCTCGACCGAGAACTTCACGTACTCGGCGTGGCGGTCAATGCGGATGTCGAATGGCATGCTTGCCTTCGGTTGCGAAAATACGCCATGCTAGTGCGGATTGACGCGGCCGGGGTGTAAAGGATTCACGTCAGCGCACGCTGCCCCGATAGGCATGCCAGCTCGCATGCCCCAGCCAGGGCCCGATCAGCAACACGCCCAGTGCCCAGGGCAGCGCCATGGCCGCCAGCAGCAACGCCACGATCAGCGCGCCCCACAGCAGCATCACGCCGGGATGGCCCAGCACCACCTGGATGCTGGTCAGGCCGGCGGTGATGGCGTCGGTGTCGCGGTCCAGGATCATGGGGATAGACACCACGCAGGTGGAAAACACCAGCGCTGCGAATACGCCGCCCACCACCGAATACACGGCAACGAATTCCCAGTTCTCGGGGTTGAAGATGGCCTGCACCACGCCCGTGGTGGATGGCATGCCGGTGTTGAAGAACACCGCAAACACCACCAGTGACGCCCGGCCCCAGAGCAGTTCCAGCACGACCAGCACCAGGACCAGCATGCCCATGCTGCCCAGGTGGGTGTCCCAGCAGGTCAGGGACGCGCCCAGGTCCTGCGGCTCGCCCATGGCGCGGCGGCGGCTTGACTCATACAGGCCCATGGCCAGGAACGGCCCCACCAGGAAGCAGCCCGACACAAAGGACATGGTGTATTCGGGCAGGCTGCGAAACACCGCGCCCAGCACCACGGCCATGAGCCAGAAACACACCCCGAACACCAGCGACACGCGCCAGGCGGCGGCCAGGTCGCGCGCGCCCGCGGCCAGCCAGGTGAAAGGATCGCGCCAGCGCAGCGCATGCAGCCGCCCGCCGGCCTGCGGGCCAGTGGGCATGGGGTTGGTGGTGGCGTTCATCGCGGGTCCGTGGCAATCAGCACCGATCTTGCACGCCCGCGGCGCCGCGTCAATCCGTGCTTGCCGCCAGCCACACCCTTGGAGCGGGGCTGTCGTCCCTTACCCCACCCAGCGCCTGGCGTTGTGCCAGATCTGCATCCAGGGGCTGTGGGCGCTGCGGTCGCCCGGCGTCCAGCTCATCTGGATGTTGCGGAACACGCGTTCGGGGTGTGGCATGAGCGCAGTAAAGCGGCCATCGGCCGTGGTCACGGAGGTCAGGCCGCCCGGGCTGCCATTGGGGTTGAAGGGATAAGCCTCGGTCGGTGCACCGGTGTTGTCCACATAGCGCATGGCGCCAATCACACGGGCCGGGTCGCCGCGGTGGGCGAAGTTGGCATAGCCCTCGCCATGCGCCACCGCGATCGGCAGCCGCGCGCCGGCCATGCCTGCGAAGAACAGGCTGGGTGATTCCAGCACCTCCACCATGGACAGGCGCGCCTCGAAGCGCTCGCTGCGGTTGGTGGTGAAACGCGGCCAGGCGTCGGCGCCCGGAATGATGTCGGCCAGCTCGGCAAACATCTGGCAGCCGTTGCACACACCCAGGCCGAAGGTGTCGGCGCGGCCAAAAAAGGCCTTGAACTGGTCGGCCAGCACCGGATTGAAGGTGATGCTGCGCGCCCAGCCGATGCCCGCGCCCAATGTGTCGCCGTAGCTGAAGCCGCCGCAGGCCACCACGCCCTTGAAGTCCGACAGGCGCGCCCTGCCCGCTTGCAGGTCGGTCATGTGCACGTCGTGGGCCTCAAAGCCCGCCTCGGTGAAGGTGTAGGCCATCTCCACATGCGAATTGACGCCCTGTTCGCGCAGGATCGCCACCCTGGGCCGGGCGGTGTGGACAGCCGGCGCCGCAGGTGCGGCGGTGGCCATGGCGGCAGGCAGGAAAACGTGCAGGCCGGGGTTGGCCGGGTCACCGGCGGCGGCGTGCTCGGCATCGGCGCCCGCGGGGTTGTCGCGCTGGCGGCAGATCTTCCAGCTCACGCTGTCCCAGACCTGGTGCAGGTCGGACAGCTTCGCGCTGAACACGGCCTTGGTGTCGCGCCAGACCTGCAGTTCGCCCTTGCCCGCGTCCATCGTGGATGACGTGGGACGGGTCTTGCCGACGAAATGGCTGAAGGCGCTCAGCCCGTGCTCGCGCAAGGTCTGCATGACGGCGTTGCGTTCAGCCGTGCGCACCTGCAGCAGCACGCCCAGCTCTTCGCTGAACAGCGCCCGCAGCGTGAGCTCCTCGCGCCGGGCGCCCACCTGGCCGGCCCAGTTCTTGGCGTCACCGGTGTCCATGCGGCTGTCGTTGATGCCGTCGCCTTCCAGTACCAGCATGTCCACGTTCAGCGCCACGCCCACATTGCCGGCAAAGGCCATTTCGGCGGCTGCCGCAAACAGGCCGCCGTCGCTGCGGTCGTGGTAAGCCAGCACCTGGCCTTTGGCGCGCAGCGCATTCACCGCGTTGACCAGGTTCACCAGGTCCTGCGGCTGCTCCAGGTCGGGCACGCCGGCAGCGTCGGTGCCGGCCTGGTTCAGCGTCTGTTCCAGCACGCTGCCGCCCAGGCGGTTCCGGCCGCGGCCCAGGTCCACCAGCACCAGCGTGGTGTCGGCCTCGGTGGCGTCCAGCTGCGGCGTGAACGTGCCGCGCACGTCGGCCAGCGAGGCAAACGCGCTGACGATCAGGCTGACGGGGGATGTGACCTTCATCTGGCTGTCACCGTCCTGCCATTGGGTGCGCATGGACAGGCTGTCCTTGCCCACCGGAATGCTGATGCCCAGCGCCGGGCACAGCTCCATGCCCACGGCACGGACCGTTTCATACAGGGCCGCGTCCTCGCCCGGTTCACCGCAGGCCGCCATCCAGTTGGCCGACAGCTTGACACGCGAAAGCTCGATCGGCGCTGCCAGCAGGTTGGTGATGGCCTCGGCCACCGCCATGCGGCCGGACGCCGGGGCGTTCATGGCAGCCAGCGGGGTGCGCTCGCCCATGCTCATGGCCTCGCCGGCAAAGCCGGTGAAGTCAGCCAGCGTGACCGCGCAATCGGCCACGGGCACCTGCCAGGGGCCCACCATCTGGTCGCGGTGGCTCAAACCGCCCACGGTGCGGTCGCCGATGGTGATGAGGAAGCGCTTGGAAGCCACCGTCGGGTGGCTCAGCACGGCGATGGCGGCGTCCTGCAGCTTCACGCCCGTCAGATCCATCGGCTGGAACTGGCGGGCGATTGTCTTCACATCGCGGTGCATCTTGGGCGGCTTGCCCAGCAGTACGTTCATAGGCATGTCCACGGGGCTGGCGGCGCCCTCGTCAGCCACGACCAGTTGCCGTTCTTCCGTCGCCACACCCACCACGGCGAACGGGCAGCGCTCCCGCTCGCAAAACGACTTGAACTGCTCCAGCGATTGCGGCGCGATCGCCATCACATAGCGTTCCTGGCTTTCGTTGCACCAGATTTCCTTCGGCGCCAGGCCGGATTCTTCCAGCGGCACGGCGCGCAGGTCAAAGCGCGCGCCGCGGCCCGCGTCGTTGGTCAGCTCCGGGAAGGCGTTGCTCAGGCCGCCCGCGCCCACGTCATGGATAGCCAGGATGGGGTTGGCATCCCCTTGTGCCCAGCAGTGGTTGATGACCTCCTGCGCGCGGCGCTCGATTTCCGGGTTGCCGCGCTGCACCGAGTCAAAGTCCAGCTCGGCGGCGTTGGCGCCCGTGGCCATGGAGCTGGCGGCACCGCCACCCATGCCGATGCGCATGCCCGGCCCGCCCAGCTGGATCAGCAGCGTGCCCGGCGGGAATTCAATTTTCTGGGTCAATCGCGCGTCGATCGTACCCAGGCCGCCGGCGATCATGATGGGCTTGTGGTAGCCACGGCGGATGCTGTCCACGTCGCTGGTGACGGTCTGCTCGTACTCGCGGAAGTAGCCCAGCAGGTTGGGACGGCCGAATTCGTTGTTGAATGCGGCGCCGCCCAGCGGGCCTTCGGTCATGATCTGCAGGGGGCTGGCAATGTGGCCGGGCTTGCCTAAGGCGTCGCCTGATGCTTCGGGCCAGAGCTTTGATACGGTGAACCCTGTCAGGCCCGCCTTGGGCCGGGAGCCACGGCCCGTGGCGCCTTCGTCGCGGATTTCGCCGCCCGCGCCGGTGCTGGCGCCGGGGAATGGGCTGATGGCCGTGGGATGGTTGTGCGTCTCGACCTTCATCAGCACATGGTGCGTGGCCGCCGTGGTGCCGTAGCGGCGGTCATTGCCCGGCCAGAAGCGCTGCACTTGGCCGCCCTCCATGACCGAGGCGTTGTCTGAATAGGCCACCACGGTGTGCTGCGGGCTGGTCTGGTGGGTGTGGCGGATCATGCCGAACATGCTCTTGTCCTGCGCCACGCCGTCAATGGTGAAGGCCGCGTTGAAGATCTTGTGGCGGCAGTGTTCGCTGTTGGCCTGGGCGAACATCATCAGTTCCACATCCGTGGGGTTGCGCGCCAGGCCGGTGAACGCAGCCAGCAGGTAGTCAATCTCGTCGTCGGCCAGTGCCAGGCCGAACTGGGTGTTGGCGTGCACCAGCGCGGGGCGGCCACCGCCCAGGACGTCCACGTACTCCATGGGGGCGGGTTGCAGCTCGGTGAACAGGTTGAGCGCCTGCGCCCGGTCGAACATGGCGCTTTCAGTCATGCGGTCGTGCAGCAGGCCCGCCACGGCGGCGCGCTGGGCGTCGCCCAGGGCGCCGCCGCCCAGCAGGCCGGTCTTGACCGTCAGCCGGTATTCGGTAATGCGCTCCACCCGCTTGATGGCGATGCCGCAGTTGTGGGCGATGTCGGTGGCCTTGCTTGCCCAGGGCGACACAGTGCCGAAACGGGGCGTGACGACGATCAGCTCGCCGTCGATGGGGCCGCTGTACGGGTCGCCGTAGACCAGCAGCGAGGCCAGCCGGGCCTTGTCGCCCTCAGGCGGCGGGGTGTCTGATGCCACCAGGTGCACATGGCGCGCCGCGATCCCGGTGATGCGGTCATGGATGGCTTGCAGGCGCGGAAGAAGTTGCTGGACTCGGAAGTCGCTGAGGGCGTTGCCGCCCTCAAACTGGGTGATGTGCAGGGTCACGTGGTGGCCTTGAGGAGGTCTTGGAAACCGGTCCGGCGCCGCGCTGAATGGGCAGCCCCGTGAAAACCCTTGATTCTACCTGCGGGGAATTTCATCGAATGGGATAATCCTGCCCCATGAGCATTACCTACAAAGACGCCGAAGGGGTGCGCGGCATGCGCGAGGCCTGCCGGCTGGCCTCCGAGGTGCTGGACTACCTGACGCCACACGTCAAGCCCGGCGTCACCACGCGTGAAATCGACCGCCTGGCCGCTGACTACATGGTCAACGTCCAGGGCACGAAATCTGCCACGCTGGGCTACCAGCCACCCGGCTACCCGCCCTACCCGGCGTCGCTGTGCACCTCGCTCAACCACGTGGTGTGCCACGGCATCCCCAACGACAAGCCGCTCAAGAAGGGCGACATCATGAACATTGATGTCACCGTGATCACCAGGGACGGCTGGTTTGGCGACAACAGCCGCATGTACATCATTGGCGACGCCTCCATCGCCGCCAAACGCCTGTGCGCCATCACCTATGAAGCCATGTGGCACGGCATCGTGCGCGTCAAGCCCGGCGCGCGGCTGGGTGACATCGGCTTTGCCATCCAGAAATTCGCTGAAAGCAACGGCTACAGCGTGGTGCGCGAATTCTGCGGCCACGGCATCGGCAAGGTCTTTCACGAAGAGCCGCAGGTGCTGCACTACGGCAAGCCCGGCACGCTGGAAGAGCTCAAGCCCGGCATGACCTTCACCATCGAGCCCATGATCAACGCCGGGCGCAAGGACATCAAGGAAATGGGCGATGGCTGGACCATCGTCACCAAGGACCATTCGCTGTCCGCCCAGTGGGAACACACCATCCTGGTGACCGAGACCGGCTACGAGGTGCTGACGCTGTCCGCCGGCAGCCCGCCGCCGCCGGCCTTCGTGGCGGCCGCAGCCCCAGCCCCCGCCACGGCATAGGGCCATGGCCAACCACCAGGCGAGCGAGGCGCCTCAGCGGCCCCACGGGACCCAGCCAGCCCAGGCGCTGCGCGACGGCTACCGCGCCAAAAAGGCCGCGCTGCTGCAGACGGTGCAGGCCAGCGGCGCGTCCACGCGGGGCATCCGCCGGCTGCTGCAGCAGCTGGCGGGGCTGGCCGACGAGGCCTTGCGCGCGCTGTGGGACCACGCGGGCTTCCCGCCGGGCTTCGCGCTGATCGCCGTGGGCGGCTTTGGCCGTGGCGAGCTGTTTCCCCACTCCGACGTGGACGTTCTGCTGCTCATGCCCGATGGCGTATCGCCCGACGCCGACGAGGCCCTCAAGCGCAAGCTCGAAGGCTTCATTGGCAGCTGCTGGGACAGCGGGCTTGAAATCGGCTCCAGCGTGCGCACGCTGGCCGATTGCGTGGCCGAGGCCGCCAAGGACGTGACGGTGCAGACCTCGCTGCTGGAATCCCGCCTGGTAGCCGGCAACCGCAGGCTGTACGGCCAGTTTGCCCGCCAGTTCGAGGCCGGCATCGACCCGCAGGCGTTCTTCGTGGCCAAGACGCTGGAGCTGCGCCAGCGCCACACCAAGTTTGAAAACACGCCCTATTCGCTGGAGCCCAACTGCAAGGAATCCCCCGGCGGCCTGCGCGACCTGCAGGTCATCCTGTGGGTGGCCCGGGCAGCCGGCTTTGGCAAGACCTGGGACGAGCTGGCCAAAAGCGGCCTGGCCACGCCATTCGAGGCACTGCAGATCAAGCGCAACGAAGCGCTGCTGAGCCTGATCCGCGCGCGGCTGCACCTGCTGGCCCACCGGCGCGAGGACCGGCTGGTGTTTGACCTGCAGACCGCCGTGGCGGAATCATTCGGCTACACCAACGACATGTCGCCCGACGGCCGGCTGGTGGCCCGCGCGAGCGAGGCGCTCATGAAGCGCTATTACTGGGCGGCCAAGGCCGTGACCCAGCTCAACCAGATCCTGCTGCTGAACATCGAGGAACGGCTGAACCCCAGCACCCACGAGCCACGCCCGATCAACGGCCGTTTTTCGGACAAGGCCGGCATGCTGGAGGTGGCCAGCGACGACCTGTACCAGAAGAACCCGCACGCGATCCTGGAAACCTTTTTGCTGTACCAGCGCACCGTGGGCATCAAGGGCCTGTCGGCACGCACGCTGCGCGCGCTGTACAACGCGCGCGACATCATGGACAGCAAGTTCCGCAACGACCCGGTGAACCACCAGCTGTTCATGGCCATCCTGCAGGAGCCCAAGGGCATCACGCACGCCATGCGGCTGATGAACCAGACCTCGGTGCTGGGGCGCTACCTGTGGGTGTTCCGCAAGATCGTGGGCCAGATGCAGCACGACCTGTTCCACGTGTACACGGTGGACCAGCACATCCTCATGGTGCTGCGCAATGTGCGGCGGTTCTTCATCGTCGAGCACGCCCATGAATACCCGTTCTGCTCGCAGCTGGCCGCCGGCTGGGACAAGCCCTGGATCCTGTACGCGGCGGCGCTTTTCCATGACATTGCCAAGGGCCGTGGCGGCGACCATTCCGAGCTGGGCGCGCGCGACGTGCGGGCCTTTTGCCGCCAGCACGGCGTGCACCGCGATGAATGCAGGCTCATTGAATTCCTGGTGCACGAGCACCTGACCATGAGCCGCATTGCCCAGAAGGAAGACCTGAGCAACCCCGATGTGATTGCCGCCTTTGCCAAGCGCGTGGGCAACGAACGCTACCTGACGGCGCTGTACCTGCTGACGGTGGCCGACATCCGCGGCACCAGCCCCAAGGTCTGGAACGCCTGGAAAGGCAAGCTGCTGGAAGACCTGTACCGCTACACGCTGCGCGTGCTGGGTGGCCGTGCGCCCGACCCGGACGCCGAGGTCGAAGCGCGCAAGCGCGACGCGCTGGTCATGCTGGCGCTGCACGCGCTGCCCCATGAAGCCCACAAGAAGCTCTGGGACACCCTGGACGTGGGCTACTTCATGCGCCACGACGCGGGCGACATCGCCTGGCACACGCGCATGCTGTCACGCCATGTGGGCACGGCCAAATGCATCGTGCGCGCGCGCCGCTCTGCCGTGGGCGAAGGCCTGCAGGTGCTGGTGTACACGCCCGACCAGACCGACCTGTTTGCCCGCATCTGCGGCTACTTTGACCAGGCCGGCTTCAGCATCCTGGACGCCAAGGTCCACACCGCCGCCAACGGCTATGCGCTGGACACCTTCCAGGTCGTGACGCCCATGCTGCCCGAGCACTACCGCGAGCTGATTGGCATGGTCGAAAGCGAGCTGGACCACACCATTGAAGAGCCTGGCCCCCTGCCCCCGCCCAGCCGCGGGCGGGTTTCGCGCAGGGTCAAGAGCTTTCCGGTGGCGCCCCGTGTGCAACTGGCGCCGGACGAAAAGGCCCAGCGCTGGCTGCTGAGCATCTCGGCCAGCGACCGCGCAGGCCTGCTGTACAGCGTGGCCCGCGTGCTGGCCCGCCACAAGCTGAACCTGCAGCTGGCCAAGGTCACCACGCTGGGCGAGCGGGTGGAAGACACCTTCCTGATCGACGGGCCCGAACTGCAGCAGAACAGGGCGCAGATCGAGATAGAAACCGAGCTGCTGGAGGCGCTGGCTCCGGCCACCTGACGAAACCCTCTGCGGGCCGCCGCTTTGCAGAGGACTCCCCCCGGGCACAACGATCCGCAATCGCGTTGTGCACATGCGATCAATTCATCCGCCAGCACCTTGGGCCGCGCACCATGCAGTCCAGGCATGGCGCAAATTTGCTTCCATCTCGCGTGCAAATGCTGTTTTGTCACACAGGCGCGAGGCCGCCATTGTGTCCCGCAGCATTGAGCGCCAGTGGATGAGCGCCGCTGGATCCCCGGCCAGCTGTACAGCGCGTCCCACGTAGTCCTTTGCCGATGCCGCCACCCATTCGGACCGGCCGATGTGCGTCAGGAGGCTGGCGCCAACCCGGGCCGCATGCCGGTCCCCCATCAGACACACGACCGGAACCCCCATCCAGAGTGCCTCGCATGTCGTTGTCGCTCCGTTGTATGGAAACGGATCCAGGGCAATATCCATGTCGTTGTACAGAGACAGGTGATCAGTCACGCTGTCCAGCATTCCGAGTATGTTGATGCGTTGCGCCGCAATGCCCCGCTGCCCGAACTGCCCTACCAGCGCATCACGCGTCGCGGCGTCGGAAAACGCCTTGCCCTTGAGCAACAGCCGTGACCCCTTGACTTCGCGCAAGACCTGGGCCCAAGCCTCGATGGCTTGGATGCTCAACTTGCTGGGGTTGTTGAAGGACCCGAAAGTAACGTAACCGTTGCGCAAGAGGGGTGGATCGCAAGGCTTGGGCGCAACGGGCGGCGGTTTGTAACATAAAAATCCATGAGCCAGCCGCAACAGCTTTTCCGTGGTCAGCGAAGGCACTCCCCCATCCGGGGGATCACTGATGGCGTCAACGATGCGATAGTCCATGGCCCGCAGGCCTGTGCTGTGCGGATAGCCAAGCCAATTGATCTGCACTGGCGCCGGCTTGGCGCTGAACACCTGCAGACGGTTGCCGGCGGTGTGACCCGCGAGGTCCACCAGGATGTCAATGCCGTCCGCCCGAATGAGTTCTGCCATTTCGGCATCGCCCATTCGCGTGGTGTCGCGCCAATGGGACACTAACGACTGAAGGCGGCGTGTCACCGCATCCGGCTGCGCCACCTGTGAATAGCAGAACACTTCAAAACTGCCGGCGTCGAAGGCTTCGAACAGCGGCTCCACGAAGAACGCCACGGAATGCCGCCGGAAGTCGGGCGACACGTACCCGACACGCAACTTCCGCCCAAGGTCAGGGTTGTTGGCATGCGTGGCGGTGATCGCGCCAGCAAACCGTCTGTCCCATAGCTGATGGGCGTCAAGCACTTGCTGCGGTGTGACGCCGCCGTGGTAGTTGAGACAGAACAACAAGTTGCTGAAAGCGGCCCGGTAGCCGGGACGCAAAGCCAGCGCGCGCGTGTACAGCTCTATGGCCTCCTCGTGCCGCGCCTGTTCCATGCGCACGTTGCCCAGGTTGTACAGGGCCTCGGGATAGTCGGGCGAAACCGCGAGTGCTTTCTGGTAATACGAGGCCGCCGCCGCCAGGCGTCCCTGGTCGGCCATCACACTGCCCAGGTTGGACCATGCTTGCGGAAAAACCGGCTGTAACTGCAAAGCGCGCTCGCAACACTCAACGGCCCTGTCGGGTTCACCGCATTCGCGCAGCGCACTGCCCAGGTTGGACCACGCGTTCGCGAGCGCGGGATCCAGCGCCAGTGCCCGCTCGTAACTGCCCACCGCCTCCTCCAGCCGGCCGCGTTCGCGAAGCACCGCGCCAAGGTTGGCATGGTAGGTCGCCACAGCGCCGTTGAGGTCAATGGCCTGCTCAATCAGCTGTTGGGCAGCGCCTGTGTCCCCGCGTTGTTGAGCCAGTACCCCCATCAGATGCATTGCATCTGCATGTTCCGGATCAAGTGAAAGGATTTGCTGATAGACGGCCTGCGCCCGTGCAAGCTCGCCGGCCCGGTGCAAAGCCAACGCATCGGCCAGCAGCGGTTGTAGAAGTGAAGTTTCCACCACGGAATCCCGCGTCCTGTCAGTCGTCTGCCGCGTCCAGCCCGGGAAACAGCACCTCGGTGAAGCCGAATTTCGTGAAGTCACGAACGCGCATGGGATACAGCTTGCCGATCAGGTGATCGCATTCATGCTGCACCACCCTGGCATGGAAACCCTCCGCCACGCGATCAATCGGGTCGCCGTAGGGATCAAACCCGGTGTAGCGGATGCGCGACCAGCGCGGCACCACGCCACGCAGGCCCGGCACCGACAGGCAGCCTTCCCAGCCATCCTCCTCGGCATCCCCCAGCGGAGTGATCACCGGGTTGATCAGCACGGTGCGCGGCACGGGCGGTGCATCCGGGTAACGCGGGTTGACGGCGTCTGTCCCGAAAATCACCAGTTGCAGGTCCACCCCGATCTGGGGCGCGGCCAGGCCGGCGCCGTTGACAGCGTGCATGGTCTCGAACATGTCGCGCACCAGCAGGTGCAGCTCGGGCGTGTCAAACGCCGGTACGGGCTGGGCCACGCGCAAAAGGCGCGGGTCACCCATCTTGAGAATTTCGTGAACGGTCATAAGGCGCGCTGGAGCCCAAAACTTCGAGCATAGCGGCACAATGCTCTGGTGCCACCTGAACCCCTGAGCGTCGCCAACACCCCCGCCCAGCCAGCGCCGGCACCCCTGCCCGCCCCGCTGCCAACGCCGGTTCGCTGGCTGCTGCTGACAGTCGCCGTGGTCAGCCTGGCGCTGGGCTTGGTGGGCCTGTTCCTGCCCGTGGTGCCCACGGTGCCGTTCCTGCTGCTGTCGGCCTGGGCTGCGGCGCGCAGCTCGCCGCGGCTGCTGGCCTGGCTTGAGAGCCATCCGCACTTCGGCCGGTCCCTGCGCGACTGGCGCCATGGAGGCGTCGTGCGCCGCCGCGCCAAATGGACCGCCGCCGTGGTCATGAGCGCCAGTGCCGTGTCGCTTTTGTGGTTTGTGACGAACCGCTGGGCTGCCTGGCTGGCCATTGCCTGCATGGCGGTGGTGCTGGTGTGGCTGTGGACGCGGCCGGAAAGTGCCCCTTCGCAAGCCAGCCCGGCAAACGCCAGTGACCGCTGACGGCGCTATTCGCCGTAGTGGTAGATGCAGCTGAGGATGACGAGCGTCCTGCCGTTCACCCGGTACACCAGCCTGTGCCGGTCGTTGATGCGGCGTGACCAGCAACCCGCCAGTTGGTGCCGCAGGGGTTCGGGCTTTCCGATGCCTGCAAAAGGCTCGCGGGTTACCGCTTCAATCAGGTCAAGCGTGCGGCTGAACAGCTTGCGGTCAAGCTTGCGCAGCTCCTGAAATTCCGCCCAGGCTGTGGGCGTGAACTGGATGTCCATGGCCGCGGGTTCAGCGGGCGGCCAGTTTGTGTAGCTGCGACAGGGCTTTGGGTTGCGCCTTGCCGCGATTGGCTTCGTCCAGCGACTTCATGAGTTTGCGCGCGTTGGCGGGGCTGCTCAGCAGGTAGGCAGTTTCCTCCCAGGCCTGGAAGTCCTCCAGCGACATCATCACCACGGCGCCGCCGTTCTGGCGGGTGATGATCACCGGCTCATGGTCTTCGATGGTCTTGTCCATCGTGGCCGTGAGATGGTTTCTGGCGTGGGTGTACGTGATGGCTTGCATGCCAAACATTGTACAGAAACAAGGACAGGCCAGGGACGGCCCCGGACCGACAGCGTTGTCAGGCCGCAGGCTCCTGCGCCAGCAACGCCCGCAGCCCATCCTCATCCAGCACCGCCACGCCCAGTTCGCGGGCCTTGTCCAGCTTGCTGCCGGCTTCGGCCCCCGCCACCACGTAGTCGGTCTTCTTGCTGACCGAACCCGCCACCTTGGCGCCAGCGGCTTCCAGCAGGTCCTTGGCTTCGTCGCGGCTCAGGCTGGGCAGCGTGCCGGTGAGCACGATGGTCTTGCCCGTGAGCGGCCTGGGCGCGCGGGCAGCGGGCTCGCCCTCTTCCCAGTGCACGCCACAAGCACGCAGCTGCTCCACCACTTCCCGGTTATGCGGCTGCTCGAAGAACGTGCGGATGCTTTGCGCCACCACCGGCCCCACGTCGTTGACCTCCAGCAGTTGCTCCACGCTGGCGTCCATGATGGCGTCCAGCTTGCCGAAGTGGCGCGCCAGGTCCTTGGCGGTGGCCTCGCCCACATGGCGGATGCCCAGGCCGAACAGGAAGCGCGGCAAGGTGGTGTGCTTGGCCTTTTCCAGTGAGTCCAGCACGTTCTGCGCGGATTTCTCGGCCATGCGGTCCAGCGCCACCAGCGCGGTGAACCCCATGCGATACAGGTCCGGCAGCGTCTTGATGATGCCGCCGTCCACCAGCTGGTCGACCAGCTTCTCGCCCAGGTTCTCGATGTCCACCGCGCGGCGCTGGGCATAGTGCAGGATGGCCTGCTTGCGCTGCGCGCCGCAGAACAGCCCGCCGGTACAGCGGTGGTTGGCCTCGCCTTCCTCGCGCACCGCGGCGCTGCCGCAGATGGGGCAATGCGCCGGCATGGTGAACTGCGCCGCGCCGGCCACGCGCCGCTCCAGCAGCACCGACACCACTTCCGGGATCACGTCGCCCGCCCGGCGCACGATGACCGTGTCACCAATGCGCACATCCTTGCGGCGGGTTTCGTCTTCGTTGTGCAGGGTGGCGTTGGTCACGGTCACGTTGCCCACGAATACCGGCGCCAGCTTGGCCACCGGGGTGAGCTTGCCGGTGCGGCCCACCTGCACGTCGATGTCCAGCACTGTCGTGAGCTGTTCCTGCGCCGGGTACTTGTGCGCCACGGCCCAGCGCGGCTCGCGCGTGACGAAGCCCAGCGCTTTCTGCAGCGCCAGGCTGTTGACCTTGTAGACCACGCCGTCGATGTCAAACGGCAGGCTGTCGCGTTCCTGGCCCACTTCCTGGTGAAAAGCCACCAGCGCCTGCGCGCCACGCGCCAGCGTCGTGCGGGCCGACACGGGAAAGCCCCAGGACTTCAGCGTGAGTAGCGCTTCGTACTGGGTCTGGAAGTCCGGCCCGCCCTGCTCCACCGGCGTGACCTCGCCCCAGCCATAGGCAAAGAACGACAGCGGCCGCTGGCGCGCGATGGTGGAGTCCAGCTGGCGCACGGCACCGGCGGCGGCATTGCGCGGGTTGACGTAGGTTTTTTCGTTCCTCTGGCCCTGGGCGATCTTTTCGCGCTGCTGTTCGTTCAGCCGGTCAAAGTCGTCGCGGCGCATGTAGACCTCGCCACGGACCTCCAGTACTGCGGGAGCATCTGCGGGGAGCTTCAACGGGATTTGCCCGATGGTGCGGATGTTGGGCGTGACGTCTTCGCCGATCTCGCCATCGCCGCGCGTGGCGGCCTGCACCAGCACGCCGTTTTCATAGCGCAGGTTGATGGCCAGGCCGTCGAACTTCAGTTCGGCCACGTATTCCACCGGCGGATCAGCTTCCGCCAGGCCCAGTTCCCGGCGCACCCGGGCGTCAAAATTCAGGGCGCCCGTGGCCTCGATGTCGGTCTCGGTGCGGATGGACAGCATGGGCACGCGGTGGCGTACCTTTTCAAATGCGTCCAGCGCCTTGCCGCCGACGCGCAGCGTGGGCGAATCGGGCGTCAGCAGGTGCGGGTGCGCGGCCTCCAGGGCCTGCAGCTCCTTGAACAGGCGGTCGTACTCGGCGTCCGGGATCTCGGGTTCGTCCAGCACGTAGTAGCGGTGGGCATGGTGGTGCAGCACCCGGTGCAGCTCGGCCACGCGTTGCGCGGCGGGGTCGGGTGCGGCGCTGCTGAACAGGTCCGGCTGCGCCATCACGAAAACAACCGGCGCGCCAGGGGCGACCCCGCCGACAGATCGCGCGCGTCCAGCGTGTCGTACAACTGCTCCAGATCGGCGCCGATCACGTCCAGGCCTTCCACGCGGATGACCTGGCCGTTGTCGTCGGTGATGATGCCGTCCATGGAGGCGGCCAGCGTGATGGCCGATTCGCGCATGCGCACAAAGGGCTGCTCGCTGCGTTGCACCTGGGGCACGTCCAGGCTCAGCGTGACTTCGCGGATGGCGGACTGCGCGGGGTCGTCGGCCAGCGCAGCATGGGTGTCAAAGGCCAGGCCCAGCACCGGCGGCATGCCGGCCACGCTGGCCGGCAACACCATGCGCCCGGGGATGGCACCGGGCACGAAGCCCAGGCGCGCCGCGTTCTGCAGCACATAGCCGGGGCTCCAGGCGGCATTGCGCGCGCGCAGCGTGAAGCTGAGCTGCGCGTCGTGGCCGCTGGCGAACTGGTCCAGCTCGCGCGCGCGCGCCACCTCGTGCAGCATGTCGGGGAATTCGGGCGAGCCATTGATGGCGTCGGCAAAGGCCTGGGCCTTCATGACAAATTCGGAGTACTCGATCTCATTGAGCGCGCCCACGCGGTTGGCCAGCTGCACCCCCGCCTGGAAGGCGCTGTAGCGCTGGCCGGGTGCCGGGGTTTCCCATTGGCGCGTGTTGTCGTTGAAGCCCTCCACCGCAAACGGCTTGCTGCCGGCGCGGCGCGTGGGCGGCATGGCGGCCAGCGCGGCGTCGCCAGACGCCGGATGCTCCAGCGCGATGGGGGCGATCACGTCGATCAGCGCGTCCAGGCCGGGGCGTTTTTCGGGCGCGGCCGGGGGCATCACGTCCGCCTCCAGCGCGGGCTCCAGCCGGGGGGCTTCGGCTGGCGCGCCGCTGGCGGCGGATGCCAGGGGCTCGGCCTGCTTGGGCGCGTTGCGGCGCGACGTCCAGGCGCTGTGCGCCACCACGGCGGCCAGGACCAAGCCGCCCAGAATGGCCAGGCCCAGTGTGAGGTTGCTCATACCTGTGCCCTCACGCAGCTTCGGCCATCGACACGGCCGACTCCATGTCCACCGCCACGATGCGCGACACGCCTTGCTCCTGCATGGTCACGCCGATCAACTGTTCTGCCATTTCCATGGCGATCTTGTTGTGGCTGATGAACAGGAACTGCGTTTCACGGCTCATGGCCGTCACCAGCTTGGCATAGCGCTCGGTGTTGGCGTCGTCCAGCGGCGCGTCCACCTCGTCCAGCAGGCAGAACGGCGCAGGGTTGAGCTGGAAGATTGCAAACACCAGCGCAATGGCGGTCAGCGCCTTCTCGCCGCCAGACAGCAGGTGGATGGTCTGGTTTTTCTTGCCCGGCGGCTGGGCCATGACCTGAACGCCCGAATCGAGGATTTCCTCGCCCGTCATGACCAGCTTGGCCTGGCCACCGCCAAACAGCTCGGGGAACATCTTGCCGAAGTGCTCATTGACGGTGTTGAAGGTGCCGGCCAGCAGCTCGCGGGTTTCGCCGTCGATCTTGCGGATGGCGTCTTCCAGCGTGATCATGGCTTCGTTCAGGTCGGCCGATTGCGCGTCCAGGAACTGCTTGCGTTCGCGCGCCGTGCTCAATTCCTCCAGCGCGGCCAGGTTGACCGCGCCCAGCGCAGCAACTTCGCGGTGCAGCCGGTCAATCTCGCCTTGCAGGCCACCCAGGCGGACGTTGCCCTCCTGGATGGAGCGGGCCACCGCTTCGAGGTCGGCCTGGGCGTCGGCCATCAGCTGGGCGTATTGCTCCAGGCCCAGGCGCGCGGCCTGCTCTTTCAGCTGCATGTCGGTGATGCGCTGGCGCAGCGGGTCCAGTTCGCGTTCCAGCTGCAGGCGGCGTTCGTCACTGGCCCGCAGCTTGGTGGTCAGGTCGTCGTATTCGCTGCGCTTGGCGCCCAGGGCCTGCTCGCGTTCCAGTTTGACCGACAGCGCGCTTTGCAGACCGGCCTGCGCGGCGGCATCGGTCAGGCGGGCCAGTTCGTCCTGGGCCCGCTGCTCTTCGGTGACCAGCGACGCGGCCTGCTGGTCGGCCGTTTCAATCGCGCGGCTCAACTCACCGCGGCGCGCCTGCAGGCTGCGCTGGGCAAACTCCGCCTCCTGGGCCTGACGCTCCAGGCTGCGCTGCTGCTCACGGCATTCGGCCAGTTTGCGCTCGGCCTCGATCACACGCTCATCCAGCTGGGCGTGGCGCTCCTGGCTGTCGGCCAGCTGCATGTCCAGTTCCTCAAAGCGCGCCTCGGCCGTGACGCGGCGCTCCTGCAGCTCTTCCAGCTGGCCATCCACTTCGGCCAGGTCGGCGGCAATCTGCTCGCTGCGCGCGCGGGTCTGCTCGGCCAGTTGCGTCATGCGCAGGGTTTCCACCTGTAATTCATGGGCGCGGCTTTGCGCCTCGGCCGCTTCGCGGCGGGCGGTGATCAGGCGCTGCGATGCGTCGGAATACGCCGCCTCCGCGCGCACCAGGGCCGAGCGGGCTTCTTCCGTGATCAGCGCCTGCGCCTTGAGCTGCTTGTCCAGGTTTTCGATTTCCTGGGCACGCGCCAGCAAGCCGGCCTGCTCGGAGTCCTGCGCGTAAAAGCTCACACTGTGGGCGGTGACGGCGTGGCCGCTCTGCACGTAAATCACTTCCCCGGCGCCCAGCCGGTCGCGCGCGGCCAGCGCCTCTTCAAAGCTGGGGGCGGTGTAGCAGCCGTGCAGCCAGCCGGCCAGCAGGGCCTTTTGCCCCGCATCATTCAGGCGCAGCAGGTCGGCCAGGCGCGGCAGCGCGCCCGTGGCTTCAGGCACGCTGGCCAGAGGCGGGCTGTAGAACGCCAGCTTGGCCGGCGGCGCGTCGGCCGCGAACGACCGCACCATCTCCAGCCGGCTGACCTCCAGCGAATTCATGCGCTCGCGCAGCGCGGCTTCCAGCGCGTTTTCCCAACCCTGTTCGATGTGGATGCGGCTCCACAGGCCCTGCAGCCCGTCCAGCCCGTGCCGGGCCAGCCAGGGCTTGAGCTTGCCGTCCGTGCGCACCTTCTCCTGCAATGCCTTGAGGGCCTCCATGCGGGCTGACAGGTCGGCCTGACGGCCACCCTGGGTGTTCACATCGGCCTGGCGGGTGCGGCGGTCTTCGTCCAGCACCGGCACCTGGTCCTGCAGCTCGTGCAGCCGCGCATCGGCCACCTCGGCGGCTTCCTGCGCCGTGGCCAGCTGGGTCTGCAGGTTGACCAGGCGGGCTTCGTCGGGGGCGTCCAGCGCGTTGCGGTCGGCGCTGAGCTTTTCGCGGCGCAGGCTGAGCTGGCGCGATTGCTCTTCAATATTGCGCTGGTCGGCCGCCAGCACCTGGATCTGCTGCTGCACTTGGCCCACGCTGGTGCGCTGCTCGGTGGCTCTGGCCTGGGCCTGGCGCAGGGCATCTTCCAGGTCGGGCAGGCGTTGTTGCTGCTCTTCCACCTGGGCGGCCAGGATGGCGGCCTTTTCCTCGGCCTCCAGGCCTTGGGCCTCCAGGGTTTCGGTTTCGGCCAGGGCATCGTCACGGCGCGTGGCCCACTGGGCAACCTGCTCTTTCAGCTGGACCAGGCGCTGCTCCGCCCGCTGTCGGCCTTCCACCACGAAGCGGATCTCGGCCTCCAGCCGGCCCACTTCGGCGCTGGCTTCGTACAGGAGGCCCTGGGCCTGGTTGACCTGGTCGCCCGCGGCGTAGTGCGCCTGGCGGATGGTTTCCAGGTCCGCCTCCACGCGGCGCAGGTCGGCCACGCGCGATTCAAGGTCGTTGACGGACTTTTCGGCCTCGGCCTTGATGCGGGCCTGGTCGGCCTCGCTCTCGCTGCGCTTGAGGAACCACAGCTGGTGCTGCTTCAGCGTCACGTCGGCCTGCAGGCCGTTGTAGCGCTGCGCCACCTCAGCCTGCTTTTCCAGCTTTTCCAGGTTGCTGTTGAGTTCACGCAGGATGTCTTCCACCCGCGTGAGGTTCTCGCGCGTGTCCGACAGGCGGTTTTCGGTCTCGCGGCGGCGCTCCTTGTATTTGGAGACGCCGGCCGCCTCTTCCAGGAACAGGCGCAGCTCCTCGGGCCTGGATTCAATGATGCGGCTGATCGTGCCCTGGCCAATGATCGCGTAGGCGCGCGGGCCCAGGCCGGTGCCCAGGAACACGTCCTGCACGTCGCGGCGGCGCACAGGCTGGTTGTTGATGTAGTAGCTGCTGGTGCCGTCGCGCGTCAGCACGCGTTTGACGGCGATTTCGGCAAACTGGCTCCACTGGCCTCCGGCGCGGTGGTCGGCGTTGTCAAAAATCAGCTCCACGCTGGAGCGGCTGGCCGGCTTGCGGGTGGTCGTGCCGTTGAAGATCACGTCCTGCATGGATTCGCCGCGCAGCTCGGACGCCTTGGACTCGCCCAGCACCCAGCGCACCGCATCCATGATGTTGGACTTGCCGCAGCCGTTGGGTCCCACCACGCCGACCAGTTGGCCCGGCAACATGAAATTGGTGGGTTCGGCGAAGGACTTGAAGCCGGATAACTTGATCGAATTGAGGCGCACGGCGAACTCGTTGGATTGGTTGGCGTTTCAGCCTGTTGGCCGCGGGCGCGAACGGCCCGGCAGACCGGTGATGTTACCCGAGGCCCCCTGTGTTCCGGCGCGCTATCCGGGCTACGCAGACAGCCCGCCCACAACGCAGGATAACCCCCGCATCCGCAAGGCCTTATGCCTTGAAACTGCATAGTTTCCAAAGTGACTGTATCGTAATGTTACATAAAGAAATGTCACCAAAATCAATAACTTAGCACTAAATCCAATTCCAATGAATCCATTAGTTACCACAAGCTACAACCCCTCGTTCGTGCTGCTGTCGTATGCCATCTCGGTGATCGGCTCCTTCGTTGCGTTGACGGCGGCACGCAAGATCCGCCGTCCGGACGGCCAGCTCAGCCACATCAACCTGGCCGCGGCCGGCATTGCGCTGGGCGGCATTGGCGTGTGGTCCATGCATTTCATCGGCATGCTGGCACTGGACATGGACATTGGCGTGGGCTATTCCATCGTTGAAACGCTGGTATCGCTGGTCGCCGCGGTGGGCGCCACGGCGCTGGCGCTGGGCTTTGTCGCCCGCAAGCCCGGCAGCCTGGGCCGCATCGCCGGGGCGGGCACCCTGCTGGGCTGCGGCGTGGCGGTCATGCACTACCTGGGCATGTATGGCATGCGTTTTGGCGGTTACATCCAGTGGGCGTACGACATCGTGGGCGTGTCGCTGGTGATTGCCATCGTCGCGGCCACGGCCGCGCTGTGGTTGGCATTCAATACCAGCACCGCCGCGTTGCGCATCGCAGCGGCGCTGGTGATGGGCGCGGCAGTGTGCGCCATGCACTACACCGGCATGTCGGCGGCGGAATTCATCTGCACCACGGCCAACCGAAGCGCCTTGCCGCGCGGCGCCGGCATCGTCAGCCTGTTTGACCTGCCGGCCCTGGTGACGGTGATTTCCCTGGGCATTGCCATCGTGCTGTCGGTGGACCAGGTGATGCAGCGGATGTTGACGCGGTCGCGCTGACGCCGAAATCCGGCGGGCCATGCGGGGATAATCGCGGCCCATGAATCCCCTGTTGTCCCGCCTGCAGCCCTACCCCTTCGAACGGCTGAAGCAGCTTTTCGCGGGCGTCACGCCCAACCCCGCCCTGCGCCCCATCAGCCTGGGCATCGGCGAGCCCAAGCACCCGACGCCCGACTTCATCAAGCAGACGCTGAATGCGGCGCTTTATGAGCCGGCGTCCGACCTGGCCGCGTACCCGCCGACCGCGGGCACGCCGAAACTGCGCGAGGCCTTCACGGGCTGGATGCAGCGGCGCTACGGGCTTGCGCTGGACGCGGCCACGCAGGTCCTGCCGGTCAACGGTTCGCGCGAGGCGCTGTTCGCTTTCGCACAGACCGTGGTGGACCCGGCCCCGACGGCGGACGGCCCCGCGGTCGTGGTCTGCCCGAATCCGTTCTATCAAATCTACGAAGGCGCCGCCCTGCTGGCGGGGGCCGAGCCGTACTACGCGCCCAGCGTCGCGTCGCGCAATTTCGCCGTGGACTGGGACAGCGTGCCCGAATCCGTCTGGCGCCGCACGCGGCTGGTGTTCGTCTGTTCGCCGGGCAACCCGACGGGCGCGGTCATGCCGCTGTCCGAATGGGAGAAGCTGTTTGCCCTGAGCGACCGCCATGGCTTCGTGATCGCCAGCGACGAGTGCTACAGCGAGATCTATTTCCGCGACGAACCGCCGCTGGGCGGGCTGGAAGCAGCAGCCCGGCTGGGCCGCACCGGCTTCAAACTCCTGGTGTCGTTCACCAGCCTGTCCAAGCGCAGCAATGTGCCGGGCCTGCGCAGCGGCTTCGTGGCGGGGGATGCGGCACTGCTCAAGTCGTTTCTGCTCTACCGCACCTACCACGGCAGCGCCATGGCCCCTCCGGTGCAGGCGGCCAGCATTGCCGCCTGGGGCGACGAGCAACACGTGATCGACAACCGCGCCCAGTACCGCGCCAAATTCGCCCAGGTCACGCCGGTGCTGGCCAGCGTGCTGGATGTGGCACTGCCGGACGCGGGCTTTTACCTGTGGGCCGCTGTACCAGGCGCCGGCGCGGGCATCGCGGGCAGCGACACCGATTTCGCGCGGGACTTGCTGGCTCAATACAATGTCACGGTGTTGCCCGGCAGCTACCTGGCCCGCGAGGCCAGCGGAAGCAACCCCGGCGCGGGCCGCATCCGCATGGCGCTGGTGGCCGAAACGGCCGAATGCCTGGAAGCCGCGCAACGCATCGTCCAATTTGTCCAATCGAGAACCTGAGAATCCAATGAGCGAACAACTGCAGCAGATCATCGACGCCGCGTGGGAAAACCGCGCCAGCATCTCCGCCAAATCGGCCCCCAAAGAGGTGGCGGATGCCGTCGAGCACGTGATCGCCGAGCTCAACACCGGCAAGCTGCGCGTAGCCACCCGCCAGGCCGTGGGCCAGTGGACGGTGCACCAGTGGATCAAGAAGGCCGTGCTGCTGAGCTTCCGCCTGAAGGACAACGCCGTCATCAAGGCCGGCGACCTGGGTTTTTACGACAAGGTGCAGACCAAGTTTGCCAACCTGTCGGCCGACGAAATGGCCGCCACCGGCGTGCGCGTGGTGCCCCCGGCAGTGGCCCGGCGCGGCAGCTACATCGCCAAGGGTGCGATCCTGATGCCCAGCTACGTGAACATCGGCGCCTATGTGGACGAAGGCACCATGGTCGATACCTGGGCCACCGTGGGCAGCTGCGCGCAGGTGGGCAAGAACGTGCACCTGTCCGGCGGCGTGGGCCTGGGCGGCGTGCTGGAGCCGCTGCAGGCCAACCCGACCATCATCGAGGACAACTGCTTCATCGGCGCCCGCTCGGAAGTCGTCGAAGGCGTGATCGTCGAGGAAAACTCGGTGATCTCCATGGGCGTGTACATCGGCCAGAGCACCAAGATCTATGACCGCGCCACCGGCACGGTGAGCTATGGCCGCATCCCGGCGGGTTCGGTGGTGGTGTCGGGCAACCTGCCCAGCGCCGATGGCAAGTACAGCCTGTACTGCGCCGTGATCGTCAAGCGCGTGGATGCGCAGACGCGCGCCAAGACGTCGCTGAACGACCTCCTTCGCGACTGAAACCAGAAAGACCGACATGTCGACCATGGAACGCATCCTTCGCCTCATGGGCGAAAAGAAGGCCTCTGACGTGTACCTGTCGGCCCACGCGCCGGCGCTGATCAAGATCAACGGCCAGTGCATCCCCATCAACAACCAGCTGTTGCCGCCCGAAGCCACCAAGAACCTGCTGGCCGAGGTGCTGCCGGCCAAGCGCATTGAGGAACTGGAGCAAACCGGCGAGCTGAACATGGCGCAGGCCATCGAAGGCGTGGGCAACTTCCGCTTCAGCGCCATGCGCCAGCGCGGCAGCTACGCCGCGGTGATCCGCTTCATCAGCACCGACATCCCGCCGCTGCATTCGCTGGGCGTGCCCGACATCCTGGCCGACCTCATCATGGAAAAGCGCGGCCTGCTGCTGATGGTGGGCTCCACCGGCGCGGGCAAGAGCACCACGCTGGCAGCCATGATGGATTCACGCAACGAGCGCGTCACGGGCCACATCCTGACCATCGAAGACCCGGTTGAATTCCTGTTCAAGAACAAGAAGTCCGTGGTCAACCAGCGCGAGGTCGGCACCGACACCGAAAGCATGCAGGTCGCGCTGAAAAACGCGCTGCGCCAGGCACCCGATGTGATCCTGGTAGGCGAAATCCGTGACCGCGAAACCATGTCGGCGGCCATTGCCTACGCCCAGTCGGGCCACCTGTGCCTGGCCACCATGCACGCCAACAACAGCTACCAGGCGCTCAACCGCATCCTGAGCTTCTACCCGGTGGAAGTCCGCCCGACCATGCTGGGTGACCTGGCCGCGGCGCTGAAGGCGGTGGTGTCGCAGCGCCTGCTGCGCACCGTGCACGGCAGCCGCGCGCCGGCGGTGGAGGTGATGCTCAACACCAAGCTGGTGTCCGAGTTCATTGAAAAAGGCGATTTCTCCAGCGTCAAGGAAGCCATGGAAAAGTCCATGGCCGAGGGCTCGCAGACCTTCGAGCAGGACATCGCGCGCCTCATCATCGAAGGCGTGGTGGACAAGAAGGAAGGCATTGCCTATGCCGACTCGCCCACCAACCTGCAGTGGCGCCTGCAAAACGACTTTGCCAACAAGACCAAGGTGGCCGAGCCCGAGGACGACGTGGATGACGAGCCGTCGTTCACGGAAATCACTCTGGATGTAAAGCACTGATGTCGCGCACGCTGCACCTGGCCGAACAGCTCATCTCGTGTCCGTCCGTCACCCCTGAAGACGGTGGCTGTCAGCAAATCATCGCGGCGCGGCTGGCGCCGCTGGGCTTTGTCTGCGAGACGATTGAAAGCGGCCCGGACAACTTTCGCGTGACCAACCTCTGGGCCAAGCGCGCGTCCAGCCGCGCCGGCGCCAAAACACTGGCCTTTGCCGGTCACACCGACGTCGTACCCACCGGCCCGCTGGACCAGTGGAGCAGCGACCCGTTCACCCCCACCCACCGCGACGGCAAGCTGTATGGCCGGGGCGCGGCCGACATGAAGACATCGCTGGCGGCGTTTGTCGTGGCGGTGGAGGAATTCCTGGCCGCGCAACCCGACCCGGCCATCTCCATAGCGCTGCTGCTGACCAGCGACGAGGAAGGCCCGGCCACCGACGGCACCGTGGTGGTGTGCAATGCCCTCAAGGCGCGCGGTGAAGCGCCGGATTACTGCATCGTCGGCGAGCCCACCTCGGTGCAGCGCACCGGCGACATGATCAAGAACGGCCGGCGCGGCACCATGAGCGGCAAGCTCACGGTCAAGGGCATCCAGGGCCACATTGCCTACCCGCAGCTGGCGCGCAATCCCATCCACCAGGTGGCGCCTGCCCTGGCAGCGCTGGTCGCCACCGAATGGGACCGGGGCAACGAATTCTTCCCGCCCACCAGCTGGCAGGTCAGCAACATCCATGGCGGCACCGGCGCCAGCAACATCATCCCTGGCGCGGTGGTGATCGACTTCAACTTCCGCTTCTGCACCGAATCCACGCCCGAAGGCCTGCAGCAACGCGTGAAGGCCGTGCTGGACGCCCACGGGCTGGACTACGACCTGGACTGGACGGTCGGCGGCCTGCCTTTTCTGACCACGCCCGGTGAGCTGGTGAGCGCGGTGCAGGCGGCGATCCGCGCCGAGACCGGCATCGAGACCGAGCTGTCCACCACCGGCGGCACCAGCGACGGCCGTTTCATCGCGCAGATCTGCCCGCAGGTGATCGAGTGCGGCCCGACCAACGCCACGATCCACAAGATCGACGAGCACCTGCCGGTGGCCGACATCGAGCCGCTGAAAAACATCTACCGGCGCACGCTGGACAACCTGAACGCCGCGCTGTGAACGTCCTCGCGCTGATTGAAGCGGGCGCGCAACAGCTCACGCAAGCCGGCGTGGCGTTTGGCCACGGCACCACCAACGCCTTTGACGAGGCCGCCTGGCTGGTGCTGTGGAAGCTGGGCCTGCCGCTGGACGACCTGGACGGCGCCGCGCAGCGGCCTGTGACGGCGGCCGAGGAACAGGCAGTGAACGCCCTGCTGGCCCAGCGCATTGCCACCCGCAAGCCCGCCGCCTACCTGACGCGCGAAGCCTGGCTGCAAGGCGTGCCGTTTTATGTGGACGAACGCGCCATCGTGCCGCGCAGCTTCATTGCCGAACTGCTGGCCGACCCGGACCTGGGCGACAGCCTGGACAGCTGGCTCTCCCCCGACACCCGCCGCGTGCTGGACCTGTGCACCGGCAACGGCAGCCTGGCGGTGCTGGCCGCCATGGTCTACCCTGACGTGGCAGTGGACGCGGCCGACATCTCGGCCGACGCGCTGGCCGTGGCACGTATCAATGTGGATCGCCATGGCCTTCAGGAACGCATCACGCTGATCCAGTCCGATGGCATGGCCGGCGTGGACGGCCCCTACGACCTGATCCTGTGCAATCCGCCCTACGTCAATGCCGCCAGCATGGCCGCCCTGCCCGCTGAATATCTGGCCGAGCCTGATCTGGCGCTGGCCGGTGGGGCTGACGGCATGGACTTCGTGCGCCAGCTGTTGCAGGACGCACCCGCGCACATGACGCCACAGGCCGTGCTGGTGCTGGAAATCGGCAACGAACGCGCCCACTTTGAAGCCGCCTTTGCCCATCTGGCGCCGGTGTGGCTGGACACCAGCGCCGGTGAAGACCAGGTGCTGCTGCTCACACGCGAAGCACTGACGGACGCCTGAGACCGTACACAGGGGATAATCGCGGGTTAACCCTGTTGGCCCACCCATGACTTCTCCCGCCTCCGGCACGCCCCTGACCTACGACCAGGCCGGCGTCAATTACGACCTGATCGACCCCCTGAAAATTGCAGCCCAGCGCGCGGCTGCCGCTACCGGCGCCCACCTGGGCGGCCATGGCTTCAGCGAAGTGGCCGCATCGCGCGGTGAATCGGCCTATGTGGTGGACGTGGGCCCCATGTACCTGGCCTCCATCGTCGAATGCCTGGGCACCAAGACCCTGGTGGCCGACGAAATGGCCAGGCTGACCGGCAAAAGCCATTACGACAGCATTGCGCAGGACACGATAGCCATGGCCGTCAACGACCTGATCACCGTGGGCGCCACGCCCCTGGTGGTGCAGGCCTACTGGGCCGCGGGCGGCTCCGACTGGTTCAGCGACGCGGCGCGTTCGCAGGCGCTGGTGGCGGGATGGAAGAAGGCGTGCGACACCTGCCGCGTGGCCTGGGGCGGCGGCGAGACGCCCGCGCTGGCTGGCATCGTGGCCGACGGCCGGGTGGATCTGGCGGCGTCGTGCACCGGCATCGTCAGCCCCAAAAGCCGGCTGTCGCTGGGCGACAAGCTGGGCGCGGGCGACGCCATCGTGTTCCTGGCGGCCAGTGGCATCCATGCCAACGGCCTGTCGCTGGCGCGCAAGCTGGCCGAGCGGCTGCCCCAGGGTTACCTCACCGACATCGGCAACGGCCAGACCTATGGTGACGCCCTGCTCGCCCCTACCGCGCTGTATTCACCCGTCACCGAAGCGCTGGCCGCCGCTGGCATCGTGCCGCACTACAGCGCCAACGTCACCGGCCACGGCTGGCGCAAGCTCATGCGCCACCCCAAGGCGCTGACCTACCGCATCACCGCCGTGCCACCCAAAACCGCCGTGCTGGACTTCATGCAGCGCGAATGCCAGCTGGACGACCACGAGGCCTACGGCACGCTGAACATGGGTGCGGGCTTTGCGCTGTACCTGGCCGCCGGGGACGCGCAACGTGCGGTAGATATCGCCCGCAGCTCGGGCGTGGAAGCCATGATTGCCGGGCAGGTCGAAGACGGCCCCAAACGCGTTGTGATCGATCCGCTAAACGTCACATTCGGCGGCGACGAGTTACAGCTACGCTGAACGAGAAAACCTGTTTTGATCACCCTCAAGAACGTCATCCTGCGCCGCAGCGCCAAAGTGCTGCTGGACGGCGCCAACGTCACCATCAACCCCGGCGAAAAAGTCGGCCTGGTGGGGCGCAACGGCGCGGGCAAATCCACCCTTTTTGCGCTGTTCAACGGCTCGCTGCATGAAGACGGCGGCGACTTTTACGTGCCCAAACAGTGGCGCATGGCCCAGGTCGCGCAGGACATGCCCGAAACCGACGCTTCGGCCACCGACTTCGTGGTGGGTGGCGACACCCGCCTGCTGGAACTGCGCCAGAAGCTGGCCGCCGTGGAGGCGGCGTACGAGGTCAACCCCGACGACGCCGAGCTGGGCATGGAACTGGCCCACGCCTACACCGACCTGGCCGACGCGGGCGAGCACGACGCCGTGCCGCGCGCGCAGGCGCTGATCCTGGGCCTGGGTTTCAAGTCCGGCGAGCTGGACGCACCGGTCAACAGCTTCTCGGGCGGCTGGCGCATGCGGCTGCAGCTGGCGCGCGCCCTGATGTGCCCCAGCGACCTGCTGCTGCTGGACGAACCCACCAACCACCTGGACCTGGACGCCCTGGTCTGGCTGGAGGCCTGGCTGCAGAAGTACGCCGGCACCATGATCGTCATCAGCCACGACCGGGAATTCCTGGACGCGGTGACCAACGTGACGCTGCACATTGCCAACGCGCAGCTCACGCGCTACGGCGGCAACTACAGCGCGTTTGAAACCCTGCGCGCCGAGCAGATGGCGCTGCAGCAGCAGGCCTATGCCAAGCAGCAGGACAAGATCGCCCACTTGCAGAAATTCATCGACCGCTTCAAGGCCAAGGCCAGCAAGGCCAAGCAGGCGCAAAGCCGCGTCAAGGCGCTGGAGCGCATGGAAAAGGTCGCGCCGCTGCTGGCCGAGGCCGAGTTCACCTTTGAGTTCAAGGAACCGGGCAACATTCCCAACCCCATGCTGTCGATCACCGGTGCGAGCTTTGGCTATGAGGCTGAAGATGCGCCGCCCAAGGTCATCCTCACGGGCGTGAACCGCACCGTGCAAGGCGGCCAGCGCATCGGCATCCTGGGCGCCAACGGCCAGGGCAAGTCCACGCTGGTCAAGACGATTGCCCGCGAAATGGGCGCACTGGCCGGCACCGTGACCGAGGGCAAGGGCCTGAACATCGGCTACTTTGCCCAGCAGGAGCTGGACGTTTTGCGCCCGCAGGACAACCCGCTGGAGCACATGGTGCGCCTGGCGCGCGAGCTGGGCAGCGCGGTCAAGGAAAGCACGGGCGAGCAGGCCCTGCGCGGCTTCCTGGGCAGCTTCAATTTCAGCGGCGACATGGTCAAGCAGCCCGTGGGCACCATGAGCGGCGGCGAAAAGGCGCGGCTGGTGCTGGCCATGATGGTCTGGCAGCGCCCCAACCTGCTGCTGCTTGACGAGCCAACCAACCACCTGGACCTGGCCACGCGCGAGGCCCTGGCCGTGGCGCTCAATGAATTTGAAGGCACGCTGATGCTGGTCAGCCACGACCGCGCGCTGCTGCGCTCGGTGTGTGATGAGTTCTGGCTGGTGGGCCGCGGCAAGGTCACCGATTTCGACGGCGACCTGGACGACTACCAGCGCTACCTGCTGGACGAAGCCAAGCGCATGCGTGAAGAGGCCAAGGAGGCCGCCCAGGCCTTGCTGCCCCCGCCCACCGCGCCCGCACCGGTGCCGGTGGCGGCACCGCAGCAGCTCAAGCCGCTCAAACGCGAACTGGAACAGGCCGACAAGCGCATGGCCGCCCTGAGCGAAGAAAAGGCCCAGCTGGAAGCGCGCATGGCCACGCCGCTGAACCCGGCCGACATCGCCCAGACAGGCAAGCGTCTGAAAGCCGTGACAGACGAGCTGGCCACGCTGGAAGAGCGCTGGCTGGAGCTGTCGGGCCAGATCGAGGCGGCGTCGGCCTGAGGACGCAGGGCGCGCCGCGCTTGCCTGAAGCAGCGCCCCTAAAAACGCATCCCACAGCCCTGGCGGGCGGCGCTACAGTGACCCCATGCCCACTGCACTCCAACTGGCCGCAGGCCACCCCGAGCTGATGGCGGCTGTGCGCCGCAGCCGCAAAACGCTGAACCGCCGCGCGCTGGCGGGCGCCGCCGCCAGCGCGGTACCCATTCCCGGGCTGGACTGGGCGGTGGACGCAGCCTTGCTGTCCAGGCTGATCCCCGAAATCAACGCCGAATTCGGCCTGACGCCCGACCAGTTGGACCGCCTGACGCCCCACAAGCGCGAGCGTGTGCAGAAGGCCACCGCCATGGTGGGGTCGGTGCTGATCGGCAAGTTCATCACGCGCGACCTGGTCATCAAGGCCGCGCAGACCATCGGCGTGCGCCTGACGGCCAAGCAGGCCGCCAAATACGTGCCGCTGGCCGGCCAGGCCGTGGCGGCCCTGGTGGGCTACGCGGCGATTCGCTACCTGGGCGAGGAACACCTCAAGGACTGCGTGCAGGTGGCCAAGACGGTGGGGCTGCTGCCGCCATCTGACGCGGCTTAACGCCGCCGCGCCGCGTCGCGCGGCTTGGGCACCAGGGACCAGTCCTTGGTCACATCCTCATCCCGCTTCGCCGCCGCCTGGTCGATCTTGGACGCCGTCAGCTTGGCGGTGTATTGCAGCTTTTTCAGGTCCTGCGCGGCAAGGTTGGGGTGGGCGGTAAAACTGAAGGAGGGTCGGCAGGGATCCATGTAAAAACCAGCAGAAATAACACTAAGCCTATGATTTCATTGAAATTATGGTGGCATCAAAGTTCAAGGGACCAATCTTCCGCCGGAAGTCCAGCGTGTAGTCCCCAAACCGGTTGATGTGCGCCGTGCGAAACGGCGCCAGGCCGCCTAGGATCTCCAGCGTGATCTCAGTCCCCTCGTCGCGAAGCTCCTGCAGCACCTTCGTCATGCCCACTACGTTATGAAGAATGATCATGTTGGCCACCAGGTGGTTGTACTTGATCACCTTGCGCTGCTCGTGCCGGATGTTCTCGGCAATGATCCCCTCTCCCCCGAAGAATGACCACTGCGCAAAGCCGTTGAACTGCTCGCTCTTGTTGGTTTCGGCATGGATCACCTTGCGCAGCCCGACATCGCCGATGTAGCTCAGCAGGAACATAGTCCGGATGACCTTGCCGAGCTCTACAAATGCGAAATACAGCTTGTTCTTGCGGCTGTAGGTACCGAGCCGGCGCAGGATGGCCGACGGCGTGATCTTGCCGGTCTTGATGGAAACCGCCACCCGAAGCATCGCCGGCAGATGCAACTCAATCAATCGCCAGTCGATCACGTCGCTGAACAGCGCATTGATGTTCTTGTAAACATTGCCCGGCTCCGGGCGATGGAATTTGAGGTCCTGGATACCCCGGATGCGCGGCATGAGCTGGATGCCCAGGAGGTGCGCCAGCGCGAAGACTGGGTAACTCTGGGCCTGGGTGTCCCCATGAATCGTGTCAGGCCGAATGTCCGATTCGTTGGTCATCAGCCCGTCCAGGATGTGGATGCCCTCATAGGTGCCGCAGGAAATGAAATGGCTGAACAGCGCGATGAACTTGTCGGAGACATGGTAGTAGCCGATGCCGCCGTACCCGCCATAGCGGATATGGTGCTCGGACAGCAGGTTTTGCTCATAAAGATTCCACTTCGTGCCGTCGGCCGACGCATGCTTTCCGGTTCCCCAGTAGCCTGGCAGTTCAAACTTGTTGTAGGCGTTGATCACCTTGACAATGGCCTTGTCCAGCAGGTCTTCGCTGACGTATTTCAGGTTGAGCCAAGAAATCTGCCGGCGGCTCAGTCCTTTGATCGATTTGGCGGTCTGCACCGGCCCCAGGTTGCAGCCGTAGCAAAACAGCGTCGTGATGACGCGCATGCGCAGGTCCTCCAGGCGGGTGTCCGTCCCGGCCAGCGGTCGGAACAACTTGTGCAGGTCCAGCCAGCGCTCGGTGTCGATCATGACGTCCACAATGCTGGCCGCCTCCATCCGCTCTGTGATCAAGGCATCGATCCGCGCGGCCGCCTCGACGATTTCGGAGCGCGGCGGTTTCCGCAGGATCAGGCGGCCATCGACAATTTCCGCATGGGCGTTTTCCGGGAAAGTGGCGTCGATGTCGCGGGCCCGCTGGGACATCGCCGATTTGAGCATCGCCACAAAGGCGCCGGGATCTGTCTCAATGCCGGTGACCTGGCCATAGTCGCCCACTTCTCTTTCAAAGGTTTCGTCATCGACCAGCTGCTCGCGGTAGTCGTCATAGCGCTCGCCGTACTTGATGAAGAGATCGCCCGACTTCAGGTCGTCCTTGACCGCATGCATGACCGCCAGCTCAAAATACCGGCGGTAAACAACCTCTGCCCGGCCCTTGCCGGATGGCCTGAGCAGCACCAAACGCTTCCACTGGGCGGACATCCAGCGCAGATCCTTGTCTTCACTCAGGCCCAGCGTGTCCAGCAAGACTATGTCCGAACGGTTATCGCGCAGCTTGTGAAGGGCCTCGATCAGCCGCTCCACCACCTGGTCCTCGCTGCTGGCCTTGGGTGAGGCGATGCCGATGCAGTTGAGCAGCTGGGCCCGGACCATCTTGTAGGGCTGCAGCAGGAATGGCAGGTGGTTGCGGCCGGCGTAGGCCAGGTGCTGCTCGCATTCGTTCAGCAGCTCTTCCACGTCAGCTACCAGGGTGGTGCCGATGGCATCCACGCGCTGGGTGTCCGTCCCCTCAAGCTGGTAGGCGCCCAGGATGTCTTTGAGCTGGCCAACCAGCATGTCGGTTTTCTGGACCCGCTCCTGCTGGAAGGAGAGCAATTTCTGCCTGGCATTGTTTTCCAGGTTCTGCATGAGGCGAATAAACAGATCCGCGGCATCATCCAGGGACTGGGCATGCTGCGCCCGGATGAAGATCACCGCCAGGGCGTAGCGCTTTTGCGGCTTGAGTTCGGCCATCTCGGCCGCATTGAGGGCCCGCGCCAGGTGGCGGAACTGCTTGAGCTTGGGCACCGGCACGTCGGGCTTGGGAAGCTGCTCCACCAGGTACTGCAGACGCCGGATGTGCTGGATGTAGGTGCGCGTTTCCTTGTTGGTCGGCCGCTTGGGTTCGCGCTTGAGCATTTGCCAGGCAGAAACCGACTCGCCCGTCGCGGTTTTAAGCAAACTGTCGATCAGGGTCCGGGTATGGGCTGTCAGCTGGTTGGTGATTGCGGAGAAATACCGGTTGTTGCTCTTTTCCCGGGCTCGAAAGGCCATCCGGTCCAGCGTCGAGAAGGCGGGCAGCTCGTAGCGATGGTGGACCAGTTCCTCCAGCATCACGTTGATGATGTCTGCCACCGCGTGTTTGGTCTCAGCCGCGGTGTCGGCCACAACCTCCAGCCAGGCATCGCCCGCCGTGTCTAGCGGTTTCACATTCAGATGCCGGCGCAAAGCCGCAAAAAGCGCCGTGCGTGAGCCCGAGGCCTCGAAACGCTTGAGGTCCGTCGCCGGGGGCGGCCGAACCACGCCCGCCTGCTGCGCAATGTGCTCCCGGATCACTGGCGGCACTTCGGCCAGGGAGATGAAATACCCTAGGCGCTGGAAGACCTTCAGGTGGATCAATGCCGCCATGCGCGGCAAGGCGCGCTTGCCGATGCTGGCAGCCAGGCGTTGTTCATCCTCAGTCGGCGTGTAAAGCTCCGCCAGCTCACGCGGTGTCGGATCAGGTTTTAGGCTGGGATAGGCCGTCTCATGGAGCGTGGTCATTCGCGGGGACTACCCCGCCTGGCGGCAATGCTTCCCATCGCCTCAATCCCAATAGGTGTCGGTGGCGGGTTCGTGAAACGAGGTTTCCAGCAGGCACTGGTTGTCCTCGGCGATGCGGTACATGTCATCGAGCAGCGTGGCGATCACCTCGTCCAGCAGGTCGCGGGACAGGTAGGGAACCGCCAGCTCGTAGAGCGTTCCCCCGGTGTTCAGGCGCTGCATAGCAAAACGCTCGAAGCAGGTCTGCTCGATCATCCGGTGGCCACGAGCTAGGCCGCGCGACTGCTTGCTGAAACGGGCCAGCACCAGCGTGACGCGCAGGACCGCTACGGTCGTCGTCCCTTCTGCCTGTTCGGTCAGCAACAACAAAGGCGGCGGTGGCTGCGGAACTGCCGGCGCCAAGGCCGTCAGGCCCTGCTCGAACCGGGCCTGCAGACTGGAGTCCGACGCATCGAGGTAGCGCATGGCCGATTTGACATCCTTCCAGCCAACGTATTCCATCAGCTCCTTGATGTCCCAGCCGCTGGCGCGGGCCCAGCCGGCAAAGCCGCGGCGCAAAGAGTGGCTGCTGTATTCCTCGGGCGATTCGACACCGGCTTCGGCGAACAGGCTGCGCAACAACGGAATCAGGCTGTCGGCATGCAGACTTTCGTCGGCCACATTCCCCCAGCGGTCAATTTTTCGGAACACCGGGCCCGCAGTCAAACCGGCCAGGCCGGCCCACGTATTAAAGGCCGTGACTGGGCACAGTCGGGACAAGGCCGGGCATTTGAAAACGCGGCCCTGCAGCTGCCGGTCGCCTTTGCTGCGGCCCAAGTAGCAGGCCATGCCCTGGCCCGGCGTGACTTCGGTGTTCTCCACGCGCAGGTTGACCAGTTCGTCGGAGCGAAAGCCGCGCCAGAACCCCAGCAACATCAGGCTGCGGTTGCGGGTGTGACGCAGCAAGGCCGGCCGGTCGCCGGACTGCTGCGCGTTGCTGATGGCGGCATCGAGCCACTGATCAATCTGCTGGAGCACCGCTAGTTCCAGGGGGCGCGCGCGCTTTTCTGGCACGGCGTGAAGGGAGCGAATGCCTTTAAGGACCTGGCGCACCAGGGGTGACTTGGTAGGGTCAGCAAAACCTTGGTCGGTATGCCATCGGGACAGCGCTGCCAGCCGTAGGCGAAGGGTGTTGATGGCCAAGGTAGCCGCGTGGTCGGCCAGGTAGCGGGCGATGGCATCGGCTGTGGAAGGCAGCAGGCCTTTCCATTCGATTTCGAAATGGCGGATGGCCGAAGCGTAGCTCCGGCGCGTGTTGTCGCGCTCGACAGCCTCAATATACTGGGCAAGACGGGTCATGTCACTGTAGGTTGGGCGTGTTTTTTGATTGTTCTTGCCTGAGTCGGGCTGGATAAAGGCTGCGTTTGATTTTCAGTAAAGATATTTTTCGAAGTACGGTAAACCCCGTACAGACCAGGTTGAATAGGTGATCGACCAGAAGGTTGATGGCCGATCCGGAAGTCGGCAACGCGGGACACGCGCCATTATTCGATGCTTGCGCTGTGCGCCAAGGATTCAATGATGGGGCAACAAACCGCGGCGGGGCCGGCCTCGCATTGCAGCACCAGATTTTTTAGCGTCGACCGGATGCGCTCCAGATCGGTGATCCGTTCTTCCACGAGTTGCAGCTTGCGAACGGCTGCATCGTGTGTCGGCCCGCAAGCGCTGGACTGTTCCAGGGCCAGCAGGCCCACGACTTCTTCCAGTGAAAACCCCAGCGCCTGGGCGCGCTTCACAAACCGGACGCGGGCGATGGTCGCCTCGTCGTAGTACCGAAACCCTCCCTGCGATTTGGGCGGCTCCACCAGCAGGCCCCGCCGCTGATAAAACCGAATGGTTTCCACATTCACGGCCGCAGCGGCGGCGACTTTTCCGATGGTGAGTTTTTGAGCCATGAATTTTTACAAATGAGGTGGGAAAACCGCTTGACTCTGTACTGTAGTACGGAGCTTACAGTTGCGCATCGATTCATTTTTAGGACTCTATGGAACAAGACAAACTTGCTAAATCAACACTCATCGGAGGTGGCCTGGCCGCGCTGGCAGCTTCTGTCTGCTGCCTCGGACCCCTGGTGCTGGTCAGCGTGGGCGTTGGTGGCGCGTGGATTTCCACCCTTACCAAGCTCGAGCCTTTCAGGCCGCTCTTCATCGGCGTCGCACTGCTTTGCATGGTGCTGGCCTACCGAAAGATCTATCGGGCACCGGCTGCTGCCGACTGCGCGCCCGGCTCGGCATGTGCACTTCCGCAGACGCACTCCAGGAACAGAGCACTTTTCTGGGTGGTCTCGCTGCTTGTTGGCTTCGCCCTGGCCTACCCGTACCTTGTGACGCTGTTGGAGTGATACCGGCAGTGATCAAAAACACCCTGTTTCGTTGCGCGGTTGGCGTCCTGGCCGCAGCCTCGCTCTTTTACCTGGGCATTCTGGGTGTGTTGTCTTCCATGCAGCGCTTCGGCTGCTGCCCTCTTGTTCTCAATTACTAAGGAAAATCATGTTCAAAACGATTCGTACCCTCGCGCTTGTGTGTGCCGCTGGCCTGTCGTCCATGGCAATGGCCGCAATACAAACGGTGACACTTGATGTGCCCGGAATGACTTGCTCATCCTGCCCGATCACTGTCAAAAAAGCCTTGTCCAAGGTGGATGGCGTGCAGCAAGTCAAGACCAGCCTTGAGAAACGCGAAGCCGTGGTCACTTTCGACGACCAGAAAACCTCGGTCGAAAAGCTCAGTCTGGCGAGCGCCAATGCCGGTTATCCGGCTACGCTGAAGGTGGTGAAATGAGCATGCAGACGCTTGATTTTCAGATCACAGGGATGACCTGCGACCACTGCGCATCGACGCTGCAGCAGGCGCTGGGCCAGGTGAGGGGGGTCCGCAGTGCAACGGTGTCCTATCCAGCGCGCCAGGCAACCGTTGCGCTGGATGCAGGAGTTCAAGCGGAAACGCTGATCAATGCAATCCGGGCCAAGGGGTTCGATGCCACGCTGCAGAGCGCAGCCGTCAAGGAGCCTGCATTTTCTGTCGCACCGCCGACGTCCGTTCCAGGTGCGGGCGCTGCACTGAAGGTCGTCATCATCGGCAGTGGCTCGGCGTCTTTTGCCGCAGCATTGCGAGCCGCAGAGGAAGGCGCGACGGTCACCATCGTCGAAGCGGGCGTGGTGGGCGGAACCTGTGTCAATGTTGGTTGCGTGCCTTCCAAGATTTTGATTCGCGCGGCGCAGATGGCGCATCAGCAGGCGCGCCATCCATTTCCTGCCATCGACAAACGCACGCCCCGGATCGACCGCGCTGCCCTGCTCACGCAGCAGCAGGGCCGGGTCGAGGAGTTGCGCTACGCCAAATATGAAGCGATTCTGGAATCGAATGCCAGCATTACGCTGGTGCAAGGCCGGGCTCGTTTTATCGATGCACACACGATCGAGGTTTCGCAAGCGGGTGCCGCTCCACAGCGACTCACTGCCGACCGCGTCTTGATCGCGACCGGGCGCTCTCCTATTATTCCAGGCACGCCGGGCCTGTCCGCGACCCCGTACTGGACATCGACCACAGCGCTGCTCGCCGACCAAACGCCTGAGCACCTGCTCGTCTATGGCGCCTCGGTGGTCGCGCTCGAACTGGCGCAGGCGTTTCTGCGACTCGGGTCCAAAGTCACGCTCATTGCACGCTCGACGCTGTTGTCGAAGGAGGATCCCGCCATTAGCGCCGGACTTCAGTCGGCGCTGGAGGCCGAAGGCATGCGGATTCTGATCCACACGCAGATTCAAACAGTGAGCCACGACGGGACCGCTTTCCACATTGACACCGGCGCCGAGAAGCTCAAGGGCGATCGCTTGCTGATAGCGACGGGCCGGCAAGCCAATACAGCGAACCTGGGGTTGGAGCTTGCGGGCGTTGCCGTGGATAGCTCTGGCGCTGTCGTGATCGACGAACATATGCGCACCTCGGTCTCCCATATCTTTGCCGCCGGGGATTGCACCAACCAGCCGCAATACGTTTACGTTGCGGCCGCTGCCGGAACACGCGCGGCACGCAACATGATGGGTGGCGACGCGGTGCTGGACCTGACGGCCATGCCGGCAGTCGTCTTCACCGATCCGCAGGTAGCAACCGTGGGCCTGAGCGAAGACCAGGCAAGGGCCGAAGGCATCGAGGTTGACAGCCGGACCCTGGCGCTGGAAAACGTACCGCGCGCGCTGGCGAATTTCGACACCACCGGTTTCGTCAAGCTGGTGACCGACAAGGCGACCGGGCGTCTGATCGGCGCCCAGATCCTCTCGGCAGAAGCGGGGGAGATGGTTCAGACCGCAGTTCTCGCAGTCCGCAACCGGATGACGGTGCAGGAACTGGGCGATCAGATGTTTCCCTATTTGACGATGGTGGAGGGCCTGAAGCTGTGTGCCCAGACTTTCTTCAAAGACGTGAAGCAGTTGTCTTGCTGCGCTGGGTGAATGCACACGAGCGCATGTGATGCCGTTGCGGCCCAACTGATCCAGATCGTAGCTTTCTCCATCACAGTGATGTCGCCCTGAGCGAATGTCTTAAAGTAACTCCTTCAAATGCTCGATCATGCAGGCAGGTATTTTGCAAGGAGAATTCGATGCAACTCAGAACCATGGAGGCTGTCAGCGTGGTGCATCAGATCCGATGTGACCGATGCGGCAAAAAGGCCGAGCGTGGCGGGCTTGGCTTCGCCGAGATGATGTCGATCAGCTTCGACGCGGGCTACGGCTCGATTTTTGGCGACGGGAATCGAGTGGAGGTGGATTTATGTGAGGCCTGTCTGCGCGACACCTTGGGCGCTTGGCTCAGGGTCCGGACAGTGGCAGACACGTCCTTGGCGACCAAGCTGGCAGCATTCAAGCCGGAGGTACATGGAGGGGAGTTCCCTTCATCCCAATCAGCAGGGCCCGTATAGGACCAATCAGGCAAACTGCAGTTCGATTTTGCCGGCACGTCGCCGCACTGGCCCGACCACAATCTTCACGTCGTGGCCCAGCCTGGCCACCAGTTCGAGCAGCTTGGCTTCACTGACGCCGCGGAACTGGCCGCGCGTGATACGCGAGACCTTGGACTGGTCGATCCCGAGCAAAGCCGCCGCGTCTTCCTGCGTCAGGCGGCGCGCCTTGATGGCCCGGGCAATCTCGCCAGCCAGCTGGGACTTGCGCTGCATCTCGGCCGCGTCGGTGTAACCCAGGTCGGCGTAGACGTTGGTGCTGCCTTCTTCAATGGTGATTTCGCTGTGCTCATTCATTTGCGTGCTCCTTGCTGTGCCTGCCAGACTTCGAAATCCTGCTTCGCGGCCTTCAGGCGGGTGTTGATCAAATCCAGGTCCGGCTTCGGCGTAGCGATGCCGCTTTTGGACTTCTTCTGGAAGCAGTGCAAGACATAGACCCAGCCGGCGAACTTGACGGTGTAGACGGCCCGGTAGGTGTCGCCCTGATGGTCCTCGACCACCTCCAACACGCCGGCCGAGCCGAAACCCGTCATCACCTTGGCGTCCTGGTGCTTGCCGCCGGCCTGGGCCAGGTCGATGGCATGACCAAAAACGTCTTTGACGTCCTCCGGCATCGCATCAAGGTCGCGCTTGGCGGAACTGACCCATTTGATGGGTTTGCGGGCTTGCTTCGACATCGCCTCAATTATGCCTGTTTAGGCATATTTTTACCAGCTCGCGGGAGCTGAGCTTTTGGCGGTGAGGCGATTTTCCTAGAAGGGCACATAAGCGCTTATGACATCAAATGCGCTTTCGACCGACGCCATACCAGTGCCACGGCTGAATCCGCTCAAAACCCGCATCACATTGGATAATCTACTATTACCCAATGTTAGTTTTATCGAGAATTATAATTTCTTGACTTTGCATATAGTATGTAATATCATGGTACGTACCATAGTACGAAATAACGAGGTGAGCCATGGCCCGAGCCGGAATCTACAAGTCTGAAGTGCTGCGTGCCCGCGATAAATTGCTGGCCACGGGGCGCAATCCGTCCATCGATGCGGTGCGCGAAGAGCTGGGCAGCGGCTCCAAAACCACGATCCATCGCTACCTGAAGGAGATCGAGGAGGAAGAAGGCGGGGCCACCGGCAGCCGCGTGGCCGTCAGCGAGGCAATCCAGGACCTTGTGGGCCGCCTGGCCGCCCGCGTCAACGAGGAAGCGGAAGAGCGGGTCACCGCGGCGCAAGCCAGGCACGCCGAGCAGCTGACCCAGCACCAGCAAGCCGCCCAGGCCCTGAAAACCGAGGCCCAGTCCACGCGCCAGCAGTTGGAGCAAACCCAGCGCGCGCTGGCCGACGAAAAAACCGCTCACGGCAAAACCAGCGAAGCGCTGAACAGCAAGACCCTGGAGTGCACCCAGCTCACGCAGCAGGTGACAGACCTCCAGGAGCGCCTCGCGGCCGAAGAACGCCACCGCCAATCCCTGGAAGAAAAGCACCAGCATGCGCGCCAGGCGCTGGAGCATTTCCGGGAATCGACCAAGGAGCAGCGCGACCAGGACCAGCGCAAGCATGAGCAGCAGGTGCAGTATCTGCAGGCCGAGCTACGCGCCGTGAACGACACCTTGGCCACCAAGCAGCAGGAAGCCGTCCACACCCTTCAGGACAACGCGCGCTTGCTGGGTGATTTGTCACGCGCCCAGGGCGATCTGCACCAAGCCCAGGAAGAGGCGCGGGGCCTGCGGCCGCTCAAGGATGAATTAGGGTTTGCGCAGCGGCGCACCGAGGAATTGGGCCGGCGCCTGGTCGAGCAGGATGCGGCCGTCCAGCAGCTCAGCACCTCGAACAAGGAGTTGCTGGCCAAGGTCGACGAGATGCTCATCGCAAAGCAGCAACTGGAACTGGCGCTAGCGACGGCTAGGTCATCCGTCACGGCGCAAGAGCAGGTGGTGGCCAGCATGCTTGAGCGTCTGACTGCGACCCCGGCCGAACCCGATTTGGCTACCGCGAAGAACGCCGAGGCGAGTGGCAGGAGAGCGGCAAAAAAGCTTGCCGCGACAGGGACTTAGGTCTGTTTCTGCTGAGTTTTACATGAATCCCTGCCGACCCTCTGAAGCAGCACAGGGTGCCGTACACGCTGCCGTCCTTGAGCACCACTGGCGTGCTCAGGTGCGAACCGATAGGAAATGAAGGTTTGGGCGCCGCGTCGGCCGGCAGGAAAGTGGCGTCCTGGATCAACTGCGGCAGCCGGCCATCCACCACGCGCTGGCACCAGGACTCTTCCAGCGGAGCCGACTGGCCCGCGGCCACCACGTCGGCGCCGGGCGCCGTGTCCACATGGCGCAGCACGCGCTCGCCGCCGGTGAATTCGGACACGAACACCACGTCCATGTTCATGTGCTGGCGCAGCAGCCGCAGCACTTCGGGTACCGCGCCATCCACCAGTTCGTCAGAGCCGTCGGCCGTGGCCACCAGCAGTTCGGAAATCGCGACCTTGAGGTCGGCGGGGTTGTAGCTGTCGTCGTAAATCGGTTGGGCCATGCCTGTTTTTACGCGAAGACACCGCCGGCGGATTCGCGGACGATGCTGTTTTCTGTCACAAATCGCAAGCGGCGCACCCGTGCATCAGGCGCCCAGGCGCGGCAGATCCGCCACGCGCCGGCCCTCAGGTGCCCCGTCGGTTTCGACGGATTCCACACCATCAGCGAGCACGATGATTTGCAAATGGGGCCCCGCCACCATCTGGCCATCGCCGGCGGGAAAGAGGGTCACCACCTGCTCGCTGTCGGCCAGGTGGTCCACCACTTCGAGTACCGGCACTTCCCGGGGCTCGACAATCCAGACATTGGTGGTTGCATCCGCATGGCCCAGTGCCAACCCCGTCAGGGCCTCGCCTTCAAAGCGGGCAGCGGTTACGGCCAGGACATGCATCAGAAAGCTCCAGAGGTTGCAGCGCGCAGTATGCAATGCCCGGCCTTATGGCAGGCACGGCGGGCAAAAAAAATCCTGCTGCCACGCGGCAGCAGGATCTGATGACTGGTAGGACGTACAAGATTCGAACTTGTGACCAACGGATTAAAAGTCCGCTGCTCTACCAACTGAGCTAACGTCCCACGCTCCCTTGCCGCATGGTTGCTCCTGACTTGAGGTCAGGCCTGCGGCAAAGCCTTAAATTATAGCGTCGTTTTCGTGGCCTCCGGTGCGGCGAGTTGATCCAGCAGCCAGCCGGCCGCGCACTGGCCGAAGGTGGCCGTCACGCTCACCACGGAGCCATAGCCATGGCAGTTCAGCGAACCATCCGCGCCGTCGATGGCGCACGAGGGATCGGGCGGGGCCACGGCCTCGCGGCTGAACACACACGCCACGCCCATCGCCTTGCCTTCGCGCGGGGCGCCGTGCTCCTTGCGCAACCGGTAGCGCACCTGGGCCAGCAGCGGGTCATGGGTGGTGCGGGCCAGGTCGTCCACATCCACCTTGTGGGCCAGGCGCTTGCCGCCGGCAGCCCCGGCGCTCACGAACAGCGCGCGCGTCTGCCGCGCCCAGGCAGCCATGGCGGTCTTGGCCTTGATCTGGTCACAGGCGTCGATCACGCCGTCCACCCCGGCCGGCAGTATCTGCGGCCAGTTGGCGGGCTCCACGAACTCCTCGATGCCGTGCACCACGCAGGCCGGGTTGATCTGGGCAATGCGTTCGCGCATGGCCGCCACCTTGGCCTGGCCCACGGTGCTGTCCAGTGCATGGATCTGCCGGTTGATGTTGGATTCGGCCACGTGGTCCAGGTCCACCAGCGTCAGGCGCCCCACCCCGCTGCGCGCCAGCGCCTCCGCCGCCCACGAGCCCACGCCACCGATGCCGATCACGGCCACATGCGCGCCACGGATGCGCGCGGCACCTGCCACGCCATACAGGCGCTCCAGGCCGCTGAAGCGGCGCTGCAGGTCGGGCCCGGCCAGCGCGGCAGTCAAGCCATGCGCTCCAGCCGCCAGATCTGGTACCTGAAGGCCGCAACAGCCCCCAGCACGATGAACGCCACCGCCACGAAGCTGGTGATGCCCAGCGTGGACAGGCCGCTGAGCCCCTGCCCCACGGTGCAGCCCATGGCCGTGACACCGCCCACGCCCATGAGCACGCCGCCCACCAGGTGGTTGCCCACGTCTTCGGTACTGCCAAAGCCTTCCCAACGGAAGTTGCGCCCTGCCAGCGCGGCCACGGCCGAGCCCAGTACCACGCCAAAGACGGACACGATGCCCAGGGTGAGCACCTTGCTCTTGTCGCTGAAGAACATGAGCCAGTCCACCGTGTACGCCACCGGGGACACAAAGCTCAGCGCCTCGGCCCGCCCGGAATTGGTGGCGACAAATGCCTCCTGCAGCGTGTCAGGGTGCTCGGCCACATAGCCCAGGTGCCCGCTGACCCACCACATCGCCACCACCACGCCGCCAATGCCCAGCCCGGCCAGCAGGTTGTCGAACGTGCGGAAGCCGCGCCCCAGCAGGGCCCACAGCACCAGCGCGCCGCCCAGCAGCCCGCCCAGCACCAGCCACGCCTGCTTGAGGGCCAGGCCGGTTGCCGCGGCCAGCCAGCCCGCAAGCGATGTGCCGGAGGCCATGTCCACGGCCACCCTGTCCACCGTGCCCACGCGCACCACAGCCGTGATGCCCTTGAGCGTGGCAAATGCGGCCACCCCCATCACCAGGAACACCACCAGCGACTTCAGGCTGCCGCCGCCAATGCGCACCAGCGTCTTGCTGCCGCAGCCCGAAGCCAGCACCATGCCAAAGCCAAACAGCGCCCCGCCCACGGCCGCCGACAGCCAGATGAAGCGGCTGGAGGCATACAAGGTCTTGGCCGGGTCCACCTGGCCGGTGAACACCAGCACGGCAAACCCCAGCATGGCCACGCCAATGGCCAGCACCCACTGGCGAAGGCGTGTCCAGTCGCCCATGTTCATGACGTCGCTGATCGCACCCATGGTGCAGAAGTTGGTGCGTTGGGCGACGGCGCCAAATACCGCGGAAAGGAAGAAGGCGGCCCACAACACCTGGGTGTTGAGGGCAGCGAGGTCAGAAGCTTGCATCCGCCGATTTTAGGCGGCGGCGAAAGTCCATCAGCGCAGGCGGGCCAGGCGTTCGCGCGCGGCGGTGGCCGCTTCGGACTGCGGGTAGGCCTTCATGAGGTCGTCCAGCGTCTTGCGCGCCGAGCGGGTGTCCTTGAGCTCGATCTGGCAATTGGCAATGGACAACACGGCTTCGGGGGCACGCACATGGTCGGGCGCGCGCGTGAGCAGCGCACGAAAATTGGCAATGGCGCCGGTGTAATCACGCGTGGCGTATTGCGCGTTGCCCAGCCAGAACAGCGCCGACGGCCCATAGCCGCTTTGCGGATAGCGCTTGAGGAAATCGGCAAACGCCGCCTGGGCCGGGGCGAATTCTCCGCGGCGGAATGTGGCCAGCGCGGCCTCAAAGTCGCGCTTTTCGGTTGGGTCGGCGGCAAATTCCTGCCCGTCGACCGTGACCTTGGTCGGCTCGAACTTGCGCAGGCGCTCTTCGACGGCCACGGCCAGGTCCTTTTGCCTTTGCTGGGCTTCGCTGAGCTGTCTGGCCAGCTGTTCCTGCTGGCCGCGCGAGGTGGCCAGTTCGCTGCGCAGGCTTTCGATCTGGTTTTGCAGGTCGAGCATGCTGCGGCGCATCTGCACGTTCTCGTCGCTGGCGCGGCGCAGTTCCTCGCCCATGCGCTGGTCGGCGCCCTCGGCCGCGATGCGGTTGGCCTCCACCTTTTGGCGCAGGTCAAGGATGGCCTTGCGCGCTTCCTCGTCGTCAAACAGTCCGGCAAAGGCCGGTGCGCTCAGCGCCAGCAACGAGGCCAGTAAAAGTGCGCGCCCTTTCATCAGCGGTACGCGATCTCGGCGCGGCGGTTCTGCGCCATGGCGGCTTCAGTGCTGCCGGCGGCGGCAGGCTTTTCCTTGCCGAAGCTCACGGCTTCAACCTGGCTGTCGCTCACGCCCAGCAGGCCCAGGGCGCGGCGCACAGCCTCGGACCGCTTCTGGCCCAGGGCCAGGTTGTATTCACGGCCGCCACGCTCGTCGGTGTGGCCTTCAATCACGATCTTGCGGCCGTTGGCGGCCTTCAGGAAGCGGGCGTGGGACTCAATCAGCGCCTGGAACTCGGGCTTGATGACAAAGCTGTCGTAGTCGAAGTACACGATGCGCGCCACGCCGGTGGGGCCGGCGGCCGTATCGGCGCCAGGCGTCAGGTTGACCGGCTCCACGCGCGTTTGCGTCGTGCCGGCGCTGCCCGCGCCGGGGCCGCCTGTGCCAGGCGGCTGGGTCACCGCGCTGCCGCTCTTGTCTTCCACCGGCACGTCGTCCAGCTTCACGCTGGAGCCGCAACCCGCCAACACCACTGCCAGGGCTGCCGCCACAAAGACACGTTTGATCATCCTGAATCCTCCTGAATAGCCGGTTACGTTACTTCTGAAACGGACCCCAGTCCGGTTCGCGTATGTCTCCACCCTGCCCCGCCAGGCGGGCCTTGATCTTGCCGTCCAGCGTGGTGGTCATGAGCGCCTCGCGGCCCTGTTGCTGGGTCGCATAGACGATCAGCCGTCCGTTGGGGGCAAAACTGGGGTTTTCGTCGGCGGTCGTGTCTGTGATTGAGTTCACATTGCCGCTGGCAAGTTCCATGACCTGCAGCTTGAACGCGCCGCCAACGCGGGAAATGTAGGCCAGCCAGCGCCCGTCGGGGCTGATGGCGGGCGATATGTTGTAACCCCCGGTAAAGGTCACGCGCTCGGGCGCGCCCCCGGTGACGCCCATGCGGTACACCTGCGGCGCGCCGCCACGATCGCTCACAAAATAAATGCTGCGCCCGTCGGCTGCGTACACCGGCTCGGTGTCGATGCCGGCCGACTGCGTGAGCCGGCGCGGCTCGCCGCCGTTGGCATCAATCGTGTATAGCTGCGAGCCGCCGTCGCGCGTGAGCGTGACGGCCAGCGAACGCCCGTCCGGCGACCAGGCCGGCGCGCTGTTGGAGCCGCGGAAATTGGCCAGCAGCCGCCGCCGGCCGCTGGACACGTCATGCACGTACACCACGGGCTTGCGCGATTCAAACGACACATAGGCCAGCTGCCCCCCGCTGGGCGACCACGACGGCGAGATGATGGGCTCGGGGCTGGCCAGCGCGCTCTGGGCGTTCTCGCCATCGGCGTCGGCCACCCACAGGTTGTAGCGGTTGCCCGCCTTGGTCACGTAGGCAATGCGCGTGGAGAAAACGCCCTTGTCGCCGGTGAGCTTTTCATAGATGAAATCAGCGATGCGGTGGGCCGCCAGGCGCAGGTCGCCGGCGGTGACGGCGTAGCTCTGGCCGCCCAGGTCCTGGGCCTGCACCACGTCCCACAGGCGAAACCGCACGTCGTAGCGGCCATCCGCCAGGCGGGTGACGCTGCCGGTCACGAGTGAATCGGCCTTGCGCTGGCGCCACAGGGCCACGTCGGGGCGGCTGGTTTCGTCCAGGGACACGCCGGACGCGTCCACCGGCCGGAACTGGCCGCTGCGCTCCAGGTCGGCCTGCACAATGGCGCCGATCTTCTGCGGTGCGCTGTCGTCGCCACGAAATGCCGCAACGGCAATGGGCAGCTGCGTCATGCCGACGCCGGACACTTCCACGCGGAACTGCGCCAGCGCCGGTGCCAGCGATCCCGCCAGCAGGCCGCCCAGCATCAGGCGGCGCGATCCGGTGGCAAGCTCAATGATTTTTGGCAGGGGGGATGGGGTCATCTTGTCGGTTCAAACAATACAGGGCGAAATATTTTCCAAAGGCTGCCTGAGCTTGCATGGTACACACGGCAAACCCCATGGCACCGTCCAGAAAGCCAAGGCGCAGCACATAGCTGCGCACGAAGGCCGCGCAACCCGACAGCGCCGCACGCGTCATGGACGTGGTGCGCCCCTGCGCGTGCCGCTGCACGGCCCATGCGTGGCTGTAAGCCTGCAGTTTGCGCCAATAGTGCTCCGGCGTGGGGTAGCTTTCGTGTAACAGCGGGCTGGCCAGCCGCATGGGGCGCGGTCCGTCCAGCAGCACCCGCTCGTGCACCAGGTCGTCGCTGAAGCGCGCTGACCCGCGCCGGAACAGCCGCAGCACGTAGTCGGGCGTCCAGCCGCAGTGATTTATCCATTGGCCGCAAAAACGCGTGAGGCGGGGTATTTCAAATGCCTGCGCACGGCCCGAGGCCATGGCGTCCTGGATCTGCGCGGCCAGCTCGGGCGTCACGCGTTCGTCTGCGTCAATCGACAGCACCCAGTCGCCCGTGGCCAGCGCCAGCGCGCGGTTCTTCTGTGGACCAAAGCCGGGCCAGTCACCGGTGTGCGTGACCTGGGCGCCGCATTCACGGGCAATGGCCACCGTGGCGTCGGTGCTGCCGTTGTCCACCACGATTTTTTCGTCCGCGAACGCCACCGACGCCAGGCAGGCGCGCAGGTTGGCGGCCTCGTTGCGGGTGATGACGATGACGGACAGGCGCATTGAAAAGGGCAAAGGTACAGAGTGGATAATCCGGGCTTGTCCGCAATTATGAGGTTACCGGGTGGTGCAAATAAGAAGCTGGGAGACGCTCAGACCCTGGCCGGTGTACATGCTGGCGGCGTCCATCCCGCTGTCCCTTGCCGCCACCAACATCGCCAAGCTGCTGGCGCTGCTGGCCAGCCTGATGGTGCTGGCGGGTGCCATCCGCCGCCGCCAGCCCGACGAAGCGCTGGCCCGGCTGAAATCGGTGCCGGCCGTCCTGCTGATGCTGGCGGCCATGGCCCTGAGCCTCGCCTGGACCACCGAACCCGGTCCACAGGCCCTGGGCGACGTCGTCAAGTACAGCAAGCTCCTGCTGATTCCCGCGATTGCCCTGCTCGTTCGCACGCCTGGCCAGGCGCTGCTGGCCGTGGGAATCTATATCGCATCGCAGACCTTTGTGGTCGCCACGTCCTGGCTGCTGTACCTGGGCGCACCTGTGTTCTGGGTGCCGGCTGTGCGCAATTCGGTTGCCACGGTGTACTCCAGCTACCTGGACCAGACCATCATGACCGCCGGCTTTGCCGCCATCTGCTGGCACCTGCGCCATGACTTTCCGGGCCACCACGGCGCCTGGGCCGGTGCCGCGCTGGCCGTGGCTGGCCTGGTCAATGCCCTGGTCATGCTGCCCGGACGCAGCGGCCACGTGGCCGCCATCGGCGTGATGTCACTTGCGATGCTGTGGGCCATGCCGCGGCGCTGGCGCCTGGCCGGCCTGGCCGCCCCGGTGGTGCTGGTGGCGCTGGCCATGCTGCTGTCCACACAATTCAACCAGCGCCTGACGGCGGTGGTCGATGAGGTACGGGCCTACAGGCAGAACAACGACCCCGGCTCTTCATCGGGCCAGCGCCTGACTTTCTGGGCCCGTTCGCTGGAAGCGATTGCCGAGCGGCCACTGAGCGGCTTTGGCGCTGGCAGCTGGAACCGCGAGTACACCCGGCTGTCGCTGGCGGACGGCGGCCAGGTGGTGGAGGGTACGCAGCGGGTGCGCAACCCGCACCAGGAGTACCTGCTGTGGGGCGTGCACCTGGGCGTGGGCGGCATCGCACTGTTGCTGGCCTTCATGGGGCTGCTGGTGCGCGACGCCTGGCGCTTTCGCCCGCCCGTACGCCGGGCCACCGGTTCGATGGTGGCGGTGCTGGCCATTGCCTGCCTGTTCAATTCGTCGCTGTTTGATGCACTGATCGGCGAATACTTCTGCATCGTCATAGGCCTGCTGCTGGCGCTGGGCCTGCGACCGCGCCCGGACGCGCCGCCACAGCCGGCACCCGCGCCATGAGCACACCAGGCGGCCCACCCGCTGTTCGCGGCACGGTGCTGCAGCGCCTGCGGCGCTTCGTGCCGTACTTTCGCGGCTCGGGCTGGGCCCTGCCCTGCATGGTTGCCGCCACCACGCTGGCGGCCCTGACCGAGCCGGTGATTCCCGCGCTGATGAAGCCCCTGCTGGACGACGGCTTCAAGGGCGGCGCCTTCAGCCTGTGGCTGGTGCCCGCCGCGTTGCTGGGCCTGTTTGCGCTGCGCGGGCTGGCCGGCTTCGTGGCGCAGTATTCGCTGGCCTACATGGCCAACCAGGCCATGGTGGCGCTGCGCCGGCGCCTGTTTGGCACGCTGCAGGCCGCGCCCATGAGCCTGTTCGGCCAGTCATCGGCCAGCACGCTGTCCAACACCGTGGTGTACGAGGTGCAGACCGGCACCACGCTGCTGGTCAACGCCATGCTGTCGCTGCTCAAGGACTCGCTCACGCTGGTGGCGCTGATGGCCTACCTGCTGTACATCAACTGGAAGCTCACGCTGATCGTGCTGTTCATCTTCCCGGCGGTGGCCTGGGTCATGAAAGTGCTGTCGCGCCGGCTGCACCGCATCACGCAGGCCAGCCAGCAGGCCACCGACCGGCTGGCCTATGTGGTCGAGGAAAACGTGCTGGCCCACCGCGTGGTGCGCCTGCATGATGCCCAGGCCGCGCAGGGCTCGCGCTTTGACGCGCTGAACACCGAGCTGCGCCGCCTGGCCATGAAGTCCACCATCGCGGCGTCGGCCATGACGCCGCTCACGCAGATGCTGGCGGCCGCCGCGCTGTCGGCCGTGATCTGCACGGCGCTGTGGCAGAGCTCGACCAGCGGCATCACCGTGGGCAGTTTCGCGTCGTTCGTCACGGCCATGCTCATGCTGATTGCCCCCATCAAGCACCTGTCGGAATCGGCCGCCCCCATCACCCGCGGGCTGGCCGCGGTGGAGCGCGGGCTGGACCTGATCGACAACACCCCGCCCGAACCCGAAGGCACGCACGAGGCAGCCCGCGCACGCGGCGAGCTGCAGTTGAGCGACGTGGTGGTGCGCTACGGCGGCGCCACCCACAACGCGCTGGACGGCATCAACCTGCATGTGGCGCCGGGCCAGACGCTGGCGCTGGTGGGCAGTTCGGGTTCGGGCAAGACGACGCTCATCAACCTGCTGCCGCGCTTTGTGGAGCCCACTTCGGGCCAGATCACGCTGGACGGCGTGGCGCTGGCCAGCTGGAAACTGGGCGCCTTGCGCCGCCAGTATTCGTTCGTGAGCCAGGACGTGGTGATGTTCAATGACACCGTGGCTGCCAACGTGGCGCTGGGCCTGCCGCTGGACCGCGAACGCGTGCAGCAGGCGCTGGACGCCGCCAACCTTGGGGCATTCGTGCAGGCCCTGCCCCAAGGCATGGACAGCCTGGTGGGCCACAACGCGGCGCAACTCTCGGGCGGGCAGCGCCAGCGCCTGGCGATTGCCCGGGCGCTTTACAAGGACGCGCCGATCCTGATCCTGGACGAAGCCACCTCCGCGCTGGACACCGAATCCGAGCAGGCCGTCAAATCAGCGCTGCAACGCCTGATGGCGGGCCGCACGGCGCTGGTCATTGCCCACCGCCTGTCCACCATCGAACACGCCGACCGCATCGTGGTCATGACCGCGGGGCGGATCGTTGAAGCCGGCACCCACGACGAACTGCTGCGCGCGGGCGGCCACTATGCCCGCCTGCACAGCCTGGCCGCCACGGGCGAATCAGCAGACATCACACCATGAGCAAACAAGCTTCCATCAGCGGCTTCACCTTCATCCGCAACGGCGTCATGCTGGGCTTTCCGTTCGTGGAATCCATCCGCTCGCTGCTGCCGCTGGTGGACGAGTTCGTGGTGGCCGTGGGCCGCAGCGACGACGACACGCTGGCACGCGTGCAGGCCATTGGCGACCCGAAAATCAAGATCATTGAAACCGTGTGGAACGACCACATGGCCGACCGCGGCTTCGTCTATGCCCAGCAGAAGATGATCGCGCAGTACGCCTGCACGGGCGACTGGGCGTTCTACCTGGAAGGCGACGAGGTCGTGCACGAGGCCGAGCTGGCCGCCATCCGCGCCAGCGTGGACCGCCACCACGGCAACCCGGCCGTGGAGGCGCTGGTGTTTGACTACCTGCACTTCTACGGCACGCCGGGCTATGTGTCGGTCAGCCCCGGCTGGTACCGGCGCGAATGCCGGCTGATCCGCAACAGCATCCGCACCTACGCGCCTGACGGACAGTACTGGCTGGTGATGCACCAGCACAAGAAGCCGCGCAACCCGCACGGTGCGCTGGCCAACGCACACATCCACCACTACGGCTGGGTGCGCAAGGCAGAGCAGATGCAGGCCAAGCTGGACCAGGTGGCCAAGTACTGGAAAGACTCCACGGTCATGCAGATCAACTACGCCAACTTTGACCCACAGGCCGTCAAGCCGTTCACCGGCACCCACCCCGCCGTCATGGCGCACTGGCTGGCCACCGAAGCCGAACAGAGCATCACGTTCAACCCCGACTACCAGCTCACATCCAAGGAGCGCAAGTACCGGCTGTCAATGAAGCTGGAAAAGCTCACGGGGCTGGACTTCAGCCGCAAGCACTTCAAGCTGGTGGCGTGAGGCTGCGCCGGTAAGCCTGCTCGCAGGCACGGGCGGCGGCGTCCCAGCCGTGGCCCTGGGCAAAGCGAAGCGCCGCGGCGCCCACGCCTTCGGCCAGGCCTGCATCGCCCAGCAGCCGGCCCAGCGCCGCCGCCAGGGCCGCAGCGTCGCGCGGGTCATCCAGCAGCAGGGCATCATGCCCGTGCGTCAGCAGGCTGGCAATGCCGCAATACGCCGGCCCGCTCACCACCACCGGCAGCCCATGGGCCATGGCCTCCAGCACCACCATGGCGAAGGTGTCCTCAAGGGTGGGGTGCACCAGCACGTCGGCGGCGCGGTAGGCCGGGTCAACGCTCTTAAGCGCCCCCAGGAAATGCACGCGCCCGGCCACGCCCAGCGCCTGCGCGCGGGCCTTGAAGGCCGGGATGCCCGCCGGGTTGCCCACCACGGCCAGGCACACGTCTGACGGCAAAGCCGCCAGTGCCTGCAACAGGCCGTCCAGCCCCTTGCGGGCGTAGTCGTTGGCCACGAACAGCAGCAGCCGGCCCTGCTGCGGCAGGCCCAGCGCCTCGCGTGCCGCCGCCTTGTCCATGCCGGGGCCCGGCAGCGTGACGCCTGGCGTCACCACCGACAGCAGCGGCGCGGCGTGGGGATAGGCCTGCAGCACCTCGGCGCGCAGGTTGTCTGATGTGACCACCACCTGCTGGCCCGGCTGCGCGCGAAAGCGCGCCGCCTCCAGCGCCACATAGGTGATGAGGCGCGGGCTCAGTGCGATCTTGAGCCAGGCCAGCGCCAGGCGCACACCGGTGCGCCCCGCCAGCAGGTTGTGCCGCACCGGCTTGACGTGGATGGTCTGCACGCGGCCATGCCAGGTGTTCTCATGTGAATGCACCACGTCAAAGCCCCGGCGCGTGGCGCGCCAGGTGGCAAAGGCGTACCAGAGCTGGTTGACCCAGCGCGGCTTGGGAATGCGTGAAACGCGGTGGTAAGTGACGCCGGGCCAGTCATGGTCGATCTGCTGGGCAAACACATGTACTTCATGGCGCTGCGCCAGCTGTTCCACCAGCGCAATGGAATAGCTCTCCGCGCCGCCGCCGGTGCGGGCAAACACCCGGTTGAGCACGGCGATCTTCATGCGTTGGCCGTCAGGCGCGCTGACGGCGGCGGTCTTCATAGGCGGTGGCCACCTTGGCCCAGAACAGCGCCAGCGTGGTGGACTGGTGCACCGGCACGCGCGGCAGCTCGTACAGGCCGTCGCTGGCCTGGCTGCGGCTGCGCTGCGTGGTGGTGGCCGCGGTGTAGCCGGCCTCGCGCACCATGGCCGCATGGCGGGCCGCATAGTGGCCGTAGGGGTAGCAGAACTGCTGGATCGCCACGCCCAGCAGCGGCTCCAGGTCGGTACGGCAGGCCATGATTTCCTCGCGCGCGGTGGCGTCGTCCAGCGCCGTCAGGTCCACATGGTTGCGCGTGTGCGCGCCGATCTCCTGGCCGCCCGCCACCCAGGCCCGCAGTTGGTCCGCGTCCATCAGCGGTTTGGGGTGGATGCCCTTGGCGTGGTCCCATACATTGGAGCCGCCCAGCTGCCCGCTCACGATGTAGCAGGTGGCGCTGAAGCCGTTCTTCTGCAGCACCGGTAGCGCATGCTCCAGGTTGTTCACATAGCCGTCATCCAGCGTGATCCCCACCACCTTGCCCTGCTTCTCACCGCGCAAATACGGCTGCAGCGCGCTCATGCTCAGGCCCTGGTAGCCGAGCAGACGCAACAGCCCCATCTGCCGCGCAAACGCGCCGGGCGACACCACCAGGCTGCGGTACGGCGTGCCGGCAGGCGGTGGCGTGTCGACCTGGTGGTAGGTCAGGATGGGGATAGGCCGGCACATATCAGAGAAAGTCAACTTTCCTTAGAGAAACCTGTGTTTCCCAAGTACTACAACAAAACAATGTCGTATTGCTCCTGCCCCATGGCGCTTTCGCTTTGCAGCGAAATCGGCTTGCCGATGAAGTCCGACAGGCCAGCCAGGTGCTGGTTTTCCTCGTCCAGGAACAGCTCCACCACGCGCGGCGACGCCACCACGCGGAATTCACGCGGGTTGAACTGCCGTGCCTCACGCAGTATTTCACGCAGGATGTCATAGCAGACGCTGCGCGCCGTCTTGACGATGCCCTTGCCCTGGCAGGCCTCGCAGGGCTCGCACAGCATGTGGGCCAATGATTCACGGGTGCGCTTGCGCGTCATCTCCACCAGGCCCAGCTGCGAGAAGCCGCCCGCCATCGTCTTGACCCGGTCGCGCGCGAGCTGCTTGCGGAATTCGGCCAGTACGGCGTCGCGGTGGTCCTCGCGCACCATGTCGATGAAGTCCACGATCACGATGCCGCCCAGGTTGCGCAGGCGCAGCTGGCGCGCAATGGCGCCCGCGGCCTCCAGGTTGGTCTTGAAGATCGTGTCGTCAAAATTGCGCGCGCCCACGTAGCCACCGGTGTTCACGTCCACCGTGGTCAGCGCCTCGGTCTGGTCCACGATGACGTAGCCGCCCGACTTCAGGTCCACGCGCCGGCCCAGCGCACGGGCAATTTCCTCGTCGATGGAAAACAGGTCGAAGATCGGCCGCTCCCCCTTGTACAGCTGCAACCGCCCTGCTGCCGCCGGCATGAATTCGCGCCCGAAAGCCTGCAGATGCTCGAACTGCTCGCGTGAATCGAGCCGGATGGTCTGGGTTTCCTCGCTCACCAGGTCGCGCAGCACGCGCTGCAGCAGGCTCAGGTCCTGGTGCAGCAGCGACGTGGGCGGCAGGCGCAGCGACGCATCCTTGATGCGCGCCCAGGTCTTGCGCAGGTAGGCGATGTCTTCGGCCAGCTCGGCGTCGGTAGCGTCTTCACCGTTGGTGCGCAGGATGAAGCCGCCCCCCTGCGCGCCGGCCAGCGCCTGCAGGCGCGAGCGCAGCGCGTCACGCTGCTCCTGCGGGATCTTCTGCGACACGCCAATGTGGTCGTCCTGCGGCAAAAACACCAGCAGCCGCCCCGCCACGCTGATCTGGGTGGACAGCCGCGCGCCCTTGGTGCCAATGGGGTCCTTGATGACCTGCACCATGATGGCCTGGCCTTCAAACACCTGCTTTTCAATCGGCACCAGCGGCTGCGTGGCCTTGACCTGCGCGGGCGGCTCGCCGTCGGGCTGGCGATGCCACACGTCGGCCACGTGCAGAAAGGCCGCTCGCTCCAGGCCGATGTCGATGAACGCCGACTGCATGCCCGGCAGCACGCGCGCCACCTTGCCCAGGTACACATTGCCCACCAGGCCGCGCTCCAGCGTGCGCTCCACGTGCAGTTCCTGCACCGCGCCGTTTTCCACCACGGCCACGCGGGTTTCCTGGGGCGACCAGTTGATGAGGATGTCCTGCTGCATGTTCTTTTAGGTTTTAAAGCCGCATTCGCGCAGCAATTGCGCCGTCTCGTACATCGGCAGGCCCATGATGCCCGAATAACTGCCCGACAGCGACGAAACATGCGCAGCCGCCGCGCCCTGGATGGCGTAGGCGCCCGCTTTGCCCATCGGCTCGCCACTGTCTACATAGCGGCGGATGGCCGCGGGCGTCATGGGTGCGAAGGTCACGCGTGAGGTACTCAACGCCGCCAGCCGCTTGCGGCCGTGCTGCACGGCCACGGCCGTCAACACGCGGTGCGTGGCGCCAGACAGCTCGCGCAGCATGCGTCGGGCGTCGGCTGCATCTTCGGGCTTGCCGTAAATCGTGCGGCCCAAGGCCACGGTGGTGTCCGAGCACAGGATGGGTGCCACGGGCAGCTTGCGGCGCTTCAGGCGCGCCATGGCGGCGTCCAGCTTGAGGCCGGTGACGCGCTGGACATAACGCGCGGGCGCTTCGCCAGGCAGTACGGCTTCAATGCCCTCTGCATCTTCGTCGGCATCGGGCAACAGCAGCTCGTACCTCACACCCAGCTGTTCCAGCAACTGGCGGCGGCGCGGGCTCTGCGACGCCAGGTAAATGAATTCACTCACGGTGGTAGGGATGGTTGGCGTTGATGGACCAGGCGCGGTACAGCTGCTCGACCAGCAGCACGCGCACCATGGCATGCGGCAGCGTGAGGTCGGACAGGCGGATGCGCTCATGCGCGGCCTGGCGAAAGGCTGGGTCCAGCCCGTCGGGGCCGCCGATCACCAGCGCCACGTCGTCGGCCTCCAGCTGCCAGGCCTTGAGCTTGGCAGCCAGCGCCACGGTGGTCAGGGAGGTGCCGCGTTCATCCAGCGCCACGACGCGGCAGCCGCGCGGAATGGCCGCCTCGATGCGCTCGCGCTCGGCGGCATACAGGGTTTCCAGAGTCTTGGAGCCGCGCGGCTCGGTCTTGACGGCCTTGAGTTCCACCCGCAACTCGGGCGGGAACCGCTTGGCGTAGTCGTCCCAGGCCGTCTGCGCCCAGTCGGGCACCCGCTGGCCGACGGCCACGACGTAGAGCTTCATGCCTTGCGGGCGGGCGCCTTCTTGGCTGCGGGCTTGCGGGCCGCGGGCTTGGCCGCCGTCTTGGCAGCGGGCTTCTTGCCAACCACGACAGTTTTGGGCTTGGCCGCCGGCTTGGCACCGGTCTTGCGCGCGGGCGCCTTGGGTTTGGCGGCTTGCTCGGCGGCCTTGATCGCGGTCTTGGCCGCGCTGCTGCGGCGCAAGGTGGGCTCGGCTTCTTTCTTCGCGGGTTTAGCGGCAGGTTTAGCGGCGGGTTTCGTCCCGGATGCCTTGGCCGGCGCCTTGTCCGGGGCGCCCATCGGGTTGGGTGCGCCGAACTTCAGCCGCACCGGCTTGTCGCCCCAGATTTCTTCCAGGTGGTAGTACTGGCGGATGGCCGGCTGCATGATGTGCGCCACAGCGGCGCCGCAGTCCACGATGATCCATTCGCCGTTGTCTTCACCTTCGACGCGCGGCTTGCTGAAGCCGGCCTCGCGCACGGCGTCGCGCACGCTGGCGGCCAGCGCCTTGGTCTGGCGGTTGGAGGTGCCCGAGGCGATGATGACCCGCTCGAACAGCGGCGACAGATGCTCGGTGTTGAAGACCTGGATGTCCTGCGCTTTCACATCCTCCAGCCCATCGACGATGGCACGCTGGAGCTTCTGGGTGTCTTTCTTGGCGGCAGATTCAGTGATCATCAGGTCGGTTGGTAAAGGTGATGGTCTTCAATATAGCGCGCTACCGCGCCGGGGACCAGATGGTCGATTTTCTCACCGGCACCCGCACGCGCGCGGATTTCGGTGGAACTGAAGGGCATGGGGGGCAGCTCCACGGGTTCGCGTGGGCCGGGCGGCAAGCGGGACGCATCAAATGTGCTGGCAGAGCCGGTGGGTCTTGCACGCGCCGCTATTGAAATTATAGCGGTACGGGCGATCTCCCCGTTTTCGCGCCAGGTGTGCAGCGCTTCGGCCTGGTCGGCGCCTATCACCAGCAGCAGCTGCGCTAGGGGAAACTCCTGACGCAGCTCACGCAGGGTGTCCACCGTATAGGTGTAGCCGGCGCGCTGCAGCTCGCGCCCGTCCACTGTGGCGCGCGGCACCTGGGCAAAGGCCAGCCGGGCCATGGCCAGGCGGTGCTCCCCCGCCGACAGCGCGCGCGCCTTGTGCCAGGCCTGCCCGGTGGGGAAGATGCGCAGCTCGTCCAGGCCCAGCTGCTCCACGGCTGCGCGGGCCAGTGCAATGTGGGCGTTGTGCGGCGGGTCAAACGCGCCGCCAAACATGCCCAGGCGATAGGGGCGCGCCGCGCCGGGGGGGCGTGTCAAACCCAGTCCTTGCGCACCAGGAACTGGCTGTACAGCGCCGCCTCGGGCGAGCCGGGCTCGGGCTGCTGCTGGTAGGCCCAGCTGACCAGCGGCGGCATGGACAGCAGGATGGATTCGGTCCGCCCGCCGGACTGCAGGCCGAAATGCGTGCCCCGGTCCCACACCAGGTTGAATTCCACATAGCGCCCGCGGCGGTACAGCTGGAAGGCCCGCTCGCGCTCGCCATAGGGCGTGGCCTGGCGGCGCTGCACGATGGGCAGGTACGCGCTCAGGAACGCATTGCCCACCGCCTGCATCAGCCCCAGGCTGCCGTCAAAGCCCAGCTCGGAAAAGTCGTCAAAGAACACGCCGCCCACGCCGCGCTGCTCGTTGCGGTGCTTCAAAAAGAAATATTCGTCGCACCAGGTCTTGAAGCGCGGGTATTTGTCGGCGCCAAACGGCGCCAGCGCGTCGCGGCAAGTGGCGTGGAAATGCACAGCGTCTTCCTCAAAACCGTAGTACGGCGTGAGGTCCATGCCCCCGCCAAACCAGCACACAGGCGGCTGGCCCGGCGCCGTGGCGGCGATCATGCGCACGTTCATGTGCACCGTGGGCACGTACGGATTGCGCGGGTGAAACACCAGCGATACGCCCATAGCCTCAAACGGCGCGCCGGCCAGCTCGGGCCGGTGCTGGGTGGCCGAGGGCGGCAGCCTGGGGCCGCGCACATGCGAAAACCCGCACCCTGCCCGCTCGAACAGCGGCCCGCCTTCCAGGATCATGGTGACGCCGTCGCCCTGCAGCGGCTCGCCCGGCGGCTTGGCCCAGGCGTCGCTCAGGAACGGCGTGCCGTCGGCCTGCGCAATGGCACCGGTGATGCGCTGCTGCAGGCCCAGCAGCCACAGGCGAACGTCGGCGGGGGTTTGGGTGGGTACGGTCATTTCACAATGGTATCGGCTCGGTTGAACGAAGGGTCCAGCAGCTTGACCGGCGCCATATGGGCCGGCACCCTGCCCTGCACGCCCTGGTAAACCGCGGCCATGCGTGCGATGTCCAGCGCGGTGTCGCCGCTGAGCGCGATGAAATCACGCACCGTGACTTCGCGCCGGCCGTAGTCGAGCCGGATCAGGCCCAACGGCACGCCCGCGGCCAGCGCCGTGCGGTAAAAGCCGCTGCGCAGGCCCGGCACGTATTTGCGCGTGCCCTCGGGCGCCAGGCCCAGCCAGAAATAGCGGCCGCTGCGGCGGCGCTCGTCAAAAATATCCAGCGCCTGGGTGGTGACGCCCTGGGCTGAGGTGCGCGCCACGGGCACGCCGCCCAGCCAGCGCAGCCAGCGGCCAAACAGCGGGAGGCGAAACAGGCTGTCCTTGCCCCAGAAGCGCACCGGCACGCCCACGGACCACTTGGCCAGGATCATGACGATGAAGTCCCAGTTGCTGGTGTGCGGGTACACCACCAGCACGCCCTGCAGCGCGGGCAAGCCTTCAAAGTGAACCTTCCACCCCGCCAGGCCCAGCACCCAGCGCGCCAGCCGGCTGCCGCGAAACTGCAGCGGGTATGGCGTGGGGAAATCGCTGACGGGCTTCAACGTCAGCCGCGGATGGCGCGGTAGCCGATGTCCTTGCGGTACTGCGCACCGTCAAAACGGATGCCCTGCGCCACCTCGTACACCCGCTGCTGCGCGGCCTTGACGCCATCGGCCAGCGCCGTCACGCACAGCACGCGCCCGCCCGATGTCACCGTGGCGCCGTCTTGCGTGGCCGTGCCCGCGTGGAACACGACGGCGTCGTCGGTGTCCCTGGGCAGGCCGGTGATCACATCGCCCTTGCGCGGGTTCAGCGGGTAGCCGTGCGCGGCCATCACCACGCCCAGCGCCACGCGGCGGTCCCATTCCAGATTGATCTGGTCCAGGCTCTCGGACGTGGCGGCCATCATCACGTCATACAGGTCGGTCTTCAGGCGCATCATGATGGGCTGCGTTTCCGGGTCGCCCATGCGGCAGTTGAATTCCAGCGTGCGGGGCTTGCCCGTGGCGTCGATCATCAGCCCGGCGTACAGGAAGCCGGTGTAGGGAATGCCGTCTTTTTCCATGCCCTTGATGGTGGGCAGGATGATCTCGCGCATGGCGCGGGCGTGGACTTCGGGCGTGACCACGGGCGCGGGCGAATACGCGCCCATGCCGCCGGTGTTGGGGCCTTCGTCGCCATCCAGCAGGCGCTTGTGGTCCTGGCTGGTGGCCAGCGGCGTCACGTTCTTGCCGTCGCACAGCACGATGAAAGAGGCCTCTTCGCCCTGCAGGAACTCTTCAATCACCACACGCGCGCCACCCGCGTTATGGGCTACGCCCAGGGTGTTGTCCACCAGCATGAAATCAATGGCCTCGTGCGCCTCGGCCAGCGTCATGGCCACCACCACGCCCTTGCCGGCCGCCAAGCCGTCGGCCTTGACCACGATGGGCACGCCCATCTTGTCCACATAGGCGTGGGCGGCTGCCGGGTCGGTAAAGGTGTCGTATTCCGCCGTGGGAATGCCGTGGCGCTTCATGAAAGCCTTGGAAAACGCCTTGGAGCTTTCCAGCTGCGCGGCGGCCTTCGTGGGGCCAAACACGCGCAGCCCGTGCGCGCGGAATTCATCCACCACACCAGCGGCCAGCGGCGCCTCGGGGCCCACCACGGTCAACACGATCTTTTCGGCCTGGGCCCATTCGCGCAGGGCCTTCACATCCGTGATGTTGATGTTCTCCAGACGGCCATCCCGCGCGGTGCCGCCATTGCCGGGGGCCACATACACGGTTTGCAGCTTGGGCGACTGCGCCATCTTCCAGGCCAGGGCGTGTTCACGGCCGCCGCCACCAATGATGAGGACTTTCATTTATTCAGAGATCTCGGCGTTGTGATAGACCTCTTGCACGTCGTCCAGGTCTTCGATCATGTCCAGCAGCTTCTGCATCTTGGCGGCGTCCTCGCCGCTCAGGGCAATGGTGTTTTCGGGGCGCATGGTCACCTCGGCCACCTCGGGCTTCAGGCCCGCGGCTTCCAGGGCGTTCTTGACCGCCTCAAAGTCGGGGTAGGCGGTCAGCACCTCAATGGCGCCGTCGTCGCCGGTGATCACGTCTTCGGCGCCGGCCTCCAGCGCCACTTCCATGAGCTTGTCTTCATTGGTGCCCGGCGCAAAAATCATCTGCCCGCAATGCTTGAACTGGAACGCCACCGAGCCCGCCGTGCCCATGCTGCCGCCGTACTTGCTGAACGCGTGGCGCACATCGGCCACGGTGCGCACCTTGTTGTCGGTCATGGTGTCCACGATGATGGCCGCGCCGCCGATGCCGTAGCCCTCGTAGCGGATTTCCTCGTAATGCACGCCTTCCAGGTTGCCGGTGGCCTTGTCGATGTTGCGCTTGACGGTGTCGATGGGCAGGTTAGCCGCCTTGGCTTTTTCAACCGCCAGGCGCAGCCGGGGGTTGGCCGACAGGTCGCCCCCGCCCAGACGGGCCGCCACCATGATTTCGCGGATCACGCGCGTCCACACCTTGCCGCGCTTTTCGTCCTGGCGGCCTTTGCGGTGTTGGATATTGGCCCATTTACTGTGTCCAGCCACGGGGAACCCTTCTGTCTTCAATTAATCTACAGCCCACGATTCTACTTTTTACAACCCGACGGAGCCCCGCCATGGCCGACCCCCTGCTGATAGCCAAGAACGCCACCACCACCTGCGAGCTGCTGCCCGGCCTGGCCAACCGCCACGGGCTGATCACCGGCGCCACCGGCACCGGCAAGACGGTCACGCTGCAGACGCTGGCTGAAAACTTCAGCAAGATCGGCGTGCCGGTGTTCATGGCCGACGTCAAGGGCGACCTGACCGGCATCAGCCAGGCCGGCACCATCGGCGAAAAAATGGCCGCCGTGCTGAAAGACCGCGGCATTGACCTGCCCGCATCCGCCGCCTGCCCCGCCACCGTGTGGGACGTGTTTGGCGAACAGGGCCACCCGGTGCGCGCCACCATCTCGGACATGGGCCCGCTGCTGCTGGCGCGCATGCTGAACCTGAACGACACCCAGGCCGGCGTGCTGAACCTGGTATTCAAGATCGCCGACGACGCCGGCATGCTGCTGCTGGACCTGAAAGACCTGCGCGCCATGCTGCAGCACGTGGGCGACAACGCCAGCCAGTTCACCACCCAATACGGCAACATCAGCGCCGCCAGCGTGGGCGCGATCCAGCGCGGGCTGATGCAGGTGGAAACCCAGGGCGCCGACAAATTCTTTGGCGAGCCCATGCTGGACATCAACGACTTCATGCAGACGGTGGACGGCAAAGGGGTCATCAACATCCTGGCCGCCGACAAGCTGCTCAATTCCCCCCGGCTGTACGCCACCTTTTTGCTGTGGATGCTGTCAGAGCTGTTTGAAACCCTGCCCGAAATCGGCGACCCTGAAAAGCCCAAGCTCGTCTTCTTCTTTGACGAAGCGCACCTGCTGTTCAACGAAGCGCCCAAGGTGCTGGTGGAACGCATTGAGCTGGTGGTGCGGCTGGTGCGGTCCAAGGGCGTGGGCGTTTATTTTGTGACGCAAAACCCGCTGGACATCCCCGACAGCGTGCTGGCCCAGCTGGGCAACCGGGTGCAGCACGCGCTGCGCGCCTTTACCCCGCGCGACCAGAAGGCCGTGAAGGCCACGGCCCAGACCATGCGCCAGAAGCCGGGGCTGGACATAGAAACCGCCATCACCGAGCTGGCCGTGGGCGAGGCGCTGGTCAGCCTGCTGGACGCCAAGGGCCGCCCCGGCATCACCGAGCGCGTGTATGTGCTGCCGCCGGGCAGCCAGATCGGCCCCATCACGCCGCAACAGCGCCAGGCGCTGATCGCGGGCTCGCTGGTGGCGGGCGTGTATGAAAAGGCACAAGACCGCGAATCAGCCTATGAAAAGCTGCTGGCGCGCACCCAGGCCACGCAAGCCGCCCAGGCCGAGCAGGCCAAAAAGGCTGAAGAAGGCGGCGGGCTGATGGGCGGCATCAGCGACGTGCTGTTTGGCTCCACCGGCCCGCGCGGCGGCCAGCGCGACGGCCTGGTGCAGCAGGTGCTGAAAAACGAGGCCCGCAACCTGGCGCGCCAGGTGCTGCGCGGGGCGCTGGGCAGCATCCTGGGCGGCAAGAAGCGCTGACCCCCGGGTAACCCAGCGCAGGCCATGGATTCACTCACCCAGATCGTGCTGGGCGGCTGCGTGGCTGCCGCTGCGGTGCCGGCCGCGCACCGCCGCCGCGCGGCCATCGCCGGCGCCGTGCTGGGCACCCTGCCCGACCTGGACGGCATCCCGCTGGCGCTGATGGGCGCGGACGTGGTCACGTCCGTCACCTGGCACCGCGGGCCATCGCATTCATTGCCGGTGCTGGCCATCTTTGGCTGGCTGGTGTGGCTGCTGCTGAAGAAATACTGGGCGCCGGTGCGTGAAGCACCCCGCCCCTGGCTCATCGCCATCCAGCTGGCGCTGCTGACGCACCCGCTGCTGGACGCGTTCACCGTCTATGGCACGCAGCTGCTGTGGCCGCTGCCTTACCACCCCACCATGTGGTCCAGCGTGTTCATCATCGACCCGGCCTACACGCTGCCGCTGCTGGCGGCCTGGGTGGCGGTGCTGTGGCGCGGCGCCGCGCCCAGCGTGCCGCGCTGGCTGGCCATGGGCCTGTTGCTGAGCAGCGCCTACCTGGGCTGGACGCTGGTGGCCAAGGCCATGGTGGACCGCGACGCCCGCGAGGCCATGGACGCGCGGGGCCTGCAGAACGCCCCCATGTTCAGCGTGCCCATGCCCTTTAACACCCTGCTGTGGCGCGTGGTGGTGATGACGCCCGACGGCTACCTGGAGGGCTACCGGTCATTGGCCGTGGACCGAAAGCCCATGACCTTCACCGCCTGGCCCAGCAACACCCCCGCGCTACGCGAGCTGGCCGCCATGCCCGACGTGGCGCGGTTGCTGTGGTTTACCAGCGGCTTCATGGGCGCGCGGGAGGTGAAAGGCCAGCTCGTGCTGTCTGACCTGCGCATGGGGGCGGAGCCGGACTACACGTTTCAGTACGGGGTGGCGCAGCGGTTGCCGGGCGGCGCGTGGCAGGCGACGGAGCCGCAGAAGGTGGGTGGATTCAGGAATGCGCGGGAGCAGTTGGGGCGGGCTTGGGGGAGGTTGTGGGCTGAGCCTTGAGTTGGTCGGACTTTGAGCCTGGTGGGCGGCTTGGACTGAGAGGCCAAGTGTCTGCACCGATGCGCTTCAGGTGTCTCGCCTGCGATTTTTCCAGTATCCCGGCCTGCGTTTGAAATGTGCGACGGCGAAGATGATGATTTCGGTTTCTATGGCGAGATACACAACCGCAAAGGGAAACTTCTTGGGAAAAACGCGCCGGGTTCCATGTTTGTGCGGGGCACCAGCCAGCGGCAGCGATGTGGCCAGTTCCACAGCAGCTTCAACGGCCTGACGGAATCGTTCGCCCAAGCCAACCTGGACAGTTTCGTAATAGGCAACGGCATCCAGAAACTCAAGGCGTGCCTCGTCGTGAAAACGCGCGCGAATCACTGCGTCAGGCGGCGAGCTTGCGCGAACACATCGGCAGCGGGCACAAGCGCTGCATCGCCGCGCTCGTACTCGCCAATACGCCGGAGTATCTCGGCGTCCCAGGCCGCGTCCACCTCCGGGGTCGGCGTCTCCTGCAACGATTCCAAAAGACCCTCGGCGAGCTGTGCCCTTTCTTCTGGCGGTAGCTGGCGGGCTCGTTTCGACAACTCAGTCAGCAAACTGGACATGACGACTCTCCATGGGGTGACGGGACGAGTTTAATCGCCCATCGCCTCCTCCGCGCCAACCTAGTGACAGGCGGAAGTTGGCGAAAGGGTCTTCAATCCTGGCTACGTGGCCAATGCGCCTCAAAGTCAAACGTGAGCTGCCGCTGGTTGCGGATCGACAGCAGGTAAACAGACTTCTTGATCCGCGCGTACAGCACCAAGTAGTGCGTCATCACGTATTCGCGGATTTCCCCGTCTGCGGCAATGGCATGCAGTTGCTGCGTCAGGCGGTCTATGCCCTGGGCCACTTCTACAGACCTGCCTCGGCGCGCTTGAAACGGACGGCCCAGCCCCGGAAATCGCTCCAGATTGGGAAAAACGATTTCAGCCAGTTCATCCAGCAATTCATCGAAAGCCTGGGGAGCCTCCATGCTGAGCAGGAAAGCTTCGATGTCTACGAGGTTGCGCTCGAAGTTGGCGGTGAACTTCACCGTCAAAAGTGCAGCCACGGCCCGGCTCAGCGTGCAGCTCGGCGACGCTGCAGCGCTGCCAGCGCACTCCGGGCGTCTTTGACCTTGCCTGCGGCCACGTCGGCCATGCCCTTGCTGGCGTCGTCAATCAGCACCAGGTGAATGCGCTCGCGCTCCAGCTGGTGGTAATAGTCCAGCCGCTGCGCGTCGATGATGGCGACGTAACTTTCACCGTTCTTGGTGATGATCTTTTCGGCACCGGCCTTCGCCTGGTCGGCCAGTTCCGATAGATTTGCACGGGCCTGGGACAGCGGGACAACATCGCGGACAGTGAACACCATGGCAATCTCCTTGGCACAAGGATGTACAAAATTCTGCACATCATAAGTTCAAATGAGCCCGTCAACTCTTTCCCGGCCGCTCCCCCTGCTCTATCCATTGCGTATAAAACGCGATCTTCGCGTCCACCAGTTTGCGTGCCTGCTTCCATTGCGCGATCTGTGCGTCCACCCGTTCGCGGTGGGCCAGCAGCACGGCGCGGGTGGCTTCCAGGTTCGCTCCGCCGCGCTGGGCCAGCGCGGTGTAGCGGCGCAGTTCGGCAATCGGCATGCCCGACGCGCGCAGGCGGTCCATCAGCGCCAGCCATTCCACATGGCGGTTGCTGTAGATGCGCTGGCCGTTCAGGCGCGGCACGGTGGGCAGCAGGCCCTGCTGCTCGTACCAGCGGATGGTGTGCACGCTGCGGCCGGTGCGCTCGGCCAGCTCGCCGATGCGCAGCTTCAGGGGTTTGCGGGCGGGGGTGTCTGCCATGTCAGCGGGTATACCAGATGGCCTGCACGTGCTGGGTGTCCATGTATTCACGCACGGCCGCAATCTGGCCGCCGCGCAGCGTGAACAGTGCGTGGTAATGCTGGTTGTAGATACGGCCATTCTTCAGTTCACCGCGTGACTCGGCCATCACGGCCACCTGGTCGCCTTCGGCCACGGTGTTGTGCACCGTCATGCGCAGCGGGCCGGTCATGGCCCGGGCCATGCGGTTGAAGATGTCGGCCATCTCGGCCTTGGTGCGCAGCCCGGCCGTGGCGTTGCTGCCGGGCTCGCCCGCCAGCCAGTAGGCGCAGTCGTCCGCCATCAGGGCCAGCACGCCGTCCATGTCGCCTGAATCAAAGCGGTTGTAGAAGGCGATGGCGGTCTGGCGGTGGGTTTCGGTGGTGTTCATGGGGTTTCCTTTTGAGCTTGGCGCGGCTGCTGTGCCGCATCGCTATTGGGAAACTTCGAGTGCGCTCAAGGTCAAGCCTTTTTTTGGGGCATGGGCCTTGCAAGGCTACCGCGGCCTCTGTACATTGCTTTTTTTGAGGGTCCCCCATGTCTGTTGAAGTTCCGGCCCCCCGCCACATCCGCCTCACCTCCCACGCCGGTGGCTTTGGCGCCCTGCCCATCCACTGGGGCGCGGCCACCCCCGCAGAGCGCGGCCCCATCGTGGGCACCACCACCACCCGCGCGCACCGCAACGTGATCGGCACGCACAGCGGCAGCTACAGCGTGTACCGCGCGCTGGCCGTGGCCGCCGGCGCCCTGTCGGCCAGCCACAAGGCGGACCTGACCAACACCGCGCCCACCGACGTCATTGGCCCCTACCCGCAATGGTCCGACCCCGGAAAGATCGTCAGCCTGGACCCTTGGGGCGCCACGGTGGCCGATGTGTTCAGCAACGAGCTGGCCGCGGGCTACGACATCAAGCCCACCATTGCCGTGACCAAGGCGCATGTGATCCTGCCCGAGGTGATGGAGGCCCTGCAAAAAGGCCGGCTCAAGGCCGACGGCAAGGTGCTGACGGCTGGCGGCGCCGCCCTGGTGACCAAGGCGGCCGTGGAGCCCGTGTGGTACCTGCCCGGCGTGGCGCAGCGGTTTGGCTGCAGTGAATCTGACCTGCGCCGCGTGCTGTTTGAAGAGACCGGCGGCATGTACCCCGAGCTGGTCACGCGAAGCGACCTGGAGGTGTTCTTGCCGCCCATCGGGGGGCTCACGCTGTACATCTTTGGCAACCCGCGCGACCTGGCCAACCCCGAGGTGGAACTGACCGCGCGCGTGCACGACGAATGCAACGGCTCGGACGTGTTTGGCTCGGACATCTGCACCTGCCGGCCGTACCTCACGCACGCCATTGAGGAATGCATCCAGGGCGCGCAGCGCGGTGGCGTGGGGCTGTGCGCCTATTACCGCAAGGAGGGCCGGGCCCTGGGCGAGGTGACCAAATTCCTGGTTTACAACGCCCGCAAGCGCCAGGTGGGCGGCGACACGGCCGACCAGTATTTCGCCCGCACCGAATGCGTGGCCGGCGTGCAGGACATGCGCTTCCAGCAGCTGATGCCCGACGTTTTGCACTGGCTGGGCATCCGCAAGATCCACCGCCTGGTGTCCATGAGCAACATGAAGTTTGACGCCATCACCGGCTCGGGCATCGAGGTGGGCACGCGCGTGAACATCCCCGACGACCTGATCCCTGAAGACGCGCGGGTGGAGATGACGGCCAAGATGGCGGCCGGCTACTTCACACCCGGTGCCGTACCCGGCGCCGATGATCTGAAAAGCGCCAGGGGCCGGGGGCTGGACGCATGACGGTGGACGGCGCCATTGGCGAAGCCGCCGCCAGTCTGCGCACCACCGCCGCCGTGCGCGAACGCGCCGCCGCCCTGCTGGCCCGAGCCCGCGCCGGGCAGTCCGCCTGGTTCACCGTGGACGACAGCGCCCTGGACGGCGCCGCGCTGGAGGTGGTGGCCGTCACGCGCGAGCGGTACAGCCACCTGCGCATTCCGTACCACAGCCGCTGGCGCCACTTTGAAGCAGGCGGCGTGGACCGCAAGGCTTTGCTGGACCAGCAGCTGGACAAACAACCCGGTGGCGCACACCCCGCCGAACGCGCCCGTGCCTGCATTGACCTGGCCGTGGTGAGCGTGTTGCTGGACGCCGGTGCCGGGCCCGACTGGAAATATGTGGAGACCGCCACCGGCCAGACCTTTGCACGGTCTGAAGGGCTGGGCGTGGCCAGCTTTCATGCCTTCATGGCCGGCATGTTCAGCAGCGACCCGGCCAGGCCCTTGCAGGCGGATGCGGACGGCCTGCGCGGCCTGGCGGGCGACAGGCTGGCCGCTGCGTTCCAGGTCAGCCCGGCCAACCCGCTGGTGGGCGTGGACGGCCGGCTGGTGCTGCTGCGCCGCCTGGGCGAGGTGCTGCGCGGGCAGCCCGAGGTGTTTGGCACCGATGTGCCGCGCCCCGGTGGCCTGTTCGACATGCTGGTCAAGCCCTATGGCGCCGATACGCCGCCCACGGCGGAGGTGGCCGCACACGACATCCTGTCGCAGGTGTTGATGTCGTTGTCAGGCATCTGGCCCGCGCAGAACGCGCTGGGCACGATCCCGCTGGGCGACTGCTGGCGCCACAGCGCCGTGCGCGGCCCGGGCCTGACGGACGGCTGGATGCCGTTTCACAAGCTGTCGCAATGGCTGACCTATTCACTGATCGAGCCCTTTGAATGGGGCGGCGTGCCGGTGCACGGGCTGGACGCCCTGACCGGCCTGCCTGAATACCGCAACGGCGGCCTGCTGCTGGACAGCGGCGTGATCCGGCTCAAAGACCTGGCCCAAGCCACCCGCGTCCACCAGGCGGGCGATGAGCTTGTGGTGGAATGGCGTGCGCTGACCGTGGCGCTGCTGGACGAGCTGGCCCCCAAGGTGCGTGGCATCCTGGGCCTGAGCGCCGACCAGCTGCCGCTGGCCTGTGTGCTGGAAGGCGGCACCTGGGCGGCGGGGCGCGTGCTGGCACAACGCTTGCGTGGCGGTACGCCGCCTCTGAATATCGCCAGCGATGGCACCGTTTTTTGAACCAAAGTCAAAAGAAGAGGCTGACACAACAATGAGCAACGTCCACGTCATCAACCACCCGCTGGTGCAGCACAAGCTGACGCTGATGCGCAAGAAGGAAGCCAGCACCAACAGCTTTCGCCGCCTGCTCAACGAGCTGGCCTCGCTGATGGCCTATGAGGTCACGCGCGACATGCCCATGTCCGAGGTGGAGATCGAAACCCCGCTGGAGACCATGAAGGCCAAGGTCATCGACGGCAAGAAGCTGGTGTTCGTGTCCATCCTGCGCGCGGGCAACGGCATTCTGGAGGGCATGCTGAACGTGGTGCCCGGCGCGCGCGTGGGCCATGTGGGCCTGTACCGTGACCCCAAGACGCTCACGGCGGTGGAGTATTACTTCAAGATGCCCAGCGAGATGCACGAGCGCGACGTGGTCATCGTGGACCCGATGCTGGCCACGGGCAATTCAGCCATCGCCGCGGTGGACCGGCTCAAGGAAATGAAGCCCAAGTCGATCAAGTTCGTCTGCCTGCTGACCTGCCCCGAAGGCGTGGCCGCCCTGCAAAAGGCCCACCCCGACGTGCCGATCTACACCGCAGCCATCGACCGCCAGCTGAACGACCACGGCTACATCCTGCCGGGCCTGGGCGATGCCGGCGACCGGATTTTCGGAACCAAGTAACCCACCGTCCCGAGGGCGTCATGCCGGACTTGATCCGGCATCCACGCTGGCACACCATTTGCACAGTTCAAGCCATTCGTTCAACCCAGAGGAGATTCCCATGACTACACGCCGTTCCCTCATCGCCCTGGCCGCCATCGCGGCCCTGTCATCCCCCGGCCTCGCCCTGGCGCAAGCCAAGATCAAGGTTGCCGCCATCTACACCGTGCCGTTCGAGCAGCAATGGGTCAGCCGCATCCACAAGGCGCTCAAGGCTGCCGAGGCGCGCGGCGAGATCGAATACAAGGCCAGCGAGAACGTCTCCAACGCTGACTACGAGCGCGTCATGCGCGAATACGCCACCGGCGGCAACCAGCTCATCGTGGGCGAGGCCTTTGCGGTGGAAGCCGCCGCGCGCAAGGTGGCCAAGGACTTCCCCAAGACGTCGTTCCTGCTGGGCAGCTCGGGCAAGCCGGTGGCGCCCAACTTCAGCGTGTTTGACAACTATATCCAGGAGCCGGCCTACCTGAGCGGCATGATCGCCGGCGGCATGACCAAGACGAACAAGATCGGCATGGTCGGCGGCTTCCCCATCCCCGAAGTCAACCGCCTGATGAACGCCTTCATGGCCGGCGCCAAGGAAACCAACCCCAAGGTGGAATTCACCGTCAGCTTCATCAACAGCTGGTTCGACCCGCCCAAGGCCAAGGAAGCCTCCTTTGCCATGATCGACAAAGGCGCCGACGTGATGTACGCCGAGCGCTTTGGCGTGAGCGACGCGGCCAAGGAAAAGGGCAAGCTCGCCATTGGCAACGTGATCAACACCCAGGCCCAGTACCCCGACACCGTGGTGTCCTCGGCGCTGTGGAACATGGAGCCCACCATCGACCGCGCGCTGAAGCTGGTGAAGGAAGGCAAGTTCACCGCCGAAGACTACGGCCAGTATTCGATGATGAAGTACAAGGGCAGCGAGCTGGCGCCGCTGGGCACGTTCGAGAAAAAAATCCCCGCTGACATCGTCGCCAAGGTCAAGGCCAAAGAGAAAGCGATCCTTGACGGCAAGTTCACCGTCAAGGTGGATGACAACGCCCCCAAATCAAGCAAGTAACCCCCCTGAGTCGGGCTTCGCCCGCCTTCCCCCCAGGGGGACGCCGTCAGCGGCCCGGCAAAGCCGGTTCCGCGACGGCCGCTGGAACAATCCGCACCTTCCTTGAGTCCTGTACTGCGCCTGAACGGCATCACCAAGCGGTTTGGCCCGCTGGTGGCCAACGACAACATCTCGCTCACGCTGGCGCGTGGCGAGGTGCTGGCGCTGCTGGGTGAAAACGGCGCGGGCAAGTCCACGCTGGTGTCCATCCTGTTCGGCCATTACGTTGCCGACGAGGGCGACATCGAAATCGACGGCCAGCCCCTGCCCCCCGGCAACCCGCGCGCCGCGCTGGCCGCGGGCGTGGGCATGGTGCACCAGCATTTCACGCTGGCCGACAACCTGAGCGTGCTGGACAACGTGATGATGGGCACCGAGCCGCTGTGGCAGCCGTTCACGCGCCGCGCCGCCGCCCGTGCGCGCCTGGCGGACGTGGCGCAGCGCTTTGGCCTGCAGGTGGATGCGGACGCGCGCGTGGGCGGCCTGTCGGTGGGCGAGCGCCAGCGCGTGGAGATATTGAAGGCGCTATACCGCGGCGCCCGCATATTGATCCTGGACGAACCCACTGCCGTGCTGACGCCGCAGGAAAGCGAGGCGCTGTTTGACACCCTGGGCCAGATGGTGGCGCAGGGCCTGTCCATCATCTTCATCAGCCACAAGCTGGGCGAGGTGCTGCGCGTGTCGCACCGCGTGGCGGTGCTGCGCGGCGGCCAGCTGGTGGCGCAGGCACCCGCGCAGGGCACCACCCAGGCGCAGCTGGCGCAATGGATGGTGGGCCATGCCGTGGCCGCGCCACAACGCCGGCCTGCGCAGGGCGTGGGCAATGTGGTGTGTGAACTGCAAGGCGCCACCACACCCGCTGGCCAGCGCGACCGGCTGGCCGGCGTGTCGCTTGCGTTGCGCGCCGGTGAAATCGTGGCCGTGACCGGTGTATCTGGCAACGGCCAGGTGGCGCTGGCTGACGTGCTGTGCGGTGTGCGCGCCCTGCAGTCCGGCAGCGCCAAGCTGGCGGGCCAGCCCCTGCCCGCCTCGCCCGCGCTGCTGGTCACGCGCGGCGTGGCCCGCGTACCGGAAGACCGCCATGCCGTGGGCGTGGTGGGTGATTTGCCCGTGTGGGAAAACGCCGTGTCCGAGCGGCTGCGCACGCCGGCTTTCAGCCGCTGGTTGGGCTGGCACTGGGTGCGCCGCGCAGCAGCCCGTGCCCACGCGCGAAAGGTGATCGAGGCATTCGACGTGCGCGGCGGCGGGCCGCTGACGGCTGCCCGGTCGCTGTCGGGCGGCAACATGCAGAAGCTGATCCTGGGCCGCGCCCTGCTCGCTCCCGACGGCAGCACGCCACGCCTGATCGTCGCGCACCAACCGACCTGGGGCCTGGACATCGGTGCGGTGGACTATGTGCAACAGCAGCTGGTGGCCGCGCGCGACGCAGGCGCGGCGGTGCTGCTGATTTCTGATGATCTGGACGAGGTGCTGGCGTTGGGCGATCGGGTGGCGGTGATGCATGCGGGTGAATTGACCGATGCCTTGCCGGCGCTGGAGTGGACGCGCGAAGAGATTGGGTTGGCGATGGCAGGGGTGAGGGGCACGCCATGAGACTTGAAAAGCGTTCCGCCCCTTCCCCCGCCGCGCTGGTGCTGGCGCCCATCGGCGCCATCGCGTTCACGCTGCTGGTCAGCGCGCTGCTCGTCCTGTGGGCCGGCGCGCCCGTCGGCCAGACCTACGCCCTGCTGTTCAAGGGCGCGTTCGGCTCCGTCTTTGCCCTGAGCGAGACCTTCACCCGCGCCATCCCGCTCATCCTCACCGGCCTGGCGGCCACCGTGGCGTTCAAGGCACGCCTGTTCAACATCGGTGCCGAAGGCCAGCTGTACGCCGGTGCGTTGGCCGCTGTAGCCGTGGGCGGCCTGCATGGCGGCACGGGGCTGGAATGGCCGGCGTGGCTGCTGTTCCCGCTGATGATGGCGGCCGCCGCTCTGGCGGGCGCCCTGCTGCTGCTGGGCCCGGCGCTCATGAAAGCCCGGCTGGGCGTGGACGAGGTGGTGACCACGCTGCTGTTCAACTTCATCGTGCTGCTGGGCGTGGGCGCGCTGCTGGACGGCACCATGAAAGACCCCACCGCCATGGGCTGGCCGCAAAGCGTGGCGCTGCAGCCGGCGATGGAACTGGCCAAGCTGGTGGAGCGCACGCGGGTGCACACCGGGCTGCTGTGGGCCGTGGGCCTGGCCATGCTGCTGTGGGCGCTGTTCAAGTACACCGTGCTGGGCTTTGACATCCGGGCCACCGGCGCCAACGCGCGCGCGGCCGCCTTTGCCGGCGTGCCAGTCACGCGCACGGTAGTGCTGGTAGCGCTGCTGTCAGGCGCGCTGGCGGGGCTGGCGGGCGCCATTGAAGTGGCCGGGCGCACCGGCTATGTGACGCTGGACATGTCGCCGGGCTACGGCTACAGCGGCATCGTCATTGCCATGCTGGCCGCCCTGCACCCGCTGGGCGTGCTGGCCGCCAGCGTGTTCGTGGCTGGCGTGCTGGTGGGGGCCGACAGCATGAGCCGCGCCATCGGCGTGCCCACCTACATTGCGGACGTGATCGTGGCCGCGTCGCTCATCTCGGTGCTGGTGGCCACGCTGCTCACGCAGTACCGCGTGCGCTGGAAATAACCATGGAAGTGCTTGACCTGCTGGCCAACCCCGCCTTCTGGCAGGCGGTGCTGCGCGTTGCCACGCCGCTGATCCTGGGCACGCTGGGCGTGCTGCTGTGTGAGCGCGCGGGTGTGCTGAACCTGGGCATCGAAGGCATCATGGTCGCGGGCGCGTTCAGCGGCTGGCTGGCGGTGTATGCGGGCGCGCCGCTGTGGGTGGGCGTGGGCGTGGCGGCGCTCACCGGCGCGGCGTTTGGCCTGCTGCACGCGGGGCTGACGGTGGGGCTGGCGCTGTCGCAGCATGTGTCGGGGCTGGGCATCACGCTGCTGGCCACAGCGCTCAGCTACTACGGCTACCGCGTGAGCTTTCCCAAGGTCAACACGCCGCCCACCATCACGCCGTTCCAGCCCATGGACGGGCTGGGCCTGCCGGTGCTGTCGGCCCAGACGCCGCTGACGCTGCTGGCCCTGCTGCTGGTTCCGCTGGTGGCATGGGTGCTGTACCGCACGCCGGCCGGCCTGGCCGTGCGCATGGTGGGCGAGAACCCGCAGGCCGCCGAAGGCCAGGGCGTGTCGGTGGCCGCCACGCGCACCAGTGCCATCGTGGCGGGCTCGGCGCTGATGGGCGTGGCGGGCAGCTTTTTGACGCTGTCGGCGTTCAATGCTTTCTTCTTCAACATGATCAACGGGCGCGGCTGGATCTGCGTGGCGCTGGTGGTGTTTGCCAGCTGGCGGCCGGGCAAGGCGCTGCTGGGCGCGCTGCTGTTTGCGTTCTTTGACGCGCTGCAGCTGCGGCTTCAGCAAAGCGGCGACGCCGTGCTGCCCTACCAGCTGTATCTGATGCTGCCGTACCTGCTGTCCATCCTGGCGCTGGTGCTGGTAGCACGCAAGGCAGCCTACCCGCAGGCGCTGATGAAACCGTACCGCAAGGGCGAACGGTAGCGGCACAATCCGGACACGACTTTCAAGGAGACACGCATGGCTTTCACCCTGACCAGCAAGAGCTTCAACGACCAGCAGGCCCTGCCCAAGGCGCATGTGCACCACGCCATGGGCGCTGGCGGCGACAACGTGTCGCCCGACCTGGCCTGGAGCGGCGCGCCCGAAGGCACGCAGAGCTTTGCCCTGACCTGCTACGACCCCGATGCCCCCACCGGCTCTGGCTGGTGGCACTGGGTGGTGTATGACATCCCGGCCAGCGCCACCGGCCTGGCGCTGGGCGCGGGCGCCGCGGGCGGCGCCGCCCTGCCCCCAGGCAGCAAACAGGGCCGCACCGATTTTGGTACCCATGAATACGGCGGCGCCGCACCCCCGCCCGGCCATGGCCCGCACCGCTACATCTTCACGCTGTACGCCCTGAAGACGCCCACGCTGGACGTGCCCGCAGATGCATCCGCCGCCTATGTGGGCTTCAACATCCACTTCGCCAAGCTGGGCGAGGCCAGGCTGATGGCGACGTACGAGCGCTGACCGTAGCCGCGCGGTCAGGCTGGTTCCCCGAAAAAGTCCGCTTTGCGATTTGAATAAACGTTACTACAATAAATCCCCAGGGAGGGCCAGCCAATGCAGCTGGAATGGGATGAAAACAAGCGGCGCAGCAATCTGCTCAAGCATGGTCTGGATTTTGCGAAGGCCACAGAAATACTGGCTTCGCGCTATCGCATGGATCGTCAACTTGTTCGCGGCGAAGAATTACGCACACAGTCGTTCTCTTATGTGATGGGTTACCTGGCCGTGTTAACGGTGGTTCATCTGGAACGTGGGCACGCGGTGCGCATCGTCAGTTTTCGTTTTGCGAGCGAAGATGAATCGAAGGACTACTATGACTGGCTCCAGCAAGAAGGTGGTTAAGCCCCAGCCCACACGCGAGGAAATCCTGAAGGCGATGGAAACACCACCGCCTGGCGGGTACTACGTGTGGGACGGCATCGACGAAGACGACCGCCCGGCAACCGCAGAAGAACTGCGTGCCGGGATTGCCGAAGCACGCAAGCGCGGCCGACCTGCTGGCAGCACCAAGGAATCAACCACCATCCGCATTGATCAGGACGTCCTGGCAAGCTTTCGCGCAAGCGGTCCGGGTTGGCAGTCGCGCATGAATGCGGCGCTGCGCGATTGGCTCAAGACCCATCCCCAACACTGAAGCTGCATGCTCGATCTGCTCATCCACAACGCCCGCCTGCCCGACGGCCGCGCCAACATGTCCATGGCCGTGCAGGCCGGCAAGATCGTCCAGGTCGTGGAAGGACCGATTGCCGGTGCGCAGGCCGCTGAAACGGTGGACGCGCAGGGCTACCTGCTGAGCCCGCATTTTGTGGACCCGCACTTTCACATGGACGCGACGCTGAGCTACGGCCTGCCGCGCGTCAATGAAAGCGGCACGCTGCTCGAAGGCATCCAGATCTGGGGTGAACTCAAGCCCCAGCTCAAGGCCGACGACATGATCGAGCGCGCCCTGACCTACTGCGACTGGGCGGTGGCCAAGGGCCTGCTGGCCATCCGCAGCCATGTGGACACCAGCGACCCCAGCCTGCTGCCGGTTGAGGCCATGCTGGAAGTGAAGAAGCGCGTGGCCGGCTACATCGACCTGCAACTGGTGGCTTTCCCCCAGGACGGCGTGCTCAGAACCCAAGGCGGCCTGGACAACCTGAAGCGCGCGCTGGACCTGGGCGTGGACGTGGTGGGCGGCATTCCCCACTTCGAGCGGACCATGGGCCAGGGGGCCGAGAGCGTACGGCTGCTGTGCGAGCTGGCCGCCGAACGCGGCAAGCTGGTGGACATGCACTGCGACGAAACCGACGACCCGCTGAGCCGCCACATCGAGACGCTGGCCTTTGAGGCGCAGCGCCTGGGCCTGCAGGGCCGCGTGAACGGCAGCCACTGCACGTCCATGCACAGCATGGACAACTACTACGTCAGCAAGCTGCTGCCGCTGATGGCCGAAGCGCAGGTCAGCGTGATTGCCAACCCGCTGATCAACATCACGCTGCAAGGCCGCCACGACACCTACCCCAAGCGCCGCGGCATGACCCGCGTGCCCGAGCTGATGGCCGCTGGTGTGAACGTCGCCTTCGGCCATGACTGCGTGATGGACCCCTGGTACGGCATGGGCAGCGGCGACATGCTGGAGGTGGCCCACATGGGCCTGCACGTGGCACAGATGACCAGCCAGAAAGGCATTCGCGCCTGCTACGACGCCGTGACGGTGAACGCCGCCAAGGTGATGCACCTGCAGGGCTACGGCCTGGACGTGGGGTGTGACGCGAGCTTTGTGCTGCTGCAAGCGCGGGATGTGGTGGAGGCGATCCGGTTGCGGGCGAACCGGTTGAAGGTGTGGCGAAAGGGCGCGTTGATTGCGCAGACGCCGGAACTGGCTGTCCAGATCATGATCGCCGGGCGGTAACGCACGACGCGGTTCACCAACCCCTGACAAGACCCGGTCACAATCAGCCGGGTGACTGACGCTACACCCTCCCCCCACCGCACCGCCTGGCTCATGCTGCTGGTGCTGATTTCGGCCTTTGCCATGAGCCAGGCCTTTCGCACGGCCGCTGCCGTGATGGCCGCACCTCTGCAGCAGGACTTTGGGCTCACGCCCCGGCAACTGGGCCTGTTCGCCGGTGCCTTTCACTTTGCATTCGGTGGCCTGCAGCTTTTCATGGGCTCGGGCATTGACGTGCATGGCACGCGGCGCACGGTGCTGGCTGTCTTCCCGCTGGCGGTGATCGGACCGCTTGTCACCGCCAGCGCCGACGGGTTTGCCATGCTGGTGGTGGGCCAGGCGCTCACGGGCATTGGCTGCGCGCCGGCCTTCCTGGCCTGCACGGTGTTCATTTCGCGGCGGTTTCCATCCGGGCAGTACGCCTCGGTCAACGGTGCCGCTTTGGGCATCGGCTCGGTGGGCCTGTTGCTGACCGGCACGCCGCTGGCGCTGCTGATCCAGGGCCTGGGCTGGCGCGCGGGCTATGTGGCCATGGCGGCCTGCGCGGCGCTGGCCTGGCTGGCCATCCTGCTGTGCGTGCGTGAAACGCCGCCGGCCCACCCCCATGGCCGGCCGTCGATGCTGGCCGCGCTGCGCGGCTATGGCGAGCTGTTCCGGCTGCCGCACACTTGGGGAATCATCGGCCTGGCGCTGTTCACCTATGCGTCATTCCTGTCGCTGCGCGGCCTGTGGCTGGGGCCGATGCTGATTGAGCGGCATGGCTTCAGCCTGGTGGCCACCGGCAACGTGGCGCTGGTGCTGTCGGTGCTGGGCATGTTTGCGCCACCGCTGTTTGGCCGGTTTGATCCCGGTGATGCCCGGCGCCGCCGCTGGCTGTTCAACTTCACGCTGGCATGCGCCGGGCTGTTCGTATTGCTGGCATTGCCGTTGGGCGCCGTGCCCGATGTGGCGCTGTCGCTCGCCGTGGGCCTGGTCTCGGGCTACATGGTCATGCAGTACGCCGACGTGCGCGCGGCCTATCCGGCCGCCATGACCGGCCGGGCCATGGCGCTGTTCACCATGGCCATGTTCATGGGCGTGGCGTTCATGCAGTCGCTCACCGGCATGGTGGCCTCTGCCGCGGCCGGGCTGGGGCTGGACCCGTATGCCGCCGTCATGGCGTCGATTGCGGGCATGCTGGTGCTGGGCGCGGTGCTGCTGCGCTGGCTGCCGCAGCCGCCGCCGGCCTAGGCACTGGCTGTGCGTTGCCGTCTGATGACGGCGGCGCCCTAACCCTGATGCGCACGCACGGCGGCAGGGTCAAAGCCCTTGTCGGCCCACGCGCTGGCACTGGCGCGCGTGAGCCTGAACGACGGCGCCACGCGCACGTCGGCCAGCACATCGCCTGCGGCGTCGGTGGCGTGCAGCGTGGCGCTGGGGCTGTCTTCGTCGAGCTCAATGTCCAGGCTGATGGTCACCCGTTGCGCGCCATGCGTGATCTCAATGGACTGGTGCAGCGTGGCATGCAGCTGCTGTTCGTGCCGCCGGACAAATTCGCTGGCGGTCTTGACCAGCGTGTTGAAGGCCGACACATCCAGCGGCTTGGGGTTCTTCTTGTCGCGGCCCATGGTCCAGGGCCCCACCAGCGCGGGCTCCACCTGGCCGTCGGGCGTCATCGCCACGGCCCAGCCATCGTCGTCTTCGTTCTTGATGACCTGTGCGGTCCAGCCGTTGTCGCGCCACAGGCGGCTTTCGGTGATCTTTTCTTGTGTGTTCTCGGTTTCTGTCATGAAGGGGGCCTGGTTGGGTCAGCCGGCAGTTTACGATTGATGCCCCCAACACAAGGAAACACACACCATGGGCGCGCAGTGGAAAGCAAAAGGCAAGGCAGCGGCGGCAGACGCCAGGGGCAAACTCTTTGGGCGGCTGGCCAAGGACATCATGGTGGCCGCGCGCAGCGGCGCCGACCCGGCGCTCAATGCCCGCCTGCGGCTGGTGGTCGAGCAGGCCCGCAAGGTGTCCATGCCCAAGGACACGCTGGACCGGGCCATCAAGAAGGGCGCGGGCCTCACCGGCGAAAGCGTCAATTTCGAGCACGTCATTTATGAGGGCTTCGCGCCGCACCAGGTGCCGGTGATGGTCGAATGCCTGACCGACAACGTCAAGCGCACCGCACCCGAGATGCGCGTGCTGTTCCGCAAGGGCCAACTGGGCGCATCCGGCTCGGTCAGCTGGGACTTTGACCATGTGGGCATGATCGAGGCCGAGCCAGCCGCCGCCGGCGCAGACGCCGACATGGCCGCCATCGAGGCCGGCGCGCAGGATCTGGAGCCCGGGGAAACCGAAGGCACCACGCTGTTCATCACCGCGCCCGCCGACCTGGACCTGGTCAGCCGTGCCCTGCCCGCCCACGGCTTTACCGTGCTGTCGGCCAAGCTGGGCTACAAGCCCAAAAATCCGGTGGACCCGGCCAACCTGAGCGCCGAGCAGCTGGAAGAAGTAGAGACCTTCCTGGCCGCCATTGACGCGAACGACGATGTGCAGAACGTATTCGTGGGGCTGGCGGGATGAGTTCGCGGCTTCGCAAGACGGCCATGACCTTGCTCGCCGCTGCCATCCTGCTGCCGGCGCTGGTGTTGCTGGCCGCCCAGCTGGGCGCGTTCAAGGGCACGCCCCCCAGCGACCTGGGCATCCGCAACGGCCGGCTCAAGCCGCCGTCCAGCACGCCCAACAGCGTGACAAGCCAGGCCAGCCTGTACCCGGACCACCCGCAGGCGAAGCGCGCAGCCATTGCGCCGCTGGCGTTCAAGGGCGACGGACAGGCCGCCATGAAAAAGCTCGCCAGCATCCTGCGCGGCATGGAGCGCACCGAGATCATCACCGAGCAGCCGGGCTACCTGTATGCCCAGTGCACCACCCGGCTCATGCGCTTTACCGATGACGTGGAGTTCTGGCTCGACGAATCCGCGGGCGTGATCCAGGTGCGCTCGGCCAGCCGCATCGGCCACGGCGACCGGGGCGTGAACCGCGCGCGGGTGGAGGCGATCCGGCACCAGCTGATGGCCCCATGACAAAAGCCGCCCGCAGGCGGCTTTTGCGTTGAAGGCAGGCCCGGCTTACTCGCTGGACACTTCTTCCGGCTCGGGCTTGGCCTTGCCTTCTTTCTTGGGCAGCGGCTGGATGTCCAGCAGCACCTCGGACGACTCCACGCCCTTGTCGTCGGTCTTCAGATCGATGTCCACCGTCAGGCGGCCACCGTCGGTCAGGCGGCCAAACAGCAGCTCGTCGGCCAGCGCGCGGCGGATGGTGTCCTGGATCAGCCTTTGCATCGGGCGTGCGCCCATCAGCGGATCAAAGCCCTTCTTGGCCAGGTGCTTGCGCAGCTTGTCGGTGAAGGTGACTTCGACCTTCTTCTCGGCCAGCTGGGTTTCCAGCTGCAGCAGGAACTTGTCCACCACCCGCAGGATGACGGCTTCGTCCAGCGCCTTGAAGCTCACGGTGGCGTCCAGGCGGTTGCGGAACTCGGGCGTGAACAGGCGCTTGATGTCGGCCATCTCGTCGCCCGCCTCGCGCGGGTTGGTAAAGCCGATGGTCGCCTTGTTCATGGTCTCGGCGCCCGCGTTGGTCGTCATGATGATGATGACGTTGCGGAAATCGGCCTTGCGCCCGTTGTTGTCCGTCAGCGTACCGTGGTCCATGACCTGCAGCAGCACGTTGAAGATGTCCGGGTGCGCCTTCTCGATTTCGTCCAGCAGCAGCACGGCGTGGGGCTTCTTGGTGATGGCCTCGGTCAGCAGGCCACCCTGGTCAAAGCCCACATAGCCGGGGGGCGCGCCAATCAGGCGGCTCACGGCGTGGCGCTCCATGTACTCCGACATGTCGAAGCGGATCAGGTCGATGCCCATGATGTAGGCCAGCTGCTTGGCGGCCTCGGTCTTGCCCACGCCCGTGGGGCCGCTGAACAGGAACGAGCCGATCGGCTTGTCGCCCTTGCCCAGCCCCGAGCGCGCCATCTTGACGGCGCCGGCCAGCACTTCCAGGGCCTTGTCCTGGCCGAACACCACGCTCTTGAGGTCGCGCTCCAGCGTCTGCAGCTTGCTGCGGTCGTCGTTGGACACATTGGCCGGCGGGATGCGGGCGATCTTGGCGACGATTTCCTCGACCTCGGACTTGGTGATGGTCTTCTTGCGCTTGCTCACCGGCAGGATGCGCTGGGCCGCGCCGGCCTCGTCAATGACGTCGATGGCCTTGTCGGGCAGGTGGCGGTCGTTGATGTACTTGGCGCTCAGCTCGGCCGCGGCCTGCAGCGCCGCCGCGGCGTACTTCACGCTGTGGTGCTCTTCAAAGCGGGACTTCAGGCCCTTGAGGATTTCCACGGTTTCCTGCACCGTGGGCTCCACCACGTCCACCTTCTGGAAGCGGCGCGACAGGGCGGCGTCTTTCTCGAAGATACCGCGGTACTCGGTGAAGGTGGTGGCGCCAATGCACTTGAGCTGGCCGGACGACAGCGCCGGCTTGAGCAGGTTGGACGCATCCAGCGTGCCGCCGGACGCCGCGCCGGCGCCGATCAGCGTATGGATCTCGTCAATGAACAGGATGGCATTGGGCTTGTCCTTCAGGCTCTTGAGCACGCCTTTGAGCCGCTGCTCGAAGTCACCGCGGTACTTGGTGCCCGCCAGCAGCGCGCCCATGTCCAGCGAATACACATTGGACTCCGCCAGGATTTCCGGCACGTCCTTTTGCGTGATGCGCCAGGCCAGGCCCTCGGCAATGGCGGTCTTGCCCACGCCGGCTTCGCCCACCAGCAGCGGGTTGTTCTTGCGGCGGCGGCACAGGATCTGGATCACGCGCTCGACTTCGTATTCGCGCCCGATCAGCGGATCGATCTTGCCGTCCTTGGCCATCTGGTTCAGGTTCTGGGTGAACTGCTCCAGCGGCGACGCCTTCTCGTTCTTCTCGCCACCCTCCTCGCTCTCGGCGGCGGCGGGGTCGCTGCTCTTGGCGGGCTCGGGCGGGTCGCTCTTCTTGATGCCATGGGCAATGAAGTTGACGACGTCCAGCCGCGTGACGCCCTGCTGGTGCAGGTAATACACGGCGTGGGAGTCTTTTTCGCCAAAAATCGCCACCAGCACATTGGCGCCGGTGACTTCCTTCTTGCCGTTGCCGGTGGACTGCACGTGCATGATGGCGCGCTGGATCACGCGCTGGAAGCCCAGCGTTGGCTGGGTGTCCACGTCGTCCGACCCCGCCACTTGGGGCGTGTTGTCCTTGATGAAGTTCGTGAGCGACTTGCGAAGGTCGTCAATGTTGGCCGAGCAGGCGCGCAGCACCTCCGCGGCACTGGGGTTGTCCAGCAGGGCAAGCAGCAGATGCTCCACCGTGATGAACTCGTGGCGCTGCTGCCGGGCCTCCACGAAGGCCATGTGCAGACTGACTTCCAATTCCTGGGCAATCATGTGAATTCCTTTTGCCTTGCTGTTAACTCAACTCTAGATCAGTCCGACCCTGATTTATTCAACCGGTTCACTCACACATTGCAGCGGATGCCCGGCCTGCTTCGCTGCTTCCTGCACCTGGTCCACCTTGGTGGCGGCGACATCCTTGGAATAGATGCCGCAAACCGCTTTGCCGTCCAGATGGATCTTCAACATGATCTGGGTCGCGGTTTCCCGGTCCTTGTTGAAGAACTCCTGGATCACGACCACCACGAATTCCATCGGGGTGTAGTCGTCGTTGAGCATGACGACCTGGTACATCTGCGGGGGTTTGGTCTTCTGCGTGCGGCGCTCCAGCACCACGGAACCGCTGTCATCCCCGCGTGCCGGCTGGTTGTACGGTGCCGGCGGTTTGGAGGGGTTTTTCGTAGCCATGAATTTCATTCTATCGAGCAGGCTGGTGCGCTGCACCGGGGCCTGCGGATGACGTCCTTTTCGTGACATTCAAGCGACAGCGCTTCGTACCCGCAACAGCCATTCTGGGCCCGCAACCGGGGTTCAATCGGCGAAAAGGAGGCAGAAACCGGCGTTCGTGAAAATGTTGACAGTTCTTACCCGATTCCCTCACACTGAGTAAGGTTTGAGAGAACCGACGGGGGCAGACAATGGCAACGGGGACAGTCAAATGGTTCAACGACGCAAAGGGCTTCGGGTTCATTGAGCCCGAAGGCGGCGGCTCGGACGTTTTCGCCCATTTCTCTGCCATCACCATGGACGGCTTCAAGACCTTGAAGCAGGGCTCGCGCGTGAGCTTTGACCTGGTGGACGGCCCCAAGGGCCAGTTGGCCCAGAACATCCGCTCGGAACCCGCCCTGCCAGGCGACGCCCTTTCCGCTGTGGCGCCAGCCACATCAGACAGCCGGCCCCCACCCCGCTCGTCACGCGTGCGCGCCCCCCAGTTTCACGCGCCGGCCCACGGCGACATGGTACCCACCAAACAGGCGCCCTGAACAAAAAAGCCGCCCTGGCTTGGGCCCGGGCGGCTTGGTACCGGTGGCCGCACCAGCGGCCCACCGTGCAATTACATGTTGTCGATCATGACCTGACCGAAGCCGGAGCAGCTCACCTGCGTGGCACCGTCCATCAGGCGTGCGAAGTCGTAGGTGACTTTCTTGGACAGGATGGACTTTTCCAGCGAGCTGATGACCAGGTCGGCGGCTTCGGTCCAGCCCATGTGGCGCAGCATCATTTCAGCCGACAGGATTTCGGAACCGGGGTTCACGTAGTCCTTGCCGGCGTACTTCGGCGCGGTGCCATGGGTGGCTTCGAACATGGCCACGGTGTCAGACAGGTTGGCGCCAGGTGCGATGCCAATGCCGCCGACCTGCGCGGCCAGCGCGTCGGAGATGTAGTCGCCGTTCAGGTTCAGCGTGGCCACCACGCTGTACTCGGCCGGGCGCAGCAGGATCTGCTGCAGGAAGGCGTCGGCAATGCTGTCCTTGATGACGATGTCCTTGCCCGTCTTGGGGTTCTTGAACTTGCACCACGGGCCGCCGTCGATCAGCTCGGCACCGAATTCCTTTTGTGCCAGCGCGTACGACCAGTCACGGAAGCCGCCTTCGGTGAACTTCATGATGTTGCCCTTGTGCACGATGGTCACGCTGGGCTTGTCATTGTCAATGGCGTACTGGATCGCCTTGCGCACCAGGCGCTCGGTACCTTCGCGCGACACGGGCTTGATGCCGATGCCGGACGTGCCGGGGAAGCGGATTTTCTTCACGCCCATCTCGTTGATGAGAAAGTCGATGACCTTCTTGGCCTTGTCGGTCTCGGCTTCGTACTCAATGCCGGCGTAGATGTCTTCGGAGTTCTCGCGGAAGATGACCATGTTGGTCTTTTCCGGCTCTTTCAGGGGGCTGGGCACGCCCTTGAAGTACTGGATGGGGCGCAGGCAGACGTACAGGTCAAGCTCCTGGCGCAGGGCCACGTTCAGGCTGCGGATGCCGCCGCCCACCGGGGTGGTCAGCGGGCCCTTGATGGACACCACGTATTCGCGCACCACGTCCAGGGTTTCCTGGGGCAGCCACACGTCGGGGCCATACACCTTGGTGGACTTTTCACCGGCATACACCTCCATCCAGTGGATCTTTTTCTTGCCCCCGTAGGCCTTGGCCACGGCCGCGTCCACCACCTTGAGCATCACCGGCGTGATGTCAAAACCAGTGCCGTCGCCTTCGATGTACGGAATGATCGGCTGGTCCGGCACGTTCAGGGACATGTCGGCATTGACGGTAATTTTCTGGCCTTCGGTGGGCACCTTGATGTGCTGGTACATGGAAGAGACGTCTCCGGGGGTAGGCGCTGGACAGCTGGGGCCCAGCAGGTTAGGCAAAACCCTCGGATTCTACCGTCAAATAATTTTCACCACGCTGTCAACCGCCGGTAAACCAGCGCCGTTACGGTTGGGCCTTCCGGCTCCCGGAAGGAATTTTTCGAAAATTCAATTCACCCTAAGGACTCATCAAAATGAACAAGCTCATCGCTGCCCTGATCGCCGGTCTCTTCTCCGTTGGCGTTTTCGCCCAGGCCGCTGCTCCCGCCGCCAAGAAGGAAGAAGCCAAGCCCGCCGCCGCTGCCCCGGCCGCCAAGAAGGAAGAGGCGAAGAAGGAAGAAGCCAAGCCGGCCGCCAAGAAAGAAGAAGCCAAGAAGGACGACAAGAAGGCCGCCAAGAAGGAAGAGAAGAAGTCGTAATTCACGGCCTTTTCACTGAAAAAGCCCGCCGCGTGCGGGCTTTTTTGCGGGCGCGCCAGCCCTCGGCATGAGGCATGTCAACCGGCAGCGACTGGCCCGCGTTACGGTTGGGCCTTCCGGATTTCCGAGCCGAAGGAATTTTCGAAAAACCTCACACCTCAAAGGACTCTGTCATGAACAAACTCATCGCCGCCCTGATCGCTGGCCTGTTCTCTGTTGGCGCATTCGCCCAAGCGGCTGCACCGGCTGCCAAGCCCGCCGCCGCTCCCGCTGCCGCCGCCCCTGCTGCTGCACCTGCCGCCCCCGCCGCTGCCGCCGCCCCGGCCGCCAAGGAAGACAAGGCTGCTGCTGCCAAGGCCGCGAAGGAAGAAAAGGCCGCTGCCGCCAAGAAGGCCAAGGAAGAGAAGGCCGCCGCCGCCAAGAAGGCCAAGGAAGAAAAGGCCGCTGCTGCCAAGAAGGCCAAGGAAGAAAAGGCTGCCGCCAAGGCCGCCAAGAAGGAAGAAAAGAAGTCGTAATCCACGGCTGCCTCTTCTGCAAAGCCCGCCGCGTGCGGGCTTTTTCATGGGCACAATTCACCGCATGAACAAATTTGCCGCCCTCCTCCTGGCCGGGTGCGTCGCCTGCGGTGCCGCGCTGGCCCAGGACGCCCCCCAGATGAACCTGCCGCGCGTCAAGCTGTCGGCGGGCATGCACCAGATCGACGCCCAGGTCGCCGCCACGCCGGAGCAGCGCAGTACCGGCCTGATGTTCCGCAAGGACATGCCCCAGCACGAAGGCATGCTGTTCGTGTTCGAGCAGCCCTCGGTGCAATGTTTCTGGATGAAAAACACCTTGCTGCCGCTGACGGCCGCCTTTGTGGCGGACGACGGCACTATCGTGAACCTCGCTGACATGAAGCCGCAGACCACCGATTCACACTGTTCAGCCAAACCCGTTCGCTATGTGCTGGAAATGAACCAGGGCTGGTTTGCCAAAAAGAACATCAAGGCGGGCTTCAGGCTCGCCGGCCCGCCGTTCCAGGGCAAATGATTCATGACAAAGGGGCCGCTTGGCGGCCCCTTTTTTGCCGGGCGCCCAGCGCCTCAGGCGAAGTTGGCTTCGGCAAAGCCCCAGTTCACCAGCTTGTCCAGGAAGGTCTCGACGAACTTCGGGCGCAGGTTGCGGTAGTCGATGTAGTACGCGTGTTCCCACACGTCCACGGTCAGCAGTGCCTTGTCGGCCGTGGTCAGCGGGGTGCCGGCGGCGCCGGTGTTGACAATGTCCACCGAGCCGTCGGGCTTCTTGACGAGCCATGTCCAGCCCGAGCCGAAGTTGCCCACGGCCGACTTGACGAAGGCTTCCTTGAACGCGGCGTAGCTGCCCCACTTCGCATTGATGGCCGCCGCCAGCGCGCCGGACGGCTCGCCGCCGCCTGCGGGCTTCATGCAGTTCCAGAAGAAGGTGTGGTTCCAGATCTGGGCAGAGTTGTTGTAGATGCCGCCGCTGGACTTCTTGATGATGTCCTCCAGCGTCATGCTTTCAAACTCGGTGCCTTTTTGCAGGTTGTTGAGGTTGACGACGTAGGCGTTGTGGTGCTTGCCGTGGTGGTATTCGAGGGTTTCCTTCGAATAGTGCGGAGCCAGCGCATCGATTGCGTACGGCAGCGGGGGCAGGGTGTGTTCCATGGGGCTTTTCCTCGTGATTTGTTGGACTGAAACGGTCGAGTATAGGAATTAAATGAGTCGCGCAGGTAACACGGCCAGATCAACCTCCCCATCGGCAAGGGTTGCCCGCAGGGCCTGTCCCACGCGCGTCTGCGCGGCACGGGTGACGGGCTTGCCGTCACCATCCTGCAGCAGGGCATAGCCGCGCTGCAGGACCAGGCGCGGGTCCAGCAGATCAAGGCGCAGGCGCGCACGATCCAGCCGGACGGCGGCTGCCTGCACGCCGTTGCGCATGGCGGCGTCCAGCCGCTGGCGCGCATCGTCCAGCCGCTTTCGCTGCGCCTGCACGCCGCCGCGCACGCCATAGCGCAACTGTTGCGCATGTTGCGACAGGCGCAATTGCTGACGCGCCACCAGCCCTGACGGCCGGCCCAGCCGCGACGCGGCGACATCCAGGCGCTGGCCCTGCCGGTCAATGTGGGCCAGGGTTGCGTCGTCCAGGCGGGTGGCGGCCAGATCCAGGGCACCCAGCCACACGTCGCGCGGCTGCGCGGCCAGCTCGGCAGCCGCGGTCGGTGTCGGTGCGCGCAGGTCGGCGCAGAAGTCGGCGATGGTGAAGTCTGTCTCGTGCCCTACCCCGCAGACCAGCGGCACAGGGCTTTGCACGATGGTGCGCGCCAGCCGCTCGTCATTGAACGACCACAGGTCGTCAATGGAGCCGCCGCCGCGCACCAGAAGGATCAGGTCAACAGGCACGCCCAGCACCTCAGCCTGGTACAGCCTCGTCAAGGCGGCGACGATTTCTCCGGCCGCCTGGGCGCCCTGCACGGCGGCCGGCGAAATCACCACGGGAATGTGAGGCACCCGCCTGCGCAGCGCCGTCACCACATCGTGCAGCGCCGCGGCACCGAGCGAGGTCACCACGCCGATGCCCCGCGGCATCAGCGGCAGCGGCCGTTTGCGCGCCGTGTCGAACAATCCCTCTGCCTCCAGCTTCGCCTTGAGTTGCAGGAACTGCTCAAACAACGCGCCCTGCCCGGCCCGGCTCATGGATTCGACGATGAGCTGCAGGTCGCCGCGCTGCTCGTACACGCCCAGGCGGCCGCGCAGTTCCACCAGCTCGCCGTCGCGCGGCGTGAAGTCCAGCAGGCTCGCGGCGCGGCGGAACATGGCGCAGCGGATCTGGCCGTTTTCGTCCTTCAGCGAGAAGTAGCAATGCCCGCTGGCTGCGCGCGAGAAGGCCGAAATCTCGCCGCGAACCGCGACCGGATTGAATCGCGCCTCCAGCGCATCAGCAATGGCGCGGCACAGCGCGCCAACTTGCCAGATCCGTGGCGCCGTTGCTGGGTTTGACGGAGCAACCATCAGCAAATCCGCGCTTTCCCGCAGGATCGCGGGGGGTATTTAGTCCACAGCGGCGCCGCTGGCCGCCGGAAATTCCCGCGAACGCGGGAAAACGCTGATTCTGTCGAGCAAGCTGTTGATTTCATTGGCTATTTTTCTGCTCAATTTGTCATCGTTCTGTCACGGCCCCGTACTGGCGCGGGTTTGCAGCCGGTGGCTGCCTGCTTCTGCACAAAGTTATCCACAACTTCTGTGGGTGACGTCCGACAAGCGGCGCCGTGGAAGCGGCCGCCGCGCAAACGGCGGGAACAGCGGGGCCTGTAAGCCATAATCCGCGAACCCCAACGCTTGCCATCACACCCGCGGAGACCGCATTTGCTTTCGATCATACAAGCCGCAGGCTGGCCCATCTGGCCGCTGATCGCCTGCTCCATCCTGGCGCTGGCCCTCATCATCGAACGCTTCATCAGCCTGAAGACCGCCCGGGTTGCTCCCCCCCGTTTGCTGGACGAGGCCATGTCCGTATCGCGCACGGCGGTCCCCACCCCCGACGTGGTGACGCAGCTGGAGCAGAACTCCGCGCTGGGTGAAGTCCTGGCCAGCGGCTTTCGCGCGCTGAACAGCAACCCGCGCTGCTCGGAAGCCGACCTGCGTGCCCAGATGGAAGGCGCGGGCCGGGCCGTGGCCCACCGGCTGGAGCGCTACCTGGCGGCGCTGGCCACCATTGCCTCGGCTGCGCCGTTGCTTGGCCTGCTTGGCACGGTCATCGGCATGATTGAAATCTTCGGCTCCCAATCGCCCACCGGCGGCGCCACGGGCGGCAACCCCGCCCAGTTGGCGCACGGCATTTCGGTGGCGCTTTACAACACCGCGTTCGGGCTGATCGTGGCGATTCCGGCGCTGATCTTCTGGCGCTATTTCAGGGCCCGCGTGGATGGCTACCTGCTGGGCCTGGAACTGGCCGCCGAGCGCTTCGTGCGCCACCTGAATACGCTGCGCAAATAAGCATGGGGCCCCGCACGCCATGAACTTTCGCCCACGCAAGAAAGATGAACCCGAGATCAACCTGATCCCGTTCATCGACGTGCTGCTGGTGGTGCTGATCTTCCTCATGCTGTCCACCACGTACAGCAAATTCACCGAGCTGCAGCTCAAGCTGCCGGTGGCGGACACCGATGCCCAGCGCGACTACCCCCGCGAAGTCATCGTGGCCGTCAGCAGCGACGGGCGCTATTCGATCAACAAGGCGCCGGTCAATGGCCGCAGCGTGGAAGCCGTGTCGATGGCGCTGGGGCAATCGGCCAAGGCCGGCAAGGACACCGTGGTCATCATCAGCGCTGACGCCGCGGCGGCCCACCAGTCGGTCATTACCGTCATGGAAGCGGCACGCCGCTCCGGCCTCACCCAGCTCACTTTCGCCACCCAGTCATCGGCCCAGGCCGGGGGCCGCTGAGGTGAGCCAGGTCCTGCTGCGTGCCTGGACGCGGCGCGGCCTGCTGGCGCGGGTGCTCTGGCCGCTGTCGATGATGGTTCGCGGCCTGGTGGCGTTTCGCCGCCTGTTGTACCGCATGGGTGTGTTCGCCACCCACCGCCTGCCGGTCCCGGTGGTCGTGGTGGGCAATGTGGTGGCCGGTGGCGCCGGCAAGACCCCTGTGACGCTGGCGCTGCTGGAGCATCTCGCGGCGCGCGGCCTGCGCGCGGGCGTGGTGTCGCGCGGCTACGGGCGCAGTGCATCAGGCTGCGCAGAGGTCACCATGGCGAGTTCGCCCGGACAGGCTGGCGACGAGCCCCTGCTGATTGCCCGCCGTGCCCGGGTGCCGGTGTTTGTGGGCAGCGACCGCGCCGCGGCGGCGCGGGCCCTGCTGGACGCCCATGCGGACGTCCAGGTCATTCTCAGCGACGACGGCCTGCAGCACCTGGCAATGGCACGCGACATCGAAATCTGCGTCTTCGACCAGCGCGGCACGGGCAATGGCTGGCTGCTGCCCGCCGGCCCCCTGCGTGAACCCTGGCCCCGGCCGGTGGACCTGATTATTCATTCCGCCAGCCCGCCAGCCTTTGCCGGCTGGCGGGCGCGGCGCGCCCTGGCACGCCATGCGGTGCGCGCGGACGGCCGCACCACTGCGCTGTCCGCGCTGGCGGGCGTGCCGCTGACGGCCGTCGCCGGCATTGCCCAGCCCGCGGCCTTTTTTGCCATGCTGCGCGAACAGGGCCTGCTGCTGGACGAGGAGCTGGCCTTGCCCGATCACGCGGATTTCAGTGTCACGGGGCCCGCGCTGCGCAGCGCCGGCACGCTCGTGTGCACGGAAAAAGACGCCGCCAAACTCTGGCAGCACCGCCCCGACGCCTGGGCTGTGCCGCTGCAGGTGACACTGGACGAGGGCCTGCTGCGCGCGTTCGATGCGCTGCTGGATGCAAAGCTATCATTGCCGCATGGACCCCAAACTACTTGAACTGCTGGTGTGCCCCGTCACCAAGGGCCCCTTGCTGCTGGGCCGCGACAAGGCGGAACTGGTTTCGCGCAGTGCACGCCTGGCCTACCCGGTGCGCGACGGCATTCCCGTCATGCTCGAGTCCGAGGCGCGGACCTTGAGCGACGAGGAGCTTGAGCAACTGCCCGAACGCACGCCGGTTGCGGGATGAGTTTTACCGTCATCGTGCCCGCGCGGCTGGCCTCCACGCGGCTGCCCAACAAGCCCCTGGCGGACATCGGCGGCCTGCCCATGGTTGTGCGCGTCGCCCAGCGCGCAGCGCAATCGGCGGCCGGCCAGGTGGTCGTGGCGGCCGACAGCCCGCTGACCGTTGAAGCCTGCGAAGCGCATGGCGTGCGGGCCCTGCTCACCCGCGCCGATCATCCTTCCGGCAGCGACCGGCTGGCGCAGGCATGCGAGCTGCTCGGCCTGGCCCCGGACGCCGTGGTCGTCAACGTGCAGGGCGATGAGCCGCTGATCGACCCGGCCCTGATCGACGCCGTAGCGGCCTTGCTGCAGGCGCGGCCGCAAGCGGCGATGAGCACCGCCGCGCACGCGATTGACAGCGTGGCGGAGTTCACCAACCCCAATGTTGTGAAGGTGGTGACCGATGCCGGCGGCATGGCGCTGTATTTCAGCCGGGCCCCGATTCCCTGGTGGCGCGACGGCTTTGCCCAGGGCATGAAGGACCTGCCCGAGCCGGGGCCGCTGCGCCATATCGGCATCTACGGTTACCGGGCAGACTTCCTGCGGCAGTTCCCGTCCCTGGCGCAAGCGCCCGCGGAGATCACCGAGGCGCTGGAGCAGTTGCGTGCCCTGTGGCATGGCTTTCGCATCGCGGTCCATGTGACCGCCCAGGCGCCTGGCCCCGGCGTGGACACGCCTGAAGACCTGGAGCGCGTGCGCGCGCTGGTGGGGGCCCAGCAGGGGCGCTGAGCCAGACGGGGTGGCCTGTGTAAGGCCCGGTAAAGGGCATGCATGCTATCCTCTGCGCCAATGATGCGCGATGGCCCGGCACCTGTTCCGGCGCCTGCAGCGCACGCCAATTCCACACTATCCGAGGACTTCCATGAGACTGATTCTGTTGGGCGCACCCGGCGCCGGCAAAGGCACGCAGGCCGCGTTCATTTGCCAGAAATACGGCATTCCCCAGATCTCCACCGGCGACATGCTGCGCGCCGCTGTCAAGGCTGGCACGCCGCTGGGCCTGCAGGCGGATGCCGTGATGAAGTCCGGCGCGCTGGTCAGCGACGATCTCATCATCAGCCTGGTCAAGGAGCGCATCGCCCAGCCCGACTGTGCCAAGGGTTTCCTGTTTGACGGCTTTCCGCGCACCATTCCCCAGGCCGACGCGATGAAGGCCGCCGGCGTGAAGCTGGACTACGTGCTGGAAATCGACGTGCCCTTTGACGCCATCATCGAACGCATGAGCGGCCGCCGCTCGCATCCCGCGTCGGGCCGTACCTATCACGTCAAGTTCAATCCGCCCAAGGTGGAAGGCAAGGACGACGTGACGGGCGAACCGCTGATCCAGCGCGACGACGACCGGGAGGAAACCGTCAAGAAACGCCTGGAGGTCTACAGCGCCCAGACCCGGCCGCTGGTGGATTACTACTCCAGCTGGGCCAAGGCCGATGCAGCGAACGCCCCGCAGTACCGTGCCATCAGCGGCACCGGCTCGGTCGAGGAGATCACCGCCCGCGCCATGCAGGCGCTGGCCAGCTGAACAACCATCAGGCGGGGGCGGAACGCAGGCCGTAGGCCTTGCCATCAACGAAGAGGTATTCGACGCGGACAATGGCGTCGCCTTTCTCGCCCTTGAACGTGAAGCCCACGAGCGAGATCATGGCCCCGGCCTTGATCTCGGCCACCTTCCAGGCCTCCATGCGGGTCAGCGGCGCCAACTCCACCTCCCACTTGCGGTCCTTGCGGTTGGGCACCACGGCCTTGGCCAGCAAGGCCTTGCCATCCACGGCCGATGACTGCGCCGGCACCGGGCGCTGCGCCAGGTCCGCCGGCACCTTGAGCCCGGCCGGCACTTCCAGCACCAGCTCGGCATGGGGGTTCTGCCATTTGGCCCGGGTAACGCGGCCTTCCAGATAGATCGGCCGGTCCTGGTCAAAGCTGCTCCAGCCATGATGGGCCAGCGCGCCCAGCGGCGTCAAGGCAGTTGCAGCCAGCAAGGTACGGCGTTTCAGCATCGGCATCTCCATCTCCTAGAGGTAGGCGATCCAACGGCCACAGGCGATCACGGCCAGCCAGATCAGGGTTGAGGCAATCATCTGGGCGCGGGCCATGCCATCCAGCAGTTCCAGCGACTGGCGCCCGTGAAACCATGCCGCGTTGCAGCCCGCGGCAAACAACAGCAGCATCTTCAATGTGAATGCCCGGTTGCTCAGGAGTTCCTCCGGCTGCGACGCAAACATCAGCAGGCCCGACACCGCGGCCAGGCCAAAGCCCGCCAGGGCTACCGACAGGCTCAGGCGCGCCAGATCGCGCACCGGCAATGCCGCGCCGCGGCCAAAGACACGCAGTTCCAGCAGCACCAGGTTGCCCAGCAGGAGCGCAATGCCCAGGATGTGCACGATCTCGAGCACCGGATAGGCCCATGCGTGGGTCTTGAGCGCGGTGAACATGATGCCGCGCGTTCAGTCCATCAGTTCGAGCGCCAGGGCGATGCGCGCCTTGACAGGGGACAGACCCGCAGAATGCGGCAGGTCATCAGCCGCCGCCGGTAGCACGCGGCCGTTGGCGCAGCGCGTAGCGCGTACGACGCGCACGCCAGCCGCGCGCGCCTGACGCAACGCCTCGCGCAATTCGGTGTGTACCGTCCCGTTGCCGGTGGCAGCCACCACAATGCCGCGCACGCCCAGCGCCACCAATGCCCGCACCACCGCCCCCGTCGCTGCGGCATGGCTCATCACAATTTCCACGGGCGGCATGGCCGTGACGCGCGCCACCGCTGCCAGGGCGCGGCCCGCGGCCTGCACGTCGCCCTGGGGCCAGGCGCGCAGCAGCCGCACGGCGCCCTCCTCCACATAGCCGATGGGCCCCGCATCGCCCGAGCCGAATGCGTCCAGGCGGTAGGTGTGGACCTTTTGCACATCCGCGGCGCCATGAATCACACCGGCACACACCGCCACGACGCCGCGGGCCGGCGCGCACAACGCCACGTTCACGGCGTCGATCAGGTTCTGCGGCCCGTCGGGTGCAATGGCGGTGGACGGCCGCATCGCGCAGGCCAGTACCACCGGCTTGGCGGGCGCCAGCACGGCCTGCAGGAAAAAGGCGGTTTCTTCCAGCGTGTCGGTGCCGTGAGTGATGACCAGGCCCTGAACATCGTCCTGCGCCAGCCAGTGGGCACAGCGCGCGGCCAGCAGGCGCCAGACCTCGAATGTCATGTCCTTGCTGTCCAGCTGGGCCACCTGCTCGGTGTGCAGCGGCAGGCCCTGCAACGCCGGAATGGCCGCCAGCAACTGCGCAACGCCCACCTGGGCGGCGGTGTAGCCCACGTTGTCGTCCGCGCTGGACGCCGTGCCCGCAATCGTCCCGCCCGTGCCCAGAACCACAATTTTCTTGACGCTCACTTGCAAACTTTCAAAAACTGGTTAAAAATACAGTTACTGGATATTAAGACAGCTTGCCTTGAACCAGACGCCTGAAAAGGAACCGCCATGATCGAAAGCCCGAAACTCACCGCGCGGCAGCAACAGATTCTGGAGCTCATCCAGAGCGCCATTGCACGCACTGGAGCGCCGCCCACACGCGCCGAGATCGCTTCCGAGCTTGGCTTCAAATCCGCCAACGCCGCCGAAGAGCACCTCCAGGCCCTGGCTCGCAAAGGCGTCATTGAACTCGTCAGCGGCACGTCCCGCGGCATCCGGCTCAAGAGTGAAACGCTGCGCTCCATCAACGAATCCCGCATCAAGCAATTCTCCCTGCCACTGCCAAGCCTGGCCCAGTTGGCGTTGCCACTCATTGGCCGGGTGGCGGCAGGCTCGCCCATTCTCGCGCAGGAACACGTAGACCAGACCTACTACGTGGAAAGCAGCCTGTTCCAGCGCAAACCCGATTACCTGCTCAAGGTGCGCGGCATGTCCATGCGTGATGCCGGCATCATGGACGGCGACCTGCTGGCCGTGCAAGCCACCAAGGACGCCAAGAACGGCCAGATCGTGGTGGCGCGCCTGGGTGAGGAAGTCACCGTCAAGCGCTTTCGCCGCAACAAGCACCTGATTGAGCTTCACGCGGAGAACCCCGACTACCAGACCATCATCGTGGAGCCAGGGGAACCCTTCGAGATCGAGGGCCTCGCCGTTGGCCTGATCCGCAACACCATGCTCATGTAAACCTGCTGTCACACAGGGGCTGCCGCAGGTGGCGGGCGTATGGCGCAAGTCGCCATCACCCTGCGCCAGCCCTGGTTCTGAATCCTGCCTGTGTCCAATCTCTGTAGTTAGGAGCTTTCACATGGGAATCGCACTGTCTGCCGTTCACGGCATCTTCACCCCGCTGCACGATCTGTTGACCTGGTTCTTGTCGCCCGTGCAACCGCATCGGCCCGCCCCGCCTGCCGCAGCGGCACCCGCGTGCAGCGCCGTGCGCAGCGCCCCATCCAAAACTGCCGCCTGCACCCGGCGCGTCCAGCGCCCATTGCGTGTCGTGCGCGTCATGGACAGGGATGGTCTGCGCACCCCGTCGGGCGGGCGCCTGGTCATTTCGGGCCGCATGGCCGATGTCTGCGCCGAGCTGGACCGCCTCGCCGCGCTCGAAGCCACCCGCCACTGAAAGTCAGCCCACAGGCTTGGCGCACTCAGGCCTTGTTGCCTGCCAGGTAATCTGACTTGCCCAGTTCCACGCCGTTGTGCCGCAGGATGGCATAGGCCGTGGTCACATGGAAAAAGAAGTTGGGCAGCATCCAGTGCTTCAGATAGGCCTCGCCCGTCATGGTGCGGGTCTTGTCCTTGCCCACGGGAAAGGTGATGTCCTTGCTCTCGTTGCCATCCAGTTGGGCAGCGGGAACGCTCGCCAGGTAGGCCAGCGTCTTGCCAATGCGCTCTTTCAGCTCGCCCAGGCTGGATTCCGTGTCATCAAACTTCGGAGCCTCGACGCCCGACAGCCGCGCCACACCGTTCTTGGCGCCGTCGCAGGCAATCTGGATCTGGCGGGCCAGGGGCAGCATGTCGGGTGCCAGACGCGACTGCAACAGCACGGCGGGATCAAATTTTTTCGCCTCGGCATGGGCTTGGGCCTTGTCCAGGAAGTGGCTGAGGTTGCCGAGCATGTGCTCGAACACCGGTTGGCTCATGGATGACATCGAAACGGGCATGGAATCTCCTTGCTATGGACGCTGTGAACAAAGGGCCATCGTATCGGCGCCGCGCAAACCTTGCAGGCGTCATGCCGGTGCCCGCCCAAGGCACAATCAGGCGCATGAATATCGTGATCCTTGACGACTATCAGGACGCAGTGCGCAAGCTCAACTGCGCGGAAAAGCTCGACGCCTATCCAGCCAAGGTCTACACCAACACCGTCAAGGGCATTGGCCAGCTGTCGGTCAGGCTGCGTGACGCCGACGTGATCGTGCTGATCCGCGAACGCACCCAGATCACGCGCCAGCTCGTTGAAAAGCTTCCCCGGCTCAAGCTCATTGCCCAGACGGGCCGCGTAGGAACGCATATCGATGTGGCCGCCTGCACGGAGCGCGGCATCGCCGTCGCCGAGGGGGTGGGCTCGCCCGTGGCGCCCGCCGAGCTGACGTGGGCGCTCATCATGGCCGCCACGCGGCGCCTGCCCCAGTACATCAGCACCCTCAAACATGGCGGCTGGCAGCAGTCCGGCCTCAGGAGCGCCTCCATGCCGCCCAATTTCGGGCTGGGCACGGTGCTGCGCGGCAAGACGCTCGGCATCTGGGGGTACGGCCGCATTGGCCAGCTGGTCGCGGGCTACGGCAAGGCGTTTGGCATGAACGTCCTGGTGTGGGGCCGCCAGCCGTCACTCGACAAAGCGGTGGCCGACGGCTGCCAGGCCGCGGCCAGCCGCGAGGATCTGTTCTCCCAAAGCGACGTCCTGTCCCTCCACCTGCGGCTCAACGAGGACACCTCCGGCACCATCACGATGGAAGACCTGTCGCGCATGAAACCCACGGCGCTGTTCGTCAATACCTCACGCGCCGAACTGCTGGAGCCCGACGCGTTGCTGGTGGCGCTGAACCGCGGCCGGCCCGGGCTGGCCGCCATTGATGTCTTTGAAAGCGAGCCCATCCTGCAAGGCCATGCGCTGCTGCGCCTGGAGAACTGCATCTGCACGCCCCACATCGGGTATGTGGAGCAGGAGAGCTATGAGTTGTATTTCAGCGTGGCCTTTGACAACGTGGTCAACTTCATCAAAGGCACCCCGACCAACATCGTGAACCCCGGTGCGTTGCAGGTGCGGCGCTGAAGGCTGCTTCCACCTTTGATCGGGGGCTGCTTCTCATCCAATTCGGCGCGGCAGGCGCGGCTGGCGGGCCCGTCAGGAGCGGGGCTTTTTGGGGGCGATGTCGCGCTCGGTGGCCGCGTCAAACAACTCGAAATCCACCAGATTGCTGTCGGCCGGCTTGTCGTCGCCCTTGCCACTGTCGATGGAATCCATGGCGAGACCCAGCGACAGGTCTGGCCGCTGGCTGCGGTTCGGGTCATCGGCGATTTCCATGAAAGCAGACGTCAGCGGCGCCGGCTCGGACAGATCGATGTCCAGCCCCAGGCGCGGCGACGGCCGGGGCATGGGTATCTCGGGCAAGGGGGCGTCTTCATCGTCAGCCGTGCCCAGGGAGTTGCCCAGCGAATCGCGGCCCGAGTCAGACCGGCGCGCCATTTCCAGCGATGCTGAGAGCGGCTGGATGGATGTGTTGGAGAACCCCGTCGGCGGGTGCGCATCCATGCCCGGCGGCTGCGACAGGCCGGACATGTCAAAGTCCATGACGTTGCCGCCCCGCTCCACCACATCCTTGGCCATCGCATACAGCAGCAGCAGCTCACGGTAAGCCTCCAGGCCGAAGGCTTCGCCATCGCCGCTGCCCGGCTTGCGGAAGATCGACTCCTCGATGATTTCAAGCACCTTGGGCGAAGGCCACAGCGCCTCGATGCGGCCCAGTGCATTGTGGTAAGCCTCCAGCCCGCTGCTCTTGTCGCTGTAGGCGTCAAACACTGGCACCTGGGCGTTGAACACCTTGTTGAAGTCGTTGCGCAGCTGGTCGTACTCTTCGCGGCGGTCCAGCGAGTGGTAGATCTTGAGCAGGTCCAGGTACGCCAGCGCACTGGTTTCCACGTTGTCGCTGATGTGGTTCTTCAGTACCTCGATGGCTTGCTCGTGCTGGCCCAGCGAGATGAAGAAATCGGCCTGCTGCTGGATGTCGAACAGTTCCTCTGCATTGACTGCGCGCGCGCTGCCGGGGATGCTGGCGACGAAATCGCCGTGGTCCATGGCCTGCACGGGCTTTTGCTCCGCGGGCGCCACCGGCCGGGCCGTCTTGAGCGTGGCGAACATGGACTCGTCAACGTCCAGATCCACATCGACCTGCGACACGGTCTCCTGGCTGCGCGAGGGCGCCGCCGTCTTGCGCGGCGCCAGCGGCGGCATCAGGGAATCAGGGCCGATCTGTTCAGGATCTCCGCCCGCCGTTTCACCGCGGCGCCACCAGTCCTGGTTGCTGAAAACCGCGTTGCGCGATCGCTGCCACAGGTAGCCCGCGCCTGCCAGCGCCAGCGCCAGCAGGGCCAGCAACCCGTACACCAGGCCGTTGGCGTAGCGCTCGCTTTGCGCCTGTTGCAGTTGCACGCGCAGCTCGTTCAGGCCGGCCTGGTTGCGGGCCGCCTGGTCGCGCAGGCGCGTCACATCGGCTTCCAGCGCCTGCATGCGCTGGGCATCACGCAGAATGTCCTGGGGCTGGGCGTTGATCGCGCGCCACAACGCGGCGGCCTGCGCACGCAACTGGGCGTTTTCGGCTGGCGCCGTGAGCATTTCGGTGGAGGCACGCAGCGTCGGGTCGCGTTCGACCAGCAGGTCCAGCGGGTCCAGCTTGAGCCGCGAGCGCGCAGCCGGTGCGTTCGCGGCTGGCTTGCGCACCACGGAAGCCGCCTTTTCGGCGGCGGGGGCCGCCTTGACGGCGGCTTCGGCTGGCGGGGCGGCGGGTGCGCGTTCGGGGCGCCGGCGCACCGGCGCCGCAACGGCAGCTGCCGCAGGCGGCGACACTGCGGGTACGGACACTGCGGGGACCGAGGCTGCGGGTACGGATGCCGTGGCTGCGGGCGGCGCAGCCACCACGGGCGCAGGCACCGCCGGCAGCGCCTGGGGCACCGGCGTCAACGCCTCGCTGGGGTAATCGGCCAGCAGGACGTACCGCCGCGTGACTTTCTGCGTGCAGCCTGCGCGCAGGTACACCGTGACGACCGGCTCGTCCACCACCGCCGACGACCGCACCCTCACCGTGGCATCCTGCGCGCCTGCGGCCGGCACGAACTGCGTGGACACGCGGCTGGATTCGATGCGGGTTTCGCCATGGAACACGTCGGCGTCAAAGCACGCCGACGAGGCTTCTTCGGAGGGTTCCAGGCGGACCTGCACCGACAGGTCCAGCGGCCGGCCGATCAGGGCGGCGCCCCGCGTGCGGCCCAAGGTCATCGCCGTGCTGCCCAGCGCAGCCAGCAACAAGACTCCCCCGGCAACGGTTTGGCGCAACTTCAAGTTTGGTTTCATGGACTGGCTGCGATTTTGGCACAGGCATCGCAACCCTGGGCGGCGGACGCGGCAGTGAAATGCCTACGTGATAATCGCCGCCATGAATCTCATTTTCAGCACCGTTGGCATCGTGGGCGCTGGCGCCATGGGCCGTGGCATTGCCCAGATCGCCGCGCAAGCCGGCAGTACCGTCCTGCTTTTCGATACCCAGCCCGAGGCCGTGGCGCGGGGCCGCGAAGCGGTCTTCCTGCAATGGGACAAGCTGCAGGAAAAGGGCCGCCTGGACGCCGCCCAGGTCCAGGCCTTCAAGGCCTGCCTTCAACCCGCCGCCCTGCTGGCGGACCTGTCAGGCTGCGACCTGGTGGTGGAGGCTGTGGTGGAGCGGCTGGACGTCAAGAAGTCGCTGTTTGCCGAACTGGAAAACCTGGTTGCGCCCCAGGCGGTGCTGGCCACCAACACGTCCTCGCTGTCCGTGACCAGCATTGCAGCGGGCCTCAAACATCCGGGCCGGCTGGCCGGCTACCACTTCTTCAACCCCGTGCCGCTCATGAAGGTGGTCGAGGTCATCGCCGGCCTGAAGACCGACCCGCAGGTCTGCGAGCGCCTGGTGGCGCACGCACGCCAGATGGGCCACACGCCAGTACAGGCACAGGACACGCCGGGCTTCATCGTCAACCACGCCGGGCGCGGCTACAACACCGAGGCGCTTCGCATCGTGACCGAGGGGGTGACCGATTTCGCCACCATCGACCGCATCCTGAAAGACCAGGCCGGCTTCAAGCTCGGGCCGTTCGAGCTGATGGACCTGACCGGGCTGGACGTGTCGCAGCCTGTGATGGAGTCGGTTTACCGCCAGTATTACGAAGAGCCGCGCTACCGCCCCACGGTCATCGGCGCGCAGCGGTTGGCCGGCGGTGTGCTGGGGCGCAAAACGTCCGAAGGGTTTTACCGCTACGAGGACGGCACCATACAGGTGCCACCCGAGCCCGCCGTGCCGCAGGTGAACGAGCTGCCACCGGTGTGGGTGTCCACGCGGGCCACGCGCCGTGCCGAGCTGTACCAGTTGCTCAAGGACCTGGGCGCCCGCATCGAAACCGGGCAATCGCCCTCGGCGCAGGCCCTGGCGCTGGTGGCGCCGCTGGGCTTTGATGTGACCACCGTGTCGGTGGTGGAGCGGCTGGACCCAGCGCGCACCGTGGGCATTGACATGCTGATCGACGACAAGGCCACGAAGCGCCGCGTGCTGGCCACCAACCCCGCCACGCGCGCCGACATGCGCGACGCCGCCCACGCGCTGTTCGCGCGCGACGGCAAACCCGTGAGCGTGATCCGCGACAGCGGCGGCTTTGTCACCCAGCGGGTGCTGGCCACCATCGTCAACATCGCATCCGACATCTGCCAGCAGCGCATCTGCACGCCCGCCGACCTGGAAACGGCGGTCACGCTGGGCCTGGGCTATCCGCTGGGCCCGCTGGCCATGGGGGACCGTCACGGCCCGGCCAACGTGCTGGAAGTGCTGTTCAACATGGGCACGGTCTATGGCGACCCGCGCTACCGCCCCAGCCCCTGGCTGCGCCGGCGCGGCGCCATCGGTCTGTCGCTGCTGCATGAAGAAAGCTGAAAATCCGGCATGACCGCAGAACTCAAGAGCACCAGCCATGGCCAGACCATGGTGTTGACCATCAGCAACCCCGAATTCCGCAACGCGCTGGGGCCCGAAATCTATGCGGCGGGCATCGAGGCCCTGGGCGTGGCGGAGACCAGCCCCGAGGTCCGCAGCGTCGTCATCGCCGGTGAAGGCGCCACCTTCTGCGCCGGGGGCAACCTCAACCGGCTGCTGGGCAACCGCCAGCAGCCACCCGATGTACAGGCCCAGAGCATCGAGGGGCTGCACACCTGGATTGAAGCAATACGCACCTTCCCCAAGCCGGTAATTGCCGCCGTGGAAGGCGCTGCCGCGGGGGCGGGCTTCTCGCTGGCGCTGGCCTGCGACCTGATCGTGGCCGCCGACAACGCGGTATTTGTCATGGCCTACAGCACCGTGGCGCTGTCACCCGATGGCGGTGGCAGCTGGAGCCTGGCGCAAGCCCTGCCGCGCCAACTGGCCACTGAAATCCTGATGTGCGGCGAGCGCATCGGCGCGCAGCGCCTGCACGGGCTGGGCGTGGTCAACCGCATCGCCGCGCCGGGCCAGGCGCTGTCCGACGCTTTGGCGCTGGCCGCCGGGCTGAACGCGCGCGCGCCCAATGCGCTGGCCAGTGCGAAGGAACTGCTCAACGACGCGGACCATGCGCCGCTGAGCACGCACCTGGCCAGCGAACGCGACCACTTCGTGCGCAACCTGCACCATGTGAACGGCGGCATCGGCATCTCGGCCTTCCTGGCCCGGCAGACCCCGAAATACGAGTAAGGGCCGCAACGGCCCCATATGTGCTTCAGGTGACAACCCTGAGGCTTTGTCGCGGTCCCGCACGCGACAATCGTCCTGTCATCAGTCACGCAAAAGACAGACCATGGACGACCCCATTCTTACCATCGAAGAACGAGAAGCGATCAACACCGGTCGCTGGTTTTCTTCACTTTCACCGTCGCTGCGGCACGACATACTCCGATGCGCCTACGTCAAACGCTACAAGGACGGCGAGCTGATCGCCGCCCGTGGCGATGCGCCCGAGGAATGGATTGCCTGCGCGATGGGCGCGGTGCGCGTGAGTTCCACCTCGATCTCGGGCAAGCAGGTCACGCTGACCTATGTGGAGCCGGGCATCTGGTTTGGCGATGTGGCCATCTTCGACGGCGACCGGCGTACCCACGATGCCTACGCGCATGGGGACACCACCATCCTGTGCGTGGCGCGTGGCGACCTGCGCAAGATCCTGAGCCAGCACGTGGAGCTGTACGAGGCCATGCTGCGCCTGCACGCGCGGCGCATCCGCCAGCTGTTCGGGCTGGTGGAGGACCTCAACACCCTGCCCCTGCGCGCGCGGCTGGCCAAGCAGCTGATGCACCTTGTGCGCAGCTATGGCGTGCCCTCGCTGTCCGACGGGCGCGAGGTGCGCATCGGCCTGCAGCTGGCCCAGGAAGAACTGGCCCAGTTGCTGGGCGCCTCGCGCCAGCGCGTGAACCAGGAGCTCAAGGCCATGGAACGCGAGAACGTGATCCGCATCGAGCCGGGCGGCCTGGTGGTGCGCAACCGCGACGCGCTGATGCGCATCGTTGAAACCGACACCTGAATCCGGCACCTGAACCCGTCCACTGACACGCCCTTTCACCCATGAGCGACTTCGAGCACTTCACCGGCACCCGCCCCGTCACCGACAAACATGCATTCGATGTCGCCGCGCTGTCGGCCTGGCTGGACGCCCACCTGGATGGCTTCAGAGGGCCACTGACGGTGGAGCTGTTCAAGGGCGGCCAGTCCAACCCGACCTACAAGCTGGTCACGCCCACGCGCAGCTACGTCATGCGCGCCAAGCCCGGCCCGGTCGCCAAATTGCTGCCGTCCGCGCACGCCATCGAACGCGAGTTTGCCGTCATGCGCGGCCTGCACGGCACCGAGGTGCCGGTGCCGCAAATGTATTGCCTGTGCGAGGACGAGGCCGTGATTGGCCGCGCGTTCTACATCATGGAGTTCATGCAGGGCCGGGTGCTGTGGGACCAGTCCCTGCCTGGCATGTCCAACGCTGAACGCGGCGCCATCTACAACGAAATGAACCGCGTCATCTCGGCACTGCACACCGTCAGGTTTGCCGAACGCGGCCTCGCCAGCTACGGCAAGCCGGGCAACTATTTCGAGCGCCAGATCGGCCGCTGGAGCAAGCAGTACGTCGCATCCATCACCCAGCCCATTGCCGAGATGGACGAACTCATGGCATGGCTGCCCGCCCACATCCCGGCCGATGCGCGCGACGAAAGCCGTGTGTCCATCGTGCACGGCGACTACCGGCTGGACAACCTCATGTTCCACGCCACCGAGCCCCGCGTGATCGCCGTGCTCGACTGGGAGCTGTCCACCCTGGGTCATCCGCTGGCCGACTTCAGCTACCACTGCATGGCCTGGCACATCCCGCCGGGGTCGTTCCGCGGCATTGGCGGCCTGGACGTTGCCAGCCTGGGCATTCCCACCGAGGACGAATACATCCGCCTGTACTGCGAACGCACCGGCCTCACCACGCCCGCGGCCCTCAAGGCCGACTGGAACTTCTACATGGCCTACAACCTGTTCCGCCTTGCCGCCATCCTGCAAGGCATTGCCAAGCGCGTGGAAGCCGGCACGGCCTCCAGCGCCCAGGCGGCCAGCTCCGGCGCGGGCGCGCGCGGCCTGGCCGAGATGGCCTGGAAGTTCGCACGCCAGGCCTGAACCCCCGATTCCAACGGAGAACCACATGGACTTTGACTATTCCCCCAAGACCAAGGACCTGCAGGCCCGCCTGCTGAAGTTCATGGACGACCATATCTATCCGAACGAAAAGGCCTACAAGGACGAACTGGAAGCCAACACGGCGGCGGGCAAGCGCTGGAGCGCCCTGCAGACCATCGAGAACCTCAAGCCCAAGGCCCAGGCGGCTGGCCTGTGGAACCTGTTCCTGCCGGTGGACAGCGCGCAGGCATCCGGCTATGCCGGCGCGGGCCTGACCAACCAGGAATACGCCCCGCTGGCCGAAATCATGGGCCGGGTGATCTGGGCGTCCGAAGTGTTCAACTGCTCGGCGCCCGACACCGGCAACATGGAAACCATCGCCCGCTATGGCGACGAGGCCAACAAAGCCCGCTGGCTCAAGCCGCTGCTGGAAGGCAAGATCCGCTCGGCCTTTGCCATGACCGAACCCGAGGTGGCCTCCAGCGACGCCACCAACATTGCCACGCGCATCGAGCGCCAGGGCGACGAATACGTCATCAACGGCCACAAGTGGTGGATCTCCGGCGCGGCAGACCCGCGCTGCGCGGTGTACATCACCATGGGCAAGACCGACCCCGAGGCACCCAAGCATTCACAGCAAAGCATGGTGCTGGTGCCCGCGGACGCCAAGGGCATACGCATCGTGCGCCCGTTGAATGTGCTGGGCTATGACGACGCGCCGCACGGTCATGTGGAGATGTACTTTGAGAACGTGCGCGTGCCGGTCAGCAACATCCTGCTGGGCGAAGGCCGCGGCTTCGAGATCGCCCAGGGCCGCCTGGGCCCCGGCCGCATCCACCACTGCATGCGCCTGATCGGCCAGGCCGAACGCGCGCTGGAATTCATGTGCAAGCGCGCCTCGTCGCGCACGGCCTTCGGCAAGACGGTGGCGCAACAGACGGTCACGCAGGAGCGCATCGCTGAGGCCCGCTGCCGCATCGACATGGCTCGCCTGCTGACGCTCAAGGCGGCGTGGATGATGGACGTGGCCGGCAACAAGGTGGCACGCACCGAGATCGCCATGATCAAGGTGGTGGCACCCAGCATGGCCTGCCAGGTGATCGACTGGGCCATGCAGGTGCATGGCGGCGGCGGCATGTGCGACGACTTCCCGCTGGCCTATGGCTATGCGCACGCACGCACGCTGCGGTTTGCCGATGGCCCCGATGAAGTGCACCGCAACGCCATCGCCAAGTGGGAGCTGGGCAAGTACGGCGCCTACGGCCGTGATGCCAGCGTGCCCGTCACACGCGGGAGCTGATCAAACCGGCGGCGACTGATCGCCGTCAAACAGCGATGTCGGTGGACAGTCCGCCCAGGGCGGACTCGCAGGCGCTCGTGAAAATGGCCGCCGCGTGCTGCAGCGTGGGCATCTCGGCCGGGTTGTATTCCATGCGCAGGTAGGCCTTGCCGCGCAGCAGCATCAGCATGAACGGCACCTCGGGCAGCGGCCCCGGCTCGGGCCAGCCCAAGAGCAGATCGGCCAGGCCGGCGTCCATGAATGCCAGCGCGTTCTCACGCTGGTCCGCCAGGATGGCGTAACGGGCCCAGAACGGGCGTGGCAGGCTGTCCCACCCCACCTCTTCATACATGGACAGCCAGCGCATTTCCTCGGGCAGGTTCGGGTCGGCCGTGGTCTGCAGGCTGTCGGTGTAGATGGAATAGGCCTTTTTCTCCAGCGCTTCTTTCAGGGGGCGGTTCATCACGAGCACCGCGGCGTCTTCATTGATGCCCAGCTCGGCGCGGGCGCGAAGTTCTTCGCCCCGGATGAAATTTCGCGACGGCCGGCCCAGCTCCATGCGCCAGGGCTTGCCGCTGACCTTGCCCGTCAGGGAAAAGCCCTTGCCCGCATCCATGCCTGTGAAACCGAAGCCCTGTGTTCCAGCCCACTCGGACACCTGCGTGCTCGCCATTTGCGAGCTGGGCGCAAAGCCCTCCTTGGCGTCCTTTGAAAAAGCCTTTTTGAGCCGGTCGAACATGGTGAGATTGTTTCCCCTAAAGCCGCATTATTGAAGCAAACCGCCCAATGCCCCTGTCCCTCACACGGCGGCCGGGCGCTGCAGGCGCCAAACAGCCACAAAATTCACGGCGTGGGCTGGCTTGCCAGGGCGGCTTACGAAAAATCCCCAATACAAAGCATTCATTTCCCTAAAGCGGCGGGCGTCATTGCCGAAATCATGTCATGAGTCCATCACCGTGGAAAACCATGCCATGACATCAGCCACCTTTCCCCCATCGACCCCGCCCAGCGCCGCAACCGCCGGCACGTATGGCGGTTTTCGCCTGGGCGAACTGCATCTGGCGGTGCCCATGAATGCCTTGCGTGAAATCGTGCCCTGCGACACCCTGATTCCGCTGCGGGGCATGGCCAGCTGCATCGCCGGGGGCCTGCAACGCGGCAAGGCCGTGGTCCCCGTGGTGGACCTGCGCAGCGCGCTCGGCCAACCGCTGGGCAATGCGCAGGCCGCCAACGTGCTGCTGGTCACGCATGAGGGCGAACAGCTGGGTCTGCTGGCACACGACGTCACCGGCATCCTGACCGGCGCTGCGGTGATGGCCGACCCGGGAACTGCCGCCGCACGCCACGCCAGCCCGCTGGTCAATGGCCACCTGCCTCTGGGCGGCGGGCGCAACCTGCGCATCCTGTCATTGGCTGCCGTGGCTGCCCTGGCCAGGATCCGCACCCGGCACGCGCCCGCGGCCCGGCCCCGTGCCCTGCCCGCCTGGCTGGGCGCGCTGGCGAGCTTCTGGCGCCGTCGCCGCGGCGGCACACCGGCCTGGAGTCTGAGCTCCGCCCAGATGTCAGGCATGTGGGACACGGTGGTGCCCGGCGCGCGCGGCTGAGAGCTGCCAGCGCCGGCGCATGAAACGCCTCAGCGCAATCCGACCCTGTACTTTTGCAACACAGCAGCGCGGTGCCGCTCGGCATCTTCCTGCACCGCCGCGGGCGGCGCCGCAGCCGGGCCAGGCTGGGCCACGACCGGGCTGCTGCTGTCGCGCGGGCCCAGGATCATGCGCTCCAGGTACGCGCCCTGTTCGCGCAGCTGCTCGCTGGTGCTGCGCCGCGCCATCTCGATGACAGAACGCGCATACGCCTGGTCATGCAACAGGTTCATGACATCGATGCTGCAACCGAATTCATGGCGCACGCGCACCACCATGCGCATGCCCAGGTTGATCACGTCTGAATTCGAAATGGCGGCGGTCATGGCGGGCCCCTTTGCAAAGTGGTTCAGGACGCCAGGCTTTCGCCGTGCTGCGACAGATCCAGCCCCACGTGTTCGTCACGCGGGTTCACGCGCAGGCCGGCAATGAAATCCAGACCCTTGAGGATGCCCCAGGTCATGAGCCCGGTGTAGGCCATCACGGCGGCCGCGCCCAGGGCGTTGGTGGCAACGTCAGCCGTGATGGGCGCAATGGCCTTCAGGGCGAACACGGGTGTCAGCACTGTGCCCACCACGCCGCCCACGCCGTGCAGCGCAAACACATCCAGTGAATCGTCAATGTGCGTGAAGTGCTTGAACGTGGTGACCACCGCGAAGCACACCACCCCGGCGATCGCCCCAATGGCCAGTGCACCGCCCACGCCCACATAGCCCGAGGCCGGCGTCACGGCGATCAGCCCCGCGATGGCGCCCGTGGCCATGCCCAGCACGCTCATCTGCTGGCGGCGGAACATCTCGGCCACGCCCCAGCACAGCGCGCCGGCCCCGGCGGCCAGCTGCGTGGCCAGCAGTGCGCCGGCGGCGCGGGCACTGGCCTCGTAGGACGAACCCGCATTGAAGCCGAACCAGCCGGCCCACAAGAGCCCCGCGCCCAGCACCGTGAGCGCCAGGTTGTGCGGCACCATGGGCTGCTTGCCAAAACCCTGGCGCGGGCCGACCGCTATGGCCGCCGCCAAGCCGGCGGCGCCGGCCTGAATGTGCACAACCGTGCCACCCGCAAAATCCATGTGCCCCATGGCCGCGAGCCAGCCATTGGGGTGCCACACCCAGTGCGCGACCGGCGCATAGACCAGCACCAGCCAGATGGCGCCAAACACCATGCTGGCGCCAATGCGCAGCCGCTCTGCCGTGGCGCCCAGGATGATGGCGAACGTGATGATGGCGAACGCCATCTGGTAGAGGAAGAACACCGATTCAGGGATCGTCGGCGCGATCGGGTGGATGGCTATCGACGCGCCGCCGATCAGGCCTTCGGCCATGACCCGGCGCAAATCGCCGATCCAGGCGTTGCCCGGCGTGAACGCCAGCGAATAGCCCACCGCGGCCCACATGACGGTGATGACGCCGATGCCAGCGATGGTCTGGGCCATGATGGACAGCGTGTTGCGCGTGCGCAGCATGCCGCTGTAGAACAGCATGATGCCGGGCATGGTCATCAGCAGCACCAGCACGGTGGACACCAGCATCCAGGCCGTGTTGGCGCCGTCCAGGCTGGCAGCGGCCGGCGTGGCGGGCGCACCGAAAGCGGGCGCTGCGCCCGCCACGGCGGCAAGCACGAAGGCAAGCCGGAGAAAAGATACCTTTAGTGCACTCATAACGCGTCTCCTTGTTAAATATGAAACCAAGTGTATTAACTTGTTTCAGGGATTCAAGAAGACGAGACGAAGGTATGAGCGCCGCCCGGCCGCGCAGCAGGGGCGCGGTATTTTGAAAATGAGGGGGTGGCCTGCCCGGAGGGAATCGAACCCCCGACCCACAGCTTAGAAGGCTGTTGCTCTATCCAACTGAGCTACGGGCAGTGGGAGGGAATGTGGTCGGAGCGATAGGATTCGAACCTACGACCCTCTGGTCCCAAACCAGATGCGCTACCAGACTGCGCTACGCTCCGAAGCCCGCCATTCTATCGTCACACATGCAACAACCCCCTGATGCCGATCGCCGCGTGGTCCTGACGTCCGGCGTTGCCGCCGTGGTAGCCCTGCTGGCCGGGGGCTGCGCTGCCACTGGCGGCACGCCGGGCGCCCCGGCAGCCGACGCGCCCGACACGCCTGATGCGCCTGATGCGCCAGGCTTCACCCCCGTTCCCCCGTCTGCCGCCGACAGCCTGGCCGTGCCGCCCGGCTACGAGGCGGCCCTGCTCTACAAATGGGGCGACCCCACCGGCATGCCCGGCGCCATGCCGCCCTGGCGGCCGGATGCGTCCACCACCGCGGCCGACCAGGCCGTGCAGGCCGGCATGCACCACGACGGCATGCACTTTTTTCCGCTGGCCCATGACGGCCAGCGCGGGCTGCTGGTGCTGAACCACGAATACACCGACGAGGGCCTGCTGCATGGCGACGGCGCGCGCGGCGCCCATTCGCTGGAGCGGGTTCGCAAATCGCAGCATGCCATGGGCGTCTCGGTGATCGAGGTCACGGCAGGCCCGGGCGGCTGGCAGCAGGTGCTGCCCTCGCGCCATGCCCGGCGCATCCACGGCAACACGCCCATGCGCATCGCCGGGCCGGCCGCCGGCGCACCCGCCATGCGCACTGCGCTGAACCCCGCGGGGGATGCCGTGCTGGGCACTTTTGCCAACTGCGCCATGGGCGTCACGCCCTGGGGCACCTACCTGACCTGCGAGGAAAATTTCCAGGGCTACTTTGGCGGGCCTGGCAGGGCACCCGCAGACCTGCCCGCCAGCCTGCGCCGCTATGGCGTGGCGCCAGGCGGCCAGTGGGTGGACTGGTGGCAGCACGACGAGCGCTTCGACGTCACGCGCCACCCCAACGAAGCCAACCGCTTTGGCTGGGTAGTGGAGATCGACCCGATGGACCCCACGTCCACGCCGGTCAAGCGCACCGCCCTGGGCCGCAAGCGCCAGGAAAGCGCCACCTGCAGCCTCACGCGCGACGGCCGCGTGGCGGTGTACATGGGCGACGACGGCCGGTTTGAATACATCTACAAGTTCGTCAGCCGGGACCGCGTGCGCCCCGGCGGCTACGCCGCCAACCGCGACCTGCTGGACCACGGCACGCTGTACGCCGCGCGGTTTGACACGGGCGGGCGCGGGCAATGGCTTGCGCTGCAGCCCGGCGCCCCCGGCCTGGCCACGCTGGCCGATGTGGTCATCAACGCCCGCGGCGCGGCCGACGCCGCCGGCGCCACGCCCATGGACCGGCCTGAATGGATTGCCGTGCACCCGCAAAGCGGCGAGGTGTTCGTCACGCTGACCAACAACACCCAGCGCGGCCTGCCCGGGCGCCCCGCCGTGGACGCCGCCAACCCGCGCGCGGGCAACGGCACCGGCCACATCATCCGCTGGCGCGAAGCCGGGGCCGACGCCGCCAGCACCGCGTTTGACTGGGACATCTTCGCGCTGGCCGGGGACCCGGCCGTGCCGGGTAGCGCGGCGCGTTATCCGACCGCGGACGCCGATGCCTTCGGCGCGCCGGACGGCCTGCACTTTGACAGCGGCGGCCTGCTGTGGATCCAGACCGACATGTCCGGCCAGCTCATGCACAAGGGGCCGCTCGCGCGGCTGGGCAACAACCAGATGCTGTGCGCCAACCTGGCCACGGGCCGCATCCGCCGCTTCATGACGGGCCCGCGCGGCTGCGAGATCACCGGCTGCGTGGTCACGCCGGACCGGCGCACGCTGTTCGTGAACATCCAGCACCCCGGTGAGACCAGCGACGACGGCGGCACCAGCGGCCACTGGCCCGACGGCGGCACAACGCGCCCGCGCTCGGCCATCGTGGCGGTGCGCCGCACCGACGGCGGCGTGGTGGGCACATGATGAAGCGCGTGCTGAAGCACCTGCCCAAGCGCATGCTGGCGCGGCTGACCAGGTACCAGAGCCAGGCCTGCTGCCTGGCCGCCTGCGCGCTGTCCATGTCGCTGGCCGCCGCACAGCCGCTCAACCCGGCCTGGGACGGCGATTGGGTCGCCGCCGAGACCACGCAGGGCCGCCCCGACGGCAGCCTGCGCATCACGCGCAAGGCCGCGCAGACGCAGCTTGTCCAGCACGGCCAGGCCTGCGCCCTGGTGTATGACGGCATGGCCGAGCCGGCGGCGCTGGCCCGGCGCATCCAGGCGCTGCAGGCCTGGCAGATGGACGCGCGGCATTGGCCCGCGGGTACCCAGCCGGCCCAGCTGGTGGGCCTGCGCCATGAATTTGACAGCGCCCTGCAGCTGGTGGCACGCCTGACGGGCACGCGCTACCGCACCACGCGCCTGCGCGGCGAGGGCTGCGGCGACGCCGACGACATCTTTTTTATGCTGCACGCGGGCCAGCAGCTGGTGCGCCTGCGCTTTCCGTCCGCCAGCCTGGGTGTGGACGTCACGGCTTTTCGCAAAAGGAGTTCACCATGAGCATCCGCATCGTTCGCCTGGGCACGCCGCGCGCCAGCGGCGAAGGCCTGCGCATCGGCACCGTGCGGCGCCCGCCACGCGGCGTGCCCAAAACAGAATTCGCCTCGCAGGACTGGTATGACGTGTGGTACCCCAACCTCGCACCCAGCGCCGAAACCATGCAGCTGGGCCAGGCGGTCGCGTCAGACAAGGAATGGGCGGCATTCCGCAAGAAATACCGCAGCGAAATGGCCGAACCCGATGCCAGCCGCAGCCTGGACCTGCTGGCTGCCTTGTCCCACCAGTCCCATTTTTCAGTGGGCTGCTATTGCGAGGATGAATTGCGCTGCCACCGATCGCTGCTGAGAGAGCTGTTGGGTGAACGCGGCGCCAAGCTGGCTTGACGTCTGGTTGTGACCAGACTGAATAAGGACTATATTCAGTCCGTGCACTATTCCACCCAAATCAAGCCGATCAGCTACCTCAAGGCCAACGCCGCACAGGTGCTGCGCGACATTGCGCAGCAGCGCGAACCCATGATCATCACGCAGAACGGAGAGGCCACAGCGGTCATTCAGGACATTGCGTCATATGAGAGCAGCCAGAACACATTGGCCTTGCTGAAAATACTGGCCTTGGGCAACCAGCAGATTGAACAAGGCCGTGTCATCTCCGCGGCGAACGCAATTGCCCGCGTGCGTCAGCGCAAGTCCTGAATGCGACGCCATGCGTTGCGCTTCGTGGACTGCGCTGACCCCTTATGACCCGCAAACCTGCACGCCATGAGGTCGTTCTGACCGAGGACGCGGTGCAAGATCTGGAAGAACTCTACGACTACATCGCGCAGCACGACGCCCCGGCCAAGGCGGATCATGTGCTGGATGCCATAGACAAACTGCTGGGCACCCTGGCGGCTTTCCCGGAGCGAAACCGGGTCACGCCCGAATTGCAGTCGATCGGCATCAGCGATTACCGCGATACCTGGTTCAAGCCCTACCGTGTGATCTATCGTGTCACCGGTGGGCGCGTCTACGTCTACCTGATCGTGGACGGCCGCCGGGACATGCAGGCGCTGCTCATGCGCCGTCTGCTTAGAGCTTGACGTACTCGTATTCCACCGGGTTGGCGTTGATGCCGCGGTCCGGCGGCGCGATCCACGCCGCCATCTTGCCGGGCTCGGTCACGCGGTGCATCAGGCTCTTCACAAAGCTGATGTCGGCTTCGGTGGGCAGCCAGCTGTCCTTCTTTGCATCGAATTCGGCCTGGCTGATGGGGTTGCCCTGCGGGTCGGTCGGAATACCGGCCCACACGCCCACCGCGCGGCGAAACCGCGTGGACGGCAGCTTGAGTTCAAAGTCCACGCCCGCGCGCTTGATCGCCATGTTCCAGCGCGTCACGCCCACGTTGCAATCCTTCACGTACTCCAGGCGCGTGATCTCGTTCATGCCGTTGCGCACGGAAATGGTTTCGTTCTTCAAACCACCCTGCCCGTCCGGCACCTGAATGGTCATCTCGGTTTCCGCTTCCACATGGTCGGCAAATTTGGCCTCGTCCGGGCGGCCCTTGATGCCGTTGCTGAAGTAGTTGGCGGCGTTGCTGGACGACTCGGAGCCAAACAGGTCCAGCGAGCTGGTGAACCAGAAGTTCATGAATTTCTGGATCGTGGGCAGGTCGATCACGCCGGCCTTGCGCAGCGTGGCCACGTCGTCGGTGTCCAGCTCCTTCATGACTTCCAGCGTGCGCTTGATCACACGGCCCACGCCGGTCTCGCCCACGAACATGTGGTGCGCTTCCTCGGTCAGCATGAAGCGCGTGGTGCGCGCCAGCGGGTCGAACGCGCTTTCGGCCAAGCTCTTGAGCTGGAACTTGCCGTCACGGTCGGTGAAGTAGGTGAACATGAAGAAGCTCAGCCAGTTGTCCATGGGCTCGTTGAAGGTGCCCAGGATGCGCGGCTTGTCGGCGTCGCCGCTGTGGCGCATCAGCAGCTCCTCGGCCTCCTCGCGGCCGTCACGGCCAAAGTGAGCGTGCAACAGGTACACCATGGCCCACAGGTGGCGGCCCTCTTCCACGTTGACCTGGAACAGATTGCGCAGGTCATACAGGCTGGGCGCGGTATGGCCCAGCAGGCGTTGCTGCTCCACGGAGGCGGGTTCGGTGTCGCCCTGCGTCACGATCAGGCGGCGGAAGGTGCTGCGATATTCGCCGGGCACGTCCTGCCACACGTCCTGACCCATGTGGTCGCCAAAGCCGATCTTGCGGCCCTCTTCCTTGTCGGCCAGGAAGATGCCCCAGCGGTAGTCGGGCATGGGCGTGTAGCCGTAGCTGGCCCAGCCGGAGGCATCCACACCCACGGCGGTGCGCAGGTACACCTCGTTGGCCTTGAAGTCGCTCGGGCCCATTTCGTCCCACCAGTTCAGGAAGGCAGGCTGCCAGTGCTCCAGCGCGCGCTGCAGTTGGCGGTTGTCGCCCAGGTTGACGTTGTTGGGGATCAGGGCTTGAAGATCAATGGTGCTCATGTGTGTTCCTCGGGGTTGTCATTGCGGGCTTGATCCGCAATCCACTTCACTTTGGCCAGGGGTCTGGTCGGCTCGGGATGGATCCCGGATCAAGTCCGGGATGGCAGCCCTAGACGCGTTTCCAGTCAAACTTTGCTTTCTTGCCGGTGCCGAAAAGCTTCAGGGCACCGTCCTCACCCACCGCATTCGGGCGGATGAAGATCCAGTTCTGCCAGGCGGACAGCCGGCCGAACACGCGCGTTTCCATCGTCTCCTTGCCGGGGAACCGCAGGGATGCTTCCATGCCGGTCATGGCATCGGGCGACAGGCTGGCGCGCTCTTCCAGCATGATGCGGATCTCGTCTTCCCAGTCGATGTCGTCGGGCGTCAGCGTGACCAGGCCCAGCGCCAGCGCCTGGTCGGCGCGCAGCGGGCTGTCCTGCACGCCCTGCAGCTGCGTGATGGTTTGCGCATCTTCACAAAAGCGGGTCTGCAGCCGCGTCAGGCCGTTGACCATGGGATAGCGGCCGAAGTTGGCCGCATTCAGTTGCAGCGCGGGCGCGGCGTCAGGGCTGTCGGGCAGGTCCAGCATGTAGATGCGGTCGCAGGCCGCGGCCAGCTCATAGAAGGTGCCGGCAAAGCACGAGCCTTCATCCACCAGCGCGATCAGCGAGCGGCTGGTCACGTCGATGCGGGCCAGCGTGCGGCGCAGCGCCCCCACGGTCTCGCGCACCAGCCAATGGTCCTTGAGCTGCTCCATCACGGCGTCGGCCTGCATCACACGGTTGGCGTCGCCGCGCGTCTGGATGACCCAGGTGCCGGTTTCCAGCTCGTTGGTGCGCAGGTTCAGGATGGCGTCGTCCAGCTCGCGCTGCATCTTCAGGGGCCACCAGTTGGCGCCTGCGGCCTCAATGGCGTCGGGCGACGATTCGATGGCAGCTGCCGGGGCGCTGATGGTGATCGTGGCAATGCGTGCAGCGCGGTCCACCCGCGCGTCCACCGTGCTGTAGTGGTAGCCGGCGTCGTCGATGGTGACCTGCAACGGCGTCAGCGCGATGCCGCCGTTGCCACCCCGCTTGGACTGCGCGCGCAGCGCGGCAATTTCGGCGTCCACCAGCGCGCCAAACTGCTGCGGCTTGGCATGGGCGTCGATCAGCTTCCAGTCCCTGGCGCGGTCAGCCCGCACACCTTCGCTGGTGGTACAGAAGATGTCGGCCAGGTCACGGCGCACCTTGCGCTTGTCGGTCACGCGGGTCAGGCCGCCAGTGCCGGGCAGCACGCCCAGCAGCGGCACCTCGGGCAGGCTCACGGTGGAGTTGCGGTCGTCCACCATCACGATGCGGTCGCAGGCCAGGGCCAGCTCATAGCCGCCGCCTGCGCAGGCGCCCGTCACAGCCGCAACAGCCTTCAGCCCGTCATGGCGCGAGGAATCCTCCAGCCCGTTGCGGGTTTCGTTGGTGAACTTGCAGAAATTCACCTTCCAGGCGTGGGTGGACAGACCCAGCATGTAGATGTTGGCGCCCGAGCACCAGATCTTTTCCTTGCCCGACTCGAACACCACCACCTTCACCGCCGGGTGCTCGAAGCGGATGCGGTTGAGCGCGTCATGCAGCTCGATGTCCACGCCCAGGTCATAGCTGTTGAGCTTGAGCTTGTAGCCGGGCTTGATGCCGCCGTCTTCGTTGATGTCCAGCTTCAGCCGGGCCACGTCGCCCTCCACTGCCAGCGTCCAGTGCTGGTAGTGGGTGGGGTGCGTCTCGAAACGCACCAGCTCGCGTTCGCCGTGCTTGAACAGCAGCGGCTCGGTCATGGCATTCATCGGTTGTCTCCTTGTGCGGGGGTGGGGGCTGGAACAGCGCGTTCCAGATCCTTCAGGGATTGCTTCACAGTGCGCGCCGCCGTATCCACCACCGCGTCGGCGCGGGCGTACAGGGCTTCGCGGCTGGCCAGGATGCGGCGGATGTCGTCCAGCGCCTCGCGGGTGGCGCCACCCTTGGCGTTGTCACCCGCGTCAAACGGGCGCATGTCGCCCTGGGCCACCACGCGGCTCATGTGTTCTTCAGGGCTGGCCTTGAGCCACACACACCAGAAATGGCTTTGCAGCAGGTCAAAGGTCTCGCGCTCGCTCACGATGCTGCCGCCGGTGGTCATGACCACGCCGTCGGGGTGCTCCTCGGCAATGCGAAGCAGCGCGCGGCGCTCGTAGCGGCGGTAGCCGGCCTGGCCGTGCAGCAGCAGGATTTCATTCATGCTGGTGCCGGCCTCGCGCTCGATCTCGCGGTCCAGCTCCACAAACGGCACGCCACGCTGCGCGGCCAGCCCGGCGCCCAGCGTGGTCTTGCCCGCGCCGCGCAGGCCGATCAGGGCCACGCGCCTGTCACGCCCCAGCGCATCGGACATGCCGAAGGTGCTGCCCAGCAGCGAATAGGCCTGGTCCAGCTGGCCGTCATCCAGCCGCGCCAACAGGCCGTGCACACGGGCCATGGCCGGGCGCGGCGCGTCCTGCAGCAAGTCCAGGATGGAGATGTTCAGCGCGCGGGCCGCAGCCTCCAGCGAATTGATGGACACATTGCCCTTGCCGCTTTCCACATCAGCCAGAAAGCGTTCGCTCAGGCCGGAATCGGCGGCCAGCGCCTTGCGCGTCATGCCGCGACGGGCCCGCCAGGCACGAACCCGCGCACCGAGTTCGGCCATCGTGGCTTTGACTTCGGCTTCCGGCATGGCAAGGATGTTGGGATCAGTCATTCGAAAAAAGTTTGACGCAGATCAAGATTGCAGTATACTTCCTGTCAATCAAGTGTCAAGCAGTTTATTGCATCTTTTGTCCGGAGACCCAGGCATGAAGCTCAAAATCCTCGTCGGTACCATGACCAGCACCGCTGACTATGTAGCGCAGGCCATCCAGATGGATTGCGCCGATCTGGTGGAAGACATCGAAGTCCAGCTGATGGATGGGCTGGATATCTCGGCTTTTGACGAAGATGCACTTTATCTCATCTGCACCTCCACCTACGGCTCGGGCGACGTGCCGGACAACGCCCGCAACCTGTATGAGTCGCTGGACAGCGCGCCCAAGTACCTGGGCCATGTGCGTTACGGCGTGATCGCCCTGGGCGACAGCACCTACCAGCAGACCTTCTGCTTTGGCGGCAAGAAATTCGACGAGCGCCTGAGCGGCCTGGGCGCGCAGCGCATTGGCGAGGTGTGGTGCCATAACGCCAGTGCGGGGACGATGCCGGAGGAACTGGGTACTGTGTGGTGCAGGGACTGGTTGGCCCAGGCGCTGACGCCCGCCACCTGAACTGTCATCCCGGGCTCGACCCGGGATCCATGTTGGCAAACCACGATGGATGCCGGGTCAAGCCCGGCATGACAACCGCGAAGAGGAGACAAAAAATGAACCTGAGCAGCGCCGACCACAGCACCAGCCCGCCCCGTGTCGACATCCCGCGCCAGTACAACGCGGCCCATGACCTGCTGGCGCGCAATGCGCAGCGTGCGGCCAAGCCTGCTTTCATTGATGCGGCCACCGGTGCCCAGCTGACCTATGGCGAGCTGGCCGAACAGGCCCACCGGCTGGCCAACGCCCTGCGCGCGCGCCAGCTGGCGCCCGAGACGCGCGTGATGGTCGCCATGCTGGACACGCCCGAGTGGCCGGTGGTGTTCCTGGGCTGCCTGCTGGCCGGCGTGGTGCCGGTGGCGGCCAACACGCTGCTCACAGGCAAGGACTTTGACTTCATGCTGCGCGACTCGCGCGCGCAGGCCCTGTTTGTCTCGGCCCCGCTGCTGCCGGTGTTCGAGCCGCTGGTGGCGTCCATTCCCGCGCTCAGGCATGTGTTCGTGGCCGGCGGCAGCGGCGCGGATTCGGTGGCGGCGCTGGTGCAATCGGGCAGCGCCGCGGCCCAGGTGGCCGATACCTGCGCCGACGACGCCGCGTTCTGGCTGTATTCCAGCGGCTCCACCGGCACGCCCAAGGGCACGGTGCACCTGCACAGCCACCTGATCCAGACGGCGGAGCTCTATGCGCGGCCTGTTTTGGGCATTCGTGAAGACGACGTGGTGTATTCCGCCGCCAAGCTCTTCTTTGCCTACGGCCTGGGCAACGGGCTGACCTTCCCCATGAGCGTGGGCGCCACGGCGGTGCTGCTGCCCTCGCGCCCCACGCCGGCGGATGTGTTTGGCGTGCTGACGAAATTCAGCCCCACCATCTTTTACGGCGTGCCCACCCTGTACGCGGCACTGCTGGCCGACGCCGCGCGGCCGCCGCGCGCCGCGCTATCGCTGCGGGTGTGCACCAGCGCCGGCGAGGCCCTGCCAGCCGAGATCGGCAGGAAATGGACCGCCGAATACGGCTGCGAGATCCTGGACGGCATCGGCTCCACCGAGATGCTGCACATCTTCCTGAGCAACCGCCCCGGCGCGGTGCGCTATGGCACCACCGGCCAGGCGGTGCCGGGCTATGCGCTGCGCATCGTGGGCGATGACGGGCGCGAATGCGCCGTCGGCGAAATCGGCGAGCTGCAGATCAGCGGCCCCAGCGCCGCCATCATGTACTGGAACAACCGCGCCAAGACCAAGGCCACCTTCTGCGGCGAATGGACGCGCAGCGGCGACAAATACACCAGGGACGCCGACGGCTACTACACCTATGGCGGGCGCAGCGATGACATGCTCAAGGTGGGTGGCATCTATGTGAGCCCGTTCGAGGTGGAGGCATCGCTCATGACCCACCCGGCCGTGCTGGAGGCCGCCGTGATCGGCGTGGCCGACACCGACGAACTGGTCAAGCCGCGCGCCTATGTGGTGCTCAAGCCCGGCCAGGCCATCACGGCCGACGAACTGAAGGCCCACGTGAAGACCCAGCTGGCACCCTACAAATACCCGCGCTGGATCGAGTTCGTGCCCGAGCTGCCCAAGACGGCCACGGGCAAGATCCAGCGGTTCAAGCTGCGCGCTGCACAATGAAGGTGTCTTTTCTTCGGGTAACCCATGTTGCGCAACCCAGGCGGCTGGGTTAAATTGCTTTAAGCCTAAACAAAAGGAGATTTCCATGACCTCACGCCGTCTTGTCCTGACCCGTAGCGCCGCCATCGTGGGCGCAGCCTCCACCGGCCTGCTGCTGCCCCAGATTGCCCGCGCCCAGGGCAACAAGGTCCGCGTGGGTTTCATGCTGCCCTACACCGGCACTTTCGCGCAGCTGGGCGTGGCCATTGAAAACGGCGTGCGCATGGCCATCGACGAAAAGGGCGGCAAGCTGGGCGGGCGCGAGATCGAGTGGTTCAAGGTGGACGACGAGTCCGAGCCGTCCAAGGGCGTGGAAAACGCCACCAAGCTGGTGCAGCGTGACAAGGTGGACGTGCTGATCGGCACCGTTCACTCGGGCGTGCAGATGGGCATCCAGCGCGTGGCCCGCGAATCGGGCGTGCTCAACCTCATCCCCAACGCCGGCGTGCATGCCGCCACCCGCGCGCTGTGCGCGCCCAACGTGTTCCGCACCTCGTTCAGCAACAGCCAGCCCACCCGCGCGCTGGGCCAGGCCATGGTGGCCAAGGGCCACAAGAAGGCCGTCTGGATCACCTGGAAATATGCCGCGGGCGACGAAGCCTTCGAAGGCTTCAAGGAAAGCTACACCGCCGCCGGTGGCACCATCATCAAGGAACTGGGCCTGCCCTTCCCCAACGTCGAATTCCAGGCCCTGCTGACCGAGATCGCCTCGCTCAAGCCGGACGCCGTGGCCTGCTTCTTTGCCGGTGGCGGCGCGGCCAAGTTCATCCGCGACTACGCCGCCGCAGGCCTGAAGGGCAAGATTCCGCTGTACGGCTCGGGCTTCCTGACCGAGGGCGTGCTGGACGCCGCAGGTCCGGCCGCCGACGGCATCATCACCACCATGCACTACAGCGATTCGCTGGACACGCCGCGCAACAAGGCGTTCCGCACGGCCTATGCCACGCGCTTCAAGATGCAACCCGACGTGTACGCGGTGCAGGGTTATGACACCGGCCTGCTGCTGGCCCAGGGCGCAGCCGCCGTCAAAGGTGACCTCAACAGCAAGCCCGCGCTGTACAAGGCCATGGAGTCCGCCGTGATCGACAGTCCGCGCGGCCGCTGGACCATGAGCAAGTCGCACAACCCGGTGCAGGACATCTACCTGCGCCAGGTCGAAAACAAGGAAAACAAGGTGATCGGCGTGGCCGCCAAGGCGCTGGCCGACTCCGGTACCGGCTGCAAGATGGGTTGAGCCCGGTTTTTGCTGTCATCCCGGGCTTGACCCGGGATCCATATTGGCGCGCCACGGTGGATGCCCCCGGATCAAGTCCGGGGCAAGCTCCCTGAATCCGGCATGACAATTGCGTTTTCAATCGCGTTCAGCCTGGCGCTTTCTCATGACGCTTTCCACCTATCTTTTGTACCTTGCCGCCGTCGCGCTGCTCATTCTCACGCCTGGGCCCACCATGCTCATGTGCATGACCAACGCGCTCAACCACGGCCCGCGCCAGGCCATGACGTCGGTGGCCGGCGCCGTGACGGCCGTGCTGGGGGTGATGCTGCTGTCGGCCCTGGGCCTGGGTGCGCTGCTGGCTGCATCTGAAGCGGCGTTCACCGCGGTCAAGGTCGCGGGCGCGGCCTACCTCATCTGGCTGGGCATCAAGACCTTTCGCAGCAACGCCGCGCTGCAACTGGGCCAGGGTTCGGCGCCGGGCCGCTCGTTTTACCTGCAGGGCCTGCTGGTGGGTGCCAGCAACCCCAAGGCGGTGCTCTTCTTTGCCGCGTTCTTCCCACAGTTCATCAACCCGTCTGCGGACCTGGCGCCGCAGCTGGCGGTGCTGGCGGCGACTTTCGTCGCGTTTGAATTCGCCGTGCTGACGCTGTGCGCCCTCGGCGTATCGCGCCTGGTACCGCTGCTCAAGTCCAGCGGCCTGGTGAAATGGATCAACCGCCTCTGCGGCGGCCTGTTCACCGTCATGGGCGGTTTGTTGCTGCTGACGCGCAGGCAGGCATAGATGGATCTCGCCAATTTCCTCATCCAGTTGCTCAACAGCGTCCAGTACGGGCTGCTGCTGTTCATGCTGGCCGCCGGCCTGACGCTGATCTTCGGCATCATGGGCGTGGTCAATCTTGCGCATGGCAGCTTCTACATGCTGGGCGCTTACCTGGCCTGGTCGTTGTCATCGCATTTCGGCAGCCTCACCCTGGCTATCCTGGGCGGGGCGGTGCTGGCGGTGGTGTTTGGCCTGGCGCTGGAATGGCTTTTGTTTCGCCACTTCTACCACCGTGACCATCTGGACCAGGTGCTGCTCACCTTCGGGCTGATCTACATCTTTGAAGAGCTGCGCTCCATCCTGTGGGGCGACGACGTGCACGGCGTACAGATTCCGCAGGCGCTGTCGGCGTCCATCCCGTTGACCGACACGCTCTCGTACCCGGTGTACCGGCTGTTCATGTCGGGCGTGTGCATCGTGCTGGCCGTCGGGTTGTACCTGCTGATCAGCAAGACGCGCCTGGGCATGAAGATCCGCGCCGGCGCGTTCAACCGCGACATGGCCGAGTCACTGGGCATCAACATCAAGCTGATCCACGCCATCGTGTTTGCGCTGGGCGTGGGCCTGGCCACGGTGGCCGGCATGATCGCGGCGCCCATCTCCAGCGTGTACCCCAACATGGGCTCGCAGGTGCTGATCATGTGCTTTGTGGTGGTGGTAATCGGCGGCATCGGCTCGGTGCGCGGCGCGCTGATCTCGGCGTTGCTGGTGGGGCTGGTGGATACGTTTGGCAAGGTACTGCTGCCCCAGGTGGCGGGCATGCTGGTTTACATGTTGATGGCGGCCGTGCTGCTTTGGAAGCCCGAAGGTCTGTTCAAGCAATGAGCACAGCAAAAGCCAATATCGAAACCCTGCCGCGCGGCGTGCAGGTGGCGCTGGCCCTGGGCCTGGTGGCGCTGGCCGCCTTCCCGTTCGTGGGCAGTGACTTTTACGCGCAGATGGTCGCGCGCATGATGATCATGGCGATCTTTGCCATGAGCCTGGACCTGCTGCAGGGCGTGACCGGCCTGGTGTCGCTGGGCCATGCCGCGTTCTTTGGCATCGCAGGCTATGCGCTGGCCTTCATGACGCCGGCCGGTGAACCCGTCAGCCTGTGGTGGACGCTGCCGCTGGCCGTGCTGGGCTCGGCGCTGGCGGCGCTGGTCATCGGCTTCTTCGTCGTTCGCACCCACGGCATCTACTTCATCATGGTCACCATGGCGTTCGCGCAGATGGTGTTCTACCTGTTCTTCGACAACAAGGCGCTGGGCGGCTCCGACGGCATCTATGTCAACTTCAAGCCGAACGGCGGCTTCTTCGACCTGGACAACAAGCTGGTCTTCTATTACTTCACCCTCGCCTGCCTGCTGGGCGTGTATTTCTTCCTGCGCCGCCTGCTGTTCAGCCCGTTTGGCCGGGCGCTGGCGGGCATCCGCGTGAATGAGCACCGCATGTGTGCCATGGGTTTTGGCACCTTTGGCTACAAGCTGGCGGCCTTCACGCTGGCCGGGGCACTGGCCGGGCTGGCCGGTTACCTGTGGGGCGCGCAGACGGGGTATGTAAACCCCGAACTCATGGGCTTTCACATGAGCGCGCACGCCATCATGATGGTGATCCTGGGCGGCATGGGCAACTTCGCCGGCGCCATCGTGGGTGCCTTCGCGTTTGAATACGTGCTGCATGTGTTCAAGGATTTACCCACCGTGGGCGCGTTCCGCCTGGGCAAGCACTGGCAGCTGTGGATGGGCCTGTTCATCGTGCTGCTGGTGGTGTTTGCGCCACGCGGCATCCTGGGCCTGGCCGGCAAGCTGCTGCAGCGCAAGGGGGTCAGCCATGACCAATGAAGTGCTGCTGAGCGCGCGCCAGCTGACCAAACGCTTTGGCGGCCTCGCCGCCGTGAACGAGGTATCGGTGGACCTGTGGCAGGGCCGTATTCATGCCGTGATAGGCCCGAACGGCGCGGGCAAATCCACGCTGACCAACCTGCTGTCGGGTGACCTGCCCCCCACGACCGGTACCGTCACGCTGGGCGGCGCCGACGTGACGGGTCACAAGCCCGAGAAAATTTCACGCTGCGGCCTGGGCCGCAGCTATCAGAAGACCAACATCTTCCTGCCCTTCACCGTCTGGGACAACGTGCGCCTGGCCGCGCAGTCGCGCGCGCCGCAGGCCTGGCGCTGGCTCAGCCGTGCCACCGGTTTTGCACAAACCAACGAGCGCGCCGAACGCGCCCTGGAGCTGGCGGGCCTCACGCCCCGGCGCAACGCAGTGGCCGGCATCATCAGCCACGGCGAGCAGCGCCAGCTGGAAATCGCCATGACCCTGGCCACCGAGCCGCAGGTGCTGCTGCTGGACGAACCCCTGGCCGGCATGGGCGTGGCGGAGGCCGAGCGCATGGTGCAGCTGCTGCTCAAGCTCAAGCAGGCCCACGCCATGATGCTGGTGGAGCACGACATGGATGCGGTGTTTGCACTGGCCGATCACTTAACGGTGATGGTCAACGGGCAGGTGATTGCGAGCGGGTTGCCTGCGGCTGTTCGTGGTGATTCTGCCGTTCAAGCGGCGTATTTGGGTGAGGAGCATTGAGGTGGCGTTGTCTTCTCTCGCTGGGCTTGGGGGCGGGCTGTGTGCGGCGGGGCTCATGCTGCGGCGGTTTTTGCTGCGCAAAAACTGCGCTGCGATGCTCGGGGGTCGGTCGCGCCGCGAAACTCGCTACGCGCTTCGCGCTGCGCTCAGACAGTCGCGGCGAGCATGTCACGACGCGCGCTTGCGCGCGCCGACACTCCCCCCTGCGCTTCTCGCCACCGCAGAAATCGCCCCGCCGCACACAGCCCGCCCCCAAGCCCGAACCCAGGCATGCCACCGCTGGCAAGCCAGCACCGCTGCTGCAAAGCCACGGCTGGGGGCGCACCGGTCTGGGGGCGCCTCTAAAGCGCTGAGCAGCACAAGGGTGAGTGTCGGCGCGCGCAGCGCGCTTCGTGCTCTGGCTCGCCGAAGCTGTTTGAGCGGAGCGCGCAACGCGCGCGCAGCGAGTTCTTCGGCGCGACCGAAGCCTGAGCAGCGCAAGGCAGTCGCCGAAGGCGACCGCTTTAGTGAAGCCCCCAGGCCGGTGCGCCCCCAGCCGTGGCTTTGCCGCGAGGCAGGACAAGAGAAATGATGGAACAGCTCATCCACGCCAAAAACCTGCAAACCTACTACGGCGCCAGCCACATCCTGCGCGGCATCGACTTTTCGGTAGCCAGGGGTGAAACGATTGGCCTGATGGGCCGCAACGGCATGGGCAAGAGCACGCTGCTCAAGAGCCTGATGGGCCTGGTCAAGCCGCGCGGCGGCACGGTGCATGTGATGGGCCGTGACATGACCGGCCGCGCCCCGTATGAAATCGCGCAGCTGGGCATTGCCTACGTGCCTGAAGGCCGCGGCATTTTCGGCAACCTGAGCGTGGTGGAGAACCTCAAGATGGCCGCGCGCGCCGGCACCCGCGGCCAAAAGGACTGGACCTACGACCGCGTGCTGGAAACCTTTCCCCGCCTGAAGGAACGCCTGGGCCACGGCGGCCAGCAGCTGTCGGGTGGCGAACAGCAGATGCTGACCATTGGCCGCGCCCTGATGACCAACCCCGACGTGCTGATCCTGGATGAAGCCACCGAAGGCCTGGCGCCGCTGATCGCGCGCGAGATCTGGCGCATCTGCGGCGTGATCCGGGAATCAGGCATCAGCAGCATCATCGTGGACAAGAACTGGAAGCACGTCACCCAGATCACCGACCGCAACGTGATCCTGGTCAAGGGCGAGGTGGTGTTTGCCGGCACCTCGCCCGAGCTGCACGCCCGGCCGCAGCTGCTGGAACAGTACCTCGGGGTCTGAGCGATGGGCGACACACCCCGGCGCATCCTGCTGGCAGCCGTCAGCATCGTGCTGGCGGGTTGCCTGGCTGCCATCCTCTATGCACTGTCGCAGCCGTCCATGGGCTTGCGGCTGGTGCCCTACACGGCCGAAGGCGCACAGGTCGCCCGCCACCTGCGCATTGCGCAAAGCCCCGAAGGCGGACCGCCGGTGGGCGCGCTGGCGGTCCGCCTGCAAAGCGCGCAGGATGCGGTGGACCTGCAGGCCCAGGACCTGATCGAGGAGCCTGACTTCATCGACAGCTATGCCGACATGGACGCGTTCTTTGCGCGCCAGACACGGCTGGCCACGCTGATGGCGCAGCCGCAGGTGGTGTTGCACTGGCAGGCGGCGCCCGGCGCACCCACGCTGGCCTCCACGCTCAGCGTCACACCCCGGCGCGACCCGGCCTCGCTGCCGCTGGTGTTCTGGTTCCAGCTGTTCGCGGGCGCGGCCAGCCTGCTGATCGGGGCCTGGGTGTTTGCACTTCGTCCCAACGACTGGGGCCCGCGCATGCTGGCGGCCTGCGGGCTGGCGTTTCCGCTGTCCACCATGACAGCGGCGGTTTACAGCACGCGTGAACTGGCGATCGACGGCACGGTATTCCGCTGGCTGTCCACCGCCAACCACACCGGGGCGCTGATGTTCGGCTGCGGGTTGATCGCGATCTTCCTGACCCACCCACGCCTGCTCGTGCACCCCCGCTGGCTGCTGCTGCTGCCCCTGGTGTTCGGCGTCTGGCTGCTGGCCGACGCCTTTCGCTGGGCCGCCGACCAGGACTGGGGCGCGCGCATTCCCATCATGACCGAGATGCTGCTGGCCATTGCGCTGGCCGTGGTGCAGTGGCGGCGCAGCCGTGGCCAGCCGGCCGAGCGTGCCGCGCTTCGCTGGCTGGCGCTGTCGGCGCTGGTGGGCTGTGGCATGTTCGTGCTGATGGTGGTGTCTGTGGGGGTGTTTGGCCTGTTTCCGCCGCTGGAACAGGGCTATGCCTTCGGCTTTTTCCTCATCATGTTCTTTGGGCTGGCGCTCGGCGTGGGCCGCTACCGGCTGTTCGAGCTGGACGAATGGGCCTACCGCGTGCTGCTGTGGGCGGCCGGCGTGGCGCTGGTGGTGGTGATCGACGCCGTGCTGGTGCTGTGGCTGCGCTGGAATGCCACGCTGTCGCTGGGCACCACGCTGCTGGTGTGCGGCGCGCTCTATTTTCCGGCGCGGCAATGGCTGTGGGGCCGGCTGGTGGAGCGCGGCAACGCCAGCGTGGACCAGATGCTGCCCGAGCTGGTGCGCATTGCGTTCTCGCCGTCCGCGGCCGAACGCGAACGGCTGTGGGCGGCCGCGCTGCAGCGGCTGTTCAACCCGCTCAAGAGCACGGCCGATGACGGCCCCGCCCTCACCCGCCCGGCGCTGGCCGACGACGGGCTGGCCCTGCGCCTGCCGGCCAGCGGCGGCGTGGGCGCGCGCGTGCTGCGCTACCGCGACCACGGCAAACGCCTGTTCTCGGGCCGCGACATGGAATTCACCGCGTCGTTGTGCATGCTGATGGACCAGGCCGCCGAGGGCCGCGACGCGCATGAACGCGGCATCCGCGAGGAACGCATGCGCGTGGCGCGCGACATGCATGACGACATCGGCGCCAAACTGCTGACGCTGCTGCACATTGACGACCCGCAGCGCCAGAAGCCGCTGCTGCGCGAGGCCATGACCCAGCTGCGCAGCATCGTGCGCGGGCTGGCGGGCCAGGCGCAGCAGTTTGACGACTTCATGGCCGACCTGCGCCATGTGTCCATGGAACGCGCGCAGGCCGCGGGCGTGGCGCTGCACTGGCAGGTTGACCTGGACCCTGCGCCCGAACTGACCGCCCGCCAGCAATACCAGCTGCGCGCGGCCTTGAATGAGGCACTGAGCAATGCCTTGCGCCATGCGCAGGCGCGCCACGTGCACGTGGCCTGGCAGCTGGCCGAAGGCGCCCTCACGGTGACGCTGACCGATGACGGCACCGGCATGCCGGCGGCCCGCACGCCGGGCCTGGGCCTGGACAGCATCCGCACCCGCATGCAGGAAATCGGCGGTACCGCCACGTGGGACCAACCCGCGCAGGGCGGCACCTCGGTGCGGCTCGGCTTACCGGTGGCCTGAGCGCGCCGGCCTACAGCAGCGGGCGAAGCTCGCGCGCGGCCTCCAGCAGCGCCGGCAACAGCTCGCGCTGCGCCACCGCCGGCGCCAGCCGTTGCGGCGAGGTGACCACATTCATCGCCGCCACCGTGCGCCCCTGCATGTTGCGCAGCGGCACGGCCAGCGCATGCACGCCGATTTCATGCTCCTCATGGGCAATGCACCAGTCGGCGGTGCGCACCTGGTCGATGATGGCGCAAAACGCGCGCGGCTCGGTCACGGTGCGCGGGGTCAGCCGCGCCAGCGCACGGGCTGCCGGACCGTCGCCTTTCATCCAGGCATTGAATTCGCTGCGCGTCTTGGCCGCCAGCAGCACGCGGCCGGTCGACGTGGCGTGCGCCGGCAGCCGCGCGCCCAGATGCAGGCCATAAGCCAGCACCTCGTTGGAGCCGCTGCGCGCCACGATCACCACCTCGGTGCCGTCCAGCACCACCGCCGACACCGGTTCGCCCAGCTGGGCCGACAGGCGGTTCAGCGTGGGCTGCAACAGGCGCGGCAAGCGCGCCGACGCCAGGTAGCTGCCCGAAAAGCGCAGCACCTTGGGCGACAGCCAGAAATAGCTGCCATCGGTGTCCAGGTAACCCAGGTGCGCCAGCGTGAGCAGATGGCGGCGCGCAGCCGCGCGGGTGATGCCCGCGCGCTGCGAGGCCAGCGTGGCGTTCAGCCGCTGGCGCTCGGTGTCAAAGCTCTCAAGCACGGCCAAGCCCTTGGCCATGCCTTCAATGAAATCCGCCTTGGCGATCGTCATTGCGCGATCATCGCACAAGCGGGGCGAACATCGCGCAAAGGCCCGCACGCCGGGCTGGTGGCCGGCCCAACGCGCCCCTAGGCTACGGGCACCACAACGGAGACTGCCCCATGACCCCCAACCGTACCCAGGTCGCCATCATTGGCGCAGGCCCGTCCGGCCTGCTGCTCGGCCAGCTGCTGCACAAGGCCGGCATCGACAACGTGATCCTGGAGCGCCAGAGCGCAGACTATGTGCTGGGCCGCATCCGCGCCGGCATCCTGGAACAGATCACGGTGGACCTGCTGCGCGAAGCCGGCGTGGGCGCGGGCGTGGACGGCGGCGGCACGGTGCACCACAGCATCGAGCTGGTGTTCGGCGGGGCACGCCACGCCATTGACGTGCACGGCCTGACCGGCGGCAAGGTGGTCACGGCCTACGGCCAGACCGAGCTGACCCGCGACCTGATGCAGGCGCGCGAGGCCGCCGGCCTGCCCACGGTGTATGAGGCGGCTGACGTGGCGCTGCACGACTTTGACGGCGGCAAGCCGCGCGTCACCTATACCCACGGCGGGCAGACCCACACGCTGGAATGCGACTTCATTGCCGGCTGCGACGGCTTTCATGGCGTGAGCCGCGCCAGCGTGAAAGACGCGGTGCGCGAATACGAGAAGACCTACCCCTTTGGCTGGCTGGGCGTGCTGGCCGACGTGCCGCCGGTGTCGCCGCATGCCATCGTCTATGGCAACAGCGAGCGCGGCTTCTCGCTGTGCAGCATGCGCAGCCTGACGCGCAGCCGCTACTACGTGCAGTGCCCGCTGGACGACAAGGTGGAGCAATGGAGCGACCAGCGCTTCTGGGACGAGCTGCGCCGCCGCCTGGACCCGGCCCTGGCCGAAGCCGTGATCACCGGCCCCACCATTGAAAAAAGCATTGCGCCGCTGCGCAGCTTTGTGGCCGAGCCCATGCGCTTTGGCCGCCTGTTCCTGGCAGGCGACGCCGCCCACATCGTGCCGCCCACGGGCGCCAAGGGGCTGAACCTGGCGTCCAGCGACGTCAAGTACCTGTCGGGCGCGCTGATCGAGCATTACCGCGAGCGCAGCGACGCGGGCCTGGATACTTATTCGCAGCGCGCGCTGGCGCGCGTCTGGCGGGCCGAACGCTTCAGCTGGTGGCTCACCACGCTGATGCACCGCTTCCCCGACACCGACGGCTTTGGCCAGAAGCTGCAGGAAGCCGAGCTGGACTACCTGGTGAACTCGCGCGCCATGTCCACCGCGCTCGCCGAGAACTACGTGGGCCTGCCGCTGTAGCATGGCGGCATGACGACCCGTACCACCGCCCCCGCCAGATTCCGCCCGCTCAAGGGCACCCGCATCCTGAGCCTGGCGCTCAACCTGCCCGGGCCCGCCGCGCTGATGCGCTGCCGGGCACTGGGCGCAACCTGCGTCAAGCTGGAGCCGCCCTCGGGCGACCCGATGGGCCACTACAACAAGCAGGCCTACGCGCAGCTGCACGAGGGCGTGAAAGTCACGACATGCGACCTGAAAACCGAAGCTGGCCAGAAGGTGCTGCACCGCGAACTGGCCAAGGCCGACGTGCTGCTCACCTCGTTCCGGCCTTCGGCGCTGGACAAGCTGCAGATCGGCTGGAAGAAGCTGCACCGCCTGTACCCCTCGCTCAGCCAGGTGGCCATCGTGGGCGCCGCGGGCGCGCGGGCCGAAGAGCCCGGCCATGACCTGACCTACCTGGCCGACAACGGCCTGGTCAACGGGCTGGAGCTGCCACCCACGCTGTACGCCGACATGGGCGGCTCGCTGATGGCCAGTGAAGCGGTGCTGGGGGCCGTGCTCATGCAACGCGAGCGTTATGCCGGCACCGGCGAAGTGCATCCGCGCGGCGTGTTCATCGAGGTGGCACTGGCCGACGCCGCGGGCTACCTGGCGCTGCCGCGCAGCTGGGGCCTGACCCAGCCCACCGGCGCGGTCGGCGGCGCCCACGCGGGCTACCGCGTGTACCCCTGCAAGGACGGCCGGGTGGCCGTGGCGGCGCTGGAGCCCCACTTTGCGGCGGCACTGTGCAAGGCGGCGGGGCTGCCCGCCAGCGACATCCGCACCATGCTGGCGCCTGCCACGCGGGAAGCGATCGCGGCCTTCCTCAAAACCCGCACGCGCAGGCAACTGGACGCGCTGGCCACGGCCCAGGACATCCCGCTGCACACGCTGGCGGCTTAGCCGCTGGCCCGACGTGGCAAAATCGCGTGTTCGACCAATCAGCATCACCCCCAGAACCGGAGTACCCCATGGGCAACAAAATCGTCACCGAAGCCGACCGCAAGCGCACCCCTCCCCTGCCGCTGCCCCCCGGCGCCAGCCGTGTAAAACAAGGCACGGGCCAACGCATCAGCCTGGAGCGTGGCACGGCCACCCGCAGCAAGAAGAACCCCGGCAAGCGCGCCAAAAAGGGCGGCTGAGCCCCCGGCAAGCCCGACCCAGGGCCTGTTCACGGCGCCAAGAGGCGCGCGTGAACAGGCCCTGTGTTTTTTGGGGGCGCGGAATTTCCTGCATGCAGTGTCGCGCTGGTCTGACAAGGCGGGGCCCACGCGCGCCCTACGCTTTGGGTTTTCCACTTCACATCAACGGAGAACCACCATGCTGCGCAAACTCATTGCCCTCGGGATCGTCGCCGGCCTGACCAAGAAAGCCTGGGACCGCTACCACGCCAACGGCACAGACAAGCCTGTGGCCGCAGGCAGCCAACCGCCAGTGCGCCGCAAGGTCAAACCTGCGCCGTCCACAGCCTCCGGTACTGCAGGGCCGCGCTGAAGCAGGCATCGCCGCCGCGGGCCAGCCCACGGCCGCGGGCCGTTAAGATGCCGCGATGCCCCACAAATTCTTTCTTCCCCTGTGCCTTGCGCTGGCCACGCTCGCCGCCCAGGCACAGCCCACGCCTGCCAAGCAGGAACTGATCTCCCGCATCCTCAAGCTGCAGCAACCCGGCATCGAGGCCATGGCGCGCGGCCTGGCGGAGCAGCCGGCGGCGATCATCCTGGACGGTATGTCTGGCGCACTGTCCACTCGCGTAGCCCCCGAAAAGCGCGAAGCCATTGCCCGCGAAGTACAGGCGGAGGTACGCAAATACACCGATGAAGCCGTGCCCCTGGTGCGCGATCGCGCCATCAAGCTGGCGCCCAGCACCATTGGCGCGGTGTTGAACGACAAGTTCACCGAGGACGAGTTGCGGCAACTGGTCGCCCTGATCGAATCGCCGGTGTACGGCAAGTTCCAGTCCCTGGGTAACGACATGCAGCGCGCCCTGACCCAGCAGTTGATCGCCGAGACCCGCCCGCAGATCGAACCCAAGGTGAAGGCGCTGGAGCAGGCCATTGCGCGGCGGCTGGGGTTGACTGGCACCGCGCAAACGCCGCAGCGCGCCCCCGCGAAATAAGCCTTCCGGGCAGCAGCCCGGCCAACACCCGCCGTCAGGATTTGTGACGCGGCCCGCCCGGCTTGCGGGCCGTACCCGTCTGGCGCGGCGGCAAGCCGGTGTGCTGCGTCAGCACGGCGCCTTTCCTGGGTGCGCTTGACCCGGCCGGCGCGGCTGTGGAGTTCTTGCGCCGCGCGCTCTGGTAGCTGCCGTCGGTCAGGGGCTGCCAGGTGGGGATCAGGTGATGCTTGCCATTGCCGATCAGGTCGGCGCGGCCCATGGCCTTGAGCGCGTCGCGCAGCAGCGGCCAGTTGTTGGGGTCGTGGTAGCGCAGGAAGGCCTTGTGCAGGCGGCGGCGCTTTTCGCCGCGCACGACGTCCACCGTCTCGGAGTCGTCACGCACGGTACGGCGCACCCCCTTGAGCGGGTTGCGCCCCGAGTGGTACATGGCCGTGGCCGTGGCCATGGGGCTGGGGTAGAAGGTCTGCACCTGGTCGGCGCGAAAGCCGTTCTTCTTGAGCCACAAGGCCAGGTTCATCATGTCGGCGTCGCTGGTGCCCGGATGCGCCGCGATGAAGTACGGAATGAGGAACTGCTTCTTGCCCGCCTCGGCGCTGAACCTGTCGAACATCTGCTTGAAGCGGTCGTAACTGCCGATCCCGGGCTTCATCATCCTGGTCAGCGGCCCCTGCTCGGTGTGCTCGGGCGCGATCTTCAGGTAGCCCCCCACGTGGTGCTGCACCAGCTCCTTCACGTATTCGGGGCTTTGCACGGCCAGGTCATAGCGCAGGCCCGATCCGATCAGGATCTTCTTGATGCCCTTGAGCCCGCGCGCACGGCGGTAGATCTTGACCAGCGGGCCGTGGTCGGTGTGCAGGTTCTGGCAGATGCCGGGGTACACGCAGCTGGGTTTGCGGCAGGCGGCCTCGATCTCGGGCGACTTGCAGCCCAGGCGGTACATGTTGGCCGTGGGCCCGCCCAGGTCGCTGATGACGCCGGTGAAGCCCGCCACCTTGTCGCGGATGTCCTCCACCTCCTTGATGATGGATTCCTCGCTGCGGCTCTGGATGATGCGGCCTTCGTGCTCGGTGATGCTGCAGAAGGTGCAGCCGCCAAAGCACCCGCGCATGATGTTCACGCTGAAACGGATCATTTCCCACGCGGGGATTTTCGTCGCGCCATCATGGCTGCCGTGTTCGTCGGCATAGGCCGGGTGCGGGCTGCGCGCATACGGCAGGTCAAACACATGGTCCATCTCGGCCGTGGTGAGCGGGATGGGCGGCGGGTTGATCCACACGTCGCGGGCGGTCACGCCCTCGCCGTGGGCCTGCACCAGCGCACGGGCATTGCCGGGGTTGGTTTCCAGGTGCAGCACGCGGTTGGCATGGGCGTACAGCACGGGGTCCGACTTGACCTGTTCGTAGCTGGGCAGGCGGATCACGCTGCGCTCGCGCGGGGGGACCTTGAGCTTGACCTTGGGGTTGGGATGGAAGGTCAGCGGCTGCACTTTGTCATTGCGGGCTTGACCCGCAATCCATTGCGGCGCGGAAGAAACGTCCGTGTCCTCCTTGGCACAGGTCTCGCCCTGGGCCTGCGCCTGCTCACTGGTGGTCAGGTAGGGGTTGACGTGGCTCTCGATGCGGCCCGGCGCGTCCACGCTGGTGCTGTCGATCTCGAACCAGCCCTCGGGCGAGGCGCGGCGAAAGAACGCGGTGCCGCGCACATCGTCAATCTGCTCCACGGGCTCCTTCGCGGCCAGCCGGTGGGCGATTTCGACAATCGCGCGTTCGGCGTTGCCATACAGCAGCAGGTCGCATTTGGCGTCCACCACGATGCTGCGGCGCACCTTGTCGGACCAGTAGTCGTAATGCGCAATGCGGCGCAGGGACCCTTCGATACCGCCCAGCACGATGGGCACGCCGGGGAACGCCTCGCGGCAGCGCTGGCTGTACACGATGGCGGCACGGTCGGGCCGCTTGCCGCCCACGTCGCCGGGGGTGTAGGCGTCGTCGCTGCGGATCTTGCGGTCCGCCGTGTAGCGGTTGATCATGGAATCCATGTTGCCGCTGGTCACGCCCCAGAACAGGTTGGGCTTGCCCAGCGCCTTGAACGGCTCGGCGCTTTGCCAGTCAGGCTGGGCGATGATGCCTACGCGAAAGCCCTGGTCGGCCAGCGTGCGGCCAATGACCGCCATGCCAAAGCTGGGGTGGTCCACATAGGCATCGCCCGTGACGATGATGATGTCGCAGCTGTCCCAGCCCAGCGCGTCCATCTCGGCGCGGCTCATGGGCAGGAATTTCGGCTGGCCAAAGCGGTGCGCCCAGTACTTGCGGTAGCTGGTGATCGGCTTGGCTGCGCGCGCGAAAAAGGAAACGTCGACGGGGGCGTTCATCAGGGGGCTTTAGGGGGAGCCCCGATTTTAGGTTGTATTCACATGGCCGTGGCGCTGCCGGGTCTTATGGGCAGGCGGCATCAGCCGGGGACGAAATGGCCTTGCCAATGCGAAGACAGCGTGGGTTCCTGGCCGAGGCCCGGCACCGCCGTCAGCTCACCCGCCGCGTAGCGGCGCAGCCAGTGGGCTGCGGTGCCGGCAAAGCCGTCCATCCAGCCAGACAGCGCCTCGGCGCTGACCACGGCGGGGTCCACCCGGCCGCACAGCAGCACCTCCTCGCGCACAGGGTCCACCGCCAGCATGGCGCCGCCGGTCTGCTGGCCGAACAGGTTGCCTTCAAGCAGCCGCCGGTACAGCGGCTCACGGTTGCCGGGGGGTACCGGCCCCAGCACCGCATACACCTGAATGCAATGGGCGGGCTCGTCAGCCTCCAGGTCAACGGCGACGTCGCCTTCAAACACCAGCCGGGCACAGCCGTGTTCGTCAAACCCCAGCGTAGGCAGGCCGGCCAGCCGGCCGTAAGCGAGAAGCAGATCCTGGGCGGCGGTGAACATCGTGGGTTGGCAGCGTGGTTGACGGCTGGCCAGTATCTGCCGGTATGTGTAACGGGGCCAACAGACGGAAGTCTGGACGGCGATGCATCCATCCTCAGGGTTTGTCCGCATCCGCAACCCGGCGACGGACAGCGGAATGACAGGCTCGGCGCAGACCATGAATGCTCCGACACCACAACAGGAGACACCCATGCGTCGAGACACTTTCCTGCGGTCCGTGGCCGCGCTGGCTGCGGCCGGCACCCTGCCCCTGTCCGCGCGGGCCGCGGCCACCGTCAAGATGATGATTCCCGCCAACCCCGGCGGCGGCTGGGACACCACGGGCCGCGCCCTGGGCCGCGCGCTGCAGGACGGCAAGCTGGCCGATGCCGTGCAGTACGAAAACAAGGGCGGTGCCGCGGGCGCTTTGGGCCTGGCGCAGTTCGTCAACAGCGCCAAGGGCGACCCCGGCGCCATGATGGTGATGGGCGCGGTGATGCTGGGCGGCATCATTACCGGCCGCCCGCCGGTCAACCTGACGCAGGCCACGCCGATTGCGCGCCTGACCAGCGAATACAACGTGTTCGTGCTGCCGCCCAATTCACCGTTCAAGACCATGAAGGACGTGGTGGACCAGCTGAAGAAGGATCCGGCCAGCGTCAAGTGGGGTGGTGGCTCGCGTGGCTCGACCGAGCACATTGCGGCCTGCATCCTGGCGCGCAGCGTGGGCGTGGACCCGAAGAAGGTCAACTACATCGCCTTTCGCGGCGGCGGCGAAGCCACGGCGGCCATCCTGGGCGGCAATGTCACGGTGGGCGGCAGTGGCTGGAGCGAGTTTGCGGAGTACATCGCCGCGGGCAAGATGCGCGCCGTGGGCGTCACTTCGCAAAAGCGCCTGCCCGGCGTGGCCGTGCCGACGATGAAGGAACAGGGCTATGACGTGGTCATCGGCAACTGGCGCGGCGTGTATGGCGCGCCCGGCATCAGCGCGGCGCAGCGCGACGAGCTGACCCGCATGGTGGCGGAAGCCACCCGCACCAAGGCCTGGGCCGAGGCCATGCAGGCCAACAAATGGACGCCCGCGCTCATGACGGGCAAGGACTTCGACGAGTTCGTGGACTACGAGTTTTCGTCGCTGCGGGCGATCATTTACCTGGCCGGCATGGCCTGAGCCTGCTCGATCAGCTGCTCCAGCATCTGTGCCAGCAGCCTGCGCTGCGCCACCGGGAGGCAGCCAAATATCTCCTCGTTGCGCCGGGCGATCAGCGCCATGACCTTCTTCCACAGCCGCTGGCCGCTGGCGGTGGGCGTGAGCACCACGCCGCGGCCGTCGGTTTCGCTGGCCTGTTTGCGCACCAGGCCGCGGTCCACCAGCGCCTGCGCGGCGCGGCTGGCCTGGCCCTTGTCCAGGTTGGCGCGCGCGGCCAGGTCCACGATGGACAGCGGCGCAAAGCTGCCGATGGCCGCCAGGCAGCGCGCCTCGCCCGCCCGCAGGCCAAAGCTGGCGGCGTAGGCGTCGGCGCTGCCCTTGTCGCTCAGCTTGTTGATGCGGTGCAGCCGCCAGGTCAGGTACTGGTCCAGCGGCAGGGGGTTGCTGGCCTCAGACGGCATGGGCCTGCTCCTGTGCGACGGCGATCAGCGGCAGCACATCCGCCGCACTGGCGCTGCGGGCCATGAGCTGCAGGCACAGCATGGACAGCATCAGCGCAGCCTTGGCCTCGCCCACGTCGGCCAGCGCATGGCACAGCGCGGTGTAACTCTGGTCCAGTTCGGCGTCGGTCATGCGGCAACTCCTTTTTCCTGCAGGGTGGCCAGCAGGCCCGCCGGGTCCAGCCCGCGCCAGCGGCCCATCACATAGCCGTCGGGGCGCACCAGCACCAGCGCCTGGTCAGATGGCGAACGCAGGCCGTAGCGATCGCGCGCCTGGCCCAGCGTGTCGGCGCCGGGCTCGATCTCCAGCACACCCACGCCATGCTGCGTCAGGCTGCGCACCGCCTGCGGTACGGCACCGTCGCTGAACACCAGGCAGACAAAATCACCGCCGAACACACTGCTCAGGTGCATCGGGCCTTGCGCGCCGGCCAGCAAGGCCTCGGGTGCGGGCGCGCCCGGCGCGGCCAGGCCGTGGGCCCAATCGCCCGGCTGCGGCCCGTTCAGCGGCGAACCTTCGTAGGTGATGGGCGCCGACTGGCGCGGGTTGATCAGGGACCGCACCAGCGGGTCTGTTGCCGCCAGGCGCAGCGTGGCCTCGCGCATCAGCCTGAACGCAAAGTTGGGCGGCGCCATGAACTCAGTGCTCTTGGCGCCGTAGGCAATGTTCTCGCGTGCGGCATGCACACGCTCGGCCGAATAGCTGTCCAGCAGGCCGTCGGGTGACTGGCCGTTGACCACGCGCGCCAGCTTCCAGGCCAGGTTGCCCGCATCATCCAGGCCGGAATTGAGCCCACGCACGCCGAAGATGGGCACCAGGTGCGCCGCGTCGCCCGCCAGCAGCACGCGACCGTGGCGGTAGCTGTCCAGCGTGAGGCATTTGGCGTTGTAGATCGAGATCCACAGCGGCTCCCAGGGCGCGTCCTCGCCGATCATGCTGAGGTGGCTCTGCACCCGTGGCAGGACGTTTTCCGGCTTGACGGCCTCCGCCGGGTCTTCGTCGTCACGGATCTGGTAGTCAATGCGCCACACATCGCCCGGCTGGCGGTGCATCAGGATGGTGGAGCCGGGGTTGGACGGCGGGTCAAACCAGGCCAGGCGCTCCACGGCGCGCTGCGTCTTCTGCACGATGTCCACGATCACGTATTTGCCGTCGTACTGCATGCCCTGCAGCTGCAGGCCCAGCTGCTCGCGCACGGTGCTGCGCCCGCCGTCGCAGGCCACCAGCCAGCCGGCCCGCACGGTGCGCAAGCCATCCGGCGTCTGCACGTCCACATCCACGCCCCCAGCCTGCGGCCGCACCGCCGCCACCCGGCTGGCCCACTGCACGGTGGACAAGCCGCCAAACGCCTGGGCCGCGCGGTGGGCGAAGGCCTCCACGTGGTATTGCTGGATATTGACCATGGGTGCAAACCGCTGTGCGGGCTCGCTGGGCATCTGGAAATGCAGCACCTCGGTGTTGCGCCAGTAGCTGCGCCCGCCCACCCAGGACAGGCCGGTTTCCACCAGAGGCTTGTCAGCGCCCACCCATCCCAGGATTTCCTGCGAGCGGCGCGACATGCAGATGGCACGGCTGCCGGTGCAATAGCCTTCGTCAGCCTCGATCACGAGGCTGGCCACGCCCTGGCGTGCCAGCAGCGCCGACAGCGTGAGGCCCACCGGGCCACCGCCGGCGATGAGAACAGGGATGGAATCAGGCAGGGTCACGGCGATCAGCCCGTTAATGGTTGCGCGCGCAACTATAACGGTAACTGGTTGCGCGCGCAACCAGTTGGCCGTGATTGCCCCTTGCGTGTGCTGCCTGCGCCCCGGCTTACCTGCGCGGCATGAGCTGCCCGCGAATCTCGCCGCCGGGGAAGGCCACCGTATGGATGTTCACGTACCACCGGCCTGCGGCAAGGTCCAGTGCCTGGGCGCTGGTCAGGTTGGTCTGGCCGGTGATGGTGCCCGACAGGCCCGTCATGAACGGGATGACCACGCCGGCGTTCTCGCCCGGCGACGCAGGGCCGTGGATGTGGGCGCCAGTCACCTCGCCCGACAGGCCGGTGAAAGTGACTTTCCAGCTCAGCACATTGCTGTTGCGATTCCATTGCAGCTCGGCCTGGCCGTTGCCAGCGCTGTTGACGGGTGGCACTTCCTGGGCGCCAGACAGGCGCGCCTCGAAGATGTCGATTTTTTCCGAGGGGCGCAGCGCGCAGCCGGTGGCCAGCAACGCGGTGGCACCGGCCGCAACCAGCGCGCGCACAAGGGTTTGGCGGTTCATGGTGACTTCCTGTAGTCGATAACGAAGCGTCCATGCTGCGCCGCCGGAAAGCGCCGGCCCGTAGGACCCGGCCTGCGCCGACCGTCAGTGGCGCCGCACACCATGGCTATCATCAAAACACAACGACCGGAGACACCCATGCCAGCCTTCACCACCCTGCAGATCGGCAAAGACCCCGCCCACCCACGCGTCGCCCGCCTGCTGCTGAACCGGCCCGAACGGCTGAATGCGATCAACGACGACACGCCGCGCGAAATCCGCGCTGCCGTGGAATGGGCCAATGCCGACGAAGAGGTGCACGTGATCGTGGTGGAAGGCGCGGGCAAGGGCTTTTGCGGCGGCTACGACCTGGGCGTTTTTGGCGAAGGCGAGATCGACCACCCTTGCCAGCAGGAGCGCGCGCCCTGGGACCCGATGGAAGACTACGCCTACATGAAGCGCAACACCGAGGACTTCATGTCGCTGTGGCGCAGCGCCAAGCCCACCATCGCCAAGGTGCACGGCTACGCCGCCGCGGGCGGCAGCGACATTGCGCTGTGCTGCGACCTGCTGGTCATGGCCAGCGACGCGCGCATCGGCTACATGCCCACGCGCGTGTGGGGCTGCCCCACCACCGCCATGTGGACCTACCGCCTGGGGCCCACGCGGGCCAAGCAGCTCATGTTCACCGGCGACACCATCGACGGCACCACCGCCGCCGCCTGGGGCCTGGCCAATGAGGCCGTGCCGGCGGACCAGCTGGAAGCCACCACGCTGGCGCTGGCCAACCGCATTGCCGGCGTGCCGCGCAGCCACCTGGCCATGCACAAGATGGTGGTCAACCAGGTCATGCTGGCCATGGGCCTGGAGCAGAGCCAGCAGATGGCCACGGTGTTTGACGGCATCACCCGCCACAACCCCGAAGGCCTGTGGTTTCGCCGTTATGCGCAGGACCAGGGCTTCAAGGCCGCGGTGCAGTGGCGCGACAGCGGCAAGCCCATCCCTGAAGGAGACGAAGCCCGCGCGCTGATCCGCGGGATGGAAGCCCGCAAGGCGCCCTGAGCCGCTACGGGCTCAGCGGCAGGCCCTGCAGCGCATCCAGCGTCTGCACGCAGGCCTGCGCCACTTCCACGCCCTTCTTGACGAAATGCGCGCGGAAGAACTCGCGGTGGTCGTCATGCTCGTGAAAGTCGCGCGGCGTGAGCACGGCGGAGAACACCGGCACGTCGGTGTCCAGCTGCACGCGCATGAGCCCGTCAATCACGGCACCCGCCACGAATTCATGGCGGTACACGCCGCCGTTGACCACCAGCGCGCAGGCGATCACGGCGTCCACCCGACCGCTTGACGCCATGCGCCGCGCAATCAGCGGGATTTCAAACGCACCGGGCACGATCAGCTCGTCGATGCGCAGGTTGCCGGGCCGCAATCGGCCCAGCTCGGCGCGGGCGGACTGCACGGCCTGTTCGACGATGTCACGGTGCCAGCTGGCACTGACGATCGCCACGCGGCAGCGCGCGGGGGTAGCGGGTTTCTTGGGGGTCTGATTCATGAGGTCCTCTGACAGCTGTGGATCGATGAATCAGGGCGCACGCCAACGGCCACCCCGAACGGGTGGCCACTGGCGCGTTTCTCTTTCATCCGGACTGTGACCGTCGGCCCCGGCATCGCACCGGGTCTGCTGACCCCGGCGCCACAAGGGTGGCACCGGGCGCTCGCGGGCTCCTGCAGCCAGGCCCGAAAGCCTGAGTGCAGATACCGCCGGTGGGGAATTGCACCCCGCCCTGAGAACGCACCGGCACAGGGTGTGCCGGCCCGGGTATTCTAGAAGGCATGGTGCGACTCGAAGTCGCTTCTGTAGCTGAACTAATCAGCCTCAAAGGAGTGCGTTTCCCCTCTGGGAGCGCATCGATTTCCTACCCGGAAATCACTCAGAAATGGTCGAATAAATGCCACGCATTTTCCGACCGGAGGGGCCCGCCTTGGGCTTCCTCGCAACAAAATTCGGCCTCACGGCAGGTATTTCTGTTGCCTGAACGCTACAGTTACAAAATAAAAGTACTGTAGTCGCCGCCTCTCCTGGCGGCCAACAAAGCGGCACCGCTTTTGGTGCTTTGTTTCAATCACCGAAACCACTTCTGGAACGAAGTGACCTCGTCTGTGCGGGCATCTCGGGTAACTGAGTTGTGCGGAGCCACGGATAAACGACCCGCGCGCAAGCGCACAAATCCAGCGTGAGTTGGATGAATCCCGCGAGCAAGACGTGGGAGGGTGGCCGAGGTAGAGGGTACGGGAAACACATGTGAACGTTCGTCAGAACCGCCGTAACTAGAGCGCAGCTAACTCTTGTCTTCCAGCTCGCTGGAGAGCTGCAACCAAAACGGTAACGCGTCTGAAGCAGTGGGTCATGCCCCTCTGCTTGTTCCCTAAGAACGCGCGGCGGATAGAACGTCCCTAACCCCATCGTCTGGCCTGCCGGCCGGATGGGCATCAAAGGAAACGAGGTAAACCCGATGCATCGCCACCGCCAGTACGGGGTGGCAACTGAAGCGCAAGCGACGGCCATGGTGTAGCGGGCAGAGGAGGAAGCAAAAAGCGAATGGGCGCCTGTAACGGGCGTCATAGGGGTTCAAGATTTGCCCCAGCGTGAAAGCGCGCTGACTTGCTTCAGGTGCGACGGCGTAAAGCCTTTGCAAAC
>JAIUOW010000006.1 GCA_020161775.1 Pseudomonadota bacterium
CTGGACCGCTCGAATCCTATCTTCGTATGAATACATGAACTACCTTCCAGGTAGTCCAAGATTTCATCCGCACCCCCAAGGGGTCAGATTTGCTCGGAAATCAACAGTCGTGGGGCTGTCCAGCGGCATATCAGATGTTCCTGTGGGATCCGGGCATGCCAGGAACCGGACGCGCGGCGCCTGGCCGGAATGGGCAGTGCCGGCCGCGCCGCCGGACTGGTGGACGCTCTAGGCGAAGCTGCGCGACGCGGCAGCCAGGCGCTCACGGCACTCAGCGACCATCCGCTCGATCAGCTCGGCACAGGTCGGGATGTCGTCGATCAGACCGATGCACTGACCCGCAGTGACGATGCCGTCATCGACCTGGCCCGACTTCAGGGCCTGACGGCCTCGGCTGCCGACCACCAGGGGGCGGATGTCTTCAAAGGTGCAGCCACCTGGCCGGTTCTCGGTGGCGCGAACCTCGCGCGCGATGGCGTTGTTGAAGACACGGGCGGTATTTTTCAACGTCCGGAAGATAAGAGCCGTGTCGCGCTCTGTCCCGTTGACCAGGGCTTGCTTGATGTCGTGATGAATCGGCGCTTCCTGGGTGACGCAGAAACGGGTGCCCATGTTGACACCCTCAGCCCCCAAAGCCAGGGCACCGGCAAACCCACGGCCGTCGGCGATGCCCCCTGAGGCGACAACGGGAATTTTCAGCACGCGCGCGGCGGCAGGGATCAGGACCAGCCCGCCGACGTCATCCTCGCCGGGATGCCCCGCGCACTCCAGGCCGTCAATCGACACGATGTACACGCCGGCTTTTTCGGCAGAAATGGCATGGCGCACGGTGGTGCACTTGTGGATCACGGTCAGGCCAGCAGCCTTGAACCTGCCGATGAACTCCTTGGGGCTGTTGCCCGCCGTCTCGACGATACGCACGCCACTGGCGACGATCGCATCCAGGTATTCCGCGTAGGGAGGAGGTTTGACTGAAGGCAAGATGGTCAGGTTCACGCCGATCGGGCGATCTGTCATGGTCTTGGCGCGCGCGATCTCCCTGGCGAGGTCTTCAGGCGTGGGCTGCGTCAGGGCCGTCAGGATGCCAAGGCCTCCGGCGTTTGACACCGCACTGGCCAGTTCCGCCACCCCCACCCATTGCATGCCGCCCTGGATAATCGGGTAGCGGATTCCCAGGATCTCGGTCACTCTTGTCTTCATGGGACCAGTCTAGGCAGGCCGCGTTGAAGCGTCATCGTCGGTAGCGACGAATTGAGCTTGAGAGACTGGGAGTTACCACACAGCCTGGCCGGCTGCTTGCTTGTACGACCCGCGAAAAACGACTCTTGTCGCGATCGCCGAAGCCCGGTTGCGGAGCAACGCATTGCGGAGCACTGGGCGCTCGACTTCAATCGCGCATAAACGCAAGTGATTGATTTCAAACAACAAAATGGTAGGGCGTGCAGGACTTGAACCTGCGACCAAGGGATTATGAGTCCCCTGCTCTGACCAACTGAGCTAACGCCCCGACCGAACCGCAGATTGTAGGCGGCTACTTGTGGTGGCTCAGTGCGTTGGTGACCAGGCGCGAGGTGATGTCCACGATCTGGATCATGCGGTCGTAGGGCATGCGTGTCGGGCCGATCACGCCCAGCGTGCCCACCACCTGGCCGTCCACCTCGTAGGGCGCGCTGACAACCGACAGCTCCTCAAACGGCACGACCTGGCTTTCGCCGCCAATGTAGATGCGCACGCCCTCGGCGCGGCTGGAGACGTCCAGCAGGCGCATGAGCTGCGTCTTTTGCTCGAACAGCTCGAACGCACGGCGCAGGTGGCTCATGTCGCTGGAAAAATCGCTGACGGCCAGCAGGTTGCGCTCGCCGGAGATGACCACCTCCTCCTGCGCCTGGGTGATGGCCTCGGAGCTGACCTGCACGGCCGCCTGCATCAGCGTGGCGATTTCGCCGCGCAGTTTCTCGACCTCACCCTGCAGGCGTTCGCGCACCTGCTCGATGGCCAGGCCCGAGTAGTTGGCGTTCAGGAAGTTGGCTGCCTCCAGCAGCTGCGGCTGAGTCAGGTCGGTCTCGGTGAAGATGACGCGGTTTTGCACGTCGCCATCAGGTGACACGATGATGACGAGCACCCGCTTTTCAGACAGGCGCAGGAATTCGATGTGGTGAAACACGGACGTGCGCCGCGGCGCCATCACCACGCCCACGAACTGCGACAGGTTGGACAGCATCTGCGCCGCGTTTGCAATCACCTTTTGCGGCTGGTCCGCGGCCAGGCTGGGCGTGGCCAGCTGCTCGCGCTGGGCAGTGAGCATGGTGTCCACGAACAACCGGTAGCCACGCGCGGTGGGCACGCGCCCGGCCGAGGTATGCGGGCTCACGATCAGGCCCAGCTCTTCCAGGTCGGACATCACGTTGCGGATGGTCGCGGGGGACAGCTCCAGCCCCGAAGCGCGCGACAGTGTGCGCGAGCCAACAGGCTGTCCGTCGGCGATGTAGCGTTCGACCAGCGCTTTGAGCAACAACTTGGCACGATCATCGAGCATCGAATCATTTTAATGATGTAATTTGCGGATGAACCCACGTTTTCACCACGTTGCGCTGATTGGCAAGTACCACGGTGCCAACGCCGGTTCATCGCGCGCCACGCTGGAGGAAATTGCCCATTTCCTGGCAGCCCAGGGCTGCGATGTGGCGCTGGAGCGCGACACCGCCCAGTCCAGCGGCATTGCGCACTACGCGGCCCTGGACGTGGAGGCCATCGGCGTGCAGTGCGACCTGGCGCTGGTGGTGGGCGGCGACGGCACCATGCTGGGCTTTGGCCGCCAGCTGGCGCGCCATGGCGTGCCGCTGATCGGCATCAACCAGGGGCGCCTGGGTTTCATCACCGACATCGCGCTGGATCAGTACCGCAGCGTGCTGCCGCCCATGCTGCGCGGCGACTACGAAGAAGACCACCGCAGCCTGATGCATGCCAAGGTCTGGCGCGACGGGCATTGCGTGTTTGACGCACTGGCCATGAACGACGTGGTGGTCAACCGCGGCGCTACATCCGGCATGGTGGAACTGCGTGTGGAAGTGGACGGACATTTCGTGGCCAACCAGCGCGCCGACGGCCTGATCATTGCCACACCCACGGGCTCCACGGCCTATGCGCTGTCGGCCGGCGGCCCGTTGTTGCATCCTTCCATCCCCGGCTGGGTGCTGGTGCCGATTGCGCCGCACACGCTGTCCAACCGGCCCATCGTGCTGGCCGACCCGGCCGAGATCGCCATCGAGATCGTCGCCGGGCGCGACGCCAGTGCCAACTTTGACATGCAGTCGCTTGCCTCGCTGCTGCATGGCGACCGCATCACGGTGCGCCGGTCGCAGCACCACGTGCGCTTTCTGCATCCGCGCGGCTGGAGCTACTTTGACACGCTTCGCCGCAAGCTTCACTGGAATGAAGGTGTGGCCTGACCCATGAGCCTCAAACGCATTGCCCTGCGCGACTTTGTGATCGTGCGCGAACTCGACCTGGACCTGTCCGCCGGATTCAGCGTACTGACTGGCGAGACTGGCGCCGGCAAATCCATCCTGATTGACGCATTGCAGCTCGCGCTGGGCGCGCGCGCCGAGTCCGGCGTGGTGCGCGAGGGCGCCGTGCGCGCCGACATCAGCGCCGAGTTCGACACACCCGCCAGCCTGGCGCCCTGGCTGGAAGACGCCGGCTTTGACGCAGCCGACACATTGCTGCTGCGCCGCACGGTGGACAGCCAGGGCAAGAGCCGCGCCTGGGTCAACGGCAGCCCGGCCACCGCCGCCCAGTTGCGCGAGCTGGGCGATCAACTGGTGGACATCCATGGTCAGCACGCCTGGCAGAGCCTCACGCGGCCGGAATCGGTGCGTGGCCTGCTGGACGGCTACGCCGGCGCCAGCACGGCGGCGCTGGGCCAGCTCTGGCAGCTGTGGCGCCAGGCCCAAAAGGCCCTGGCGGACGCACGCAACGCCCAGGACACACTGCAGCGCGAGCGCGAGCGGCTGGCCTGGCAGATTGGCGAGGTGGACAAGCTCGCGCCCGGCGCCGACGAATGGGACGAACTGAACACCAGCCACTCCCGGTTAGCCAACGCACAGTCGCTGATCGAGGCGGCGCAGGGTGCGGTGGATTTGCTGGACGGGGAAGACGGCGGCGCGCTCAAGGGCCTGGCCCAGTCGCTGGCGCTGCTGCAGGCGCAGGAGCGCGTGGCCCCCGAATTTGCCGGCATGGCCGAGGTGCTGGCCTCCAGCCTGGCCCAGGCCGAGGACACGCTGCACTCGCTGCACGCCTGGCAGCGCAAGGCCGACCTCGACCCGCAGCGCCTGGCCGAACTGGACGAGCGCATGTCGCTGTGGGTGTCGCTGGCGCGGCGCTACAAGCGCACGCCGCCCGAGCTGCCCGGCCTGCTGGCGGGCTGGAAGGAAGAGCTGGCCCAGCTGGACGCCGCAGCCGACCTGGGCGCGCTGGAGGCCGCCGAGCAGAAAGCCGAAGCCGCCTACATGACCGAAGCGCGCGCGCTGTCGCGCCAGCGCGCCAAGGCCGCGCCGCTGCTGGCCAAGGCCATCACCCAGGCCATGCAGGGCTTGGGCATGCAGGGCGGGCGGTTTGAAGTGGCCCTGGAAAAAGCCGCGCAACCCACGCAAAGCGGGCTGGAAGACGTGGCCTTCCTGGTCGCGGGCCACGCCGGCAGCACCCCACGGCCGGTGGGCAAGGTGGCCTCGGGCGGCGAGCTGTCGCGCATTGCGCTGGCCATTGCCGTCACCACCAGCCAGCTGGGCACGGCGCAAACACTGATTTTTGACGAGGTGGATTCCGGCGTGGGCGGCGCCGTGGCCGAAACCGTGGGCCGGCTGATGAAGCAGTTGGGCCGCGACCGCCAGGTCATGGCCGTCACCCACCTGCCCCAGGTGGCCGCCTGCGCGGACCACCATCTGGTGGTGGCCAAGCAAAGCGATGCCGCGGGCACGGCCAGTACCGTGGCCCCCGTGCAGGGTGAGCAGCGCGTGGCCGAGGTGGCGCGCATGCTGGGCGGCGAGCGCCTGTCGGGCACCACGCTGGCCCATGCCAAGGAAATGCTGGGCCTGTCATGACGCTGGAAGTCGTGCTGATCACCGGTATGTCCGGCTCCGGCAAGTCGGTGGCGCTGCACGCACTGGAAGACGCCGGCTATTACTGCGTGGACAACCTGCCGCCCGAGCTGCTGTTGCCCTTTGTGGCGCTGGAGCAGGAGCACAAGGCCACGCGCGTGGCCATTGCCATGGATGTGCGCAGCGCCTCGTCGCTGCCGCTGGTGCCGCGCCAGCTGGCGGACCTGCGACGCCAGGGCATCACGCTGCAGCCCATCTTTCTGGATGCGACCACGGCCACGCTGGTGCAGCGGTTTTCCGAAACGCGCCGCCGCCATCCGCTGTCGCGCAAGGATGTGAACCTGGGCGAAGCCGAGCACCAGCATGCCCTGGTGGACGCCATCGAGCTCGAACGCGAGCTGCTGGCCGACCTGCGCGAGCAGGCCCACGTGATTGACACCAGCATCATCCGCTCGGCCCAGCTGCAGGGCTACGTCAAATCGCTGATTTCCGCGGGCGCGAGCCAGCTCACGCTGGTGTTCGAATCATTCGCCTTCAAGCGCGGCATTCCCATGGACGCCGACTACGTGTTTGACGTGCGCATGCTGCCCAACCCGCACTACGAGCCCGAGCTGAGGCCACTGACGGGCCGCGACGCGCCGGTGGCGGCCTTTCTGGCCCAGAACGCTGACGTGACGCAGATGTTCGATCACATCGAGCAATTCCTGGGCCACTGGCTGGATGCGCTGGCACGCGACCACCGCAGCTATGTGACGGTCGCCATTGGCTGCACCGGCGGGCAGCACCGGTCCGTGTACCTGGTGGAGAAGCTGGCCGCTGTTTTCAGCAGCCGCTGGGTCACGCTCAAGCGCCACCGCGAGCTGGACGCCCGCTAATCCTCTGCCAACAGTTTGCGTATGGGTGCGGGCAGGCCCAGCTGTGGCCACTGCGCCGCGTCAAACCAGGCGCCATCGTCTGACAACACTTGCTGGCTGGGCAGATCCAGCAGCATCGGATGCAGGTGCAGGTCCTTGTGCGTGAGCACATGCACGAATGCGGGCGCGTCACGCAACCGGTCGCGCCAGCGCTCGGGCACGCTGGCTACGAGCTGCGCATGATCGTCAAACACGGGCAGGCAAAACAGCCCGGCCCACACGCCGGGCGTCGGGCGCTTGTGCAGCCACACCGCGCCGTCAGCCGTGCGCGCCCGCAGCAGCCACAGCGATTGCGCCGTGCGCTTGAGCTTGCGGGTTTTGACCGGATAGCGTTCGGGCGCGCCCTCGCGCCGCGCCGCGCACAGCGGCTGCACCGGGCACAGCAGGCAGGTAGGGTTGCGCGCCAGGCAGACGGTGGCGCCCAGGTCCATCAGGCCCTGGGTGTAGCGCGGCATGGTGTTGGCCAGGTCATCGGTGGGCAGCAGCTGCGTGGCACGGTCCCACAGCGCGCGCTCGTTGGCGGCCACGGCCAGGTCGTCGCCAAAGCCCAGGGCACGCGTCAGCACGCGCTTGACGTTGCCGTCCAGGATGGCCACGCGCTCGCCAAAACAGAACGACGCAATGGCCGCGGCGGTAGAGCGCCCAATGCCCGGCAATGTCTGCAAAGTCGCGGCACTGCGGGGGAACCGGCCGCCGTGCAGGGCCACCACCTCCTGCGCGCAGCGGTGCAGGTTGCGTGCGCGACTGTAATAGCCCAGCCCGCTCCATAGCGCCAGCACGTCGTCCAGCCCGGCGGCTGCCAGCGCGGCCACATCGGGAAAGCGTGCCAGGAACCGCGCGTAGTAGTCCAGCACGGTGGCCACCTGCGTCTGCTGCAGCATGATTTCAGACAGCCAGACACGGTAGGGGTCGCGGGTGTTTTGCCAGGGCAGGCTGTTGCGCCCATGCGTGCGCTGCCAGCGCACAACGCGGCTCGCAAAGTCCGTCATGCGGTCTTGCGGGCGGCTTCTTCGTTGGCGCTCTCGCCACCGGCGGGCGTGGCGATCAGGTGCGCCGTCAGCTCGATCAGCTTGGCGTCGAGCTGGTTCAGCGCAACCTCCTGGGCGTCGATCTCGGCGATGCGGTCGTCCAGGCCGGTCGCGGCCTGCTGGATGCGTTCGATGGCTTCGATGCGGCGGCCGAAATTGCGGCGGCGCTCGCGCAGCTGCGCGTCCAGCTGCGCGGCGGCGGACTTGTTCCACAGCTCCACCTCGCCCAGCGCGGATTCATACACCACGCGAAGCCGGGTGGCCAGGGCGCGCACCAGCCGGTCGGCAAACTCGGGCTGCGCAAGCTTCAGCGCATTGCCTACGCCCAGGTACTGGGTGTGGCTGCGCTCCACCAGATCCAGGTCGCGGATGTAGCGCGCCAGGTCGGGCTCCTGCGGCGCCTGCAGCGAAAAACCGTATTCGGCGTTGAGCTGGCGGAAAGTGCCACCCAGCATGTTCTGGATTTCCACGCTGGTGGCCTGGGCCTTGCGCAGGCCTTCGCGCAGGCGGTCAAAGGTCTGGCTGTAAGCCTTCTTCACGCCCAGCTTGATGCCGGGCTGGCGCAACGCCGACGTCAGCTCACCCATCTCAGCCTTGAGCGTGCCGGTGCCCAGCAAGGTGAACACCTCGCGCAGCAATTTCAGATGCACCGAACGCACGGCATGGATCTTGGCGCCGCTCACGTCAAAGTCACCCTGCTCCTGCTCGATGCGGCTTCGCATGTGCTTGATGACCGAAGTGTTCTTGCCGCGCAGGCCCTTCAATTCCAGCATCTGCTCGGCCAGGTCGCGCCGGCGGATGTTCAGCGCGCGCGCCGCCTCCATGCGCAGATCGCCAATGCCACCGGCCACTGCCGCGCGCAGGATCTTCTGGCGCTGGCCCATCACACCATCGGCCAGGGCCCGCTCCAGCACCGGCAACTGGCTGGCCTGCAGCAGTGCTTCGTCGTCGTTGACCTTGGCCACCAGGCCCTTTTGCGCGGAAACAGGAATGACCTGCTCGCGCGGCAGGCCCAGAATTTCGGCGGACGTGGCGCGCTGGCGGTCAATCTGCGCCTGCACCTGGGTGGGGGTGCTCAATGAGTCCCACATGGTGTCGATCTTGTTGAGCACCACCAGACGTGAATCGGTGCTGCCCGTTTCACTGATGAGGTGCTCGCGCCAGATGGACAGATCGGACTTGGTCACGCCGGTATCGGCGGCCAGGATGAACACCACGGCATGGGCCTGCGGGATCAGGTTGACGGTCAGTTCGGGCTCGGCACCGATGGCGTTCAGGCCCGGCGTATCCAGGATCACCAGGCCCTGCTTGAGCAAGGGGTGGGCGATGTTGATCAGCGCGTGGCGCCACTTGGGCACTTCGACCAGGCCGTCGGCGTCCAGCATCGGGTTGTCTTCGGGCACTTCGTCGTGCCAGAAGCCCAGGGCGCGCGCCTCTTCCTTGGGCACGTGGCGCACTTCCGCCACCTTCTCCAGCGCCTGCGCCAACTGGCCCGGGTCGTTCACGTCCAGGTCAATGCGCGTCCATTTGTCAGGCACCGCGCGCCATTCCATCAGGGCCTGGGGCTGCAGCCGCGTTTCAATGGGCAGCAGGCGCAGGCAGGGCGGCACCTCGGCGTCGTAGCCCAGCTCGGTCGGGCACATGGTGGTGCGCCCGGCACTGGCGGGCATGATGCGGCGCTTGTAGCCGGCAAAAAAAATGGCGTTGATCAGCTCGGACTTGCCACGGGAAAACTCCGCGACAAACGCCACCATGACCTTGTCCGAGCGCATCTGCTGTTCCAGGCGGCGCAACCGCTCCTCGACCGCCGAATCGAGCAGCTCATGGTCTTTCATCCATTCAGACAGCAGCTTCAGGCGCAAGGCAAACTCGCGCCGCCATGCGCCATGCTGGTCAAACTGTTCGTTGAAGGAAGTGCCCACTTAGTCTCCGGGTAGCCTGTAAATATACACCGCGCACGCCTGAATGAAACTCAGGGCTTCTGGCAATGGGCACAGTAATAAGTTGCGCGCTGCCCCTGGCGGATCATGCGGATGGGCGCCGCGCATTGGCGGCAGGGCTCGCCCGCGCGGTCATACACCATGGCTTCGAGCTGGAAATAACCTGCCTGGCCGTGCGCATTGGAAAAGTCACGCAGTGTGCTGCCACCTTTTTGCACCGCACGCGCCAGCACATCGCGCACGGCCGCGCGCAGGCGCACAGCCCTTGGGCGGCTGATGCGCGAGGCCGGCATCGTGGGACGGATGCCCGCGATGAACAGCGCCTCGGACGCATAGATGTTGCCCACGCCCACCACCACATCGCCAGCCAGCAGCACCTGCTTGATGGGCGCGTTGCGGCGCTTGAGGGCTGCATGGAAAGCGGCGGCATCAAACTGATCCGACAGCGGCTCCACACCCAGGCCGCCGAGCAGCTTGACGGCCTGGGGGGCGTCCTGCGCGGGCGCAAACACCACGGCGCCGAACCGGCGCGGGTCGTTCAGCCGCAAGGCACCCCGGCTGGTGACCATGTCAAAGTGGTCATGGGCGCCGGGCTCGGGCAAGTGGTCCGCAAAAGCCAGGCTGCCCGACATGCCCAGGTGCACCAGGATGAGCCCGGCATCCAGGTCCAGCAACAGGTACTTGCCCCGCCGGCGAACTGCCTGGACGGTACGGCCCGCCAGCAACGCCGGATCGCACCCCAGCGGCCAGCGCAGCGGCTTGCCCATGCGCACCGACACAATGCGCGCGCCGGCAATACGGTCGGCAAAACTCAGGCGCGTGACTTCAACTTCGGGCAGCTCGGGCATCGGTACGGCAGGGACTACATCGGGTTATCGGGCTTGGATTATTATGGGCCGATGGTGCGATTCACCCCCCTGGCCCTGGCCATTGTCCTTGCGTGCGGCGCGCTGCCCGCAACAGCGCAAACCACTGGCGGCCAAGCCACCGCCGCCCCCGCAAGCTCCGCGCTGGACGGTGAACTCTTCTACCAGCTGCTGCTGGGCGAACTCAATGCCCGAAGCAGTGAACCTGGCGCAGGCTATGCGCTGATCCTGGACGCAGCGCGCAAGACAAACGACGCCAAGCTGTACCAGCGCGCTGTTGAAATTGCCTTCCAGTCGCGCTCGGGCGACGCGGCCTTGCAGGCCGCGCGCGCCTGGCGGGAAGCACAGCCCGGCTCGCGCGAAGCCAACCGTCTGATGCTGCAGATCCTGGTTGCGCTGAACCGCCTGGCTGAAAGCGCGGAGCCGTTGCGCACCGAAATTGCGCTGGTGCCTGCCAGCGAACGCAACGTGGCGCTCAGCCTGGTGCCGCGGCACTATGCGCGCGCGGCCGACCGCCGGCTGGCCGCCGGCGTGGTGGAGCAGGCGCTGGCTACGTACCTCACGCAACAGGACACCGGCGCTGCGGCCTGGACAACGGTGGGCCGCATGCGGCTGGCGGCATCGGACCCGGCCGGTGCGCTGGAGGCCGCCCGGCGCGGCCAGGCCGTGAACCCTGGGGCCGAAGGCCCCGCCCTGCTCGCACTGGAGCTGATGGACCCCAAAACGCCGCAGGCCGAGGCCATCGTGCGCAGATACATGGACGGCACGCCCGTCCCGGAGTTGCGCATGGGCTATGCACGGGCACTGCTGGACGCGCAGCGCTACGCGGAAGCCTCGCGCCAGCTCCAGGTGGTCACCACCAGCCGGCCCAACTTTGCCGAAGCCTGGCTGGTGCTGGGCACGCTGCAGGTGCAGGACAACCAGCTGCCGGCGGCCGAAGCCTCGCTCAAGCGGTACGTCGAGCTTGCACAGGAGCAATCCTCGGGCGACGAGCGCAGCCGGGGCCTGGCCCAGGCCTATCTGTCGTTGGCGCAGATTGCCGAGCGCCGGCGCGATTTCGCCGCGGCGGAAGCCTGGCTGGACCGTATCGACAACGCCCAGGCGCTGATCAGCGCGCAAAACCGCCGCGCCTCCATCCTCGCGCGCCAGGGCAAGGTGGACGAAGCACGCAAGCTGCTGCAGGCCATCCCCGAGCGCAACCCCACTGACGCCCGGCTGAAGCTCACCGCAGAGGTGCAGCTGCTGCGCGACAACAAGCAATACCAGGCTGCCTACGACCTGCTTGCCAAGGCCATTGCCCGGGACCCCAAGGACACCGAGCTGATCTACGACCAGGCCATGCTGGCCGAAAAGCTGGAACGGCTGGACGAAATGGAACGGCTGCTGCGCCAGCTGATCGCGGTGCGGCCTGACTACCACCACGCCTACAACGCGCTGGGCTATTCACTGGCAGACCGCAACGTGCGCCTGCCCGAGGCCAGGCAGCTCATCCAGAAGGCACTTGAATTCGCGCCCGGCGACCCGTTCATCTCCGACAGCCTGGGCTGGGTGGAATTCCGCATGGGCAACAAGGCCGAAGCCCTGCGCATCCTGGAGGCCGCGTACAAAACGCGGCCCGACGCGGAGATCGCCGCCCACCTGGGCGAAGTGCTGTGGAGCCTGGGCCAGCGCGACCGCGCCCAGGCCATCTGGAAAGAAGGCCTGCTGCTCAACGCGGAAAACGAAACGCTGCAGGGCACCCTGAAGCGTCTGGGCGTGCGGCTGTGACCCCCTCTGCGGCGGCCTCGCGCAGGACGTGCGCCCTGGCCCTGGCCGTGGCGCTGCTGGCGACGGGTTGCGCCACCCCGCCGCCGGCAGAACGGAACTTGGCCCAAGGGCCGTGGAGCGGGCGCCTGGCGCTGCGCCTGGATGGCACACCGCCCCAGTCGTTCACGGCCGCATTCGAACTCAAGGGCCGCGCCGAAGCTGGCGAACTCGCGCTGCGTACACCGCTGGGCAACACCGCCGCGCAGCTGTCCTGGGCACCTGGGCGGGCCACGCTGCGCTCAGGCTCCGACCTCCACGAATTCGACTCGCTGGACGCATTGGCAGCCCATGCCACTGGCACCCCCCTGCCCGTCGCCGCCCTGTTTGACTGGCTGGCTGGCGTGCCCACCCAGGCCGCTGGCTGGAGCGCCGACCTGGCCGAGCTGCCGGCGGGCCGGCTGCAGGCGCGCCGCACGGCGCCTGCCCCCGCTGCCGACCTGCGCCTTGTGCTGGACCGCTGATGCGCGCGTTGTACGAGGTGCCGGCACCGGCCAAGCTGAACCTGTTCCTGCATGTCACGGGGCGGCGCGCGGACGGCTACCACCTGCTGCAATCGGTCTTCATGCTGGTGGATTGGTGCGACACCCTGCACTTCGAGCGGCGCGATGATGGCGTGCTCACCCGTGAAGACCTGACAACCCCTTTGCCCGCCGATGACCTGGTCATCCGGGCGGCCCGCGCCCTGCAGGCAGCGGGCGGAACACCGCACGGCGCCTGGATCGGCGTCGAAAAGCGCCTGCCGGCCCAGGCCGGCATGGGCGGCGGCTCGTCTGACGCGGCCACCTGCCTGCTGGCGCTGAACCGCCTGTGGGGGCTGAATCTGCCGCTGTCCCGCCTGGCGCAGATCGGCCTGGCGCTGGGCGCCGACGTGCCGTTCTTCCTGCGCGGACGCAACGCCTGGGTCGAGGGAATTGGCGAGCAGATCACGCCGCTGGACCTGCCCCGGGCACACTTTGCCGTGGCCAAACCCGACGCCGGACTGGACACGGCGCTCATATTCCGTGACCCGGGGCTGGAACGCCAGCATGAAACTGCTATAATTTCAGGCTTTGCTGCAAACCCGTATGGTTTTGGCCAGAACGACCTGCAGCCAGTTGCCCAAAGGCTTTGCCCGGCGGTGACGCAAGCCCTGCAATGGCTTTCGTCCCAAGGGTTGCAAGGCCGGATGACAGGCTCAGGCAGTGCGGTGTTTGCGCAGATGCCACAAGACAAGGTCTTGCAGCCGGCCCCGGCCGGCTGGCAGGTCAGGGTCTGTGGCAATTTGGATGTTCATCCTCTGGTGGGGTGGGCACCCAGCGACGATTGATCGGTTGGCAGCTTTTGGCTGCTGACCTGTGTAGGGGAGTCGCCAAGCTGGTTAAGGCACCGGATTTTGATTCCGGCATGCAAAGGTTCGAATCCTTTCTCCCCTGCCAAATACGTTCGGCGCGCGGCCACGTGCCGCGACGCTCAACGTACAGGCACAAACGTTAAAACTCGCTGGGACCCTCATGCAGGCTGCTCCATCTCCCGATTTCGTGGTTTTCACAGGCAATGCCAACCCCGGCATGGCCGCCGAGATTGCCCAGCACCTGGGCATCACACTGGGCAACGCCCAGGTCGGCCGCTTCTCCGACGGCGAGGTCACCGTCGAGATCAACCAGAACGTTCGCGCCCGTGACGTTTTCGTCGTGCAGTCCACCTGCGCGCCCACCAACGAGAACCTCATGGAGCTGCTGATCATGGTGGACGCGCTCAAGCGCGCGTCGGCCGAACGCATCAGCGCCGTGATTCCCTACTTCGGCTACGCCCGCCAGGACCGCCGCCCCCGCTCGGCGCGCGTTCCCATTTCGGCCAAGGTGGTGGCCAACCTGCTGCAGACCGTGGGCGTGGCCCGCGTGCTCACCATGGACCTGCATGCCGACCAGATCCAGGGCTTTTTCGACATCCCGGTAGACAACATCTACGCCTCGCCCGTGCTGCTGGGTGACGTGCGCAGCAAGAACTACGAAGACCTGATCGTGGTCAGCCCGGACGTGGGCGGCGTGGTGCGCGCGCGCGCGCTGGCCAAGCAGTTGAACTGCGACATGGCCATCATCGACAAGCGCCGCCCGCGCGCCAACGTCAGCGAGGTCATGCACGTGATCGGCGAGATCGACGGGCGCAACTGCGTCATCATGGACGACATGATCGACACCGCCGGCACGCTGGTGAAGGCCGCCGAGGTGCTCAAGGAGCGCGGCGCCAAGAAAGTCTATGCCTACTGTACCCACCCGATCTTCTCGGGCCCTGCGATCGAACGCATTGCCCAGGGCTCGGCGCTTGACGAAGTGGTGGTGACCAACACCATCCCGCTGAGCCAGGCGGCCGCGGGTTGCCAGAAAATCCGCCAGCTCTCCGTGGCGCCGCTGATCGCCGAAACGATCCAGCGCATTGCCAAGGGTGAGTCGGTGATGAGCTTGTTCTCGGACCAGGAAAACCTGTTCTGAGACATTAGCCGGCCCTTCACAGGGCCTTTTGTTGAACCGGAGCCACACTGGTCGCGGTGGGCTCCTCATGGAGTACGTTATGAAATTCGTCGCTTTTGAGCGCGCCAAGCAGGGTACGGGTGCGAGCCGCCGTCTGCGCAATTCGGGCAAGACGCCCGGCATCGTCTATGGTGGCGAAGGCCAGCCGCAACTGATCGAACTCGATCACAACGCGCTGTGGCATGCCCTCAAGAAGGAAGCCTTCCATTCGACCATTCTTGAAATGGAACTCGCCGGCAAGACCACCAAGGTGCTGCTGCGCGACGTGCACTACCACCCCTACAAGCAGCTGGTGCAACACATTGACTTCCAGCGCGTGGATGCCAAGACCAAGCTGCACATGAAGGTGCCGCTGCACTACGTCAAGGCCGAGGAATCCCAGGCCGTGAAGTTCGAGCACTGCGTGGTCAACCACGTCATGTCCGAAATCGACGTCTCGTGCCTGCCGGCCGACCTGCCTGAGTTCATCGAAGTGGACCTGTCGGGCCTGAAGAAGGGTGTTTCGCTGCATCTGAACGACATCAAGCTGCCCAAGGGCGTGACCGCCGTGACGCGCGGCAAGGTCAACCCGGTGCTGGTGTCCGTGGTGGTGACGGGTGGTGAAGAAGCCACCGCTGAAGCCGCCCCCGCTGCGGATGCCAAGACCGACGCCAAGGCTGATGCCAAGGCACCGGCCAAGGCCCCCGCCAAGAAATAAGCACGGCCCCTGCCAGTCCGCTTCAGAGGCGGACCGCAAACCACTATGGCCCGCGCTCGCGGGCCATTTTTTTTGACCTTAAGATTTACCCATGATCAAGCTGTTTGTCGGGCTCGGCAATCCGGGGACCGAATACGAAGCCACACGCCACAACGCCGGGTTCTGGTGGATTGATGCGCTGGCACGGGAGCTCAAGGTGTCGCTGGCGCCGGACCGCTCCTATCACGGCCTGGTGGCCCGCACCACGGTGCAGGGCCAGACGCTGTGGCTGCTGGAGCCGCAGACCTTCATGAATGTGTCGGGCAAATCGGTCGCTGCGCTGGCGCGCTTTTTCAAGATCCAGCCCGATGAAATCCTGGTGGTCCACGACGAGCTGGATGTGGTGCCTGGACAGGCCAAGCTCAAGTTCGGCGGCAGCCACGCCGGCCACAACGGCCTGCGCGACATCCATGCCCAGCTGGGCACGGGTGACTACTGGCGGCTGCGCCTGGGCATTGGCCACCCCGGCGTCAAGGCCGAGGTGATCAACTGGGTACTGAAAAAACCAGCGCCCGAGCAGCGCACCGCCATTGAAGAATGCGTGGATCGCACGCTCAAGGCCGTGCCTGCCATGCTGGCCGGCGAGATGGAAAAAGCCACGCTGCTGGTCCACACCAGCAAGCCACCGCGCCCCAAACCGCCACGGCCCGAAGGCGTCTGATTTTTTCAAAGGCAGGGAGGAACAACATCGTGAGTCAGGCAGGACAGATCATCATGGGGCTGGCCTTGGTGGCCGCGTGCACCGGTGCCGGGGCGCAGACCGTGTACCGATGTGGCAGCGCCTACAGCCAGGCGCCCTGCACAGGCGGGCAGGTCATTGACACCAGTGAAACCCTGCAGACCCGCCAGCCGGGCAGCGGGCCGTCAGCGGCGCAGCGTGACGCCAGGGCGGCGCAAGCCCTGGAAAAGGAGCGCCTGCATCTGGAGGCCCGCGCCGCCCCGGCCTTCATTCCCCCGCCCAGGGAGGGCACTGCGTCCGGGCACAAGGCAGCCGGCAAGCTGAACAAACCGGACCAGTTCACGGCGGTGGTGCCCGCAAAACCCGGCGAAAAGCACAAGCCGAAAAAAAAGAAAAAAACCTCAGCAAAAGGCTGAGGCCTGTCGCACGGGCGGGGCGCCGCGTTGACCGCCCCTAATCCCTGGCATTACCCTGCGCCATCAGGCGCAGGTATTTCTGCATGAGTGTTTCGCGGCTTTCAATGTGCTGCGGATTCACCGGGATGCAGGCCACGGGACAGACCTGCACGCACTGGGGTTCGTCAAAATGCCCCACGCATTCCGTGCACCGGGCCGGATCGATTTCGTAAATGAGCTCGCCCAGGTAAATGGCCTCATTGGGACATTCGGGTTCACAGACATCACAGTTGATGCATTCATCGGTGATCAGCAGGGCCATGGGCTGATTATCGGGCGGGCCACGCTGCGGCTACGCCATCCGTCTCTATAGACCGGGTGCCTGTCACAGAAATAGTGTTACTGTGAACTAAGTCGCTGATTGTTAGTGAATGTTACAGTCAATGCTGTTAGGCTGGATCTTCAGCACATCAGGGTGAGTTCAATGCTTTGGAGAGCCGTCGCGCAAGCTTCTTGGCCGATCGCACTGTGTGCGGTGGCCTTGCCTGCGCCCGCGCATTCCCAGCCCAGGCCCGACGCAGGCACGCTGCAGGAACCGCAACGGCTGCTTCCCGCACTGCCCACGCCCGGCGAGCCCCGCGTCATCCTGCCACCGGCCACGCCACCCGACGCAGCGCCGGCCACCGTGCGCATCATCCCCACCGAATTCCGCCTGGAGGGCAACCGCATTTTTGCCACGCCGGTGCTGGCGCAGTTGCTGGCGTCGCGCGTGAACCAGCCCACGGATCTCGCCGGGCTGCAGGAGGCGGCCCGCCAGATCAAGGCCTTCTACCAGACACAGGGTTACCTGCTGACTGATGTGTACGTACCGCAGCAGGCTCTGCGCGCCGAGGGCGGCCCTGTGGTGCTGGCCGTGGTGGAAGCCCATGTAGGCGACGTGACGGTGCGCGTGCAGGGCAGCGGCACACCCGCCGCGGGCGCCTACGAGCTGGTGCGCACCTACCTGCGCCGGGGCGATCCGGTGACGGCCGACGGGCTGGACAAGCCGGTGCTGCTGCTGCGCGACCTGGCCGGCCACGAAGCGGTGGCCACCGTGGAGCCCGGCGCGCAGGCCGGCCTGGTCAACGTGCTCATTGATGTGCGTGCCGCCCCTGCGCGGGTTGAAACATCCCTGGGCCTGGACAACCACGGAACGCGCGCCGCCGGCGCCACCCGGGTGTTCGCAACGCTGGATGCACCTAACCTGACCGGCAACGGGGACACGCTGAGCGTGCGGGCGCAACTGGCCGACCCCGTGGACACCCGGCTACTGCGCCTGAGCTATTCGTTTGCCGTGCGGGGCGTCACCCGGGCCAACCTGAGTGCGGCGCGCACCGGCTACGCGCTGGGCCGGCAGTTCGCGGCGCTGGGCGCGCGCGGGCGGGCCGACGTGCTGGGCGCCTCCGTGCTGCACCCGCTGATCCGCTCGCGCACCCACAACCTGTACCTGTCCGCCGGCCTGGAGCACAAGCAGCTGCACGACGAGACCCATGCCTCCCCCGCCACCGACAGGCGCATCCTCACGTCCCATGCCGGCGTGCTGGGCAACTTCACCGATGGCCTGCTGGGTGGCGCGTTCAACAGCTATGCAGCGCGCCTGACGGCTGGCACGGTGCGGCTGGACGACGCGAGCCTGGCTGCCGACCAGGGGCCGGGCGGCCCGCGAACTGCCGGGCAGTTCACCAAGCTCAGCATCGAAGCCCAGCGCACGCAGTTCTGGCCTGGCGGGCTCAACCTGCAGACCACCTTGCAGGGGCAGATCGCCTCGAAGAACCTGGCTTCGGCAGAAAAGATGTCCCTGGGCGGCCCGTCGGGCGTGCGCGGCTACCCGGTGGGCGAAGCGGTTGGCGACAGTGGCGCCATCCTCGGCCTGGAACTGCGCTATCCGCTGGGCGCAACCCTGGCCGGCGCGCCGGTCAGCCTGGCGGCGTTTTATGACGTGGGCACCGTGACGTTCAACCAGCAAGGCAACCCGTTGGGCCCGAACCAGGTCACGCTGGATTCGGCTGGCGTGGGTTTGCTGGCGGGACGGGCCGGCGATTACCTGCTGAACGCATCCCTGGCATGGCGTATCGGCTCGCCGCTACCGTCTGGCGGAGAGCCCGACCGCTCGCCGCGCCTGTGGCTTACAACCCAGAAATGGTTCTGACGTTGGCAACCCATCCTCCAGACACACCATGACAACCGGCTCCCCCGCCCGTCGCCAGCGCGGCCCCCAGGCCGCCAGAACGGTTGTGTTCCAGCTGACCCGCAAGCTGCGCGTCACTTACCGCGTGGGTGCTGGCGTGAGGATGTCGCGGCTGCTGGCCTGGCTGGTGGCGCCGTTCTCGTCACTGGTTCTTGCACTGCCAGCGGGTATGACGGTTGGCGCCGGCCAGGTCACGGCCACGCGGCCCTCGGCGCAGTCACTGGTGCTGAACCAGTCCACCGACAAGGCCATCCTGAACTGGCAGAGCTTTGGCATTGCCGCTGGCGAAGCCGTGCGGTTCGTCCAGCCGGGCGCGGGCTCGGTGGCGCTGAACCGCGTGACGGGCGGTGACCCGTCGGCGATCTTCGGCTCGCTGTCGGCCAACGGACAGATCTTCCTGGTCAACCCCGCCGGCATCCTGTTCGCGCCGGGCGCGCAGGTCAACGCAGGCAGCATCGTTGCGTCCACGCTGAGCTTGAGCAACAGCGACTTCCTGGCCGGGCGCTACCAGTTTGGCGGCACCAGCGGGGCGGGTGTGAGCAACGCCGGCACCATCAACGCCGCGCGCGGCGGCTATGTGCTGCTGGCTGCGCCCCAGGTGAGCAACAGCGGCAGCATTTCAGCCGATGCCGGCAGCGTGGGGCTGGTGGCGGGCCAGCGCGTGGCTATTGACACCTCGGGCGCCGGCCTGGTGCGTTTTTCGGTCGATGCGGCGGCGGTCCATGCGGCGGCCAGCAACAGCGGCACCCTGGCGGCACCGGGCGGCCAGGTAGCCATGCTGGCCAGTTCGCTGGGCGATGCCATGGCAACGGTGGTCAACCAGACCGGCGTGATCCGCGCTGAGTCAGCCGTGGAACGCGACGGCATGATTGTGCTGAGCGGCGGCGCCAACGGCGTCACCCGGCTGGCGGGCACCCTGAATGCGGCCGGCCAGGCCGGGCGCAACGGCGGTACCGTCCATGTGCTGGGCGACAAGGTCGAGCTCACCGGCACCGCCCGCATTGACGCCTCGGGCCCGGCGGGTGGCGGCACCGTGCTGGTGGGCGGCGACTGGCAGGGCAAGAACCCCGATATCGCGAACGCGGCGCGCACGCACATCGGCGCTGGCGCCGTGCTGCTGGCCGATGCCTCGGGCCGGGGCGATGGCGGCAAGGTCGTGGTCTGGGCCGACGGCGACACGCGCCAGCTCGGCGCCATCAGCGCCCGCGGCGGCCCGCAAGGCGGCAATGGCGGCATGGTGGAGGTCTCGGGCAAACAGTTGCTGGACCTGCGCGGCACGATTGACGTCGCCGCGCCCCAGGGCCGGGGCGGCAAGGTGCTGCTGGACCCGCAGGACATCCTGATCAACACCAGCACCCAGACCGCGCCACCCAGCAACGGCAACGGCACGCCGGACGTCGCCTTCGCCGATCTGCCCGACCCTGGTACCTACACCGTCCAGGTGGCGGACGTCACGGGCTACAGCGAGCTGTACCTGCAGGCCAACCGCAACATCACGGTGGCCAGTGCGCTGGCCATGGCGGCCGGCAACAGCGTGCGCTTCGAGGCCGGCAACACCATCGCCGTCAACGCGGCGCTGTCTGCCTCCGGCGGCGTGCGGCTGGACGCGGCCAACATCACCAGCACCGCGGCAGGCACCATCAGCGCCACCGGTGCGGCCAACACCAACGCAGGCAACGTCACGCTGAACGCCACGGGCGGCGTGAGCCTGGCGGGCAATGTGTCGGCCACTGGCGGCACGGCCTCGGGTACCAACCCGGGGCGCAATGGCGGCACCATCAGCATCACCGGCACGACAGTCGCGCTGGGGGCCGCCACGCTCACGGCCAGCGGCAGCAACGCCGTGGGTGCCACCAGCAACCCCGGCGGCGCGGGCGGGACCATCACGCTGAACGCCACCAACGGCATCACCGGCACGGGCGCCATCACGGCCAGCGGCGGCAACGGCATCACCGGCCCTGCCAACGGCGGTGCCGCAGGCACGATCACGATTGCCAACAACACGGCCGGCAACATCACCGTGGGTGCGCTGTCGGCCCGCTCGGGCAACGGCGTCACCACGGGCGCGGGCGGTGCCGCGGGCAGCATTTCGGTCACCAACACCGCGTCCGGGGCCAGCCTGGGCACGGGCAACATCAACACTTCGGGCGGCAGCAACGGCAGCTCCGGCACGGTCACGCTGGATTCCGCGGGCAACCTGAGCGCAGGCACCATCACCACCACTGGCGGCACGGCCATCACCGGTGGCAACCCCGGCCGCAACGCAGGCAATGTGACGATCAACGCGGGCGGCGCGATCACGGCCCTGGGTGCAATCACTGCCAGCGGCAGCGCGGGCGTGACCAGCGGCGTGGGCGGGCACGGCGGCACCGTCTCCGTCACGGCCGCTGGCGGCATCGCTGGTGCCGCCATCACCGCCAGCGGCGGCGCTGGCGTGGGCACCAACATGGCTGGCGGCAACGCGGGTTCCATCACCGTTGCCAACAGTGGCTCGGGCAATATCACCACCGGCGCGCTCGCTTCCTCCACCGGTGCGGCCACCGGCACTGGTGCTGCCGGCACCGCAGCCGCCATCAGCATCACCAACACCGCCACCGGCGGCGCCATCACCACCGCGGCCATCACCACCACCGGCGGCACCAAGGGCCACGGCGGCAGCGTCACGCTGGATGCGCTGGGCGCCGTGTCCACCGGCGCCGCAGGCAACATCAATACCGCTGGCGGCACCACCATCACCGGCAACGCCGGGCGCAATGCCGGCTCGGTCACCATCTCCGGTGAGTCTTTCTCCTCGGGCACCGGCACCATCACCGCTTCGGGCACGGCAGGCCTGGGTGCCAGTCAGGCCGGTGGCGCTGGCGCCAATGTGCAGATCACCACCACCGGTGCGGTCACCACCGGTGCGATCAGCACGGTGGGTGGCGCCGCCGTCACACCCGGGCCTGCCGCCGGGGGCCATGCCGGCGCCATCACCGTCACCAACAATTCCACCATCAGCGGCGCCATCGCCCTGGGCGCACTCACCACCACCGGGGGCGCGGCGTTTGGCACGGGCACCGGCGGCACCACGGGCGCCATCAACGTCACCAACAGTGCCTCCGGCCTGGCCCTGGGCACGGGCGCCATCACCGCCACCGGCACCACCAACGGCGCGGGCGCCAACGTCACGCTGGCCTCGCAGGGCGCGGTCAATGTGGCAGGGCTGATCAACACCAATGGCGGCGCGCGCGGCACCGGCGTGGTCGGCCCCGGCATGGCCGCGGGCAACATCACCATCACGGGTTTGAACAATTCCGTCACCGGTGCCATCACCGCCAATGGCGCCGCCGCGCTGGGCGCCAACCAGAGCGGCGGCAACGCAGGCGCGGTGTCCATCACCGGCACCGGCACGCTGAACACTGGCGCCATCACCGCCACCGGCGGGCGGGCGTTGGGAACGGGCTCCGGCGGCGATGGCGGCACCATCACCTTGAGCGGCAGCAATGCGACCGTCGGCGCGTTGAGCACGGCAGGGCTGACCAGCAGCAGTTCCCGTGGCGGCGACATCACCATCACCACCTCTGGCACATTGGCCGTGGGCACGGTGGCAACCACCGGCGGCGCAGCCATCACCGGTGGCAACCCCGGCCGCAACGCGGGCAATGTGACGATCAACGCGGGCGGTGCGATCACAGCCCTGGGTGCAATCACTGCCAGCGGCAGCGCGGGCGTGACCAGCGGCGTGGGCGGGCACGGCGGCACCGTCTCCGTCACGGCCGCTGGCGGCATCGCTGGTGCCGCCATCACCGCCAGCGGCGGCGCTGGCGTGGGCACCAACATGGCTGGCGGCAACGCGGGTTCCATCACCGTTGCCAACAGTGGCTCGGGCAATATCACCACCGGCGCGCTCGCTTCCTCCACCGGTGCGGCCACCGGCACTGGTGCTGCCGGCACCGCAGCCGCCATCAGCATCACCAACACCGCCACCGGCGGCGCCATCACCACCGCGGCCATCACCACCACCGGCGGCACCAAGGGCCACGGCGGCAGCGTCACGCTGGATGCGCTGGGCGCCGTGTCCACCGGCGCCGCAGGCAACATCAATACCGCTGGCGGCACCACCATCACCGGCAACGCCGGGCGCAATGCCGGCTCGGTCACCATCTCCGGTGAGTCTTTCTCCTCGGGCACCGGCACCATCACCGCTTCGGGCACGGCAGGCCTGGGTGCCAGTCAGGCCGGTGGCGCTGGCGCCAATGTGCAGATCACCACCACCGGTGCGGTCACCACCGGTGCGATCAGCACGGTGGGTGGCGCCGCCGTCACACCCGGGCCTGCCGCCGGGGGCCATGCCGGCGCCATCACCGTCACCAACAATTCCACCATCAGCGGCGCCATCGCCCTGGGCGCACTCACCACCACCGGGGGCGCGGCGTTTGGCACGGGCACCGGCGGCACCACGGGCGCCATCAACGTCACCAACAGTGCCTCCGGCCTGGCCCTGGGCACGGGCGCCATCACCGCCACCGGCACCACCAACGGCGCGGGCGCCAACGTCACGCTGGCCTCGCAGGGCGCGGTCAATGTGGCAGGGCTGATCAACACCAATGGCGGCGCGCGCGGCACCGGCGTGGTCGGCCCCGGCATGGCCGCGGGCAACATCACCATCACGGGTTTGAACAATTCCGTCACCGGTGCCATCACCGCCAATGGCGCCACGGCCCTGGGCACGGCGCAGAACGGCGGCGCAGCGGGTGTTGTTTCCATCACCGGCACCGGCACGTTGAACACTGGCGCCATCACCGCCACCGGCGGCATTGCCACCACTACCGGCGCCGGTGGCGCAGCCGGCGGCATCACCCTGAGCGGCAGCAACGCCGTGGTCGGCGCCCTGAGCACGGCCGGCGCCAACACCAGCAATGTGCATGGCGGCAACATCAGCATCACCACCACCGGTACGCTGTCGGTGGGCACCATCGCCACCGGTGGCGGCACGGCCGTGGCCGGCACCAACCCCGGCCGCAACGCAGGCAATGTGACGATCAACGCGGGCGGTGCGATCACCGCCCTGGGCGCGATCACCGCCAGCGGCAGCGCGGGCGTGACCAGCGGCATCGGCGGCCATGGCGGCACGGTTTCCGTCACGGCTGGCGGCGGCGTCGCAGGTGCGGCCATCACCGCCAGCGGCGCAGCCGGCGTGGGCACCAACATGGCTGGCGGCAACGCGGGCTCCATCACGGTTTCCAACAGCGGCTCGGGCAATATCACCACCGGCGCGCTCGCTTCCTCCACCGGTGCGGCCACCGGCACCGGTGCTGCCGGCATCGCAGCCGCCATCAGCATCACCAACACCGCCACCGGCGGCGCCATCACCACCGCGGCCATCACCACCACCGGCGGCACCAAGGGCCACGGCGGCAGCGTCACCCTGGATGCGCTGGGCGCCGTGTCCACCGGTGCGGCGGGCAACATCAATACCGCCGGTGGCACCACCATCACCGGCAACGCCGGGCGCGATGCCGGCTCGGTCACCATCTCCGGCGAATCCTTCTCCTCGGGTACCGGCACCATCACCGCTTCGGGCTCCGCGGGCATCGGCACCAACCAGGCGGGGGGTGCGGGCAGCACCGTCAGCCTGACGGCCACCGGCGCGCTGAACACGGCAGCCATCACGGCGTCGTCGGGCAATGCCACGGGCACCGGCACCGGCGGCACGCCAGGCAGCATCAGCCTGAGCGGCGGCGACGTCACCGCGGGCAACCTGGTGACCACAGGCGGCGCGCGTGGCAACGGCGGCGCGGTCAATGTCACCTCCACTGGCAGCATGGCGCTGGCCGCGATCACCGCCAGCGCCGGCACCGGCGGCACCACGGCGGGCAACGTCACGCTGACCAGCGGTGGCGCGGTCAGCCAAAGTGGCGGCATTGTCGCGGCAGGCCTGGCACTCAACGGCGCGGGCGGCAGCCATGTGCTGCGCCATGCGGGCAATGCCGTCACGACGCTGGCCGCCAATACCGGCAGCATCGACTACGCCCAGGCTTCGGCGCTGACCATCGGCACGGTGGGCGTGGCTGGCGTCACCGTCACGGGCAGCGCCAGCATCGAAACCACCGGCGCGGCGTCCAGCCTGACGCTGGCCAACGCTGTCACGGCGGCGGGCACGGGCAACGCCATCGTGCTGAAAGCCAGCTCCAGCAACGCGGCCGGCGTTGCCACCGGCGGCCAGATCATCAACAGCGTGGGCGCGGGTGGCATCGTGGCCTCGGCGGGCCGTTACCTGGCCTACAGCGGCAACCCGTCGGTCACCACCGAGGGCGTGACCGGGTACAGCAAGCGCTACAACTCCGACGCCTCCTACGTCCCGGCCGGTACGGCCAGCCATTTCCTGTACCGCATCGCGCCAGCGCTCACGGTCACGGCCAACAACAAGTCGCGCGTGTATGGCGATGCCAACCCGGTGCTGGATGGCACGGTCACCGGCCTGATTGACGGGGATACTGCTGGCGGCGTGGGCGTGGGTTACAGCACCACCGCCGTGGCCAACACGGCCGTGGCGGCGGGCCCCGTCGCTATCACCGCGGCCGCAACCAACCTGCAGAACTACACGCTCACGCTCAACAACGGCGCCCTGACCATCACCCCGCGGGCGCTGACGGTGACGGCCACCGGGCAGAACAAGGTATACGACGGCACCACCAACGCCAGCGTGACGCTGGCCGACAACCGGCTGGCCGGCGACGCCCTGACCCTGGGCAACACCGCTGCGACATTTGCCGACAAGAACGTCGGCGCCGCCAAGGCCGTCAGCGTGACGGGGATCAGCGTGACGGGTGCCTCCGCGGCCAACTACACCTTCAATACCACCGCCGCGACCACGGCTGACATCACGGCGCGGGCACTGACCGTGGGCGCCACCGGCCAGAACCGCGTGTATGACGGCACCACCAACGCCAGCGTGACACTCACTGACAACCGCGTGGCTGGCGACGTACTAACCCTGAGCAACACTGGCGCCAGCTTCGCCAGCAAAAACGTCGGCACTGCCAAGGCAGTCAACGTCTCGGGCATCAACGTGACCGGCGTCGACGCCGGCAACTACACCTTCAACACCACCGCAGCGACGACGGCCGACATCACCGCGCGCGCCCTGACGGTCAGCGCAGCGGGCCAGAACAAGGTGTACGACGGCACCACCAATGCCAGCGTGACGCTGGCCGACAACCGCGTGGCCGGCGACTCGCTGAGCCTGGGCAGCACCGCCGCGAACTTTGCCGACAAGCATGCGGGCACGGCCAAGGCCATCACCGTCAGCGGCATCAGCCTGAGCGGCGCCGATGCGGCCAACTACACCTTCAACACCACGGCCGCCGCCACGGCCGACATCACCGCGCGTGCACTGACCGTCACTGCGACCGGGCAGAACAAGGTGTACGACGGCACTGCCAACGCCACGGTGAGCTTCAGCGACAACCGTGTGGCGGGTGACGCCCTGGGCATTTCCTCGGCCGCCAGCTTTGCCGACAAGCATGTTGGAACGGCCAAGGCCGTCAGCGTCACCGGCATCAGCTTGACCGGCACCGATGCGGCCAATTACACCGTCAACCCCACGGCAGCGACCACGGCCAGCATCACCGCGCGCGCCCTGACCGTGAGCGCCACGGGCCAGAACCGCGTGTATGACGGCACCACCAACGCCGACGTCACGCTCGCCGACAACCGCGTGGCGGGCGATGCGCTGGACCTGAGCCACACCACGGCAAGCTTTGCCAGCAAGAACGCAGGCACCGCCCGGACCATCAACGTCGCAGGCATCAACGTCACGGGCCTGGATGCGGGCAACTACACCTTCAACACCACCGCCGCCGCCACGGCCGACATCACCGCGCGCGCGCTGACGGTCAACGCCACCGGCCAGAACAAGGTATACGACGGCTCCGCCAACGCCACCGTGACGCTGGGTGACAACCGGGTGGCGGGCGATGCGCTGACCCTGAACCACACGGGCGCCGCCTTCGCCGACAAGAACGCGGGAGCCGCCAAGGCCGTGAACGTGACCGGCATCAACGTGACTGGCACGGACGCTGCCAATTACAGCTTCAACACCACCGCCACCACCGCGGCCGACATCACCGCTCGCGCGCTGACGGTCAGCGCCACCGGCCAGAACCGCGTATACGACGGCAGCACCGCTGCCAGCGTGACGCTGGCTGACAACCGCGTGGCCGGTGACGTGCTGGACATTGCCTCGACCGCCAGCTTTGCCGACAAGCACGTGGGTGCGGGCAAGACCGTCAGCGTTACAGGCATCAGCGTGACCGGCGCAGACGCCACCAACTACACCTTCAACACCGTGGCAGCAACGACAGCCAGCATCACGGCCCGCGCCCTGACGGTCAGTGCCACGGGTCAAAACAAGGTGTATGACGGCACCACCCATGCCAACGTGACGCTGGGTGACAACCGCGTGGCCGGCGACGCGCTGACGCTGAACCACACAAGTGCCGCCTTCACCGATAAAAATGCGGGGACCGCCAAGGCGGTGAATGTGAGCGGCATCAACGTCACGGGCCTGGACGCCGCCAACTACACCTTCAACACCACCGCAGCGACGACGGCCGACATCACACCCGCCAGCATCACCGCCGTCACCGGCATCACCGCGCAGAACAAGGTGGAGGACGGCACCACCGCCGCCACACTGGTCACAACGGGTGCTGCATTCACGGGGCAGGTCGCGGGCGATGTGCTGAGCGTCACGGCGGCCACTGGCGCGTTTGATTTGCCCAACCCCGGCACGGCCAGACCGGTCGCCATCACCGGCATCACGCTGGGCGGCACCCATGCGGGCAACTATGTGCTGACCAACAACACGGCTGCGACCACAGCCGACATCTACGAGGCGGCCACGCCACTGCCACCCGCCCCGCCACCGCCACCGCCACCGCCACCTGCACCCAGCCCAGCGCCCACGCCCACGCCCGGCGCACCGGCGCCCGCCCCTGGCCCCGTACCCGCTCCGGCACCCGCTCCTGCACCCGTTGCCGGATCCGGCGGTGGCGGCGCCATTCCAGGCATGCCAGGGGACGGCAACAACAACAGCGGGGCAGGCACCGTCACAGATACCCCGCCCGGCACACCACCTTCCCCTACCGCCACGCCAGGCGGCATGGCCACCGTGCCCACTGAACTGGTGCGCTATGCCACGTCCGGCACCAACCCGCTGGGCAACTGGACTTTCAACGGCCCGGTGACGCTGGAGTTGCTGCAGCAACTGATGACGGGCAAGCGCCAGGACGCAGCCAATGCCTGCGCATCGGGCAGCGTGGACGCTGCGGGCAACTGCAATTAGGACCACCGCCTGGCCGCGCGGCGGCGGACGGGCATTTTGCGGATAAGCTAGCGGCATAAAAACAGTCGCTGGCATTTTCTCAAGGCCGCTGCTCACCAGCGGCCCTTTGCATTACAAATGAGTCTTTTCCTGCTCAAGCGCCTCGTGACCCTGATCGCCACCCTGATCGGGGCGTCGGTGGTGGTGTTCCTGGTGCTGGAGATCCTGCCCGGCAATGCCGCGCAGATCCTGATGGGCCCCGACGCCACGCCGGATGCCGTGGCGGCGCTGGCCACCAAGCTGGGCCTGGACCAACCCGCAGCGCAGCGCTACTGGGACTGGATCACGGGCCTGCTCAGCGGTGACCTGGGTATCAGCTACGCCTACAGCACGCCGGTGTCCGAGCTGGTGCTGGAGCGGCTGACCGTGACCGTGCCGCTGGCCTTCATGGCCATGGCGATCACCACGGTGCTGGCGCTGGCCGCCGGCATCTATGCAGCCGCGCGGCACAACAAGCTGGGTGACGTGGGCCTGATGGGCCTCACGCAGGTGGGCATTGCGATCCCCAATTTCTGGTTTGCGATCCTGCTGATCCTGCTGTTCTCGGTGCACCTCAAATGGTTCTCGGCGGGCGGCTTCCCGGGCTGGGAAGACGGCGTGCTGGACGGCCTGCGCGCGCTGCTGCTGCCTGCCATTTCGCTGGCCGTGGTGCAGGCCGCCATCCTGGCGCGCATCACGCGTTCGGCCGTGCTGGAGGTGCTGCGTGAAGATTTCGTGCGCACCGCACGGGCCAAAGGCCTGTCGCAGCGCGCCACGCTGTGGGGCCATGTGCTGCGCAATGCGCTGATCCCGGTGATCACCGTCATGGGCCTGCAGTTTGCAGAGCTGCTGGCCGGCACCATCGTGGTGGAAAACGTGTTTTACCTGCCGGGCCTGGGCCGGCTGATCTTCCAGTCCATCTCCAACCGCGACGTGATCGTGGTGCGCAACTGCGTGATGCTGCTGGCGGCCATGGTGGTCATTGTGAACTTCATCGTGGATGTGCTCTACGCCGTGATTGACCCGCGCGTGAAGGCCAGCGACATATGACCACCATCACCGCATTGCCTACCCAGGCCGCACCAGGCTTCTGGAAGCGCGCCCTGGGCCACCGCGCCTTCGTCATCGGCGCCGTATTGACCTTGCTGCTGATCGCCATGGCCGGCCTGTCGCTGGTATGGACGCCCGGCTCGCCCTACGACGTGCAGATGGACAAGAAGCTGCTGCCCCCCGGCGCGCAGCACTGGCTGGGCACCGACCCGTATGGCCGTGACGTGGCATCGCTGCTGCTGGTGGGCGCGCGCAGCTCCATCCTGGTGGGCGTGATCGCGGTGGGCATCGGCCTGGTGGTGGGCACCGCGCTGGGCCTGCTGGCCGCGGCGCGCCGCGGCTGGGTCGAGGAAGCCATCATGCGGCTGTCGGACTTCAGCTTTGCGTTCCCGGCCATCCTGTCGGCCATCATGATGACGGCCGTGTTCGGCGCGGGCATTGTCAACGCCATCATCGCCATTGGCATCTACAACATCCCCACCTTCGCGCGCATCACGCGCGCGTCGGCCAACGCCATCTGGTCGCGCGAATTTGTATTGGCCGCGCGCGCCTGCGGCAAGGGCGCGTTCAGCATCACGATGGAGCACGTGCTGCCCAACATCGCCTCGGTGCTGATCGTGCAGGCCACCATCCGCTTTGCCATTGCCATCCTGGCCGAGGCCGCGCTGTCCTACCTGGGCCTGGGCACGCAGCCGCCCCAGCCCTCCTGGGGCCGCATGCTGAGCGAGGCGCAAACGCTGATGTTCCAGGCGCCGCTGCTGGCGGTGTTCCCGGGTCTGGCCATCGCGTTCGCGGTACTGGGCCTGAACCTGCTGGGCGACGGCCTGCGCGACCTGCTGGACCCCCGGCTTGCAAGGAAACGCTGATGGCATTGCTGGAAGTCAACAACCTGCACGTGCGCCTGCAAACCCAGCGCGGCCCGGCCGAGGCCGTGCGCGGCGTGAGCTTCTCCCTGGAGCGCGGCGAAACGCTGGGCCTGATCGGTGAATCGGGCTGCGGCAAATCCATTACCGTGATGTCGCTCATGGGCCTGCTGCCCGACAGCGCCCGCATCACCGGCAGCATCCGCTTTGACGGCGAGGAGCTGGTGGGCAAGAAGGACAGCGCGCTGTGCCGCATCCGCGGCAACCGCATCGGCATGATCTTCCAGGAGCCCATGACGGCGCTGAACCCGGTGCACAGCATCGGCCGCCAGGTGGCCGAGCCGCTGCGCCTGCACCGTGGCGTGTCGGCGGCCGAGGCACGCAAGCAGGCAATCGCCCTGCTGGACCGCGTGGGCATCCCGGATGCCGCGCGGCGCATCGACGCCTACCCGCATCAATTCTCTGGCGGCCAGCGCCAGCGCATCACCATTGCCATGGCGCTGGCCTGCGGGCCCGACCTGCTGATCGCCGACGAGCCCACCACCGCGCTGGACGTGACCATCCAGCAGCAGATCCTGGACCTGATCAGCGAGCTGGTGGCCGAGCGCGGCATGGCGCTCATGCTGATTTCGCACGACCTGGGCGTGATCGCGCAGAACGTGGACCGCATGCTGGTGATGTACGGCGGCAGCGTGGTGGAAAGCGGGCCGACCGACGAAGTGTTCGCGCACAAGATGCACCCGTATTCACGCGGCCTGTTCGGCGCACGGCCCAGCCTGGGCTCGGCGCGCGGCCAGCGGCTGGTGACGATTGCCGGCACCGTGCCCGAGCTGGTGGACCTGCCGGCGGGCTGCCCGTTTGCCGGGCGCTGCCGCTATACCGCGCCCGAATGCCACACCACGCCGCCACCCGCTGTTGACGTGGGTGACGGCCACCAGGTGCGCTGCATCCGGCTGGACACCGTGGCGGCTGAGCTGCAGGCGGAGGCAACCACATGACGGCGCCATTGCTGCAAGTCAGGGACCTGACGCGCGAGTACCAGATGCCGCGCGAAAAACTGTTCGGCCCGCCGCCCACGGTCAAGGCCCTCAACGGCGTGAGCTTCACCATCGAGGCCGGGCGCAGCTTGGGCATCGTGGGCGAATCGGGCTCGGGCAAATCGACGCTGGCGCGGCTGGTGATGGCGCTGGACAAGCCCACCGCCGGCAGCGTGAACCTGCTGGGCCGCGACCTGCACGCGCTGGATGCGCAGGCTTTGCGCGCCGCGCGCCGCGACTTCCAGATGGTGTTCCAGGACCCATATGGCTCGCTGGACCCGCGCATGACCGTGGAACGCATCGTCAGTGAACCGCTGGCCGCGCAGGGCGGCACCGATGGCAAATTGTCCCGCGCCGACCAGCGCAAGCGCGCCACCGAGGTGCTGGCCTCCGTGGGCCTGCGCGCCAGCGACCTGGACAAATACCCGCATGAATTTTCTGGCGGCCAGCGCCAGCGCATTGCGATTGCGCGCGCGCTGATCACGCGCCCGCGGCTGATCGTGGCCGACGAGCCGGTGAGCGCGCTGGATGTGTCGGTGCAGGCCCAGGTGCTGAACCTCATGCAGGACCTGCAGGCCGAATTCGGCGTGACCTACATGCTGATCAGCCACGACCTGGCCGTGGTGCACCACCTGTGCCATGAGGTGGCCGTGCTGTGGCAGGGACGCATCGTGGAACAAGGCCCGCCCGAGCGCCTGTTCAGCGCGGCCGAACACCCCTACACGCGCGCCCTGCTGGACGCCGTGCCCCAGGCCCAGCCCGGGCGCAACCGGCGGCGCCAAAGCGCTTTGAGTAATGAGCAAATCCTACTTGCGCAATCCGAGCCATCTCGCGGATGATGTTGAGTTACGTGCCCACCGGGCCGGTATCTTTTGTCGTGGTCCTTTCCCTGGAGTGAAATCATGCTGAACCGTCGCACCCTGCTGTCCACCGCCGCCCTGGCCTCCGTGCCGCTGGCCCTTCCCCAGGGCGCCCTGGCCCAGAGCAGAAAAGACACCATCGTGCTGGCCATGGCGCTGGAACCGGTCGGCCTGGATCCGACCGCCGCAGCCGCTTCGTCCATCGGTGAAGTCACGCTGTACAACATCTATGAAACCCTGACCAAGATCAACCCGGACGGCAGCGTGACCCCGCTGCTGGCCGAAAGCTGGGAAGTCTCGCCCGACCTGCGCACCTACACCTTCAAGCTGCGCAAAGGCGTCAAGTTCCAGAACGGCGAGCCGTTCAACGCCCAGTCGGTCAAATATTCATTCGACCGCGCGGGCGGCGAAAAGAGCACCAACAAGGACAAGCGCACCTTTGCCGCCATCACCACCCAGGTGGTGGACGAGCACACCGTGGTGCTGCTGACCAAGGAAATCGACCCCGACTTCCTGTTCCTGATGGGCCAGGCCACGGCCGTCATCGTGGAACCCAAGAGCGTGGACACCAACACCACCAAGCCGGTGGGCACCGGCCCCTACAAGCTGGACAACTGGGTCAAGGGATCGTCCGTGGTGCTGAGCAAGTGGGACGGCCACCGCAACGCAGCCAGCCTGAAGATCAAGCGTGCCACCTTCCGCTTCATTGCCGACCCGGCCGCCCAGGTGGCCGCCTTGCTGGCCGGCGACGTGGACGCCTTCCCGCGCGTCACGCCGCGCAGCGTGCCGCAGTTCAAGACCAACCCCAAGTTCCAGGTCATGGCCAGCGGCTCGCGCGCCAAGACCATCCTGGCGCTGAACAACAAGAAAAAGCCGCTGGACGATGTGCGCGTGCGCCGCGCCATCAACATGGCCATCGACCGCAAGGCCGTGATCCAGGGCGCGGGCGACGGCTACGGCTCGCCCATCGGCAGCTACTACGTGCCCAGCGCCCCCGGCTATGTGGACCTGACCAAGGTCAACGCCTACGACCCGGACAAGGCACGCGCCCTGCTCAAGGAAGCCGGCGTGTCCAACCTGGAACTCACCATCACGCTGCCGCCGCCGCCGTATGCGCGCCAGGGCGGCGAGGTGATCGCCTCCATGCTCGACAAGGTGGGCATCAAGGCCAAGCTGCAGAACGTGGAATGGGCGCAGTGGCTGTCGGGCACCTACGGCAACAAGAACTACGACATGACCATCATTTCGCACGTGGAGCCGTTTGACCTGGGCAACTTCTCGCGTCCGGGCTACTACTGGAACTACGAGTCCACCAAGTTCAACGCGCTGTACGACAAGTACAAGCAGACGGCCAATGCGGCCGAGCGCAACAAGATCCTGGGCGACATCCAGCGCCTGGTGGCCGACGACGCCGTGCACGGCTACCTGTACCAGCCGCAATGGGTGACGGTGGCCAACAAGAACGTCAAGGGGCTGTGGGCCAACATGCCCATCTTCGTGAACGACCTGTCTACCCTTTCCTGGGCGTGACCGCCTTGCACGAACTGTCCGCCGCCGAGCTGGCGGACGCCTACCGCCGCGGCGACGCGTCTCCCGTGGAAGTGGCCCAGTCCGTACTGGGCCACATCGAACGCTGGGAGCCGCACCTGTGCGCCACGTACCTGTTGCGCCCTGAGCTGGCCATGGCGCAGGCCCGCGCGTCCGAGGCGCGCTGGCTGCGCGGCGCGCCGCTGTCGGCGCTGGACGGCGTGCCCGTCACGCTGAAAGACAACATCGCCACCCAGGGCGACCCGATGCCACTGGGCACCGCCGCCGTGGACCCGCAGCCCATGCCGGCTGATGCGCCACCGGCCGCGCGCCTGCGCGAAGCCGGTGCCGTCACCATCACCAAGACCACCATGCCTGACTACGGCATGCTGTCCTCGGGACTGTCCAGCGTCCACCCGCTGGCACGCAACCCCTGGGACCTGTCATGCACGCCCGGCGGCTCCAGCGCGGGCGCGGGCTCGGCCGCCGCCGCGGGCTATGGCCCGCTGCACCTGGGCACCGACATCGGTGGCTCCATTCGCCTGCCAGCGGGCTGGTGCGGCGTGTTTGGCTTGAAGCCCAGCCTGGGCCGCGTGCCCATTGATCCGCCTTACACCGGCCGCGCCGCCGGCCCCATGACCCGCAGCGTGGCCGACGCCGCGGCCATGATGGCCGCGCTCTCGCTGCCCGACACGCGCGACACGATGAGCCTGCCCTACCAGGCCATTGACTGGACCCGCTTTGACGCCGGCGCTGAAAAGCTCAAGGGCCTGCGCATCGGGCTGCTGCTGGACGCCGGCTGTGGCCTGCCGGTAGAGCCTGATGTGCTGGCCGCCGTGCAGCGCGCCGCCACCCTGTTCGAGCAGGCCGGGGCCGTGGTGCAACCCATGGCGCCGTTCTTCACGCGCGAAATGCTGGACGGCATGGACCATTTCTGGCGCATGCGCTCGCATGTGGACCTGAACGCGCTGCCGCCGGGGCGCAAGGCCAAGGTGCTGCCCTACATCCAGGCCTGGGCCGACAGCGCCGCCGGCATGGGCGGCGAAGCCGTGTTCCGCGCCCAGCACCAGTTCTACCTGACGCGCATCGCCACGGTGAAGGCCTGCGCGGCGTTTGACTACGTGATTTCGCCCACCTCGCCGGTGCCCGCCTTTGCGGCGGAGCTGCCCTCGCCCACCAACGACCCGCTGCGCCCGCTGGAGCATATTGCCTTCACCGTGCCGTTCAACATGTCCGAGCAGCCCGCGGCCTCCATCAACTGCGGCTACACCGCGGGCGGCCTGCCCATCGGGCTGCAGATCGCGGGCCCGCGCTTTGACGACCTGGGCGTGCTGCAGGTGTCACGTGCGTTTGAACTCATCCGCGATGCACAACGCCCCTGGCCCCACCCTCCCTCCGAGGCGCTCCAGAACCTGGACTGACCGTGCTGACCGACAGCCTGGGCAATACCGTCACGCTGCAGCACGCGGCAAGCCTGGGCGCGGTCAATGATTTCGTCGAAGGCTTCATCGCCAGCGAAGCGCGCGCCATTGCGCCGCTGGCGATTGCCGATGGGGGTGCAGACACCGAACTGAGCCCTCTCGTGCAGGCGTACTGCGCCGCGCTGCACATGTTTGCCGAATCGCGCGATGCGCCGGCCAACGCCCGGCCGTACATCGAACAGGCGCTGCACACGTCAATAGCGGCCACACCGCGCGAGCAGCGCTTCGTGCAGGCCGTCAAGGCCTGGGTGGATGGCGACCTGCCCCGCGCGATTGCGCTGCATGAAGAACAGGTGCGTGAACACCCGCGCGACCTGGCCTCGCTCAAGCTGGGGCAGTACCACCTGTTCAACCGCGGTGATTCGCCGGGCATGCTGCGCATGGCGCTGGCCGCGTTGCCGGCGGCGGGCGACGTGCCCTACCTGCACGGCATGCTGGCCTTCGCCTGGGAACAGTGCCACCTGCTGGCGCAAGCCGAGGCTGCCGCGCGCCATGCGATCCACCTGCGCCGCAAGGAGCCCTGGGCCCACCATGCGCTGGCGCACGTCATGCTCACGCAGAGCCGCATCCGCGAAGGCCAGGCCTTTCTGGCCGAGGTGAGCGACACCTGGACGGGCCTCAACTCGTTCATGGTCACGCACAACTGGTGGCACCAGGCGCTGTTTGCGCTGGAGCTGGACGACCACGCCGAAGTACTGCGCCTGTACGACACGCAGGTGTGGGGCGTGGTGAAAGAGTATTCGCAGGACCAGATCAATGCCGTGTCGCTGCTGGCGCGGCTGGAGCTGGCCGGCGTGGACGTGGGCCACCGCTGGCAGGACGTGGGCGCCCACCTGGCCGCACGCACGGCCGACCATGTGCTGCCCTTTCTGGACATGCAGTACCTGTATGGCCTGGCGCGCGCGGGCCGGCCCGAGGCCGACGTGCTGATGCGCCACATCGAACACCATGCCGCCCACGCAGCGGCTGGCGCGCGCGATGCCTGGCAGCGCGTGGCGCTGCCGGCCAGCCAGGGCCTGCTGGCCCATGCGCGCGGTGATTGGCCGCGCGCGGTCGATGCAATGGGCAACGCCCTGCCCCGGCTGGTGGAGATCGGCGGCAGTCATGCCCAGCGCGATCTTTTTGCGCAGGTTTACCTGGACGCGCTGGTGCGCGGGGGCCAGCTGGGCGGCGCGCAGCACCTGTTGCAGCAGGCCGTGAACAGCCAGCCCGAATCGCGCCGCCTGAAGCGCCAGGCCGCGCAGGTGTATGCCGCGCTGGGCCTGAAGGAGATCAACCCATGAGCCTGAGCCGGCCCACGCTGGTGTTGCTGCCTGGCCTGGCCGCCGACGCCGAGATGTGGCGCGCCCAGCTCGATGCCCTGGCCAGCCCCTGGCAGCCCCGGGTGGCCGACGTCAACCGCCACCACGACACGATTGAAGCCATGGCCGCCGCGCTGCTGGCGCAGCATGCGGGTGAGCTGGTGCTGTGCGGCGCCTCCATGGGCGGCATCGTCGCCATGGAAGCCGCGCGCCAGGCACCACAGCGCATCCGCGCGCTGGCGCTGCTGGGCACCAATGCCCGGCCCGAGACAGATGACATGCGTGCTTTGCGCGAGGGCGCGATCGCGCTGTTTGCAAAAGGCCAGGTGCGCGAGGTGATCGAGCCCAACGTGGCGCTGGCCTTCCACCCCGACCAGGCGCAGGACGCAGCGCTGACCGGCGCCTACCTTGAGTTTGTGCTGCGTGCGGGCGCAGACCAGCTGATCCGCCAGAACCGCGCCATCATGGCCCGCCCCGATGCACGCCTGCACCTGCCGCGGCTGCGCTGCCCCACGCTGGTGATGTGCGGCGACGCCGACCAGCTCACGCCGCCCGAGTGCTCGCACGAGATTGCTGCCCTGGTGCCCGGCGCGCAGCTGGTCATGGTGCCGCGCTGCGGCCACATGCTCACCATGGAAAAACCCGCGCTGGTGAATGCCACGCTGATGCACTGGCTCCAGCAGGTTGCCTGACGCGGACTCCGGCGCTAATCCGGCGTTTATTCGCGGCCCAGGCTGCGCACCTTCTCGGCCAGGCGTTGCTGCACCGACGGTGACACGAACTTGTCCACCTCGCCGCCCAGCACCGCGATCTCGCGCACAAAGGTGCTGCTGATGAACTGGAACTTGTCGCTGGGCGTCAGGAACACTGTTTCCACATCGGGCATCAGGCTGCGGTTCATGCCGGCCAGCTGGAACTCATAGTCAAAGTCGGTCACGGCGCGCAGGCCGCGCACCATGGCCTTGCCGCCACGCGCCACCACGAAATCGCGCAGCAGGCCGGAAAAACTCTCCACCTCCACCTGCGGGTACTGGCGCACCACCTCGCGCGCCATCTCGATGCGCTCCTGCAGGGTGAACATGGCTTTCTTGTGGTGGCCGGCCGCCACGGCCACGATCACGCGGTCAAACAGCTGGGTGGCGCGGCGCACCACGTCCTCATGGCCCAGGGTCATGGGGTCGAAGGTGCCGGGGTACACGGCAATCACGCTATGGGCCATCAAGTTCTCCTCTTGTGCGCCGGTCCAACGATTTTTATGTTGCAGCGCATTATGACGGCTGGCGCAGCAAGTGGGCATGCACGGCACCGGCTTTCAGCTGGCGGTACACCACCAGCCCCAGGCCGAGCGCCGCGAGCCGGGAATCGTCCCAGGCATCAGGGGCCTCCAGGTAGACCCGCGCGCCCGCGGCCAGGGCCGGCACACAGGCACGCAGCGCCCCGTCATACAGGCCGGCGGCAAATGGCGGGTCCAGGAACACCAGGTCCACCGAAGCCGGTGCCAGCGCCTTCAGGCCAGCCACGCCGTCACCGCGCTGAACCGTCACGGCCTGCGCCGCGAGGCGCTGCTGCACGGCCCGCAACTGGGCCACCAGCGCCGCGTCCTGCTCCAGCAGCAGCACCTGGGCGGCCCCGCGCGACGCGGCTTCAAACCCCAGCGCCCCGGTGCCGGCAAATGCGTCCACGCAACGCCAGCCCGTCAGGTCCTGGCCCAGCCAGTTGAACAGGGTTTCGCGCACGCGGTCCGGCGTGGGGCGCAGGCCAGGCCGGTCGGCCACCGGCAACGGCGTGCGCTTCCATTGGCCGCCGATGATGCGCACCGCGTGGGCGGCGCGCGAGGTGGGGTGTCGGGATGTCATCAGGCCGCAGCTTAACCGCCCTGGCCCGGGCCTGGCACGGGTCAGCGGCGGCTCTCGTCGCTGCCCGAATCACCGGTCAGCGGCGCCAGATCGGAGGAATAGATGCGGTCGCCCACATGAAGCTCCTGGCCTTTTTGCCACGCGGCCTCGAAGGCAGCGAGCTCGTCCGCCGTAGCGCGTTCGTACTTTTCGCGCGGGGTCTGGGGTTGCGCCGCGGCGGGTGCGGCCGCACTGGCGGGCGCCTTGTCAAAGCCCTGCAATTCCTCGTTCACGCGCCAGTACACGCCGGCCACGACGATGCCGTAGCGTGCCATGGCGTTGCGCGTGATGTTGGCGCCCACGGCAGCCAGCCGTGCGGGCTGCCCCTCGGGATTGGCCAAAAAATCGGTGGACAGGTCGATCATCACCGAATACTGGTGGCCGCGCTTGTCGTTGCGCACCACGCGGAACTTGTAGCTGGCCGACAACACGCCACTGGCCTGCATGGTCACCTTGATGGCCTCGTACAGCATCTCGCGCCGGAAGGCCATCCGCTCTTCCAGGTTCATCTTGACGGGCGCTGTTTCAGGGCCGGATTTGGCACTGTCCTTGGTAGCAAAAAAACTCTTCAGTATCGACATGTACGGCCTCCGCCTGCGGGGAGGCCCCCGCAAGGGGCTCCAATGCCCCGGGCATTCATCCTTTTATGTACTTGGGTGCGGCGTATTGCGCAAGAAAAACGCTGCAATCGTTACACAACATAACAATCTGGGCAGGCGGATGTCCATTTCATCACACCGCTACCGGCCCGGCGGCCCGCGCACCCAAAAAAAGGGCTACAAGGCCCGCCTGGAGACAGACGGTCCGCTGTAGCCTGAAATCGCAGGCCAGGGGGGGCCTGGCCTGCGCTGCGAAGACATGTTCCCCGGTTGTTGGCGCCGCCGGGACGCGGCGTGTGTGTGACAGCACCGCGTAAATGATTGCGCACACTGTCGACAAGATGTTGCAAACCCCTGTCAACTTTGACAGGGAACCTAGGGTAAACACCAATCTCTTCTAGGGACGAGGCGCGCCGCCCACCACCACCGTAGCCATGCGCCGGGGTTGCAGCTTGCGGGCGAAAGCGGCCTTGATGTCGGCCACGCTGACGCGGTCCACCTGTTGCGTCCAGGTGTCCAGGTAGTCGAGCGGCAGGTCGTTCCAGGCGATGCCGGCCACGTTGTCCAGCAATTTGCGGTTGGTGTCGATGCGCAGGGCAAAGCCGCCGATGAGGTTGTCCTTGGCCGCGCGCAGCTCGGCCTCGGTCGGGCCATCGGCCACAAAGCCGTCCAGCACGTCACGCGCCACCTGCACGGCCTGGGCAGCCTGGTCGGGCCGGGTCTGCAGGCCCAGGGTGAAGGCGCCCGCGTGCAGCCCCGGTGAGAAGTAGCTGTACACGCTGTAGCTCAGGCCGCGCTTTTCACGCACCTCGCTGGACAGGCGCGACACGAAGCCGCCGCCGCCCAGGATGTAGTTGCCCACGATCAGCGCAAAGTAGTCCGGGTCGTTGCGGCGAAAGCCGGGCTGGCCAATGAACACATGGGCCTGGGCCGATTCAAACGGGATCGACTGTTCGCTGGCCTGGCCCAGCGCGGCCACCTCCTGCACCGCTGGCAGCGGCGCACAACGCCCGGGGCTGCTGGCCGGCAGGCGCGCCAGCAACTGGCCCACCAGGGCCTGGGCCTGGGCTCGCGTGACGGCGCCCACGATGCTGACCTTGGCGCGGCAGGGAACCAGCATGCGTGCATGAAGGGCCTGCATGTCGGACACCGCAATACGCGCCAGCGTCTGCTCGGTCACATCACGGCCATAAGGGTGGGCGCCGTACACGGCCTGCGCATAGGCTCGCCCGGCAACGGTGCCTGGCCGGGTGTTGGCCTCCTTGATGGAAGCCACCATGCGCTCGCGGTCGCGCTGCCAGATATCGGCAGGAAAGGCCGGCTCGGCCAGCTGGCGCGCGGCCAGCGCCACGGCGCGCGGCAGCAGGTCAGGGTAGGTCAGCGAGCGCAGGTTGAAGCTCATGCGGTCGCTGCCGGCGCCGCCGCCAAACGACGCGCCCAGGTCGGCCCAGGCCTCGCTCAGGGTGTTTTCATCCAGCGCCGGCTGGCCATCGCGCGCGACCAGCCCCCTGGACATCATGGCCGCGGTCACTGACGCAAGGCCGGCCTGTTCGGCCGGGTCGCGCCGGCTGCCGGCGTCGAAGTCGATCTGCACGTCCACCATGGGCAGCCCCGGGCTTTGCACCAGCCAGACCTGCGCCCCGTTGGGCAGGGCGAATTTCTCCACCGGCAGCGCCGCCTGGGCAACCGGCAGGCTGCCCAGCAGCAACGCGGCGCACCAGGCGCGCAAGGGAAGGTTCGGTTTCATGGTCATGGCGGCTCCTCAGTGGCGCGAGCCGGTGGGTGCAGCGCGGGGCTTGCGGTTCTTGTCCACGGGCTGCGGCCGCAGCACGGCCACGGTGAGCTGGTCGTCACCAAAGTACCTGGCGGCCACCGCCTGCACCTGCTGCGCCGTCACGCCGCGCAGGCGCTGGATCAGGCGTTCGCCCGCATCCAGCGGCAGGCCCAGCGCCCACTGGCTGCCCAGCTCGCGCGCCTGGTTCATCACCGAATCGAGCTTGTACACCTCGCCCGCCACCCAGCGCGTCTTCACGCGGTTGAGCTCGGCCTCGGTCACGCCCCCCTGGGCCACGCGCGCCACCTGCTCGCGCAGGGCGGCCTCCACCTGTTCAGGGGTCTTGCCGGGCGCGGGCACGGCGTCCAGCACGAACACCTGCGGGCCGCGGCCCCACAGGCCGTTGTACGCGCCGGCGCTGTCGGCCACGCGGTCCGGCCCCTGTTCCAGCGCGCGGTTCAGCCGCGCGCCGGTGTAGCCGTCCAGCACGGCGGCCAGCACCGTCAGTGCCAGGGCATCGTCAGCCTCGGGTGAAGGCTCGAAGGTGCGCAGCTGCGGCACCTTGAACGTCATGGCCACATAGGCCTGCTCGGCCGGCGCCTTGTACTCAATGCGGCGGATGCCAGCCTGCACGGGCTCGGTGCGCGGCTTGCGTGCGGGCACGGCGCGCGCGGGGATGACGCCATAGTATTTTTCAGCCAGCGCGCGCACCTGGGCCACGTCCACGTCACCCGCCACCACCACGGCCGCGTTGGCGGGCGTGTACCACTGGCGGTAAAACGCCCGGGCGTCGTCGGGCGTCATCGCGTCCAGGTCGCTCATCCAGCCGACGATGGGCCGCCGGTACGGCGAGGCCACGAAGGCCGTGGCGTTGAGCTGCTCGTACAGCAGCGCGCGCGGGTTGTCCTCGGTGCGCAGGCGGCGCTCTTCCTTCACCACCTCCAGCTCCTTGCGGAATTCTTCATCGGCCCATTGGTTGCGCGCAAAGCGGTCGGCCTCCAGCTTCATCACGTCTTCCAGCCGGCTCGACGGGATCTGCTGGTAATAGCCTGTGTAGTCACGCGCGGTGAAGGCGTTTTCGCGCCCGCCCAGCGCCGCCACCCGGCGCGAGAATTCGCCCACGCCCACGTCGGGCGTGCCCTTGAACAGCATGTGCTCCAGCACGTGGGCCACGCCGCTGGTGCCGTCCACCTCGTCCATGGCGCCCGCGCGCACCCACAGCATGTGCACGGCGGTGGGCGCACGCCGGTCGGGTTTGACGATCAGGGTCAGGCCATTGGCCAGGGTGAACTGTTCGGCCTTGACGGGGGCCTGGGCATGGGCCGCCGGGGCAAAGCCCAGCGGCAGGGCCAGGCAAATGCAGGCCAGGATGCGTGGCAGGGGGTGTTTCATAGAATCGTGTGATTCTAAAAAGCCCCCAATGTTCAGTTTCTTCCGGAAAAAGCCACCCGCCACGCCCGCCGTCGCCGCACCCGCTGACGCCCCCCCGGTCGCACCCGATGCCGGCTCGCTGATTGGCAGCGCGCTCACCGCGCCCATTGCGGTGCCCGACCCTGCCGCGCCCCCCGCCGCCCCACCGGCGGCGCGCGCGCGCTGGCTGGACAGGCTCAGCGCCGGCCTGCGCAAGACCGGCGCCAGCATTTCGGGCGTGTTCACCGGCGCGCGCATTGACGACGCGCTGTATGAGGAGCTGGAGTCGGCGCTGCTGATGGCCGACACCGGCGTCAAGGCCACGCAGGCGCTGCTGGACGAAGTGAAGCGCCGCGTGAAGGACAGCGGCGCCACGCACCCGGTGCAGGTGCGCAACCTGTTGACCGAGGCACTGGCCCATCTGCTCAAGCCGCTGGAAAAGCCGCTGGTGATCGGCATGCACCAGCCCACCGTGATCATGGTGGCGGGCGTGAACGGCGCGGGCAAGACCACCTCCATCGGCAAGCTCACCAAACATCTGGCCGGCGAAGGCGCCTCGGTACTGCTGGCCGCGGCGGACACCTTTCGCGCCGCGGCGCGCGAGCAACTGGGCGTCTGGGCCGACCGCAACACCGTGGAGATCATCAGCCAGGAAGGCGGCGACCCCGCCGCCGTGAGCTTTGACGCGGTGACCGCCGGCCGGGCCCGCGGCAAGGACGTGGTGCTGGTGGACACGGCCGGCCGCCTGCCCACCCAGCTGCACCTGATGGAAGAGCTGCGCAAGATCAAGCGCGTGGTGACGAAAGCGCAAGACACAGCACCCCATGAGGTGCTGCTGGTGATCGATGGCAACACCGGACAAAACGCCGTCGCACAGGTCAAGGCATTTGATGACGCGCTCGGGCTCACCGGGTTGATCGTCACCAAGCTGGACGGCACGGCCAAGGGCGGCGTGCTGGCCGCCATCTCGCAGGAGCGGCCGATTCCCGTGTACTTCATCGGCGTGGGCGAGAAGCTGGAAGACCTGGAGACGTTCAACGCGCGTGAATTCGCGCAGGCCCTGCTGGCCTGAGGTAAGAACATCCGCCCTGGCACGACGCACGCTATGCAAGACGCCATCCTGATCCGACCATGAAGCCCACGCCCCTGCTGTCACGCCGCCAGACACTGGCCCTTATCACCGCCACCGCTGCAACGCCCCTGTGGGCCCAGGGCCCGGCATGGGCCGCGATCGAAGCACGCGCACGCGGGCAAAAGGTGTTCTTCAATGCCTGGGGCGGCGGCGACCGCACCAATGCCTACCTGCAATGGGCCGCGGCCGAAATCAACGCCCGCCACGGCGTGCAGGTGGAGCACGTCAAGCTCACCGACACGGCCGAAGCCGTCAAGCGCGTGCGCAGCGAAAAGGCCGCGGGCAAGCTGGCGGGCGGCAGCGTGGACGCCCTGTGGATCAACGGCGAAAACTTCCTGACCATGAAGCGCGAAGGCCTGCTGTTCGGCCCCTTTGCCGAAAGCCTGCCGAACTTCCAGTACGTGGACACGGTGGGCAAGCCCACCACGCGCGTGGATTTTTCCGAGCCTGTGGAGGGCCTGGAAGCACCCTGGGGCATGGCGCAGTTCACGCTGTATGCGGACCGCAAGCGCGTGCCGGTGCCGCCACGCAGCATGGCCGCCCTGCTGGACTTTGCGCGCGCCCACCCCGGGCGCCTGAGCTACCCGCGCCCGCCGGCCTTTGTGGGTACCACCTTCCTCAAGCAGGCGCTGGTGGAACTGAATACAGACCGCACCGCCCTGTACAAGCCGGTCACGCCCGAAGCCCTGGCAGCGGCCAGCGCGCCGCTGTGGACCTACCTGGATGCATTGCACCCGCACCTGTGGCGCGCGGGCAGGCAGTTTCCGGCCAGCCCCGCGGCCATCCGCCAGATGGTGGCCGACGGCGAACTGATGATTGCCCTGAGCTTCAACCCTAACGAAGCCGCCAATGAAATCGCCGCCAGGCGACAGGCGGGCACCGTGTACGCCTGGCAGATGGCCGGCGGCGCCATCGGCAACACGCACTTCCTGGCCATCCCGTTCAATGCCAGCGCCAAAGAGGGCGCGCAGGTGTTCATCAATTTCATGCTGTCGCCGCTGGCGCAGGCGCGCAAGGCCGACATCGCCATCTGGGGCGACCCCACCGTGCTGGCGCTGGACAAGCTGCCCGCCGCCGAGCGTGCGCGCTTTGGCAGCCAACCCGCCCCCGGCCAGGTTGAACAGACCGTGCCCGTGATCCTGGAGCCGCACGGCAGCTGGGTGGACCCGCTGGAGCGTGAATGGCTACGGCGCTACGGCCAGTAAACCTTCGCACCCTCTGGCTGCCCGCGCTGCTGGCCCTGGCGGTGGCCGTTCCGGTGGCCTGGGCCGCCGTGTCGGCCATGGCCGCCGCGCTGGACGGCGCAGCCTGGCGTGGCCTGTGGCAGCAACCCCAATGGCCCCGCGCGCTGGCCATGACGCTGTGGACCGGGCTGGCCGCCACGGCGCTGTCGGTGGCGCTGTCGGCCTGGGTACTGTCGCTCAGCTTTCCCGGCGCGCTGTGGCAGCGCGTGGTGCAGGCGCTGCCGCCCATGCTGGCGGTGCCGCATGCGGCGTTTGCGATTGGCCTGGCTTTCCTGATCGCCCCCAGCGGCTGGCTGCTGCGCGCCGTCTCGCCCTGGGCTACCGGCTTTGACGCGCCGCCGCCCTGGCCCACCACACAGGACCCCTGGGGCCTGGGCCTGATTGCGGTGCTGGTGGCCAAGGAGGTTCCGTTCCTCCTGTGGGCTGCGGCCACCCAACTGCAGCGCGAAGACACCGGCCTGCGCTGGGCGCGCGAGCTGGACGCCGCGCGCAGCATGGGCTACACACCGCAGCGCGCCTGGTGGCGCGTGCTGTGGCCCCAGCTGTGGCCGCGCCTGGCTGGCCCGCTGGTGGCGGTGCTGGCTTACAGCCTGACGGTGGTGGACATGGCGCTGGTCATCGGCCCGCAAGGCCCGCCCACGCTGGCCGTGCTGGCCTGGCAATGGCTGCTGGACGCCGACGCCGCCGTCAATGCGCAAGGCGCCGCCGCGGCCTGGCTGCTGGCGGGCGTCGTGGCCGTGCTGGCGGGTACGCTGTGGGCACTGCGCCATGCGGCGCATTGGCGCGCGCGCTGGACGGCGGGCAGCCGCGGGCACAGTGCCAGGCGCCACGCCGCGCCCGGTGCGCCGCTGATCGCGCTGGCGGCGTTGTATGGCGGCGTCATGCTGGCACTGGCGCTGGGCAGCCTGGCCGGCGCCTGGCCGTTCCCGCAGCTGTGGCCGCGCCAATGGGGCCTGCAGGCCTGGCAATCGGTCGCGGCCAGTGCCGCCACCCTGTGGACCACGCTGGCGCTGGCGGCGCTCAGCGCCCTGACGGCCCTGGCATGGGCCGTGGCCTGGCTGGAATGCGCGCCGCCCGCATGGGACTCACGGCTGCGCCGGCTGGTGTACCTGCCGCTGCTGCTGCCGTCGGTGCTGTGGGTGGTGGGCCTGCACCGGCTCACGCTGGCGTGGGGCCTGGATGCGCGCTTTGCCGGCCTGTGGCTGGCGCACAGCCTGGCGGCCGCGCCCTATGTGCTGATTGCGCTGAGCCCGGCCTATCTGGGCTTTGACCCGCGCTATGCGCAGGTCGCCGCGTCACTGCGCAAAAGCCGCTTCACGTTCCTTGCGCGCGTCAAATGGCCGCTGCTGCGCGCGTCGTTGCTGGCCGCGCTGGCCGTGGGCTTTGCGGTGAGCGTGGCGCAGTACCTGCCCACGCTGTTTGTGGGTGCGGGCCGTTTCAACACCGTCACCACCGAGGCCGTGACGCTGGCCAGCGGCGCCCAGCGGCCGCTGACCGCTGCCTACGCCTGGCTGCAGTGGCTGCTGCCCGCGCTGGTGTTTGCGCTGGCCGCCTGGGCCGGGCGGCCGCGGCGGTTCGCAAAAGGTCATCCATGAGCCTTCAACTGAGCGTTGCCCGCCTGTCGCTGGGTGAGACCACACTGGTGCAAGACCTGCACCTGGACGTGCCGCCCGGTGCGGTGCACACCGTCATGGGCGACAGCGGCTCGGGCAAATCAAGCCTGCTGGCGGCGGTGTGCGGCACGCTGGCGCCGGTGTTCAGGTTTGAAGGCAAGGTGACGCTCCATGGCCGGCGCATCGACACGCTGCCCACGGAAGCGCGGCGCGTGGGCATCCTGTTCCAGGACGATCTGCTGTTTGCCCACATGACGGTGCGCGAGAACCTGCTGTTTGCCGTGCCCCCCGGCCCGCGCGGCGAGCGCGAAGCCGCCGTCGCGCAAGCCCTGGCCGACCTGGAACTGCCGGGCTTTGCCCACGCCGACCCGGCCACGCTGTCGGGTGGCCAGCGCGCGCGCGTGTCGCTGATGCGCGCGCTGCTGGCGCAACCCCAGGCGCTGCTGCTGGACGAACCCTTCTCGCGCCTGGACGCCGCCTTGCGCCAGCGCATGCGCGACTTCGTGTTTGCCACGGTGCGCGCGCGCGGCATCCCGGTGCTGCTGGTCACGCATGATGAGGCGGATGTGGCGGACCCGGCGCGCCTGACGCGCCTGACGCGCCTCTAGCTGCTCTTGCGCACCGGCTTGACCCAGCCCACGAACTGCGGCGCCACGCGCGCCACCACCGGGCCGTTGAAATCCCAGGTCATGCACCGGCCCATGTAGAACGGCGGCTGGTCGCTTTCAAAGCGCGGTAGCCCGGCCTCGCGCCGGCGCACTTCTTGCGCGTGCGGAATGGTCTGGAACGCGGCCGTGGCCAGGTTGAACAGCAGCTCGCGCAGGTGGGTGCAGCCCTGCACGCCGCCAATCGCACGCTCAATCGTCTGGCGCCAGCCCGCGCCCATGGTCTGGCCCACCATGCGTTGCAGCGTGCCGCCGGCCACGCCGCATTCGCCAAACGGCGTTGCGTCCATGGACGATTCAATCGCCTGGATGCACAGCGCGTCGTCCACCGTCACGCGGATGTGCAGGTGGTGGATGGGCGTGCCTGCCGCCACCGGGCCGCTGTTGCTTTCGTAGCTGTAATGCTTGGTGTCGTGCAGCTCGCCCTCCAGGTCCCACAGGCCGTCCTCGCGCGCATAGCCACGAAAGGTGATGGCACGGTTGTGCAACGGGGAGCGGGCGGCGGCGGGACTGAGCATGGGCGGGTGTTGCAAAGAGGGGTTCAGGAACCCGATTTTGCCCGCCTGCGCCCGGCCGGCATGTTCCGCACGGGCAATACCCATTCGTGGATGCGCCGCGCCACGGCGGCCTCGCCCGGCGTCATGGGCACGGGCAGGTCCTCCAGCGCGCCGTCAATGGCCAGGTGCGCAAAGCCGTGCCCCAGCGACCAGCCAGTCAGCGCTACCACGGCGCCTTCACCTGGCGCATACCGTTCGGCGGCCTGCAGCACCTGCATGAACGCGTCGCGCGCGGCCTGCGCCAGCGCGGGAAATTCGTCCTTGCGCGACAGCAGCGGGCCAAACATCAGCCGGAACTGCGCGGGCTGCGCGCGCGCATGGGCCACGTACACGTCACCGATGCGCAGCATCGCCTCGCGCGGGTCGGCCGTGCCCGCGGCCTCGGCCAGCGCGGCGCCCAGCACCTCGAACGACCGCGCCGCCACCGCCGCCAGCAGCTCGTCCAGGTTGGCAAAGTGGTGGTAGGGCGCGGCATGCGACACGCCCGCCACGCGCGCCACCTCACGCAACGTGAGGCCGTCCAGGCCCTGTCGGGCCAGCAGCTCGTCGGCGGCCAGCATCAGCGATTCACGCAGGTTGCCGTGGTGGTAGGGCCTGGGGGTGGGTGGGCGGCGTGTCATGGCGCGCATCTTGACACGAGAAACATTGGCGCGCATGATCCCCAATCTTTTCCCTGTAAAGATAAAAAAACCTCCATGACCTTCACCCTGCCCACGCTGTTGATGGCCGCCAGCGCCGGCGTGATCCTGTTGCTGGGGCTGGCGCACCTGCTGTTCACCTTTCGCGGGCAGCGCCTGCACCCGCGTGAGCCGGCGGTGATGGCCGCCATGCGGCAGGCGCTGCCCCGCATCACGCGCGAAACCACCATGTGGCGCGCCTGGGTCGGCTTCAATGCCAGCCACAGCTTCGGCGCCATCCTGTTCGGGCTGGTCTGGGCCTGGCTGGCGCTCACGCAGCCAGCCCTGCTGTTTGGCTCGCCGTTCCTGCTGGTGCTGGGCGCGCTGCTGCTGGCGGCCTACGTGCACCTGGCCTGGCGCTACTGGTTCAGCATCCCGTTTCGCGGCATCGTGCTGGCCTTGCTTCTGTATGTGGCTGCGCTGGCCATGAGTGCCAGCGCAGCGCCCATCAGCGCCGCACCCGCCCACTGCAGCGGCGCCAGCGGCTGCGACAGCAGCCAGGCTGCCAGCAGCGCCGTGGCCAGCGGCTCCACCAGGATGCCCAGCCCCGCGGCGGTGGGCGTGATGCGGCGCGAGCCCCAGGCGAACAGCAGGTAGGCCACGGACGTGGTCACCACGCCGGTGTAGGCCACGCCCAGCCAGCCCATCGTGCCCACGGGCCAGGTCAGGCCCTGGGGCAGCACCACCAGCGCCATGGCCAGCGCCGCCGCCGTCATGCCCCAGGCCGATGCACTCACGGGCGAGACTGCGGCCGGCATGCGCGCATTGGCCAGCACCACCCCGGCCTGCAGCGCGGCAGACGCCAGCGACAGCCCCACGCCCAGCGCATGGCCTGCCGGCAAGACCCAGCCCGAGGCCGGCCGCACGATCAGCACCACGCCGCACAGGGCCAGCACCAGCGCCACGCCCAGGCGCCAGCTGGCGCGCTCGTAACCACGCAGCACCGACACCCCAGCCACGAACAACGGTGCACAGCAGATGGAAATGACCGTGGGCAAGGTGGCACCCATGAGCGCGATCGCCGCGAACCAGCAGGTCACATTCAGGGCCATGGCCACGCCCGAGCCAGCCACCAGCATGCGGTGGCGCAGCGGCAGGGCGCGCCAGCGGCCGCCCGCGCCGCGCTGGGCTGCATGCCACCACCACAGCAACGGCAGACCCAGCGCAAACCGGGCCAGCGCCAGCGACGCGGGCGACATGCCCTGCGCCATCAGGCCGTGCGCCACCAGGGCGCCGCCGCCCCACAGCACGCCGGCCGCCAGTACACCGCCCCAGGCCAGGGCGGACAGGATTGAAACATTCATGTTGATTCCCCACAGGGCACCTGCCCGCGAAAAGGCTTGGGGCAGGTGCGTTCATCCGGGCTGCGCCGGCATGCAGCCGGGCAGCCACCCAGGGGCGCGTCAGCGCGCGCCGTTCACTGGCGGGATGCGGGAGGGGATTGGCGGGAGAACATGCGCGCGATCATAAGCTCAGCCCAGAACGATCACGCGCGCCTGCGGCACCCTGGCATACGGGTCGTAGCCCAGCAGGCCGGCGCGAAACGTCATTTCAAGGCCCGCGGCGATGCGCCGGCGCTGGGCCGCCGGGGCCTGCGCCATGCTGGCCAGCAAGCCGGGCTCGAAGCGCACGGTGACGGGGGTGGACATTTCAAACAGCGCCTGCGGATCGCGCGCCAGCGCCCAGGCAATCACCAGGTTGCCGTTGGACAGCTGGATGGCCTGCGCATTGGGCGGGAACAGGTGGCGGTAAGCCTCCCAGAAAGCGCTGCGGATCGGGTCCATCAGGCTGCCGTCGGCCTGGGGCGCGGGCTCGGGCGGGCCGTCGTCGTCCAGCAGCCAGGCCAGCGCCGCGGGCTCGGCGTCAAACACGCGCAGCTGCACGCCGTGCGCACGGGCCACTTTCTCGCTGGTGCGCGTCAGGCGCGCCGCCGGCACCACGGAGGCCAGCCGCCTCAGGTGTGACAGCTGGCGCGCCACCTGCTCGCCCAGCACGAAGTGGCCGGTGGCGTCCAGGCTTTCCTCCACCTGCAGCAGGTTGACCAGAAGCAGCCGGTCGCCCTGGGCCAGCGTGTCGGCCGCCACGGCGTGGATGCCCTGGACGAAGGCGCCCACATCGGCCGGGCCACTGACCTCGACCCTGACAAAGCGCGTCGCTCGCACAAACTGGAACTGCATGGTGCAGGTATTGTGATCTGGCTCAGCGATTTGCGCCGTCGCGCCGCTGACAATACGGCTTTGCCACCGTTTTCGTCAGGTCAACTTCCCATGCTGTCATTCCTGCCCCCGGTCGTGCGGGGCGTCATTGCCTTTGCCCTGCTGGTGCTCAATACCCTGTTCTGGTGCGCGCTGCTGTTCGCGCTGTCGCTGGTCAAGCTGGCGCTGCCGCTGGCCGCGGTGCGCCAGCGCGTGGACCCTGTGCTCAATGCCATCGCCACTGCGTGGATCAGCTGCAACAGCGCCTGGATGCGCCTGACCCAGAACACCGCCTGGGACGTGCAGGGCGTGGACAGCCTGCCCTACCGGGGCTGGTACCTGGTCAACTGCAACCACCAGTCATGGGTGGATATCTTTGTGTTGCAGCATGTGTTGAACCGCCGCATCCCCATGCTCAAGTTCTTCCTGAAGCAGGAGCTGATCTGGGTGCCGGTGATCGGCCTGGCCTGGTGGGCGCTGGACTTCCCGTTCATGAAGCGCCACGGCAAGGCCGCCCTGCGCAAGAACCCCGACCTGCGCCGCCAGGACCGCGAAACCACCCGGCGCGCCTGCGAGAAATTCGCCCTCGTGCCCACCAGCGTCATGAACTTTGCCGAAGGCACGCGGTTCACCGCCGCCAAGCACGCCGCGCAATCGTCACCCTACCGCCACCTGCTCAAGCCCAAGGCCGGCGCGCTGGCGCTGGCGCTGAACGCCATGGGCGAGCAGTTTCACTCGCTGGTGGACGTGACGATTGTTTACCCTGCCGGCGTGCCCACGTTCTGGCAGTTCCTGTGCGGGCGCGCGCCACGCATCCTGGTGCGGGCGCGGCAACTTGCGATTCCGCGCGAGTTCTGCACGGCCGACTACGACACTGATGCCGAATTCCGCGGCAATTTCCACCGCTGGCTGGCCTCGCAGTGGGAGCACAAGGACGCCGAGATCGGCCGGCTGCTGAGCCAGCGCGCCACCTGACTACTTGAGCTGCACGCCCAGCGCGTCGCGCACTTCCACGGTGATCGCGATGCCCTGGCCGACGCTTTGCGTCACGGTGCAGAACTGCTCGAACTGGCCCAGCACACGATCCAGGTGCTGCAAGGAGGCCGCCGGCACGCCCAGCGTGAGTTGCGCCTTCATCGCCAGCACACGCACGCGGCCTTCGGCGTTGCGGCCCACTTCGGCCTGCACCACGGCAGACAGCGGCTCGGGCGCCTGCTTGAACTTGCGCAGCGCGAACAGCAGCGAATCCGACAGGCAGTTGCCCACGGCGGCGGCCAGCAGTTCCACGGGTGAAGGGCCCTGGCCGCCACCCAGCGGCGCGGGCTCGTCGGCCACCAGCGCGGCCACGCCGCTGTCGAAGGCCACGCGGAAACGGTAGTCCTGCTCCTGGCTCAGGCGGACGGTGACAAGGGATTCGCTCATGGTTGGACTCCTGTGGAAGGGGGTGTTGCAAGGGGTGCGCCGGGCCCCGGCTCGGGCACCAGCAGGCTGCCCCGACGCAAGCCCTTGAGGGTGGCCAGGGCCAGCGCCAGAATCACCAGCGAGGACAAGGCCAGCAGCGCCAGCGCGAATGCCTGCAACGCCGCCGGCGCGTTGCCCGCCAGCCGCAGGCTCAACGCGGCGAATGCCGCCAGCGGAAAAGACAGCGCCCAGAATGGAACGGCAAACGGCTGGTCGATGGCGCGGCGCAGCACGCTGGCGGACCAGCCCGCGAACAGCAGCGCGATGCCCCAGGCGCCCCAGGCCAGGGATTCAGGTGCGCCCAGTTGCAGGGCCGCCAGGCCGATCACGGCGGGCGGCGCGATGGTGATGAAGGTGGTGGGCAACAGTCGTTGTGGCCACAAGCCGGCGATGCCAATGCGCACCACCAGCAGCGCGATCACCAGCGGCCAGAAAAACAGGCCCACGCCGAACTGCACCACGGACCAGGTACCGTGCCCCAGTGGCACACCAGCCAGCGGCACCAGCACGTTGCCTACGATGGGGATCAGCAAAGGCGGCGTGATGCCGCTCCAGAAAGCCGCGGAAGCTTGCGCCGGCGTGCTGGCGGGTGCGGCGGGTGCCAGCCAGCGCGACACCACCCACAGCGTCACGCCGAGCTGCCACACCGAGCCGGTCATCCACAGGCCACGCGCCCAGGGCGTGGGCCCGCCCAGCGCTACCGCCACGGTGGCCAGCAGGATCAGCGAGACCGGCATGGCCGCCACGAAGACATGGCGCACCGGGTGGCGCAGGTCCTCGGCCCAGGCCTGCGCATGACGCTGCCAGCGCAACAGCGAGGCCAGGGCCAGCGCCAGGCCACTGAGGCCCATGACGATGGAGAACCAGCCGGGGGCGAGGAACTTCAGGGGCGTGGGGTGTGCGCTCATGTCCGGCAGTGTCGCGCATCACAGCGCATTGACGGGGATCTTGAGGTAGGCCACGCCGTTGGCTTCGGCCGGCGGCATGTCGCCCGCGCGGATGTTGACCTGCACCGCCGGCAGGATCAGCACGGGCATGTCCAGCGTGGCGTCGCGCGCGGTGCGCATGCTGACGAATTCGGCCTCGCTCACACCGTCATGCACATGGATGTTGCCGGCGCGTTGCGCGGCCACGGTGGTCTGCCAGGCGACATCGCGGCCAGCCGGCGGGTAGTCGTGGCACATGAACAGGCGTGTTTCGGGCGGCAGGCTCAGCAGCTTGCGGGTGGACTGGTACAGCGTGTGCGCATTACCACCAGGGAAGTCGCAGCGCGCCGTGCCCACGTCGGGCATGAACAGCGTGTCGCCCACGAACACGGCGTCGTCCACCTGGTAGGCCATGCACGCCGGCGTGTGGCCGGGCACGGACATCGCGCGGGCGATCAGCGCGCCGATGGCGAACGTCTCGCCGTCCTTCAGCAGGTGGTCGAACTGGTGACCGTCGGGGCGGAACTCGGGCTCCAGGTTGAAGATTTTCTTGAACACATCCTGCACGTTGGTGATGGCCGCGCCGATGGCGATCCTGCCGCCCAGCTTCTTGCGCAGGTAGTGCGCGGCGGACAGGTGGTCGGCGTGGGCATGGGTCTCCAGGATCCATTGCACCTTGAGCTGCTTTTCCTGCACGAAGGCGATCAGCTTGTCCGCCGAGGTGGTGCGGGTGCGCCCGGACTTCGGGTCGTAGTCGAGCACCGAGTCCACGATGGCGCAGTCAGCGCCTTCCTTTTCATAGACCACATAGCTCACGGTCCAGGTAGCCGGGTCGAAAAAGCCTTTGACGATGGGTTTCATGCGCACTCCTTGGCGTTTGTTGATTTCGATGTGGATAGTATATTGACAGATATATTGTTTGTCAATATACTATCTGCAGGTTAATTCAAAAAGGAGCTTGAGCATCATGCAAGCAGACACCGTGATGGACATCGATGTCCTGCGCCAGTCGGCTGACGACGCCAGCCGGCTCATGAAAGTGCTGTCCAACCCCGACCGGCTGCTGCTGCTGTGCCAGCTGGCCCAGGGCGAAAAGCGCGTGGGCGAGCTGGAGGAAATCGTCGGCATCCTGCAGCCCACTTTGTCCCAGCAGCTGGGCGTGCTGCGCGACGAGGGGCTGGTGAGCACCCGGCGCGAGGGCAAAAACATTTATTACCGCATCGACAGCCCGCAGGCGCTGGCCGTGCTGAACGTTCTTTATCTTCAATTTTGTGGAACCCCCAAGGAGTAAGACACCATGACGATCGACTGGACTCATTTCACGCCTTGGGCCTCGCTGGCCGGCGGCATCCTGCTGGGCCTGGCCTCGGCCCTGTTCATCCTGGTGAACGGCCGCATTCTCGGCATCAGCGGCATCCTGGGCGGCCTGCTTCGCCCTGTGAAGGGTGATACCGGCTGGCGCCTGGCCTTCCTGGCCGGCATGCTGGCCGCCCCACTGCTGTACTTCATGGTGGCGGGGCCGACAACGCCGCGCATCGACGCCGGCTGGGCCACCATCGTGATCGCCGGCCTGCTGGTCGGTGTGGGCACGCGTTATGGCTCGGGCTGTACCAGTGGCCACGGCGTCTGTGGCCTGTCGCGCCTGTCGCCGCGTTCGCTGGTGGCCACGCTGGCCTTCATGGGCGCGGGCTTTGTCACCGTCTACCTCGCGCGCCACGCTTTCGCATAAGCCGCATCGCCAATCAAGGAGTACCTCATGCAACACCGCATTTCTGAATTCGCCGTGGGCCTGCTGTTCGGCATTGGCCTGATCCTCTCGGGCATGACCGATCCCGGCAAGGTGACCGGCTTCCTCGACCTGTTTGGTCAATGGGACCCGTCGCTCGCCCTGGTGATGGGCGGCGCCATCATGGTGGGCGTGTTCGCGTTTGCCATCGCCAAGAAGCGCACCACCACCTTCCTGGGGGGCGCGCTGCACCTGCCGAAGTCCACCGACATCGACCGCCGCCTGGTGGTGGGCGGCCTGGTGTTCGGCGCGGGCTGGGGCCTGGCCGGCTTCTGCCCGGGCCCGGCGCTGGTGTCGCTGGGCGCGGGCCAGCCCAAGGCGGCCGTGTTCGTGGTGGCCATGCTCGCGGGCATGTACGTGTTCGAGCTGCTGGAGCGCCGTGCGCCGCGTGATCCGGCGGGCGCGCACTGAAACTGTGCCACTGCCAATTCCCGAAAGGAGTCACCCATGACCGTACCGACGAAAGCCCTGACCCCGCAGTTCGCCGTGGCCGCCCAACTGTCGGCGCACGACCTGCCGGCTGTGGCCGCACAGGGCTTCAGGACCCTCATCAACAACCGGCCGGACGGTGAAGGCGGCCCTGGCCAGCCCCCCAGCCGCGAGTTCGAGGCCGCCGCCCAGGCGCTGGGCCTGAACTACATCTACCTGCCGGTGGTCAGTGGTGCCATCACCGCTGACCAGGCCGTGGCCATGCGCGAGGCCCTGGCCACGGCGCCCGGCCCGGTGCTGGCGTTCTGCCGCTCGGGCGCACGTTCGGCCCAGTTGTACAGCCTGGCCACCGGCCAGTAACCCCCGCTCGCAAACACACCCGCAAAACGAAAGGCCCGGCAATGAAATGGCTTCCTGAATGGTTGCGCCACTACCAGCGGGCCTGGTTCGCCGGGGACCTGACGGCCGGCATCATCGTCACGGTGATGCTGATCCCGCAGAGCCTGGCCTATGCGCTGCTGGCCGGGCTGCCGCCCGAGGTGGGGCTGTACGCCAGCATCCTGCCGATCATCGCCTACGCCCTGCTGGGCTCCAGCATGACGCTGGCCGTGGGCCCGGTGGCGGTGGCATCGCTCATGACGGCCAGCGCCTTGCAGCCGCTGGCGGCGGCCGGCTCGGCCGAGTACGTGGCGCTGGCGATGCAGCTGTCATTGCTGTCGGGCGTGATGCTGCTGGCCTTCGGCGCGTTGCGGCTGGGCTTTCTGGCGTATTTCCTGAGCCACCCGGTCATCAGCGGCTTCATCACCGGCTCGGCCGTGCTGATCGCGGTGGGGCAGATCAAACACATCCTGGGCGTGAAGGTCGCGGGCAGTGATGTGCTCGACGTGCTGCACGGCCTCGCAACGGCCTTGCCGCAGACCCGGCCCGTCACGCTGGTCATCGGTGTGGCCAGCCTGTTGTTCCTGTGGGCAGCGCGGCGCTGGATGGCGCGCGCGCTGCAGCACATCGGCCTGGGCGCCAAGACGGCCGACCTGCTGGCCAAGCTCGCGCCCATGCTGGCGGTGATCGCCTCCACCGCCGTGGTGGGCCTGCTGCGGCTGGACCAGTCAGCCGGCGTGAGCGTGGTGGGTGCCGTGCCGCAGGGCCTGCCCCAGCTCAGCCTGCCGGTGCCCAGCATGGGTACGCTGGGCCAGCTGTGGCTGCCCGCGCTGCTGATCTCGCTGGTGGGTTTTGTGGAAAGTGTTTCGGTGGCGCAATCGCTGGCGCTCAAGCGCCAGCAACGCATCCAGCCCAACCGCGAGCTGCTGGGCCTGGGCGCGGCCAACATGGCCAGCGCGTTCTCGGGCGGCTACCCGGTCACGGGCGGCTTCGCGCGCTCGGTGGTCAACTTTGCCGCGGGCGCCCAGACGCCATTGGCCGGCGTGATCTCGGCCGTGCTGATGGCAGTGGTGATCGCCGCGCTGACCGGCTGGTTCTTCTACCTGCCGCATGCGGTGCTGGCCGCCACCATCATCATTGCCGTGACGTCGCTGATCGACCTGGACACGCTGCGCCACGCCTGGCACTACGACCGCGCGGACGCGCTGGCGCTGCTGGCCACGGCCGCCGGCGTGGTGGTGTTCGGGGTGGAAGCCGGCATCCTGCTGGGCGTGACCCTGTCGCTGGGCACCATCGTCTGGCGCAACACCCACCCGCACATTGCGGTGGTGGGCCGCCTGCCAGGCACCCAGCATTTCCGCAACGTGGAGCGCTTCCAGGTGGAAACCGTGCCCGGCCTGCTGGCCGTGCGGGTGGACGAAAGCCTGTTCTTCGCCAACGCCACGGTGGTGGAAGACCGCATCGAGGCCCTGCTGGCGCGCGACGCCACGGTGCGCCGCGTGGTGCTGATCTGCTCTGCCATCAACCAGATCGACGCCACGGCGCTGGGCGTGCTGACGCAAATGGAACGCAACCTGGCCGCGCGCGGCATTGAATTCACGCTCGCCGAAGTCAAGGGCCCTGTGATGGACCGGCTGCGTGGCACGGAGCTGGGCCAGCGGCTGCACGGCAAGGTGTTTTTGAGCACCCACGACGCCTTCATGCAACCGGTGCCAGCGCCTCCCAGGCCGTAAGGGTCTCGGCGGCGTACATGAGCGCCGGGCCACCGCCCATGTAGACACACACGGCCAGCATCTCCTCCAGCTCGGCGCGCGTGCAGCCCAGCCTGTGCAGCGCCTTCACATGAAAGGCAATGCAGCCCGAGCAGTGCTGCGTGATGCCCACCGCCAGCGCGATCAGTTCCTTGTGTTTGGCGCTGACCGCGCCTTCGGCCATGGCGGCCTTGGCCAGTTGGGTGAAACCCGCCATGGCCTCGGGTTGTGCCTTGCGCAGCTGCGCCATCTGGGTGTTCAGGCCCTGCATCAGGGTGGCGTGTTCAAAGGTGCTCATGGTGGTTCGTGATTGAAGCAATGCCCCTACTGTGCGCGCGCACGGCGCGGCGCGACTTGATCCTGGTCACACCACCTGCGAACCGGACACCGCACGCGAACCGGACGCCACCCAAGGGTCTTTGGCCGGCCGCTATGCTGGCCGCACCTTTTTCAAGCTGTACCTCCATGACACCCACGCCCAAGCTTCCAGCCACCCGCGCCGCCTTGCTGCTGGCGCTCGCGCCCCTTTGCGCCGCCGCCCAGCAGGCCCCCGACCAGCCGCTGTGGGAGGTAGGCGCGTTTGGCGCCGCCTACAGCCAGCAGGCCTATCCGGGCTCGGACAGACAGGTCAACGGCGCCATCGCCCTGCCCTATTTCGTCTATCGCGGCAAATACTTTCGCGCCGACCGCAACGCTTTAGGCATCCGCGCGCTGAAGACGCCCACGGTGGAAGTGGACATCGGCGTATCTGGCGCCTTTGGCTCCAGCTCCGACGACATCGAGGCGCGCCGCGGCATGCCCGATCTGGGCACGCTGGTGGAATTTGGCCCACGGCTCAAATGGGACCTGGGCCCGGCGCTGGGCGGCCGGTGGCAGGCCGAATTTCCCCTGCGCGGGGTGTTCGACCTGAGCGACGGCGCGGCCCACCGGGGTGTGGCTTTTGAGCCCGAGCTGTCGTATGCGCGTGCCACGGCCGGGGGCTGGCGCTACAGCACCGGCGTGAGCGCCATCTTTGCCGACCGCAAGCTGGCCGACACCTTCTATGGCGTGGCGCCGCGCTATGCCACGCCAGGCCGCCCGGCCTACACCGCTGAAAGCGGCCTGGTGGCCTGGCGCCTGTCGCTGTCGGCATCACGCCAGCTGGCGCCCGACTGGCGGCTGTTTGCCTTCACCCGGCTGCAAAGCGTGGCCGGCGCGGCCAACCGGGCCAGCCCGCTGGTGCGCCAGACCACGGGCGTGACCGTGGGCGTGGGCGTGGCCTACACCTGGGCGCAGTCAGACCGCCCTGCGGTCGACTGAGCTAACCCACCAGGGCCTGGTACGCGGCGCGTGTTGGTGCCGATACCGACTGCACCAACTGCGCATAGGCCGTCTGGTGCCGTGCCAGCATACGCGCGGAGGCCACCATGCGCGACTTGCAGAACCAGTGGCAGGTGTGCTGCAGCAGGAACAGCTCGGCCGACAGCGTGAAGGCGCGTTCGCGTGCCGGCAGGTCCACCGCCTCCACCATGCGGCCAATGCCGTCGGCATGCACCACCAGCGCCTGGCGCATGTCAAACGTGGCCGCGGGCAACAGGCGGGTCAGCCAGGGCAGGTACAGCGGCAGGCGGCTCACGCGCGCATGGGCCGCATCCACCTTCGCGAAATCCACCGCCAGCGCCCGCATCTGCGCGGCCAGCGCCTGCTCGGTGGACTGCAGCATGCTGAAGATCTGGTCACGCCGCTGCCCGTCAGCCTCGCCCAGGGCACGCAGGTAGCCCTGGGTCAAGGTCTCCATGTGCTTTTCAATCTGGTGCGGGCCCAGATGGCTGGCCAGCAGCGCGATGCGCTGGCGCTGGTCTTTGGCGCGGACAAACCACAGGGCGATAACGGCGAGGATCGCCAGCGGAAACAGGTTCATGGTGGCGCTGAGTGTACTGAGCAGACAGCGCACGGGCCGGGGTCAGCGGGCGGCGCCAGCCTCGTCGTCGATGGCCTTTTGCACGGCCTGATAGAACGCCTCGCGCTGGGCGCCAGAGCTGCGGTCATTGGCGCCGGTGCCCCAGTTGGCGTTCAGCGCCACGACCAGCTTGCGCTTCGGGTCGATGAAGATGCCCTGGCCGAAAATGCCGCGCGCTGAATAGCTGCCGTCGGCATAGGTCCACCACTGGTAGCCATAGCCCCGGTCCGCCTGGCCAATGGGCATGCGGGTGGACGTGGCCTCGGCCAGCCAGCCGTCGGGCACGATGCTTTGGCCGTTGACCATCGCACCGTTCAGGATGAACTGCCCCACGCGGGCAAAGTCGCGCGTGGCGGCCTGGATGCAGCAGCCGCTGATCTCCTGGCCGGTCTTGCTCAGGATCCAGGTGGCCTGCTGCTCCATGCCCGCGGGCGCCCAGATTTTTTCAGACAGGTAATTGGCCAGCGGCTTCTTCGTCGCCTGGGCCAGCAGGATGCCCACCAGGTTGGTCTCACCGGTGCTGTAGTGCCAGCGCGTGCCGGCCGGCGCCACGCGCGGCAGCTGGCGCATGTAGCTCACCAGCGAGTCCACACCGTCCTCGGGCTTGTGGTTGTTGAAGCGCGCCACGTCGGAATTGGGGTCACCATAGTCCTCGTTCCAGCGCACGCCCGAGGTCATGGTCAGCAGCTGGCGGATACTCACGTCGTCATAGGCCGAGCCCTTCATCTGCGGGATGTAGTCGCTGACCTTGTCGTCCATGCTCTTGATGTAGCCGTCGCGGATGGCCGCGCCCACCAGCGTGGACGTCAGGGACTTGGCCACCGAAAAGCTGGTCCAGCGCCCGGTGGCATCAAAGCCCAGGCCGTAGCGCTCCAGGCGCAGCTTGCCGTCGTGCAGGATCACCACCGCCGCGCTGCGCTGGGCCGCCATGAAGGCATCCACATCTGCATCCTTGCCCAGCTTCAGCGGCGGGCCGGGCGGCAGCGGTGACGGCGTGCCGCTGGCCGCCACGGGCCGCGCGCGCGCCAGCAGCGGGATGCGGTCCAGCGCGCGGAAGGCTGCGTCGCGCTGGGGCACCGTCCAGAACAGCAGGTCGCGGTTGGTGGGCACGGTGGCCAGCAGGCCGCGCGTCTCCTTGTCCAGGCTGAACCAGCCGGCGGTGCCGGCCACGGCCACCACGGCCAGCAGGCCGAGGGCGATTGTCTTGAGCTTCATGGCGGCAGGTCCCCGTGGGTGGTGATGCCCACCCGGGCATCTGCCGGCCATTGTCTGCGATTGCGCGGTGCCAGCCGGCTCAGGCCGCCACGCCCTCGCCCATCTCCTGCATGAGCTGGGCCTTGCGCTCCTGCAGCGCCGGCACCATGCCGGCCAGGTCCAGGCCACTGCTGCGCGCCTGCGGGAACATCTTTTCCCGCTCTTCGGTCACGTGGTGGTCGATCATCTCGCCCAGCACTTTCACCTTGGCGTTGAAGTGGCTCTCATCGGCATCCATGGCCTCGATCTGCGCGATCAGGTCCTTGGCGCTGGCATGCTCCACGTCGGCCTCGTCCATGATGTCGTCACTGGCCGTGGCTTCGCGCACGGGGGGATAGAACAGCTCCTCCTCCAGCTGCGCATGGACGTTCAGCGCCAGGCAGATCTGGTCGGCCAGCGGCTTGCGCTGGCTGGCGGGGGCATCGGATTCAGCCAGCTTGTTGAATTGCTGGAACAGCTTCTTGACGGCGATGTGATCGGCATCCAGCAGGTCGACGGCGTCGCCTTTTTTGGGGGGTGCTTTGCTCATGTGGGGACTCCTGATGTTGGAAGAGTGAAGGTCTGGCGCATCCCTGCGATGCGCAGCCTCCAATCTAGGCGCTGTCCTGGCCCGCAACCGTCAGCGCGGTTGCCCCAGCGGTTGTCAGCGCAGAACTACGTCCGCTTGTGGCGCTTGCGGAAAATCCAGCCGCTGGCGGCTCGCAAAGCTGCGCGCCTGCCCCGTGACCGGATCGCGAAACGCAATGGCTTGCGCCAGCAGCCGCAGCGGGTTGGCCGGGTCGTCGCTGCCGTGCGGCAGCAAGCGCGGGTAAATGCGGTCGCCCAGGATGGGCAGGCCCAGCGCGGCCATGTGCACGCGCAGCTGGTGGCGCTTGCCCGTGGCCGGCCACAGGCGATAGCGCGCATGGGCGCCGCGGGTTTCGAGCCATTCAATCCGGGTGCTGGCGTTGGGCGTGCCCACCGCCTCGCCTGCTACCTCGCCCCCCGCTTCACGCATCTGCATGAAATGTTCACCCTCCACCAGCGTGCTGGCACGCGTGAGCGGAAACTGCAGCGCCATGCCGTCCGGCCGGGCTGCAATGGCTTCGTAGGTCTTGGTCACGCCCTGGCTGAAGAACAGCCGGTGGTACAGCGCGCAGGTGGCCGGCTGCTTGGCCAGCAGCACCACGCCGGCGGTCTCCCGGTCCAGCCGGTGCAGCGGCGTCAGGCCGTCCAGCCCCAGCTGGCGGCGCAGCTGCACGAGCAGGGTCTGCTGCAGGTAGTGGCCCGAGGGCGTGACGCTCAGGAAGTGCGGCTTGTCCGCCACCACCAGCAGTTCGTCTTCAAACAGCACACTCACCGGCGCCGCGCTGGGCTCTTCATCTGGCACGCTGCGGTAGTAGTAGAGCTTGCCATGCGCGGTGTAGGGCTCGCCGGGCGTGATGCGGCGGCCCGCTTCATCCACCACGTCGCCCCGGGCCATGCGCTCGCGCCACTGCGCGGCCGGGATCGCGGGAAAACGCTGCACCAGAAAGTCGAGCATGCACGCCCACGGCCCCTCAGGCAGGCCAACCTGGCTGGCACCCACGCCATCGCGTACGGGCAACATGCTCAGCCGCCCGGCGCGTGCGCGGCCTGCGCCAGCCGCCGCGCGCGCGCCAGGCGCCAGGCACCGTCGGGCGTGGCCTGGTACACGTCTTCCAGCGTGGTAGCAGTCTCATTCAACCGGGTGTCCAGCGCCACGCGGTTGTCAAACACAAAACATTCGCCATGCCAGTCCTGCTGCGCATCGGGCATCTGCTGGAAGTAGTTGAGGATGCCGCCGTCCAGCTGGTACACCTGCAGCCCCATGCCCTGCATCCAGGCGCTGGTCTTTTCGCAGCGGATGCCGCCGGTGCAGTACATGGCCACGCGCTGGCCCTGCGCCTGCCACTGGGCAGCATGGGCTTGCACGTACGCCGGGAAGTCGCGGAAGTTCGCCACGCCGGGGTCCACCGCGCCCGCAAAATGCCCCAGGCGGAATTCAAAGCTGTTGCGGTTGTCCAGCAGCACCACGTCGGGATCTTTGATCAGTTGCCGCCAGTCTTGCGGCGATACATTGATGCCGGTGCGCCGCGCGTCCACGCCGTCCACGCCCAACGGCACGATTTCCTTCTTGACATGGACCTTCAGCCGCGCAAACGGCGGCGTGCGGCAGGCGCTGCGCTTGAATGCCATGCCAGCGAAAGCGCCGCCCAGGGCTGCGTCGTGCTGCAAGGCCTGTTCGATGCCGTCCACCGCGTCTTCAGGCCCCGCCAGCATGCCGTTGATGCCCTCCGTGGCCAGCAGGATGCTGCCGGTCAGCCCCGCTGCCGCCGCCAGCCGCTGGCGCAGGTGCGCCGCCACGCCGTCCGGGTCTGCGAGCGGGACGAACTTGTAGAACGCGGTGTGAACCAGGGCAGGCATGCGGCGGATTTTCCCATGGGGCATGGTTACCATCGCAGCTTGCAGCCTCAACACCTTTGCAACGCGCCATGACCAGCCCGCCTTCCATCCCCGCCGCCATCGTTGCCGCCTTCGCCCTCACCGGACGCCTGCGCGCCTCCATCAACACCGGCAACCCCATCCTGGCGGCGCCGGACCCGGCCACCGGCACGGCCAGGGGCGTGTCGGTGGACCTGGCGCGCGGGTTTGCGCAGCGCCTGGGGCTGGCCCTGGAGCTGGTGGTGTTCGGCACCGCCGCCCAGTCGGTGAATGCGGTGACGAACGGGCAGGCCGACATCGGCTTTTTCGCCATTGATCCCAAGCGCGGCGAAAGCATCCACTTCACCGCGCCCTATGTGCTGATCGAAGGCTGCTATGCCGTGCGCGATGAATCCCCGCTCACCCGCACGGACGAAGTGGACCGTACCGGCACGCGCGTGGTGGTCGGCCAGGGCAGCGCCTACGACCTGTACCTCAGCCGCGAGATCCAGCATGCCACCCTGCTGCGCGCGCCCAGCTCGCCGGCGGTGGTGGACTATTTCCTGGCGCAAGGCGCCGACGTGGCCGCTGGTGTGAAGCAGCAGCTGCAGGCAGACGCCGCGCGCCTGGGCGGCATCCGCCTGCTGCCGGATCGCTTCATGGTGATCCAGCAGGCCATGGGCTGCCCGCGCAGCCGGGGCGCCGAGGCCGCCGCGGCACTGGCCGCTTATGTGGAAGACATGAAGCGCAGCGGCTTCGTGGCCGATGCGCTGGCGCGCCACGGCATCAGCGGCGCGGCGGTGGCGCCCTGAACCCATGGCCACGCCGCTCAACTTCCGCCATCTCTATTACTTCTGGGTCGTCGCCAAGGAAGGCGGCATGTCCCGCGGGGCTGACCGGCTGGGCATGGCGGTGCAGACCGTCAGCGCCCAGGTGCGCGCACTGGAGCAGGAGCTGGGCCATGCGCTGTTCAAGCCATCCGGCCGCGCGCTGGTGCTGACCGAAGGCGGCGAGGCGGCCATGGCACTGGCCGAGCAGATCTTCCAGCTGGGCGAGGCCCTGCCCGCGGCGGTGCGCGAAGCGGCCACCGGTGTGGGCATGCGCCTGCGCGTGGGCATCTCGGACGGCTTGCCCAAGCTGGTGGTACGCCACCTGCTGCGCCCCGCCGTGGCCGACACTGGCGCACGGCTCTTGTGTCATGAGGATGAATTCGACCGCCTGCTGGCCGAGCTGGCGCTGCACAAGCTCGACGCCCTGCTGGCCGACCGCGCCGCCCCCACGAACAACCCCAACCTGCGCCTGTACAGCCACAAGCTGGGTGAAGCGCCGCTGGCCTGGTTTGCACCCGCGGCGTTGATCGACAAGCTGGGCGGCAAACGCCGTGCGCGCTTTCCGGCCTGCCTGGCGCAGATGCCGGTGTTGCTGCCCACCGGCCATGCGGCCGTGCGCCCGCGCATTGACCACTGGCTGGAGCGCGAGGGGCTGCGCCCGGACATCGTGGGCGAGTTTGAAGACAGCGCGTTGCTGGCGGCTTTCGGGCGCAGCGGCATGGGCGCGTTTCCGGCGTCCCGCCTGTCCGCCAGGGAGCTGCTGGCCGACCCCGGCATCGTGCAGTTGGGCAACAGCCCCGACCTGGTCGAGGCGTTCTACCTGATCTCGGCAGAAAGAAAAATCCAGCATCCGCTGGTGCAGCGGATGCTGGATGGCTTGAAGAACGCGACGCCGGGTTGAGGCATCGCTGGTCTGGTTTACGCGTTCGGTGTGACCTGCTGGATGCCGGCCACCACCCAGCCGCCGAAGCCGGTGCGCGGCTTGGTCAGGTGCCAGACTTCGTCCAGGTCTTCCGTGTCGGCATGGGCCTGGTCACGGATGCCGCCGGTGAAGCGCACGCTCACGATGTAGCGGTCGCCTTCTTCCACCGCTTCCAGCACCTGGGCGTTCAGGCCAAACACCTGGGTCTGCTGCGGCGCGTCTCCGCGTGCTTCCACGTCGCCGCGCACTTCCTCGAACATCTCGGGCGTGAGGTAGTCGCGCAGGCGTTGCAGGTCGCGTGCGTCGTTGGCCACCTGCAGCGCCAGGAACTGCTGCGTCGCATTGCGGGCAAAGCCTGCCGCGTCAAAGTCCGCCGGGATCGCGGACGGCCGGGCGGCGGCGGCGCTCACGCCACCCAGCGCCGAGCCAATGCGCGTGCCACCGGCGGGCGCGCCGCCAAAGCCGCCGCCGAAGCTGCCGCCGGCCTGGCTACTGCCAGTGCCCATGCCAGCCGCGGCGGGCGTGGCGTTGCGGGCCATGCGGTTGCGCATCACGAAGCCGATCACCGCCAGGATCACCACGCCGATCAGCATCATCATCATGAAATTCGCCATGGCCTCGCCAAAGCCGAAGTGAGACGCCAGCGCCATCAGGCCAATGCCAGCGGCCAGGCCGGCGATCGGGCCCATCCAGCTGCGCTTGGCCGCTGCGGCGGCGGGGGCTGCCGCAGCAGCGGTGGCGCCGGCCGCGGGCGCAGCCTGTGCCGGGCTGCCGGGCGTGTTGGCCGGCGTGGCGGGCTGCGTTGTCTGCTGACGCTGCATGCCGCTGGACTTGGCGCCGCCCAGCCGCTTGGCTTCAACGTCAAAGGCCATGGTGGTGCCCAGCGCGAGCACCAGCGCGGCCAGACCAAGTACTTTCTTCATGGGGTCTCCTTCGGGGAATCGAAAATGAAGGCCCGACCATACGCGGGCGCGCAGGGAGGAAAAAGCAGCATCAACCTGCTTCTTGTTCAGGAAAAACCTTCAATCCAGGCCACCCATCCATGGCGCAAGCCAGGCGGTTCAACGCCGCAGCGCAGAAAAAAAGGCGTTGAAGATCGCGTCGCGCTCCACCGCATGGGCCTCGCGCATCCAGTGGCGCCCCGGCTGCGCCTGCCATCGCTTGTCAGCCATCAGCACCGGCGTGCGCACCAGCTCGCTGGGCACCCAGGCCGGGTTCAGTACCCAGGCGATGCAGATCAGGTCCCAGATCACCCAGCTGTGCGGCTCACCGGCCAGCGTGGGGTTATTGCCCAGGATGGCCCACAGCGGGTTGTGGGTGAACAGCTGGTGCAGGTAGCCGCCGATCGCGCCGCTGTCCTGCACGTAGCGCTCCACCTCGGCCAGGGACAGGCGCAGTTGGGCGCCCACGTGGTAGCCGGGCAGGTACACATGGGGCACGCCGCTGTCCAGCAGCCATTGGCTGGCCCACAGGTCCTGCTCCAGGTTGAAGCTGTGGTTGACGTGCGGCGCGTGGCTGGGGTAGCCGCTGGTCCACACCACCACGATGCGTTCAGCGATATCGGGGGCCAGCAGCAAGGCACTGGCGATGTTGGTCACGCAGCCCAGCGCCAGCACATACAGCGGTGGCCCGCCGGGCGTGTGTTCGCGTGCGGTGGCAATCAGGTGGTCCACCGCCTCGCTGCGTACCGGTGTGCGCGGCTGCGCCATGTAAGCCGCCGCGCCCCGGAACGCACGGCCCGCATGCGGCAGGCCCAGCAGACCGTGCACCTTGATGATTTCCTGGTAGCTGCGCGCCATGCCTTCGCCCGGCGGGTTGAACGGCGGCGCATCGTGCGCGCCCGCCGGGTAGCTGGCGCGCCGGTGCGCGAACGAAAAGGGTTCGGCATACACCGCCACCACGTCCAGTTGCTGCGGGCAGCGCAGCGCCCAGGCCAGCGCAAACTGGTCGTCGATTTCATTGGCGGTGTCGGTGTCGATCACCACGCGCACGCGGCCGGTGGGTGGGGCCAGGCGCGAGCGGTACCAGTCGTCGGGGTGCGAGGTTGGCGGCTGCATGCGATAGATGGGTCCAGGTTGCTCAGCTTCGTGCAAATTCAATGAGTGGCGCCATGTCGCACTGATCCGCTGCGCGCAAAGCCTGCAGATAGGCGGAGCGCGAATCACCGCGCGCCATCAGTGAGGCACCGCTGCCCCAGGTAAAGCGGGGCCGGTCGAGCCGGACCGCAAGCAGGTCTGCCATCAGGCGCGCATGACGCCCGTTGCCATTGGGAAACGGGTGGATCCATACCAGTTGGTGGTGAAAACGTGCGGCGAGTTCGTCGCCGCCGTAGACCTGGTGCTCCATCTGGTAGCGGGTGTTGTCCAGCAGGTCGCGTAAGCGCCGCGCGACCTGCGGCCAGCTCACGCCGATGTTTTTGTCGCTGGACCGGAATGTGCCCGCCCACCGCCAGGTCTGGTCAAACATCTTGCGATGCAGGTCACGCACAAAACCTTCGTCCAGCAGGTCGCGGCGTTTTTGACGCAACGCCCATCGCTCACCCTGCAGGATGTTGGCCTCCTCCCAGGTGTTCAGTTCCTCCTGCGTGGTGATATGCCGCGGCACCAGCGCGGCCAACTCGTCCGCATCAAGCGGCGTGGCACCGGGTGCGGGGTCAAACGGGATCACCACAGTTCACGGCGCGGGCCACGCAACAGTTCCTGCGCCAGCAAGTCGCGCTGGAGTTCCCCAGCCACGCCGCGCACGGCCTGATCTTCCAGCGACATGGAATGCGATACAGGGCGCAAGCGTTCCCGCGCCACCGTCTGTGCGCGGTCGTTCAGGTATTGCCGCAATGATGTGCGGGGCACCAGGGCATAGCGCAACTCACAGTCCAGTGCTTCGGCCAGCTTGCGCAGGCTGGCCAGCGTGATGGCGTCATCCGCCTCGGCCTGCTCCAGCTTGTGCACGCCAGCCGAGGTCATGCCCAAGCGGGCCGCCAGCGCCCTGGCTGTCATGCCCAGCGCATCCCGGATGGCACGCGACCAGCCAGTGGCGGGGCGCGCGGGCAAAGCGGCATTTCGCCAGGCGGTCAGCGCAGCATCGGTTTGATGGAGTTTCAACTCCTGCAGGCGGCTTTTCATGGGAGTGATAGGTTGAATTTGATTCAACAAATAATAACCTATGAGTTTAATTTATCAAACAAAAATAAACCTATGACTTGTTTTTAAATCGCGCCCAATCCGCCGGCTCATCCACATCCCACAGCATGGGCAGCTCCTGCCAGCTCGCGCCCGTGGCCCGCAGCCGCTCGCGGGTTTGCATCAGCACCTGCGGCGTGCTCCAGGTAATGCCTTCAAACACCGCAGGCAAGGGCCGGCGCAGGCCGATCAGCACATAGCCGCCGTCTTCGGCCGGGATCAGCACCGCGTCATGGGCTTGCAGCACATCGGCGGCCTGCTGCAGGTGGGCTGGCGTGAGCACCGGGCAGTCGGTGCCTACGATCAGCAGCGGCACCGGCGATGTGCCGTCAAAGTGCCGGTGCATCACGCTGGCCATGCGCGCGCCCAGGTCGCCGCCGGGCTGCGCCAGGCAGGCCACGCCGTGGCGCGCGCGCAGCGCGGCAAAGAAGCGGTGGCCAGCATCCGGTGCGCACCACAGGCTGACGGAGCCGGTGGCCGCGGCGCGCGCCGTGGCCAGCGTCTGCAAGGCAAAGCCGCGTTGTGCACGGGCTGCGCCGGCGGCGCCCAGCGCGGGAATGAGCCGGGTTTTGGCCAGGCCCGGTACCGGCGCCTTGGCCAGCACAGCCACCGCCGCCGGGGCGCGCGTGGTGTAGCCATAGCGCAGGGCCAGGGCCTGCGGGCTGGTCCCCAGAAAGTACGCCGCGCGCAGCCGCCACATCAGCATGATGGTGCGCCACAGGCCGTGCTGGTCCCAGCGCCGGCCCGAGGTGGTCACGCGCGCGGCCAGGCAGGCGGGCGGGCCCAGGCGGCGCAGGCGCCGGCTGAGGGCGATGTCTTCCATCAGCGGCTGCGGTGCAAAGCCACCCACGGCGTTGAACACCGCGCGCCGAACGAACATCGCCTGGTCGCCGGTGGCGATGCCGCTCAGGCGCGAGCGCCAGTTCATGAACGCGGCCACCATGGGCAGCAGCGGGTGCCGGCCTTCAATGCGGACATCGAACCGGCCCCAGTCATGGCCCGCGTCCAGCGCCTGCATGACCAGCACATCGGCGTCCGGCGGCAGTTGCGTGTCGGCATGCAGGAACAGCAGCACATCGGCCCGCGTGGCGCAGGCACCGGCGTTCATCTGCGCGGCACGCCCGCGCGGCGCGGCCAGCACCTGGTCAGCCCAGGCCGCGGCGGTGGCTGCGCTGGCGTCGGTGCTGCCGCCGTCCACCACCAGCAGTTGCGCGCCGCGCTGGCGCAGCGGCTGCAGCGCCAGCAGCCGCTGCGCCAGCGCGGCGCCTTCATTCAGCACCGGCACGATGATGGCCAGCTTCATGCGGCCAGCGCCTCGTCCAGCGCGCCTTGCAGTGCATCGAATTCATCGCGCATGCGCGCCACCACATCTGGCTGCAGGTAGTGGTCCACCCGGCCGCGCACATGCGCCACCAGCGCGGCGTCGCTCTGGCCGGCAGACCAGTCTTCGCCGTCCGCGTCCGCGGGTGCCACAGCCGTCGACAGCACACGCCACTTGGCGCACCACGTCAGGGACCACAGCCACATGGCACGGCGCAGCGGCACGTGCCAGGCCTGCGCGGGCGCGGCCACGCGCGGCCCCACGGCCGCAGCCCAGGTGGCGTAGGCGCCCTGCACCTGCGCCGGCGTCAGCTCGGCGCAGCTGTCCAGGTCCCAGGTGGTGGACGTGTAGAGCGTGGCATGGGCGATGTCCAGCGCGGGGTAGCTGTAGCGGCACTTTTCCAGGTCCACCAGCACGGCATGGCCCACCGCCGCGCCATGGTGCTGCACGATGAAATTGCCTGGGTGGCCGTCAAAGGCAATCAGGTGGCGCGGCGGACGGGCGTCGGCCCTGCACAGTGCGTTCAGCTGCTGCAGCTCCTGGGTCACGGCCCGCGCCACGGCCGGGGCCACGCCCGCCGCGGCCAGGTATTGCGCCTGCTGCGCCAGCTCTTCATACAGCGCGGCCAGCGCGTCCTCATCGTCCAGCAACGGCCGGCGCGCGGCCGGCGCGGGCAGCGGCAGTGCATGCAGCGCGGCCAGCGCCTGCACGATGGCGGCCAGATCGCCCGGCAATGCGGCCGTGCGGCCCTGCACCTCCTGCACCAGCAACGCGCCGCGCGGCAGGTTGGCGCAGGGCGCCAGCACGCCGTGCAGGCGCGGCGCATGGCCGCCAGCGGCGGCGCGCTCAAAACACGCGGCCTGGTAGGCCAGGTTGTCCGCCGGGGTCAGGCGCATCTGGCTTTGCTTGGGAATACGCGCCAGCAGCCCGCTGCCCGTGATGCGCACATGGTCATGCGCCAGACCCTTGTCGGGCAGGCGCACCAGCGCGGCGCCGGCCCAGGGGCTGGCGCTGTCCCGCAAGGCAGCGGCCAGGCGGGCGGTCACGGTGGCGCTGTCGTCACGCATGGGCGTTGGTGTGCCGTGGGGGCGGCCCACGGGTGGTGAAGTCTGAAAGGCTGAATGCTAACGGGCTGCCACTGCCGGGCAGTCAGCACGGCATGGCCGCCTCAATCTGACGGCGGGCACGGTGCAGCCGCACGAACATGGCATCAGGCGTGATGCCCAGCTGGCGGCACACCGTTTCGGTCGGCTCGTCGTCAATGGCACGACGCCACATCACGTCCCGCAGCGCGGCGGGCAGACGGTCGATGCAGGCCAGCGTGCGCGCCAGCAGCTCCCGCTGCGCCGCGCTGTCTTCGGGCCCCGGGGCATCGCAGGCGGTCTCGTAACGATCGGCGGCCTCGTCATCGCCGTCGGGCGCCACATCCAGCGCGCAGTAGCGCATGCCCTTGCGCTGCAGGTCGGTCACCTTGTGCAGCAGGATGCCGGTGAGCCAGGTGCGCAGCGCGCTGCGCCCGCCAAACCGGGCGCGCCCGGCCAGCACGGCCTCGAACACATCCTGCACGGCGTCCTCGGCCAGGGCCGGGTCGCGCAGCTTGTTGCGGGCCACGCGCAGCAGGTAGGCGCGGTGCGTGTGCAGCTGCGCCCCATCCACGGCGCATTCCAGGGGGTTGAGGGCATTGGTCTGGTGAGGGGTGGGGGCTTGCATGGCGCGTCCTTCGTGGGCGATGGGTGGACTGTGGCCGCCCGAACTCACGCCACCCTCACGAAAGATCACAACTGGATAACAATTGCGTAAGAAAGCCGGCCCCGCCAGGACTCAAGGGCCATGGAGCCCATGAAACGCATCCTCATCGCCGAAGACCAGACCGACATCCGGGACCTGCTGGCGCTCAACCTGCAGGGCGCGGGGTATCAGGTGGTGCAGACAGGCGACGGGCGCGAGGCCCTGGCCGCGCACGAGCGCCAGCCAGCCGACCTGCTGGTGCTGGACCTGATGATGCCCCACATGGATGGCCTGGACGTGTGCAAGACACTGCGCGCGCGTGGCTGCAACACACCCATCCTGATGCTCACGGCCAAGTCCACCGAGCTGGACCGCGTGCTCGGGCTGGAGCTGGGCGCCGACGACTACCTGACCAAGCCTTTCTCGCTGGCCGAGCTGCTGGCCCGCGTAAAGGCGCTGCTGCGCCGCGCCGAGCTGGTGCATGCCGCCAGCGCCCCCGGCGCCGCGGCGGATGCGCCGATTGCCAACGGCGAGCTGGAGATCCACCCGGCCAAGCGCCAGGTGCGCCTGCGGGGCGGGCTGGTCGAATTCACCGCGCTGGAGTTCGATCTGCTGCTGCACTTTGCGCGCCACCCGGGGCGGGTGTTTTCGCGCGGGCAACTGCTCAACGCCGTGTGGGGCTACACCCACGACGGCTACGAGCACACCGTCACCACCCACATCAACCGCCTGCGCGCCAAGCTGGAGGCCGACCCGCTCAAGCCCGGGATCATCCTGACGGTACGGGGAGCGGGCTACCGCATGCGGGAAGCCCCCACCCCATGAGCGTGCGGCTGAAGATCGCGCTGACCATCCTGCTGGCGGGCCTGCTCACCGCCATTGGCGTGCTGGTAACGGTGGTGCTGGCGTTCCAGCGGTTTGAATACGAATCGGTCTACCAGCGCGCCAACGCCTTCCTGCAACGCGTCGCGCAGCAACACCCCGAGCTGCTGGAATCGCACCGCAACGCGCCCGACCAGGTGGCGGCATTCCTGCGCAACCTGGTGCTGTACGAGCCCGGCGTGCGCCTGTACCTGCTGGACGCCCAGGGTGCGGTGCTGGCCGCGTCGGGTGACGTGAGCCTGCCGCCCGGCTACCGCGTGCCCATGGCGCCGGTGCGCCAGGCCGCCGGCGCCAGCCCCGTCACCTACGTCATGGGCACCGACCCGGCTGACCCGGCCAAGCCCGCCGTGGTGGCGGCGCGGCCACTGCGCCAGCAGTCGATCCGCCCCGACGCGGCGGTGGACGGCTTCCTGTATTTCGTGTGCCAGCCTATGCCGTTCAGCGCCGAGCGCGTGGCCACACTGCGCGGCACGCTGGCACAACCGGGGCTCATGATGATCCTGGTGCTGGTGGTGGGCATGGCGGTGCTGGCAGCCTGGGTCACGGCCACCGTCACGCGGCCGCTGGCGCGCCTGACCGCCGCCGTGGACGACGTGACGCGCGACGGGCTGGACGGGCCTGCCGCCACGGCGCCTCTGCCTGCGCTGGCCCTGGTGCCCGGCACCGAGGCGCGCGATGAATTCGGCCAGCTGGCGCGCGGCATGCAGGCCATGCTGCAGACGCTGCGCAGCCAGTGGGCCACGCTGCGCCGGCTGGACCACTTTCGCCGCGAAGGCGTCAGCAACCTGTCGCATGACCTGCGCTCGCCGCTGACGGCCACCACGGCCTGCCTGGAAACACTGGACAACCGCTGGGCCGATCCGCAACGCGCAGCAGACGCCACGGGCGACCGCGAACTGATCAGCGTGGCGCTGCGCAACACCCGCAACGCCGCCCGCCTGGTGCAGGCCATGGGCGACCTGGCCCAGCTGGACGAGCCCGCATTCAAGCTGCGCCCCGAAGCGCTGGCGCTGGACGACCTGCTGAACGACGTGGCCATGCGCTTTGCCGCGCGCGCCCAGGCCCAGGGCGTGACGCTGGCCGCGCAGGAAACCGCGCTGCATGCGCGGGTGGACGTGGAGCTGATCGAGCGCGCGCTGGCCAACCTGGTTGAAAACTCGCTGAAGTTCACGCCCGCGGGTGGCCGCATCACGCTGCACGCGCACCAGGCCGACGGCTGGCTGCACCTGGGCGTGAGCGACAGCGGCGCCGGCATCGCGCCCGCCGACAAGCCCCATCTGTTTGATCGCTTCTATCAGGCCCGCCACAGCGCCGCACCGGCCACCGGCGAAGGCGGCAGGGGCCTGGGCCTGGCCATCGTCAAGCGCATTGCCGAGCTGCATGGCGGCACGGTGGGGGTGGAAAGCGACGAAGGTATAGGGACTGTGGTGACCTTGCAGTTGCCTGTGCGTTCCTAGTTTTCTTGTTGTTGCGTTGCGCGCAAGGCTGTGGGTGGGGCTGTCGGCGCTTCACTTTGGCGCCCCTCCGCTGCGCTGCGGGGTGCCCTGCGCTTCTCGCTCCGCGGGGCGGCTGCGGTCGCTTCGCAATGGCGCTGATACGCGCCATTCCATAAATCGTCCTCGCCGGTCCGCCTGCGGCGGACTCCCCCCCGCTGCGCTGCGATGCTCGGCGCCAAAGAGGCGCACCGCCAGCCCCACCCACAGCCTTGCAGCCGACAGGGTTAGTGCGCTACCGGCGGTCTCCGGCAAGGCTCGTGCTGGGCCGGTGTGAATCCCCTCAGATTGGGGGAAGCCGGCTATCGACCGTGCGGGGTCGGCTGGCTATAGTGGTGCGCAGGGACAGATTCAAAGGAGGCGGGATGGCGGCGGTTTTGCTGAAATTGTTATCCCTGTGCGTCCGGCGCGGCGCATTGCCGCACGCCCTTGATGTGCAACGACTCTAAGGATTATCGCGGGCCCCATTATTTCGCACCTCTCCATGTTATTCCGCAGTTTTGCGGGATATATCAAATTAGTCGTCACAAGGAGCGCAATCATGTCTTCCTACACAGGCCTCTTTACACAGCACCTAAGCAGCGGAGAAGTTCACGGCGTTCAAGTTCGCGACACCGCAGGAAACGAGCTGTCGATTGACCCAAAAACTTATGTGTAGCGTGACGTACAGCTACCAATCGATCAACTCCCGAGCGAGGCTGAATACTTCGGCCGTCTAAGAGCAGGCAGCAGAGCTATGCAAGTCATCCAACTTATTGCGCCAAACGAGCAGCCAATCGTAGGAGTTGTCGCGGCCGACAGCTCGGTGCGCACGTTTACGTACTCCTACGACCGCAGCTCCAAGGTACGTCTCTACGTGCTTGACGATGGAACTGAATTGCCTTCGGGGCCAGTCGCACTTCTGGACTCCAGTGGAAAGCGCTGGGAATCCAGCGAAGTTGAGTGGTACACGCTTTTCAAGCGTTCATAGCCGCGACCCCACGGCGACGCTTAGACTCAACGAGCAAGTGCATCACCAATGAAGGTGACGCCTAACTCAAACGTAAGCAGCACAGACAAGAATTGCATTGCCTTGATAACCGATATACCCGCTCCAGCAGACTTTGAGGCAACAGCAGTCTCCCTCCTAAATTTGGCTTGGGATACTGTGTCGTCGCTTTCCCATCATGTGGAAAGGTCCGAGCTCGAAGCTTGGGATGAATGCGGCGAGGTCACCGATGAATACTGGGCCGCAGCACAGAAACCACTTGGAAACGCCCAGGCACTGATTCAGCAAGGGGTAGAGTTCCTGTTGAAGGCAAGAATTGCTGAAGTGAGTCCGTTTCTCCTGCTAGACCGAGCGGTGCGAGAATGGCCCAAAGAATCAGCGACGCGAGATACGAAGTACACCGAGTTCAGGACGGTCGACGCCCAAGATTTGGTGCGGCTGTTCAACACCGTTCGCCCGACACCGCTCGACACCGCCTTTGTCCAGCGCATCGAAGAACAACGGAAAACACGGAACACGTTCATTCACTCGGTGGACAAGTCATTGAAGCACGATCCTCAAACTTTGTGGAGAACAATTCTCGATGTTTCGCATCATTTGATAGGGCCCGCGAAGTGGATTGGACTGCGCCGCGCGTACCTCGAATCGACGCCGGCGTCGATAGCTTTCAGCACTGACGAGGTTTTTATAGAGCTAGCTTGGGAATGCAGTGAGTTGCTCGAAATGCTAAAGCCAGCGGAGCAAGAGCTTTATCTAGGAATTCTTCCAAAGGCCCGCCGTTACATCTGTTATCGCTGTGCCCTGGAATGTCGCGAGGTTGGCATCCAACCGGAGATGGCGCAGTTGCAGCCGAATGATCCCACCTCCACCAATGTGTACTGTTTCATGTGCGGGCATACCCAGGCGGTGGACCGCGTACCCTGCGCATCTGCGGGTTGCAAGGGCAATGTGATCGAAGCCCACGACGGTGTATGTCTGACGTGCTTTTCAGACCAGCCTCCCAAGGATTGATCCGTGGCGCCGGTGCCTAACAGCCCTATATGGAATCCCCCTCAACGGCAAGAGGCTGATCGATAGATTGGCTGTTTGGGAAACACCGGCCGTCGTATATCCGGCATCTGTTGTGGGATCGAATGCGTCCCGTTCCGACATGGAGTCTGCGTCACCCAAGCGCCCGTCGGTGGCACACCAACCTCGCCGACTGCAAGGCTGTGGGTGGGGCTGTCGGCGCGCCTCTTAGGCGCCGAGCATCGCAGCGCAGCGGGGGGAGTCCGCCGCAGGCGGACCGGCGAGGACGATTTATGGAATGGCGCGTATCAGCGCCATTGCGAAGCGACCGCAGCCGCCCCGCGGAGCGAGAAGCGCAGGGCACCCCGCAGCGCAGCGAAGGGGCGCCAAAGTGAAGCGCCGACAGCCCCACCCACAGCCTTGCGCGCAGTGCAAGATCGCAGTCTGCGAGTGAATTCAGATGCTCGCGGGGTCGTGCACGACGACATGTCTGGCAGGTTGTCAGCAACTCCATCCAGTCGCCGCCAGGGCCGAGCGGCCGCTATGATGCCTGCACAGATCCCATGACCGTTGAGACATGTCCAACCTGGCCGAACAAATTCGAGAAGCACTGCGCATGTTCGCGCGCAGCGGCACGGCACCGGCGTTGATCGGAGGCCTGGCCGTGGTGGCCCACCAGGTGGTGCGCGCTACGCAGGATGTGGATTTTCTGGTGGAGGTTGAAGCCGCCGACAGGGTGCACGCTGCGCTGCTGGGTTTGGGCTATCGGTGCCTGTACCGCAGCGAAGACGCCGCCAACTATGTGCGCGAAACAGAAGGCCTGGATTTGCTGTACGCGCGGCGCCCCCTGGCGCGCCGCCTGCTGGCGCAGGCGTCTGAACGCGAGACGCCCATGGGCCGCATGCGCATCATCAGCGTCGAAGGGCTCATAGGCTTCAAGCTGCAAGGCTTTGTGAACGATGCAACGCGAACGCGCGACCTGGACGACATTCGCGCGCTGCTGAAAATACACCGCGACTCCCTGGACATGAATGAGGTGCGTGAATACTTTGCCCTGTTCAACAAGCCGGAACTCCTTGATGCACTCCTCGGGTAACACCCCTGCCAGCACCCAATCAGGACTGGACCGTGCCAATGCAGACGCTGTGCTGGTGCGCGAGGCAGGGCTTCCTTTCCGGCGGGAGCGCGGCAAGGCGTCCGGGGGGGACCCCTTCATCGAGTGGTTGAGCCTGATGGAAGTGGTGCAAATGCTTTGCACCGTATGGCCGGTGCGTGACAAGCCCATACAGGGTAACCAGTGGCGAATCTGACCTCTGCGACCTCCACCGGTAAGTAAATCAGCCCCTCGGGCGACATACCCGTTGGGCCAACCGATGACCAATGAGCGACCTGCCAAGCAGTTGCAGGAGAACACATGAATATCAAGAAGACCGTCCTCGTGATCGCGGTGCTGGCAGCAGCGGTGGCGTTCTTTGCACTGGACCTGGGCCGCTTCCTCAGCCTGGATTACCTCAAGCAAAGCCAGGCGCAATTTGCCACGCTGGTGCAAAGCCAGCCGCTGCTGGTGGCGGGCAGCTACTTTTCGATCTATGTAGCGGCTACCGCTCTGTCGCTGCCGGGCGCGGCCATCATCACATTGGCCGGCGGTGCGATCTTTGGCCTGGGCTGGGGGCTGCTGATCGTGTCGTTCGCGTCCAGCATCGGCGCCACGCTGGCGTTTCTGGTCGCGCGGTTTTTGCTGCGCGACAGCATCGAGGCACGTTTTGGCAACCGGCTGGCCGAGATCAACCGCGGCGTGGAAAAGGACGGCGCGTTCTACCTGTTCACGCTGCGGCTGATTCCGCTGGTGCCGTTTTTCGTGATCAACCTCGTCATGGGACTGACCCAGATGCGGGCATGGACGTTTTACTGGGTCAGCCAGCTGGGCATGCTGGCGGGTACCGCCGTCTTCGTGAACGCGGGCACGCAGCTCGCGCGCATTGATTCACTCAAGGGCATCCTGTCGCCGGCGCTGCTGGGCTCGTTCGTGCTGCTGGGCGTGTTTCCTTGGCTGGCGCGCAAGGGGGTGGAGGCAATGCAAAAGCGCAAGATCTATGCGCGCTGGCGCGCTGTGCGGCCCAACACCTTTGACCGCAACCTGGTGGTGATCGGTGCGGGCGCGGGCGGGCTGGTGTCGGCCTATATCGCGGCGGCCGTCAAGGCCAAGGTCACGTTGATCGAAGTGCACAAGATGGGCGGCGACTGCCTGAACTACGGCTGCGTGCCCAGCAAGGCGCTGATCAAGAGCGCCAAGCTCGCACACCAGATCCGCCACGCCCGCCGCTATGGGCTGCACGACGCCGCACCCAGCTTCAGTTTCCGCGCGGTGATGCAGCGCATCCACGACGTGATTGCCGCCATTGAGCCCCACGACAGCGTGGAGCGCTATACCGGCCTGGGCGTGGAGGTGCTGCAGGGCTACGCCAAAATCATCAATCCCTGGACGGTGGAGGTAGCGCTGAATGACGGTGGGAAGCAGGTATTGACCACCCGCAACATCGTGATCGCCGCCGGCGCCCGCCCCTTTGTGCCGCCGCTGCCGGGCCTGGACGATGTGGGCTACGTGACCAGCGACACGCTGTGGGACACCTTTGCCAGGCTGAACGAAGTGCCCCGGCGGCTGGTGGTGCTGGGCGGCGGGCCGATTGGCTGCGAGCTGGCGCAAAGCTTTGCCCGGCTGGGCTCGCAGGTCACGCAGGTGGAGATGGCGCCGCGCATCATGATGCGCGAGGACGAGGAAGTCTCGGCCCTGGCGCGCGACGCACTGACCGCCGACGGCGTGCAGGTGCTGACCGGGCACAAGGCGCTGCGCTGCGAGCGTGATGGCGACACCAAGGTGCTGGTGGTGGAACACAACGGCGCTGAAAAGCGCATTGCGTTTGATGAACTGCTGTGCGCCGTGGGCCGCACGGCCCGGCTGACGGGCTACGGCCTGGAGGAACTGGGCATCCCCACGCAGAAGACCGTGGAAACCAACGAATACCTGCAAACCATCTATCCCAACATCTATGCCGCCGGTGACGTGGCCGGGCCGTTCCAGTTCACGCACGTGGCGGCGCACCAGGCCTGGTATGCGGCGGTGAACGCGCTGTTTGGCGGCTTCAAGAAATTCAAGGCCGACTACAGCGTGATCCCCTGGGCCACCTTCATCGACCCCGAGGTGGCGCGCGTGGGCCTGAACGAGCAGGACGCCAAGGAAAGGAACATCGCCTACGAGGTCACGAAGTACGGCATCGACGACCTGGACCGCGCAATTGCCGATGGTGAAGCGCACGGCTTTGTGAAAGTGCTGACCGTGCCGGGCAAGGACCGCATCCTGGGCGTGACCATCGTGGGCACGCACGCGGGCGACCTGCTGGCCGAGTACGTGCTGGCCATGAAGCACGGCCTGGGGCTGAACAAGATGCTCGGCACCATCCACACCTACCCCACGCTGTCGGAGGCCAACAAATACGCCGCCGGTGAATGGAAGCGCGCGCACCAGCCGCACAAGCTGCTGGCATGGGTGCGCAAATACCATGACTGGAAACGCACATGAACGCCCGGCCTCCCGCGTGGCGCCACGTCGCCGCAGGCATAGCCAGCGCCCTGCTGGCGGCGGCGGCCCTGGCGCAAACACCCACACTCAGCGCGTTTTCAGCGGCCACTGGCGACGCCGCGCCGCCGCCGTGGCGCGTGGTGGGCCTGCCGGGAGCCAAGGCCCCGCTGGCGCGCATCACGCTGGTGCCGCTGGACGGTGTGCGCGTGGCCCGGCTGGCCACGGACGCCTCTTATGGCACGCTGGTGCACGACATCGCGCCCTGGACACCGCAAGCAAGTGCCACGCTGTCCTGGCGCTGGCGGCTGGACCAGCCGCTGGCCGCGGCCGACCTGCGCCGCAAGGAGGGCGACGACGCCGCGCTCAAGCTGTGCGTGATGTTTGACCTGCCGCTGGACGCGCTGCCGTTTGGCGAGCGCACGCTGATGCGCGTGGCGCGCACGGTCTCGGGCGAAAAGCTGCCCGCCGCCGCGCTGTGCTATGTGTGGGATGCGTCGCTGCCCACGGGCACGGTGTTGCCCAACGCGTATTCGCGCCGTGTGCGCTTCATGGCGGTGGACGGCACAGCCAGTGCGCCGGGCCAATGGCGCAGCCACCAGCGTTCGCTGGCGGCTGACTTCCTGAAAGTGTTTGGCGACGACACGCAGCAGGTACCGCCGGCGGTCGCGGTGGTGATCGGCGCAGATGCCGACAACACCGCAGGCCGCAGCCTGGGCTACATCGGCGACGTGACGATCACGCCTTGATTTCCCTGGCCGTGATGCTGTACTTGAACTGGTCGGGCTCCAGCGAGTCGTAGCGGCCGTTGGCGTTCTCGGCGTTGGGGTACATGAAGAAGCCGATCTTCGGCCCTTTGGAACCCGGCAGCGCCACGTCGTGCGCGGTGTTGAATGCCAGCCAGTTGCCTTCCCAGCCGCCGAACAGTGCCTTGTAGACCGGGGTCACCACGGGGTGGTTGGTGGTCTTGACCCATTCGGGCGTTTCCAGCCGCATGACCTTGCCCACGTCTGCCGGGTCCATGGCCACCCAGCCGTACTGGGCCAGGAACACCTCGGCCCGGCAGTGCTGGGCGCGCGCCAGGTTGGCCGGGTTGCCCGACAGTTCCTTGTAGCCAAAGGCCGACGGCACCAGCCGGATGCCGTACACGTCGCGCGCGGGCACGCCGGCGGCGCGGCACAGGCCAACAAGCAGCGCGTTGATGTCGCCGCACTTGCCGCCCATGTTGCCGGTCTCCAGCATGGCCTTGATGTCGCCGGTGCCGCAACCGCGCACCTTGGGCTCGCGGTAGGTGTTGGCCACGGTCCAGTCGTACAGGCGGCGGACCTTGTCCACATCGGTCTGAGCACCCTTGGTCACTTCCAGCGCGGTCTTTTTGACGATGCCGTCAGTGGGCATCAGGTCGGTGGCCTGGGTCCAGTATTTCAGCGTGGCGGGGTCTTCTTTGACGGCTGCCTTCTGGTTCCAGTCCTGCGCGCGGTTCTGCGTGCGAAAGCGGCTTGTCAGTTCCACAAAAGGCCGGGCTTCGCCCTCGGCAAATTCAGCCACCAGCATCTTGGCGCCGTACTGTGCGTCCGCGGTCTGCTGCATGCTGCGCGCGTTGCCCGTCCAGGTGCTTTCCAGCGATTGCTGGTAGCTGGAGTCGATCGACGGAATGGGCAGCCAGACACGGGTGGCGCCCTTGGGGTTGGCAATGTCCACCCGCGTGGTGAATTCAAACGTGCGCCAGGCGCCGGGCTGGGGGTTGAAGGTACGCTCCTGGGCCAGCGCCGTGCCGGCCAGCGCGGGCAGCGCCAGGGCCGAGGAGGCCTGGATAAAGTGGCGGCGTGAAATGTCAGACATGGGGTCTCCTTGAACTCGGTTCAATTTTGCAAACGGGGTTGGTGAGCGGCACGCGCTACCGGGAGACAGTGCGCAACAACGGCTCGATCAGGCGGGCTGCGTCAGGTCCGGCCCAATCATACTCACCGGTGACGACAATGCGCGGTTTGCCTGCGGCATCAATGATCACCGTCGTCGGGAATATGCGGCGCGTCCAGGCCTTGGCCGCCGCGCCGTCGCGGTCCAGCACGACAGGCAGGCGGATGTTCACGGTTTCCAGGTAGCGGCGGATGCGGGGCTCTGCCTCCTGGTAATTGACGGCCAGCACCACGACATCCTGTGGATGCTTTTGCGCCAGCGCGTCAAGCGACGGCATCTCGGCGCGGCAGGGCTCGCACCAGGTGGCCCAGAAATTGAGCACCACCACCTTGCCCTTCAGTCGGGCCAGTTGCCAGGGCTGACCGTCCAGGCCGGCCAGCGACAGCGGGGGCGCCGCCTTGTTGCGCGGCCACGGCGTGATTTCATACGAGGCCAGCACCGGCGCAGGCACCAGCGCAGCAACGGCTAACCCCAAGGCAGCCAGGGCGCGGACGGCGTACAGGCGCAAGCTCATCATGGCGGGCATGGTACAGGCACGGTGCGGCTACGATGGCGCAATGCACGCCCCCGAGCAACCCATCCTGCGCGACATTGTCCTGATCGGCGGCGGCCACAGCCATGTGGGCGTGCTGCGCCGCTTTGGCATGAAGCCCGAGCCTGGCGTACGCCTCACCCTGATCTGCACCGACGCCCACACGCCGTATTCCGGCATGCTGCCGGGCTACATCGCGGGCCACTACAGCTATGACGACGTGCACATCGACCTGGCGCGCCTGGCGGTGTTTGCCGGCGCCCGGTTCTACCGCGACGAGGTGGTGGGCATCGACCGCGCGGCAGGCAAGGTGCTGTGCCGCAACCGGCCGCCGGTGCCGTACGACCTGTGCGCCATCAACACCGGCTCCACGCCTCAGGTGGCGCGCGTGCCCGGTGCGGCCGCGCATGCGGTGCCGGTCAAGCCCATCCACCAGTTCAACCAGCGCTGGCTGGCCCTGCTGCAGCGCGTGCGGGCCCATGCGGGCACCACCACCATCGCGGTGGTAGGCGGTGGCGCGGGCGGCGTGGAGCTGACGCTGGCCATGCAGTATCGGCTGCGCCGCGAGCTGCAGGCGCTGGGGCGCAACCCCGACGAGTTGGTGTTTCACCTGTTCACGCGCGACGCGCACATCATGCCCACGCACCACGCTGGCGTGCGCGCGCGCTTTGCGCGCGTGCTGGCGCAGCGCGGCGTGCAGGTGCACACCCAGGCCGAGGTGCGCGAGCTCACCGCCGGCCACCTTGTCACCACCGGCGGCCAGGCCCTGGCGGCCGACGAGATCATGTGGGTCACGCAAGCCGGCGGCCCCGCCTGGCTGCGGGGCACGGGCCTGGCCCTGGACGACAACGGCTTTGTACGCGTGAACGCCCAGCTGCAAAGCGTGAGCGACGGGCGTATCTTTGCCGCAGGCGACGTGGCCGCGCTCGAGCCCCGCGCACTGGAGAAGGCCGGCGTGTTTGCCGTGCGCATGGGCGCGCCGCTGGCCGACAACCTGCGCCGCAGCGCGCGCGGCGAGCCGCTGCGCCCCTACCGCCCGCAGCGCCACTGGCTGGCCCTGATCAGCACCGGCGACCGTTATGCGGTGGCCTCGCGTGGCCAGGGGCCGCTGGGTCTGCGCTTTGGCGGTGAATGGGTCTGGCGATGGAAGGACTGGATCGACCGGCGCTTCATGCAGCGCTTCAGCCAATTCCCGTCCATGGACGCCCAGCGCAGCGCGCCTGCCGCCCCGCAGCTGGCGCTGACGGCCGATGAATCGCAACAGGCGATCTCGGCCATCGCCATGCGCTGTGGTGGCTGCGGCGCCAAGGTGGGCGCCACGGTGCTGTCGCGCGCCTTGGGCGCGCTGCATCCGGTGGACCGCGACGACGTGGTGATCGGCCTGCACGCGCCCGATGACGCCGCCGTGGTGCGCGTGCCGCCGGGCAAGGCCATGGTGCACACCGTGGACTTCTTTCGCGCGTTCATTGACGACCCGTACCTGTTTGGCAAGGTCGCCGCCAACCATGCGCTGGGCGACGTGTTTGCCATGGGCGGCGAACCGCAGTCGGCCACCGCCGTGGTCACGGTGCCGCCGGGGCTGGAGTCCAAGGTGGAGGATCTGCTGTTCCAGATGATGACCGGCGCCATGGAAGTGCTGAACGCCGCCAACTGCGCGCTGGTGGGCGGCCACACCGGCGAGGGCAAGGAACTGGCCCTGGGCTTTGCCATCAACGGCCTGGTGGACGACGACCTGCGCACCGTGCTGCGCAAGGGCGGCCTGAAACCCGGCGACGCGCTGGTGCTGACCAAGCCCATGGGCACCGGCACCCTGTTTGCAGCCCATGCACGCGGCGCGGCGCGCGGGCGCTGGATCGACGCCGCGCTGCAGTCCATGGTGGTGTCCAACCAGCGCGGCGCGCAGGTGCTGCTGGCGCACGGCGCCACGGCCTGCACCGACCTGACGGGCTTTGGCCTGCTGGGCCATCTGGTGGAGATGACCAAACCGTCCGGCGTGGACGCCGAGCTGTGGCTGCAAGCGCTGCCGCTGCTGGACGGCGCGCAGGAATGCGTGGCCGCGGGCATCACCAGCTCACTGGCGCCAGCCAACGTGCGGCTGCGCCGGGCGCTGCGCAATCAGGCGGAATTTGTGAACCACCCGCGCTACGCCCTGCTGTTTGACCCGCAAACCGCGGGTGGCCTGCTGGCCAGCGTGCCGGCGGACCGCGTGCAGGGCTGCGTGGCCGCGCTGCGACAGGCGGGCTACACGCACACGGCCGTCATCGGCCGCATCCTGGCCAGCGGCGAGGCGCTGGAGCCCGTCACGCTTGTGGGCTGACGGGCGGCCATGTCACCCCTCGACGTAGTTAGTGCCCACAAACTTACATCCATTCACACGCCACTCACATTCGCCTAAGAATGCGGGCTTACCCTTAAGAACTTCGCTATCCATTGGATTGAACTCTGCAATTAGCACTCGATCCATAGGAGTGCTAATATTTAGGAATTGAAAGGAGTTCTGGTATGACAAACCCGACTGGAGCCTCTACCGCCGCGCTGACCGTTGCCAACCCTTGGGCCGTCGTGCCCTCGCTGGGCAACCTGGACGCGTACATTTCTGCCGTCAACCGCCTGCCCATGCTTACGCTGGAAGAAGAGCAGACGTTCGCGCGCAAACTCAAGGAAACCAACGACATCGAGGCCGCCGGAAAGCTGGTGTTGTCACACCTGCGTCTGGTGGTGTCGGTGTCGCGCAAGTACCTGGGCTACGGCCTGCCCCATGGCGACCTGATCCAGGAAGGCAACATTGGCCTGATGAAGGCCGTCAAGCGTTTTGACCCCGACCAGGGCGTGCGCCTGGTGAGCTACGCGCTGCACTGGATCAAGGCTGAAATCCACGAATACATCCTGAAAAACTGGCGCATGGTCAAGGTCGCCACGACCAAGGCCCAGCGCAAGCTGTTCTTCAACCTGCGCTCCATGAAGCAGGGCTTCAAGGACGACGCCGATGTGGAAACCCACCGCGAGACGCTGACCGACGCGCAGATCGACGTGATGGCGAAAGAGCTGAACGTCAAGCGGGAGGAAGTCATCGAGATGGAAACCCGCATGTCCGGCGGCGACGTGATGCTGGACCCGGCGCCCAATGACGACGGCGAAGAAGGCTTTGGGCCTATCGCCTACCTGGCCGACGCCAGCCATGAGCCCACCCAGATGATGGAATCGCGTCAGCGCGACGTGCTGGCCAGCGACGGTATTGCCACCGCCCTGCAGGCGCTGGACCCGCGCAGCCGCCGCATCGTGGAAGAGCGCTGGCTCAAGGTCAACGACGACGGCTCGGGCGGTCTCACGCTGCACGACCTGGCTGCGGAGTACGGCGTGAGCGCCGAGCGCATCCGCCAGATCGAGGTGGCCGCCATGAAGAAAATGAAAAAGGCGCTGGCGGCATACGCCTGACCTGCGCCCGCGCATACGTAACCCTTCGTATCGCTGCCCAAGGCCCGGAGTTTCCGGGCTTTTTTTTGCAACAATTTCCCCGTGAATTACAAGAACATCTGGTGGGCGGGGTTGCTGTGGCTTGTGGGGCTTTTCCAGGGCGTCGCTGCCCAGGATCTGCCCGGCCCCATCGACCTGCAGACCAACGCGCCCCTGGTGTCGCTGGACGGGCGCAGCGTCTTCTGGATCGACCCCACCGGCGCGGCCACGATCGACCAGGTGGCCACGGATGAGACGGCCGTCTGGACCGTGCGCATGCCCGCCGCGCAATACAACATCGACGGCAAGGCACTGTGGGTGCGCTTTGACGTGCGCCAGCAGAACCCGGCAAGCCACTGGTTCCTGGAGCTGGCTTCCTCCGGGCTGGACCGCGTGCAGCTGTTTCACCGCGGGGCCGACGGGCAGTGGCACATGCAGGAGGCTGGCGACTCGCGCCCTGTTTCGGCCTGGCCGCTGCCCGGCAGGTTTCCCACTTTCGAGGTGACGGGCCACAGCCGCGACGTCACGCGCTTCTGGCTGCGCGTCGAGCACACGCGCGTCAACTTCGCAACACCCATCGCCCTGGCCAGCCAGGCCACCGTGACGGCTTCGCGCGAACGCGAGCAGTTCCTGCTGGGCGCGTATTTCGGGCTCGCAGCGCTGATCACCCTCGTGGCGGCTGCCAATGCCGCAGTGTTCCGCGACCGTGTCTTTGCAGCCTACGCCGTCTATGTGCTGGCACTGGGTATAGGCCAGCTGGCGTACCTGGGCGTGGGCGCACAGCATGTGTGGACGAACTGGCTGACCTGGAACTTCCATGCCACCTTTGTGCTGCCTGGCATCTCGTCGGCCGTGGGCCTGTGGTTTGTACGCATGGTTACCGAGCCGGCCCGTTTCTCGCGCAGGCTCGACCTTGCCGTCTGGGCGCTGATCGGCCTGTTGCTGGCCGCCGTGGCACTGGACACGGTGATGCAGTCGCGCCCCACCTTCGGCGCGGTCATGCTGCTGACGGTGGCGGCGCTGGCGCTCATCATGGTGCTGATCGGCATGGTGTGGGCGCAAGGCGACGACCCGGCCATCCGCGTGATCGCGCTGGGCTTTTTGCCGGTGGCGGTGATGGCGCTGTTCCCGCTGGCGCGCGGGCTCAACCTGATCCCCACCAGCGGCCTCACGCGCTACGGCCTCACCATTGGCGCCGCACTGGAAATGCCCATCCTGTTCTATGCGCTGAGCCTGCGCGGCACCCTCCGGCGTGAAGCCCAGGTGCGCGCGGCCGCGCTGTCGCGCACCGACCCGCTGACAGGGCTGGCCCACGCGCGCACGCTGGTGGCCCGCCTCGAGGGCGCGCTGGCCCGCAGCCGCAGCCAGGCGCACCGGTGCGCCTTGCTGACCGTGCGGCTGTCCAACCACGAGGCCATTGCGGCGCAGCATGGCAAGGAGGCGGGCGACCGTGCGCTGGTGCTGGCCGCGTCGCGCCTGCGCCGCTGCGTTGCCGACGTGGACATGGCTGCGCGCGTGGGCGAGCACCAGTTTGCGCTGCTGCTGGAAGGCCCCACCACCGACGTTGTGGCCCAGGACTGTGCCACCCGCGTCGTGGCCAGCGGCCTGCGCGAATCCGAAGCGCTGCCAGCTGGCGTGACGCTGCGTTTTCACGTGGCCGTGGCCATGCTGCCCGACGACCGGCGCGATGCCGCCGGTTCCCTGCAGTGGCTGCTGGCCCTGGTGAATGACATGGCGCAGGACCAGCGCAAATCCATCCGCACCGCCAACTTCTGACGCGCTGGCTACCTCGCACCGTTGTAGCATTGCGCCCCTTCGACTTCCAACTCCCGAAAGAACGACTCATGACCAAGCAATTTCCCCGCCGCTCCGCGCTGCTGGCCGCCATGGCCCTGGCCTGCACAGGCGCCCTGGCGCAAGCGCCGGCCAAGCCCGCCAAGGGCGCAGCGACTGCGCTGAACTGGCCGACCAAGCCCGTGCGCATCCTGGTGGGCTTTCCGGGCGGCTCCACGCCCGACCTGGTGGCCCGCACGATTGCCGAGCCGCTGTCCAGGGCGCTGGGCCAGCCGGTGGTGGTGGAAAACCGCGTGGGTGCGGGTGGCAACATCGCCGCCGACGCCGTGGCCAAGGCCACCGACAACCACACCATCGGCGTGATGATCAACGGCAACATGACCATCGCCAAGATGCTCAACCCGGCCACGCCGTTTGACCCCCTGAAAGACCTGGCCCCCATCAGCCTGATCGGCACCGCGCCGCTGATGCTGACCGCGCCGGCCACCGCCACGTTCAACAACGCACAGGAGTTCTTCCTGGCCGCGCGCAATGCCGGCGACAAATGGAGCTACGGCACGCCCGGCGTGGGCACCGTGGGCCACATCGGCATGGAGCTGCTCAAGACCAAGACCAACATCAACCCGGTGCATGTGCCCTACCCCGGCAACCCGCAGGTGATCAACGCCATGATCGGCGGCCAGATCCACCTGTCGCTGCTGCCCCCGGGCCTGGCCGCCGCGCAGATCCGCGCGGGCAAGCTCAAGGCCGTGGGCGTCACATCGGTCAGCCGCAGCCCGCTGGTGCCTGAATACCCGAGCCTGGACGAAGGCGGTGTGCGCGGCTTCCAGCTGGAAATCTGGACGGCGGCCGCCGGCCCGGCGTCCCTGCCCAAGCCCATCGTGGCCAAGCTGTCGGGGCTGATCAGCGAAATTGCCCGTTCGCCCGATGTGCGCCAGAAGCTGTTCCAGCAAGGGTGGCAGGTGGCCGGTACGTCCGCTGAAGGACTGGCCAACCGCATCAAGGCCGACACCAACCTGCTGGGCGGCGTGATCGCCATGCGCGGCATCAAGGCGCAATAAACAAGCCCCCACGCTCCCCCACTTCGTGTGGGTCGCTGCCCCCCGAGGGGGCCTTCGCGCCTTGGGACGGCCCGGCGGCGCTCAAGCTGGCTATTGCGCGTCGCTCAAGACTTGAGCAGCAGCCGGATATCGTCCGCCAGCGCCTGTGCACCGCTGCCGTAGCGCGTGTACAGGCGGATGCGGCCCTGTGTGTCATACACAAAGCTGCCCGCCGAATGGTCCATGGTGTAGCTGGTGGGCGTCTTGCCGTCCACCTTCTTGTAATAGACCTTGTAGTCCTTGGCCATGGCGGCCAGCTGCTCGGCCGTGCCGCGCAGCGCCAGGAAGCTGGGATCGAAGTTGGCCATGTAGCCCTTGAGCACCTCGGGCGTGTCGCGCTCGGGGTCCACCGTGACGAAGATACCCTGCAGCTTGTCGCCGTCCTTGCCCAGCATGCGCTTGACCTCGGCCAGTTCGGCCAGCGCCGTGGGGCAGACGTCGGGGCATTGGGTGAACCCGAAGAACACCACCACCACCTTGCCGGCAAAGTCCTTGATGCTGCGCGGCTGGCCGTTATGGTCGGTCAGGTTGAAGTCACGCGCATATTCAGCGCCGGTGATGTCGATGGCGCGGAACTGCGGCTTGTCAGGCGAGCAGGCGGCCAGACCAGCCACACAGGCCAGCAGGAATGCGCGGCGGCCGAAGGCGTTTTGGGGGTAGGTCATAGCATGTAATGGTCTACCAGCAGCGCGGCAAAAAGCACGCTCAGGTGGATCAGTGAAAAGCGGAAGGTGCGGCGCGCCAGATCGTCGGAATAGCTGCGCCACAGGCGAAACGCGTACCAGGTAAAGCCTGCGCTCAAGCCCAGCGCGGCCACCAGGTACAGCCAGCCGCTCATGCCATAGGCAAATGGCATCAGGCAGGCGGCGAACAGCACCAGCGTGTACAACAACACCTGCAGCCGCGTGAATTCATTGCCGTGCGTGACCGGCAGCATGGGCAGGCCTGACTTGCGGTAGTCCTCCACCCGGTACAGCGCCAGCGCCCAGAAATGCGGCGGCGTCCACAGGAAGATGATGAGGAACAGGATCAGCGCCTCGGGCCCCACGTCACCCCTCATGGCGGCCCAGCCCAGCACCGGGGGCATGGCACCCGATGCGCCGCCGATCACGATGTTCTGCGGCGTCAGGGGCTTGAGGATCACGGTGTAGATGACCGCATAGCCCACGAAGGTGGCGAACGTCAGCCACATGGTCAGCGGGTTGACCCACGCATACAGCAGCCAGGAGCCCAGCGCGCACAGCACGGCCGAGAACAGCAGCGTCTGCCAGTCGCTGAGCTCGCCCTTGGCGGTGGGGCGCCAGGACGTGCGCTTCATCTTGGCGTCAATGCCTTTTTCAACGATGCAGTTGAAGGCAGCCGCCGCGCCCGCCACCAGCCAGATGCCCAGGCAGGCTGTCGCGGCCACGCGCACGTCGGACCAGGAAGGCAGGCCCGGCACCGCCAGCACCATGCCGATGAGCGCACAGAAGACGATGAGCTGGATCACGCGCGGCTTGGTCAGCGCGTTGAACTGCCGGATGCGCGAGGGCGGCTTGAGGGTCTGGGTTGCGAAGCTGCTCATGCCGACAGACTCGATGCGTTGAGGTTGGATGCGCTGACAGTATCCGTCGCAAAGCGGCTTTCGCACAGCGCCCAGGTCAGCACCACCACCAGCGCGGCAGCGCCGCCCGTGTGCGAGACGGCTGCGACCAGCGGCCAGTCCAGCACGACATTGGACAGGCCGGTGACGAACTGCCACAGGGCGAGCCCCGCGATCCAGCGCGCCTGCGCCCGCAGCGCATGCACATGGCGCAACCGCCAGGCCAGCAGGCCCAGCAGCGCGAACACGCCATAGGCTGCCAGCCGGTGGACGTAATGGATGGCCGTGAGCGCGCCAAAGCCGATGTGCTCGCCCGTGGACGTCTTGCCCAGCTCGCGCCACAGCGCGAAGCCTTCGCGGAACTCCATGTAGGGCCACCAGCTGCCCTGGCATTGGGGGAACTCATTGCAGGCCAGCACCGCGTAGTTGGTGCTGACCCAGCCGCCCAGGGCGACCTGCAGGCAGACCGCGGCAAAGGTGGCGATCAGCAGCCAGCGCGTGGTGGCCGACAGCGGCACGGGCGTGGTTTCATGCCAGGCCTGCGCATAGCGCACGGCCTGCACGCACAGCAGCGCCAGCAGCGCGAGGCCACCCAGCAGGTGCAGCGTGACGATGGCGGGAAAGAGCTTCATGGTCACCGTCAAGGCGCCAAACGCGCCCTGGACGCACACCCAGACGAGCGTGAGCGTTGGCCACCAGGGGCTGACCGGCACGCCGCCCTGGTTGCGCCCGCGTTGCAGCCAGGTCGTGACGGCCAGCGTGAGGATCAGCACGCCCACACCGGTGGCCAGGTAGCGGTGGATCATCTCGATCCAGGCCTTACCATGGGTCACCGGGCCGGTGGGCATGGCCGTCTGGGCCGCAGTGATTTCAGCGCGCGCGCCCACCGGGCTGGCATTGCCGTAACAGCCCGGCCAGTCCGGGCAGCCCAGGCCCGAATCGGTCAACCGGGTGAACGCGCCAAACAGCACCAGGTCGAACGTCAGGAACAGGGTGAGCAAGGTGAGCGTGCGCAGGCGCCGGGCAGGCTCGGCGTCGCGGTTGCGCAGCCACACCCAGGCCAGCGGGCCAAGCGCAATCACGACGCCCATGAGCATGAGCCGCGCAGCGGGCGCCAGGTCGTACAGCGGCTGGGTATCCATCAGGGGCGGCCCGCCTTGTCCCACGACGCGGAAGCGCGCATGAGCCGCTCCAGGTCGCGCTTGATCTTCGCGGCCGAGGCCGTGTCCACCTTGGCGTCCAGGTTCACGGCCGGGAAGCGCATCATCCAGTTGCCCATCGGGTCCACCACATACAGGTGGTCGCGCAAGTCGCGCCCGCCAGCCGGTGCCAGCCACTGCGCCAGCTGGGCCGCGTCCACGCGCAGCACGGTGGCCTGCTTGATGGCGGGCAGCAGTTCAGGCTTGATGCTCGCCGCATCGGGCACGAGCCAGACCCAGTCGAGCCGATCCTTGTCCTTGCCCAGGCCCTCGCGCAGCTGGCGCTGCAGGTACAGGTGCTTTTCGCAGGTGGCGTCACAGGCACCGCCGGCCACGCTGACCAGCAACCACTGGCCCTTGAGCTGGGCCAGCGTGGACGGTGCGCCGTCCAGTGCCGTGGTGGGCAGCGCCGGGGCCGGGCGCTGCGGGTCGATCAGCTCGCCGTAGTTACGCCGGCCCTCGGGGCGCACCACGTAGTAGGTGAAGTACGACGCAATGACCGGCGCCGCGCACACCAGCAGCACAGCGATCATTTTCCAGCGGCCCGTGGCCGTGCGCCGCGCGTCGGCCGCGATGGCCTCTTGCGGCGCGGGCAGCGAATGCACGGTCAGCCCCAGCGGCTCGTCACGCGCTGCGGGCTTTGCGCCGGGGGGCGATGAATTGGAACCAGACATAAAGAACGCCCAAGAGGCCGCTAAGACCAAACCATTGAAATGCGTAACCGTAGTGCTTGCCCGTGCCCGCGGCCGGCTCGGGCCAGTCGCGCAGCAGGCCTTGCGATGCCTCGCCGGTCTGCACCACGGTGAAGGGCCGCAGCGCCAGACGGGTTTCAGCGCTGTACGCGGCCAAGTCCAGATTTTGCCGGATGGCGGAAGACCCCGCGGCAGGTGCGGCACCGGTGAATTCATAAAGCCGCGGCGGCGCTGACGCAATGCGGCCGGACACCTGGACCACGCCCGCAGGCGTCTCGACCGGCGGCAGGCGCTCGCGCTCGACGAAATTGCGCTGCACCCAGCCACGCTGCACCATCACCACCGTGTCGCTGCCGTCCAGTACGAGTGGTGTCAGGACGTAAAAGCCGGGCTTGCCGTTCATCTGGCGGTTGTCCAGATAGACGCTGTACTGCGCCAGCCAGCGGCCCTGTAGCCGGGCAGGCCGGTGCAGGTGCCCGGCCGCGTCGTCGATGGCCGCCACCTGCGCGTTGTCCAGTGCCGCGAGTGCCTTGCTTGCATCCGTGGCGGCCTGCAGTGCCTGCTTCTGGGCGGCGCGTGACAGTTGCCACAACCCCAGCGACGACGTGACCGCCATGGCGGCAGCGGTGGCCAGTGTGATCAACCAAAAACGCCGACGTGTCGCAGTCACGGGATAATCCCTTCCATGACATATCTGGTCGCGTTCGCGTTCATCGCCATCCTGGGCAGCCTTGGCTCGGCACTGTATTTCATGATGAAGGACGGCACCGGCGGCAAGGCCAAGACCAGCAACATGGCACGCGCGCTGGCGTTCCGCGTGGGTTTTTCGATCCTGCTGTTCATCTGCATCCTGGTGGCATGGAAACTGGGCTACATCCAGCCCACGGGCCTGCCGGCCAGCAAGTAAGCCGGCAGCTGGCCCCAACAAAAAAAGCGCCTCGCGGCGCTTTTTTCATGGGTGCGGCGCTTACATCCAGTACACCAGCACATACAGGCCCAGCCAGACCACGTCCACAAAGTGCCAGTACCAGGCAGCACCTTCAAAACCAAAGTGCTTGTCCGCCGTGAAGTGGCCCTTTTGCAGTCGCAGCGTGATGAACAGCAGCATCAGCATGCCCACGAACACGTGGAAGCCGTGAAAGCCGGTGAGCATGAAGAAGGTGGAACCAAACACACCTGAGGAGAGCTTGAGGTTCAGGTCGGTGTAGGCGTGGAAGTATTCGTAGCCCTGCACACCCAGGAAAGTCACGCCCAGCAGGACGGTGATCCACATGAAGGCGATGGTCTTGCCGCGCTGGTTTTCACGCAGCGCGTGGTGGGCAATGGTCAGGGTCACGCCGGAGGTCAGCAGCAGCGCGGTGTTGATCGTGGGCAGCCAGAACGGGCCCATGGTCTGGAACGGCTCGACGATGCCCGCGGGCGAGGCGGTGGCACCAGCCACGACGCTGGGCCAAACAGCCTTGAAGTCGGGCCACAGGAGCGCGTTCTCCAGGCTGCCCAGCGCAGGCACGGAATGCGAGCGCGCCCACCACAAGGCCGTGAAGAAGGCACCGAAGAACATCACCTCGGAGAAGATGAACCAGCTCATGCTCCAGCGGAACGACAGGTCGATCTTGTAGCCGTACTGGCCGCTTTCGCTTTCACGGATGGCGTCACCAAACCACTGGTAAAGCACAAACAGCCACCAGGCCAGGCCAAAGAACAGCGAGTACATGCCCCAGCCGTGACCGTTGATCCATTGGCCCGCGCCCAGAATCACGAAGAACAGGCCGATGGCCGCCATGACGGGATGGCGCGAAGGTTGGGGCACGTAGTAGTAGGGGGTGGTGCCGTGTGCGGTTGAACTCATTTCAGCTCCTGACTCTCTCGGATTCTTGGATTCTTGTCCTGGATTTCGCGGGGCGGGCGGCTAGCGGACCACCCAGTTGACCAGCAGGATCAGCCCCACCACGAACAGCACCGCGGCACCAATGCCCACGACGATGATGTGAAAGGGATTGACCGTTGCCAGGTCTTGCTTGTATTCACTGTTCTTGCGGATGCCGAGGAACGACCATGCCACGGTCTTGACCGTGCGCAGGAACGAAGGCCTGGGCTGAACCGGTGCGTTCATGAACCCACCCTCGCACCCGTCACCATCGACGCATCCGCCGTGGGCGCCGGTGGTGTCTTGCCCCCCACCTCGAAGAAGGTGTACGACAGCGTGATCGTCGTCACGTCCTTGGACAGCTTGGGATCAATGACAAAGGCCACCGGCCACTGCTTTTTCTCGCCTGCTTCCAGCGTGTACTGGTTGAAGCAGAAGCATTCCAGCTTGTTGAAATGCGCCGCAGCCTGGTTGGGCGCATAGCTGGGAATGGCCTGCGCAGCCATGCGCCGGTTTTGCACGTTCTGGAACTCATACATTACCGTCGTGAGCTGGCCAGGGTGCACCTGCACCGACCTCTGCGCCGGCTTGAACTCCCACGGGCCGCGGGAGTTGGCGTCGAATTCCACCGTGATGGTGCGGCTGGTGTCCACCTGGGTGTTGGCGGGCAGCTTGACGTCACGCCCGGCCACGCCGTTGCCGGGCACCTGGCGTTCCGACAGCGACAGGATATTGATGCCCGTCATTTCACAGATGGCCTTGTACAGCGGCACCAGCGCGTAGCCGAAGGCAAACATGCCAGCCGTAACGACGGCCAGCTTGCCCACCATCTTGACGTTTTCGCTGCGAATGCTCATGAACGTGACCGGTTCAATGTGAAGTCAGCACAACCATCTTGACCATGAAACCGATGAAGAACACGGCGGCAATGGATGCCAGCACCAGCGCCATGCGCAGGTTGCTCTTCTTTTGCTCGGGCGTCATGGCCATGGCACTCAGCCGATCACCTTGGTGGCGGTCGCGTCCAGCTTGGGCGGCGTCTCGAAGGTATGGAACGGCGCGGGCGACGGCACTTCCCATTCGAGGCCTTCAGCGGCTTCCCAGGGCTTTTGCACGGCCTTCTCACCCTTGCCACGCATGGTGGGCACAACGATGAACAGGAAGAAGTACACCTGCGCCAGACCGAATGCGAAGGCGCCGACACTGGCAATCGCGTTGAAATCGGCGAACTGCATCGGGTAGTCAGCATAGCGGCGCGGCATACCGGCCAGGCCCAGGAAGTGCATCGGGAAGAAGGTGACGTTGAAGGCGATCAGGCTCCACCAGAAGTGGATCTTGCCGCGCGCTTCGTTGTACATCACGCCGGTCCACTTGGGCGCCCAGTAGTAGTAGCCCGCGAACAGCGCGTACAGCGAGCCGGCCACCAGCACGTAATGGAAGTGGGCCACCACGTAGTAGGTGTCCTGCAGCTGGATGTCGATCGGGGCCATGGCCAGGATCAGGCCGGTGAAACCGCCCATGGTGAACACGAAGATGAAGCCCACGGCGAACAGCATCGGGGTTTCAAAGGTCATGGAGCCCTGCCACATGGTGGCGACCCAGTTGAAGATCTTCACGGCCGTGGGCACGGCGATCAGCATCGTGGCGTACATGAAGAACAGCTGACCCGTCACCGGCATGCCGGTGGTGAACATATGGTGCGCCCAGACGATGAACGACAGGATGGCGATCGAGCTGGTGGCATACACCATGGAGGCGTAACCGAACAGCTTCTTGCGGCTGAAGGCCGGCACGATCTGGCTGATGATGCCGAAAGCCGGCAAGATCATGATGTACACCTCAGGGTGGCCGAAGAACCAGAAGATGTGCTGGTACATCACCGGGTCGCCGCCGCCGGCGGGGTTGAAGAAGCTGGTACCGAAGTGGCGGTCCGTCAGCGTCATGGTGATGGCGCCAGCCAGCACGGGCATCACGGCAATCAGCAGGTAGGCGGTGATCAGCCAGGTCCAGCAGAACATCGGCATCTTCATCAGCGTCATGCCGGGGGCGCGCATGTTCAGGATGGTCACGATGATGTTGATCGAGCCCATGATGGAGCTGGCGCCCAGGATGTGCATCGCAAAAATGCCGGCGTCCATTGACGGGCCCATCTGCAGCGTCAGCGGCGCGTACAGCGTCCAGCCAGCCGCGGGGGCGCCGCCGGGCATGAAGAAGCTGCCCACCAGCATCAGGCCAGCGGGGATCATCAGCCAGAAGCTGAAGTTGTTCATGCGCGCAAAGGCCATGTCGGCCGCGCCAATCTGCAGCGGGATCATCCAGTTCGCGAAGCCCACGAACGCCGGCATGATCGCGCCGAACACCATGATCAGGCCGTGCATCGTGGTGAGCTGGTTGAACAGCTCGGGGTTCACGACCTGCAGGCCGGGCTGGAACAGCTCGGCGCGGATCAGCAGCGCCAGCACGCCGCCGAACATCAGCATGAAGAACGAGAACAGCAGGTACAGCGTACCGATGTCCTTGTGGTTGGTCGCAAAGACCCAACGGCGCCAGCCCGCGGGGGCGTGGTCGTGGTGATCGTCGTGGGCGTGGTCGTGATGATCGAGGACTGCACTCATCTTGATTTCCTTGGATTTTTTCCGTTACGCCTGCGGCTTACTTGCCGCGCTGGGCCAGCACTTCAGCCGGCTGCACGAGCTGACCGGTCTTGTTGGACCAGCTGTTTTTGGTGTAGGTCACGACAGCCGCGATATCGGTGTCGGACAGCTGCTTCCATGCAGGCATGGCGCCATTGTTCTGACCCTTGAGCAACACCTGGATTTCCTTGGCATGGTCGGCATCCAGCACCACAGCCGCGCCGTCCAGGGGCTTGATGGGGCCTGCGCCCTTGCCGTTGGCCTGGTGACAGGCCGCGCAGTTGGCCGCGTAAACCTTCTCGCCGCGCTTCATGATGTCGTCCAGCGTCCAGACCTTGGACGGATCGTCCAGCTTGGCGGCCATCTTTTTCTTCTCGACGTCCACCCACTTGGCATATTCCTCGGCAGTCACGACCTTGACATGGATGGGCATGTAGGCGTGCTCCTTGCCGCACAGCTCCTGGCACTGGCCGTAGAAATCGCCGGTCTTTTCGGCGCGGAACCAGGTGTCGCGCACGAAGCCGGGGATGGCATCGGCCTTGATGCCGAACGCCGGCACGGCGAAGGCATGGATCACGTCGTTGGCGGTGGTAATGATGCGGACCTTCTTGCCCACGGGGACGACCATCGGGTTGTCAACCTTGAGCAGGTAGTTGTCAGGCACGTCGCCCTTGGCGCCGTTGTTGGACATTTCGCGGTGCGTGCTGTCCAGCGTCGAGATGAAGGAAATGCCCTCACCCTCGCCCTTGAGGTAGTCGTAGCCCCACTTCCACTGGTAACCGGTGGTCTTGATGGTCAGGTCGGCGTTGGTCGTGTCCTTGGAGGCAACGAGCACCTTGGTGGCGGGCAGCGCCATCAGGATCACGATGATGAAGGGAATGACGGTCCAGATCACCTCGACCGTCACGGACTCGTGGAAGTTGGCGGGCTTGTGGCCAACCGACTTGCGGTGCTTCCAGATGGAATAGAACATGACCGCGAACACGGCGATGAAGATCACCGTGCACAGGATCATCATGAAGTTGTGCAGCCAATGCTGCTCTTCGGCGATCCGGGTGATGGGGGGGTGCAGGTTGAGCTGACGCACGGCAGGCCCGCCGGGCAGGTCGTTGACAGCCCAAGCCGCGGTACTGAACCAGGCGCCTGCGGCAACGCCCAGGTTCAGCAGCAGTGAAGCCAATTTGCTGGAAATGCTCTTCATCGTGTTCACTTCTTCATTGCCTCAAATTAACCCTCACGCCGCGCGCAAGGCCATCCGTATCTCTCGCGCCAGCGCCGGACGCAATTCGGGGCGCACAAAGCGCCCCACATTCACCGACCGCCCCCGCGCTGACAGCGCAATCAGGGACCGGTCCCCCGCCGAGGGCTCCACACGAACCCAGTCGCGGTCAAATTCAGCCCGCTCCAGGCGGCCGGCGCTTTCCAGCTCGACCACCAGCTGCCGGCCCGACAGCGAAATCCGCTCGCCGTCCGTGGCATGCCTGGAATACGCCAGGAATGCCGCGCCCACCGCGACCAGCTCCAGCCAGGCAAACGGCAGCACCAGCCTGGCGCCCTGAAACCAGAAAAACGTTCCCGTTCCCAGCGACACAACGCACAGCGAGGCGTACAGCCAACCCAGCTGGGCTGGCGTAACCGAGCAATTGCGTTTCAGGAACCAGTGGATGTTCTGGCCCGAGACAGTGGCGAAGCGGAATACGGGATTCGGCACAGGTGACGCTCACAAACTCAACCCACAATTGTAGCGCGGGTTTACCCCGCAGCCCGCTGGCGGGGCATAGCCGGCGCCCTTCATGGGGAGCCCCGGCCCGTGCGCAGCATGAAGCGCATGTCCTGCAGGCTCACGGCGCTCTGCTCGCTCACGCGCAGGCGGGGGGCAGCCTTCAGCGCGTGGCCATAGATGACCTCGAAGGTCAGTGCCAGGCGCCCCTGCTCATCGGGCCGGGCCAGGCCCGCCGCCAGGGCGTGCTCCAGCGCCGCCTTCCAGCGCCGCCCGCGCAGGCCGGCAAAACGCCCGCGATGCAGGTTGGCGCCCAGGCCGCGCAGCTCGGCCAGCAGGCGCTGGGGCGAATCCCACGTCAGCACGATGCGCTCCATGTCCATCACCGGCTCGGCAAATCCGCCATGAACCAGCATGTCACCCCAGTCATGCATGTCAGTGAATTCATGTGCCGGCGGGGGCCAGCCCATGGCCTGGTAAATCGGGCGGAGTTCGCGCAGGGTGTCCGGGCCCAGCGCTGAAAACATCACAAAGCCATCCACCGCCAGCGCCTGGTGCCACCGGGCGATCAGGGCCTGGGGGTCGGCCGCCATGTGCAGCGCCATGTTGGCCCAGAGCATCTGCGCCGTGCCGTCGGCAGGCTCGGCCACGCGTGTGCGCCCCCCGCGCCAGCGCGCCAGGCTCAGGGCCGCAGGCACCAGCGCACGCGCTGCGCCGTGCGCACCGGCGCCTGCGGGCTGGGGCTGCACGACAAAACAGTCTGCCTGCGGGTAGCGGCGCGCCAGCAGGCCGTGTGCCTGCATGCCGCCCCGCACCGCGTCCCAATGCACCCAGGTCCGGGGCTGCAGGCGGATCCATTGCAGGCGGTCCTCCATGCGGCGGGCCACCTCCTCATGCAGCCAGGGCGAATCAGGCGGCGCAGCGCGCTCCCAGCGCAAGGCCGCTGGCAGGTCGATGGTGGGGGGGCGGGTGTCAGCCAAGATCAGGCGCGTGAAACATCTGGCGGCGAGTATATTGAGCCGATGCTTGGTGAGTTGTTTGCAAGGATATGCGGCGCCGTGCCCGCCCAATGCGCGGTCTGCCGGCGCTGGCCGGCGCGCTCCCTGTGCGACAGCTGCGTCGCCCGCTTCGCGCAGCCTGTCCCCCGGTGCGCCACCTGTGCGCTGCCGGTCGCACCCGGCGTGATCCGCTGTGGCGCCTGCCGGCGCGAGCCTCCGCCACTGGATGGCTGCATCGCCGCCGTGACCTGGGGCTTCCCATGGTCCGCGGCCATTGCCAGCTACAAGTTTGCCGGGCAGCCGGGCTGGGCAGCGGCCTGGGCCACCTTGCTGCGCAGCGCCCCATGGGCCGAACCGGCGCTGGAGGCGGCCGACTGCGTGGTGCCCATGCCCTTGTCGGCGCAGCGGCTGCGCGAGCGCGGCTTCAATCAGGCACTTGAAATCGCGCGCCGCCTGGCCCCCACCAAGACCGATGCCGGGCTTTTGCTGCGCATCCGACATACCGCCCCCCAGCGTACGCTTGACCGCGAGGGTCGGCTGCGCAATGTGCGCGGCGCCTTCGCGGTGGAACCGTCGCGCACTGCCCGCGTGCAGGGACGCCATATGCTGCTGGTGGACGACGTGATGACCAGCGGCGCATCGCTGCATGCCGCGGCGCTGGCGCTACGCCAGGCCGGCGCAGCCCGGGTCAGCGCACTGGTGCTGGCGCGCACCGGTGAAACCTGACGCCTGACAACCCTGCCGCCATGTTCAACATCGTTCTGGTCGAACCCGAAATTCCGCCCAACACGGGCAACGTCATCCGCCTGGCAGCCAACACCGGCTGCGCGCTGCATCTGGTGGAGCCGCTGGGCTTTTCCATGGAAGACCGGCTCATGCGCCGCGCCGGCCTGGATTACCACGAATACGCGCAGGTGCACCGCCATGCCAGCTGGCAAGCCATGCTCGACGCCCGGAAGCCTGCGGCCGACCGGCTGTTTGCCATGTCGACGCGCGGCACCCGCCACGTGCATGAAGTGGCCTTTCGCCCTGGCGACTGGCTGGTGTTCGGCGCGGAGACACGCGGCCTGCCGCCCGCGCTGCGTGACGCCTTGCCGCCCGCCCAGCTGCTGCGCCTGCCCATGCGCGCAGGCCAACGCAGCCTGAACCTGTCCAACGCCGTGGCCGTGACGGTGTTCGAGGCCTGGCGCCAGAACGGCTTCGCCATGTAAGCAACGCGCTGGCTTGCAACCAGCCGTTGCGCAGCCACCCGGCACGCGATAGTCCAGCTACATCGGCAACCTCTGGTTGCACGGCGGCACAGGCCGCTGCCTAAAGTTCTCCGCTTGTTGTATGAACCCAAAGGAGCACAAGCATGAATCGACTGAATCAACTGGCCAGTGCAGCGCTGGCCCTGGCGGGCATGGCATCCACCGCGGCATTTGCCACACCGGTCTGGGGGCCGTCGGGCGAGGCCAGCTATGAAGAGCACCAGGCGCAGCCGGTGTCGCAATACACCCGGGCACAGGTGCAATCAGCCTACCTGCAGGCGGCAGCCCGCGGCGCACTGCCACGCACCGCCGAGGTAGTGGCCGAGTCGCCCGCCGAACTGGTACTGGCAGCCGCGCCCCTGGAGGCCGCCATGGCTGCTTCTGCGCCCGAGCAGGACAGCGTGCCCCCTGTGGCCTACGCAACGCCCGCGCAGGAGCAGACACTTTCCTATGCAGCGCCGTCTGACGCCGAGGTGCTGGCCAGCGGCCTGCCAGGCCGTGCGGGTGACAACGGCGCGCCCACCCCCGATCTGCCCGCCACGCCACCGCAGGCCAGCCCCGACATGATCAAGAACGATCAGGAGCTCGCCCTGTCAGAGGGCGAGGAACTGGTGGCCAGCGATGGGGCGTCCGGCGCATCCACAGTGCAATGAACGCCTGCCCCGCCTGCATGGGGGCACATTCCGCAACAGGCAATGACGCCCGCTCAGGGGTAGCGACGCGACAGCGATTCGGCGATGCACACGGGCTTGTCCACGCCCTCGCGCTCGATGGTGACGCCCCAGGTCATCTGCATGCCGCCGTTGTCGATCGGGTCGCACGCCAGCAGCTTCATGCGCGCGCGCAGGCGGCTGCCCACGGGCACGGGCGAGGTGAACCGCACCTTGTTCAGCCCGTAGTTCACGCCCATGCGCGTCTGCACGATCTCCAACGACGATTCAAAGAATTTCGGGATCAGCGACAGCGTCAGGAAGCCGTGCGCGATCGGCGCGCCGAATGGCCCGGCCTTGGCTTTTTCCACATCCACATGAATCCACTGGTGGTCGCCCGTGGCCTGGGCAAACAGGTTGACCTGTTCCTGGGTGATGGTGATCCAGTCGCTGACGGCCAGCTCCTGGCCCACCAGCGGCGGCAGCTCTGCAAGGGTCTGAAAGGTTTTCATGGCTGCCAATGTAGCGGCAGCGCCGCGGCTCAGTTGTCCAGCCAGCGACAGATGCCCGTCCACTGCTCGCGGTCGCGCTCCACACGGGCGGGCGCCACGTCAAACAGCGTCAGGCCGCGCGCGGCCAGGTGGATGTAGTTCTGCGTGTGGCGCAGGTAGCCCAGCACGGGCAGGCCCAGGCTGTCCACGAATTCATGCAGCTTGTCGGCCGCGATGGTGCGCGAATCCACCCGCATGCCCACGATGCCCACCTGCATCTGCGAGGCCTTGCGATGCTCGGCCAGCTCATCCAGGAAGGCGCGGGTGGCAAAGATGTCGAACACGCTGGGCTGCAGCGGCACGATCACCTTGTCGGCCAGCTTGAGCACGTCCTTGAACATCCTGCCGTGCAGGCCGGCGGGTGTGTCCAGCACCACATGGGTGGTGCCCTTGGGCGGCTTGACGATGTTGTCGGCCGTCAGCTCCCAGGTGCGGATGGGCCGGGCCTCGGGCGGGCGCAGGCCCAGCCACAGCTGCGACGATTGCTGGCGGTCCGCATCGCCCAGCATGACCGCATGGCCGCAGCTGGCGTAGTAGCCGGCGATGTTGGTCGCGAGCGTGGACTTTCCGACACCGCCCTTGGGATTGGCAACAACCACAACCGGCATGACCTGCTCCTTGGAGTTGGGGGAGAACCTCAGCTGGCTGCTATGTTAGCCGCAGCCGCACCAGCCTCAAAAGAACCCGTCCCACACCAGCTTGCAGCCGGTGAGGAACATGCCCGCGTAGATGAACCGGTAAAACAGCACCGCATTGATACGCCGCGCGATGCGCACGCCAATGAAAACCCCCACCGGCGCCAGCGGCAGCAGCACGATGGACGTGGCCAGGTTGCGCAGGTCCAGCAGGCCCAGCCAGGCGTAGGGGACCCATTTGCTCAGGTTCACAAAAAAGAACAGGAAGGCCACCGTGGCGGTGAACACCACCGGCTTGAGCTTCAGCGGGATCAGGTAGGCATTCAACGGCGGGCCGCCGGCGTGCGCAATGAAGCTGGTGAAGCCCGCCGTGACCGTGAGCAGCGCACCCACCCAGCGCGGCGGCGGCGCCTGGTCGGGCCGGGGCGGGAACAGCAGGCGCTGCGCGAGGAACAGCAAGGTCACCGCCCCCACCAGGCCGGCCACCAGCTTGGCATTGAGCAGCTTGAACAGCAGCGTGCCCACCAGGGTGCCCGCCAACGCGCAGGGGATCAGGAACCTGAGCAGCTTGCGGTCCAGGTCATGGCGAAAAGCGGCCATGCCCAGCAGGTCCATGACCAGCAGCACCGGCATGAGGATCGCTGCAGCCTGCGGCACGGTGACGGCCAACGCCATCAGCGGCACGGCCAGCGAGCCGAAGCCCGCGCCAAAGCCGCTTTTGCTGACGCCCAGCAGCAGCACGGCGGGGATGGCGACGGCGTAGAAGAACGGGTCGGTGATGAGCGGAAAGTCCAAGCGGCCGATTGTCGCCGCTCAAGGCCTGCGCCGTGCAGCGCGGGCAAAAGTCGTGCAACATGCCGCCTCATGACTGCTTCCGCACCCTACATCCCCCCCAAGATATGGACGCCCCCGCCAAGCAGCGGTGGCCGCTTTGCCAACATCAACCGCCCCGTGGCAGGCGCCACGCACGAGAAGGCGCTGCCAGTGGGCAAGCACCCGCTGCAGCTGTATTCACTGGGCACGCCCAATGGCGTGAAAGTGACGGTGATGCTGGAAGAGCTGCTGGCGCTGGGCCACAGCGGCGCGGAATACGACGCCTGGCTGATCCGCATCAGCGAAGGTGAGCAGTTTGGCAGCGGCTTTGTGGCGGCCAACCCCAACTCCAAGATTCCCGTGCTGGTGGACCGCAGCGGCGCCCAGCCGCAGCGGGTGTTTGAATCCGGCGCGATCCTGATGTACCTGGCCGAAAAGTTTGGCGCTTTCCTGCCCGAAAGCGGCGGCGCGCGCGCCGAGTGCCTGAGCTGGCTGTTCTGGCAGATGGGCAGCGCACCGTTCCTGGGTGGCGGTTTTGGCCATTTCTATGCCTACGCGCCGGAGAAGATCCAATACGCGATCGACCGCTATGCGATGGAGGTCAAGCGCCAGATGGACGTTCTGGACCGCCGGCTGGCCGAGACGCGCTACATCATTGGCGACGACTACACCATTGCCGACATGGCCATCTGGCCCTGGTACGGGCAGTTGGCCAAGGGCCTGAGCTACGGCGCGGGCGAATTCCTGCAGGTGCACACCTATACGAACGTGGTGCGCTGGGCCGATGAAGTTGCACAGCGCCCCGCCGTGCGGCGCGGACGCATGGTCAACCGCATCCAGGGCGAGCCGTCCAGCCAGCTGCATGAGCGCCACGACGCCAGCGACTTTGACACGCGAACCCAGGACAAGCTGGCGCCATGATCACGCTATACGACTGTGCGACCGCGCCGTCGCCACGCCGCGCGCGCATCCTGCTGGCCGAAAAGGGCGTGGCGCACGACACGGTACAGGTGGACCTGCGCACTGGCGAGCAGATGGGTGATGCCTACCGCGCCATCAACCCGCAGTGCACCGTGCCAGCACTGCGCACCGAAGAAGGCGTGCTGCTGACCGACAACGCGGCCATTGCGGCGTACATTGAAGCGCGCTACCCGCACCCCCCGCTGCTGGGGACGACGCCGATGGAGAAGGCCGACATCGCCAGCTGGCAGTGGCGCATCGAATTTGAAGGTTTGCTGGCCATTGCCGAGACACTGCGCAACAGCTCGCCCGCCATGACCAACCGCGCGCTGCCTGGCCCGGTGAACTACGCGCAGATACCGGCGCTGGCCCAGCGCGGGCTGACGCGCGTGCAGCAGTTTTTTTTCACACTGAACGAGCGGCTGAGCGGGCGCGACTTTGTAGCGGCCAACCAATTCAGCCTTGCCGACATCACCGCCGTGGTGGCGGTGGACTTTGCCCGTATCGTGAAGGTCAAGCCCGGTGAGCAGCACCCGCACCTGGTGCGCTGGCGCGCGGCGATGGGGGAGCGGGCATCCATGAGGCTTTGAGCAAGGGCCAGGGACACGCTGTCTACGCTGTCTATAGTGTGGTCCTCCCTGTGTGCAGCTCATGTCCCAAACATCCCCCGCCAGCCCCCTGCTCATCGCCAACCTGATCAGCCAGCTCGCCTTTGGCCTGCTGGCCATGACGATCTGCATCCCCTCCATGCAGGAATGGGGCGCCATCTTTGGCGCCAGCCAGGCGTCGGTGCAACTCACGTTCAGCGGCTATGTGCTGACCTACGGCTGCCTGCAGCTGGTGTACGGCCCGCTGTCAGACCGCTGGGGCCGCAAGCGGCTGCTGATGGTGGGGCTGGTGCTGTCTTTCACCGGTTCGCTGCTGGCCGCGCTGGCACCGACCCTGCCCCTGCTGACCGCCGCGCGCGTACTGCAGGGCGCGGGCGCCGCTGCCGGCATGGTGATAGGCCGCGCGTTGGTGCAAGACCTGTTCCACGGCCCTGGGCGCACCCGCGTCATGGCCTGGATCGGCATGGCCATGGGCCTGTGCCCGCCAGCAGCGACCATTCTTGGCGGGCAACTGCATGTGGGCCTGGGCTGGCAGGCCAACTTTTTCGTGATGGCGGGGCTGGCGGTGCTGCTTTTCATCGCCGCCTGGCGCGGCCTGCCCGCGCACCAGCCGCCCGCAGGGGTGCAGCCCCACTGGCTGGGCGCCATGCTGTCGTCATACGCCCGGCTGGCGCAAGAGCCGGGTTTTCGCTTGTACGTCGTGGTGCTGTGCATGACGACCGCGACCTTCTACACCTTTCTGGGTGGCGCGCCGCTGGTGCTGGGCAGCTATGGCGTGGGGCCGGCCCATGTGGGTTACTACATCATGTGCATTCCGCTGGCCTACATCGTGGGCAACTTCGCCACCAGCCGGCTGGTGCACCGGCTGGGTGACCGCCGCATGCTGGTGGCCGGGCAGGCGTTCACGCTGGGTGGCGTGATGCTGCTCATCGGCCTGGGCCTGGCGGGGCTGAACACGCCGCTGGCGTTTGCGCTGCCGCTGGTGTTCATGGGTATTGGCCACGGCCTGCTGGTGCCGCCCGCGCTGGCAGGCACCGTGGGTGTTTTGCCCGCGCTGGCGGGCTCCGCCGCCGCCGTGGCGGGTGTGACGCAGCAGCTCACCGGCGCACTGGGCGGCTACGCCGTTGGGTTGGTGCCGCACCATGGCGCGGTGAACCTCGGCTGGCTGATGCTTGCGTTCACCCTGGGTGCAACGGCGGCCATGGCGCTGCTGCTGCGCGGGCAGCGCGGCCACGCTGCCCCGTCCCGCTGAAGCACCCGGGGCGCAGGCTCAGACGCGTTCGAGGATGACCGCAATACCCTGGCCCACGCCAATGCACATGGTGCACAGCGCGTAACGGCCGCCGGTCTTGTGCAGCTGGTTCACCGCCGTGGTGGCCAGCCGCGCGCCGCTGGCGCCCAGCGGATGGCCCAGCGCGATGGCGCCACCCCACTGATTGACGCGCGGGTCGTCGTCACGCAGGCCCAGCTGGCGCAGCACGGCCAGGCCCTGGGCAGCGAAGGCTTCGTTCAGTTCGATCACATCCAGCTGTTCCAGCGTGATGCCCGTCAGCGCCAGCACTTTCTGCGTGGCGGGTGCGGGGCCAATGCCCATGATGCGCGGCGCCACGCCGGCCGTGGCCATGCCCACCACGCGAGCCTTGGGCGTCAAGCCGTTCCTGGCGGCCGTGGCCTCGTCGGCCAGCAGCAGCGCGCAGGCCCCGTCGTTCACGCCGCTGGCGTTGCCAGCCGTCACCGTGCCGTCGGGGCGCACCACGCCTTTGAGCTTTGCCAGAGCCTCTATCGACGTTTCACGCGGATGCTCGTCGCGGCTCACGACGATGGGGTCACCCTTTTTCTGGGCAATGGTGACGGGCGTGATTTCGCTGTCAAAGTGCCCGGCCTTCTGCGCGGCCACGGCCTTCATCTGGCTGGCCAGGGCCATGCGGTCCTGCGCCTCGCGCTCGATGCCGAAGTCCGTCGCCACGTTCTCAGCCGTCTCGGGCATGGCGTCCACGCCGTACTTGTCCTTCATCAGCTTGTTGATGAAGCGCCAGCCGATGGTGGTGTCGTAGACCGCGTTGGCACGGCTGAAGGCGCTGTCGGCCTTGGGCATCACAAAAGGCGCACGGCTCATGCTCTCCACGCCACCGGCAATCATCAGCGTGGCTTCGCCGGCCTTGATGGCGCGCGCCGCGGTGCCCACGGCGTCCAGGCCCGATCCGCACAGGCGGTTGATGGTGGCCCCCGGCACGTCAATCGGCAGCCCCGCCAGCAGGCTGGCCATGTGGGCCACGTTGCGGTTGTCCTCGCCGGCCTGGTTGGCACAGCCATAGATCACGTCGGTCACCGCCGCCCAGTCCACCTTGGGGTTGCGTGCCATCAGCGCCTTGAGCGGGATCGCGCCCAGGTCGTCGGTGCGCACGCTGCTCAAGGCACCGCCATAGCGGCCGAAAGGGGTGCGGATGGCGTCGCAGATGAAAGCTTGGGTCATTGAGGTTGTCTCCGGAACAAGGATGGGGTGGATAGTCAGGCCTGCACAGGCAGGCCCACGAGCTGTTCGAGTTCGGCGTGGCTCAAGCCGTCCACCCGGTCCACGCAGCGCAGCCCGTGGGGCGTCACGTCCAGCGTGGCCAGGTCGGTATAGATGCGCTTGACGCAGGCCAGGCCAGTCAAGGGGTAGGTGCATTCGCGCACGATCTTGCTGGCACCCTGCTTGGTCAGCAGATCCATCATCACCCAGGTCTGGCGGGCGCCAACCGCCAGGTCCATCGCCCCGCCCACGGCGGGGATCGCGCCGGGCTCACCGGTGTGCCAGTTGGCCAGGTCGCCACGCGCGCTGACCTGAAAGGCACCCAGCACGCAGATGTCCAGGTGGCCGCCGCGCATCATGGCAAAGCTGTCGGTATGGTGGAAATAGGAGCCGCCCGGCAGCAGCGTGACGGGCTGCTTGCCGGCGTTGATGAGGTCGTAGTCCTCCTGCCCGGCAGCGGGCGCGGGGCCCATGCCAAGCAAGCCGTTTTCGCTGTGCAGCAGCACTTCGCGGCTGGGCGGAATGTGGTTGGCCACCAGCGTGGGCTGGCCGATGCCCAGGTTGACGGTCGCGCCCTCGGGGATGTCCTGGGCTACGCGCGCGGCCAGCTGGTCCTTGGTACGTCGGCTGTAGGTCATGCTCATGCTGCTTTCTTCAGGCCGCCGGCCTGCGTGGCCTGGCGCTCGACCTGGACGATCTGACTCACGAAGATGGCCGGCGTGACGATTGTTTCCGGGTCCAGCGCACCCAGTTCAACCACCTCGTGCACGCTGGCAATCGTGCGCTTGCAGGCCATGGCCATGCTGGGGCCGAAGTTGCGCGCGGTCTTGCGGTAGGTGAGGTTGCCCCAGCGGTCGCCACGCTCGGCCTTGATGAGCGCCACATCGCCATGGATGGGGTGCTCCAGTACGTAGTGGCGGCCATTGATTTCGCGCGTCTCTTTTCCCTTGGCCAGCTCAGTGCCAAAACCCGTGGGCGTAAAGAACGCGCCAATGCCGGCGCCGGCGGCGCGGATGCGTTCGGACAGGTTGCCTTGGGGCACCAGCTCCAGTTCAAGCCGGCCGCTGCGGTACAGCGCGTCGAACACATGGCTGTCGGCCTGGCGCGGAAAGCTGCAGATGATCTTGCGCACCCGGCCTGTGGCCAGCAGCGCGGCCAGGCCGGCGTCGCCGTTGCCGGCGTTGTTGTTGACCACCGTCAGGTCCTTGGCGCCCTGCGCGATCAGGCCTTCAATCAACTCGTTGGGAATGCCGGCGGTGCCGAAGCCGCCAATCATGACGGTGGCGCCATCGGGGATGCCCTCCAGCGCCTGGGCTACTGACGATGCGACTTTGTTGATCATGCTGCAAATGTTCGTATACAGAACATATGTTCGTATAATGAATTTCCGTCGAATTCTAGATGACCGCTCCCACCATGGCAAACGCAGCCCCCCGTGACCAGGGCACGCCGCAGCCCGGCGACAGTTACGTGCAGTCCTTTGCCCGGGGGCTGGAGGTGATCCGCACCTTCAACGCGCAGGCGCCGCAGCAGACGTTGAGCGAGGTCGCGCAGCGCAGCGGCCTGACCCGCGCGGGGGCACGCCGCATCCTGTTGACGCTGCACGCGCTGGGTTATGTGCAGACCGACGGCAAGCTGTACCAGCTGACACCGCGCATCCTCGACCTGGGCTTTGCCTACCTGTCCTCCATGCCGATATGGAACCTGGCCGGCCCGGTGATGGAGGCGCTGGTCGGGCAGGTCAAGGAGTCGTGCTCGGCGGCGGTGCTGGACGCGACCGACATCGTTTATGTGCTGCGTGTGCCCACCCACAAGATCATGAGCATCACGCTGGGCGTGGGCTCGCGGCTGCCCGCGTATTGCACGTCCATGGGCCGGGTGCTGCTGGCCGACCTGCCTGAAGATGAGCTGATGGCACGGCTGAAAGCGTCAAACCGGCAGGCGCACACGCGCCACACGGTAACGGACATTGACGCGCTGGCAGCCCGCGTGGCACAGGCGCGCCGCCAGGGATGGTGCATCGTGAACCAGGAGCTGGAAGAAGGCCTGATCTCCATGGCCGCGCCCATTACGAACGCGGGCGGCCGCACGGTGGCGGCACTCAACATCAGCGGCCAGGCCAACCGCACCAGCGCGCGCGCCATGCAGGACAACCTGCTGCCCGCGCTGCTGGATGGCGCGCGCACCGTGTCCCGGTTGCTGGGTCAGCGCCCCTGAGGGTTGGTGCTCACCGCTTGCCGCGAAAGCCCATCACCAGCACCACGCCGCCCAGCACCATGGCGCCGATGCTCAGCCACTGCGGCACGTTGACGGACTCCTTCTCCTGCACCTTGAGCTGCAGCGGGCCGATTTCTGCCTTGGTGGTTTCCTTGGTAAAGCTGAAACCGCCGGTCATGAAGCCCGCCAGGCCCAGGACAATGAGGACAATGCCGGTGATTCTTGCTGCGTTCATGGAAATCTCCTTCGAGTTCTGGTGGACGCCATGGTGGGGGCGGCGCGCCGGCGCATGCGTAGGACCGCGCCCCGAGGCTGCGTAGCCCCCGGCCACATCAGGCGGGCGTGCTACGCTCTCCGCCCATGTTTGCACCCAGCCAAGCCGACGTCCGCCGCTTTTTCTGCGCCGCCCATGCCAAGACGCGCGCCGGCGAACCGCTGGAGGCGCTGGAAACCCTGGCCGGCCAATGGATTGCGGAACACCCCGAATACCATGCCGACCTGGCCGATGTGGACGCCGCACTGGTGCGCGAATACACCGGCGAAGCCGGCCAGACCAACCCTTTCCTGCACCTGTCCATGCACCTGTCGATCAGCGAGCAGTGCTCCATCGACCAGCCGCGCGGCATCCGCCAGGCGGTGGAACTGCTGGCGGCACGCCGCGGCTCGCTGCACGATGCGCACCACGAAGCCATGGAATGCCTGGGCCAGATGCTGTGGGAAAGCCAGCGCTCGGGCCGGCCGCCGGACGGCCAAGCCTATATTGACGCGGTGCAGCGCCGGGCCACAAAAGACTGAGCCCCAAAAAGCACAAAGCCCGCGCAAGGCGGGCTTTGCTTCGTTCGGGCGCGTGGCGCGTCAGCGGAATTTCTTCTCGGGCACCGTCTTCAGGTCGCCTTCGAGCGAGCCGATGTAGCCAGACAGCGCTTTCAGCTCGGCGTTGCTGAACTGCTTGGCAATGCCGGCCATCACGCCGTTGGAGCGGCCGATGTTGTTGTTGCCTTCCGTCTTGTAGGCCTTGAGCGCAACGAACAGGTAGTCCGCGTGCTGACCCGCGATCTTGGGGTAGGCCGGGTCGATGGGCTTGGCGAAGTTCTCGCCGTGGCACGAGGCACAGGCGGCCTTCTTCAGAAGGGCATCGACCTGGGCGCTGGGCTGTTTGCCCGGCTTGGCCGGCAGCGTGGCGTCGGTCTTGCCATGGGCTTCGTAGTAGAGGGCGATGTCGGCCATGTCCTGGTCGCTCAGCGAATCGGCAATACCACGCATGGTGGGGTGCTTGCGGTCACCCGTTTTGTAGGCCGCCAGCGCGGCCACGATGTACTTGGCGCTCTGGCCGGAGATCTTCGGGACCTTGTACACCTCGGGGAAGCTGGCCTGGTAGCCCTGGATGCCGTGGCAGCCGATGCACATGGCGATTTTCTTCTCGCCGGCGGCAGCATTGCCCTTGGTTTCCTGGGCCTGGGCCGGCAGGGTGGAGAACGCCGTCACGGAAGCGACAGCCAGGCCAAACATCGTGGTCAACAACTTGTTCATTTTGCGCGCACAATCCGGTGAGAAGTTCACACTTGTAATCAACCTTTGATTATATCCGGCACAACCCTTACCCCCACCGACCCCGCATCCATGAAGTTCCAAGGCTCCCAGAACTACGTCGCCACGCAGGATTTGATGCTTGCCGTGAACGCCGCCATCACGCTCAAGCGGCCCCTGCTGGTCAAGGGCGAACCAGGCACCGGCAAGACCATGCTGGCCGAGGAGGTGGCCCAGGCGCTCAACATGCCGCTGCTGCAGTGGCACATCAAGTCCACCACCAAGGCCCAGCAGGGCCTGTATGAATACGACGCCGTGAGCCGCCTGCGTGACAGCCAGCTCGGCGACGAAAAAGTCAAGGACATCCAGAACTACATCGTCAAGGGCGTGCTGTGGCAGGCCTTCACGGCCGACCAGCCGGTGGCGCTGCTGATCGACGAAATTGACAAGGCCGACATCGAATTCCCCAACGACCTGCTGCGCGAAATCGACCGCATGGAGTTCTACTGCTATGAAACGCGTGAACTCATCCGCGCCAAGCACCGACCGCTGGTGTTCATCACGTCCAACAACGAAAAGGAACTGCCCGACGCCTTCTTGCGCCGGTGCTTTTTCCACTACATCAAGTTTCCCGACGCCGACACCATGCGCCAGATCGTGGACGTGCATTTCCCCGGCCTGAAGAAGGACCTGCTCACGGCGGCCATGAAAACGTTCTACGACGTGCGCAACCTGCCCGGCCTGAAGAAAAAGCCCAGCACCAGCGAGCTGCTGGACTGGCTCAAGCTGCTGGTGGCCGAGGACATTCCGCTGGAAGCGCTGCAGAGCAAGGAAGACAAGGTGGCCGTGCCGCCGCTGGTGGGCGCCCTGCTCAAGAACGAACAGGACGTGACCCTGTTCGAAAAGCTGGTCTTCATGCAGCGGCATAACCGATGAACAAGGCCTTGCTTGAAGGCGTGTCCGACGCGGTCGGCTTTGTCGGCGGCGCCTTGCTGGGCTTCTGGCTGGGGCGGGTGCTGGGCCTTGACGTCTTCGCAGCCGGCTACACCAACGCCAGCATTGCCGGCATCCTGCTGGTGGGGCTGGGCGGCGGGCTGGGCCTGCAGGCGGCGCGCCGCTGGCGGCGCAGCCGTGCCGAGCAACCCAGGGACTGATTGCCCGCCATGGCCTTTGTAGAACCCGTACACCTGTCTGATCGCGGCATTGCGCTGGTGCCGCTGGACCTGTCCCATGAAGCCGGGCTGGCCGCGGCAGCCGCCGACGGCGAGCTGTGGACGCTGCGCATCACCTCGGTGCCCGAGCCCGGACAGACCCGCAAGTACATCGAAGACGCACTGAAGATGCGCGCGGACGGCAACCGCTTTGCCTTTGCCGTCACGGATGAAGCCACCGGCACGGTGCTGGGCACCACCAGCTACCACGACATCCTGCCCGCGGTAAAGCGCGTGGAAATTGGCTACACCTGGTACGCCAGGCGCTGCCAGCGAACGCATGTCAACACCACGGCCAAGCTGCTCATGATGGGCCATGCATTCGACACGCTGGGCTGCCATGTGGTGGGCTGGCGCACCGACAATTTCAACTTCGCCTCGCAAGCCGCCATCGAGCGGCTGGGCGCAAAAAAGGACGGCGTGATCCGCGGCCATGCGCTGCGCCGCGACGGCACCATCCGCGACACCGTGATGTACAGCATGCGCGCAGGCGAATGGCCCGAAGCGAAAGCTCAGCTGCTGTACCTGCGCGACAGGCCGCGCGCCTGAGCCCCATGAGGAGACCGCGATGCTGATCGACTTCTTCTACACCCTGCGCAGCGCCAAGCTGCCTGTCTCGGTCAAGGAATACCTCACGCTGCTGGACGCCATCAAGCAGGGCGTGGTCGGCCCCAACAGCGATGACGGCTACAAGATCGACGATTTCTATTACCTGAGCCGCACCGCGCTGGTCAAGGACGAGAAGCACTACGACAAGTTCGACCGCGCCTTCGCCGCGTATTTCAAGGGCGTGGAGATGATCGCGGACTTCACGAAAGACGTTCCGCTGGAATGGCTGCGCAAGAACCTGGAGCTGGAGCTGAGCCCGGAAGAAAAGGCCAGGATCGAGAAGATGGGCTGGGACGAGCTCATGGAGACGCTCAAGAAACGCTTTAAAGAGCAGAAGGAGCGCCACGAAGGCGGCAGCAAGATGATCGGCACGGGCGGCACCAGCCCGTTTGGCGCCTATGGCTTCAACCCGCAGGGCATTCGCATCGGCCAGGACAAGGGCCGCAACAAGAGCGCGGTGAAGGTCTGGGACCAGCGGGCGTACAAGGACTACGACGACCAGCAGGAGCTGGGCACGCGCAACATCAAGGTCGCGCTGCGCCGCCTGCGCAAGTTCGCGCGCGAAGGCCACGAGGACGAGCTGGACCTGGACGACACCATCCGCAGCACCGCCGCCAACGCGGGCTGGCTGGACATCAAGATGCGCCCGGAGCGCCACAACAACGTGAAGGTGCTGCTGCTGATGGACGTGGGCGGCACCATGGACGAGCACATTGCGCGGGTGGAGGAAATGTTCTCGGCTGCCAAGGCAGAGTTCAAACACATGGAGTTCTACTACTTCCACAACTGCGTGTACGACTTCATGTGGAAGAACAACCGCAGGCGCTTTTCCGAGAAATTTGCCACCTGGGACATCATCCGCAAGTACAACAAGGACTACAAGCTCATCTTCGTCGGCGACGCGACGATGAGCCCGTACGAGATCCTGCAGCCCGGTGGCAGCGTGGAATACAACAACGAGGAAGCAGGCGCCGAATGGCTGCAGCGCCTGACCAATGCCTTCCCCAAATTTGCCTGGATCAACCCCGAGCCGCAGGGCGTGTGGCAGTACCGCCAGAGCATCAGCGTCATCCAGCAACTGGTGAACCACCGCATGTACCCGCTGACGCTCAAGGGCCTGGAAGAAGCCATGCGGATGCTGAGCAAATAGAATACGCAGCGTCGCCGCCGTAGTTCAATGGATAGAACGAGCGCCTCCTAAGCGCTAGATACAGGTTCGATTCCTGTCGGGGGCGCCAATTACTACGCCTGCGGCTCATTCCTTTGCGGAACGCGCCCGCGAGAAGGCCTTCACCTGCTCCATGACGGTGGTGCGCAGCGCGTGGGCCGCCAGGCTTTCGGGGCGCCCGCGCATCTGGGCCAGCACCCGGTCGACCCCGAAGCCGTCGATCGGCACGAAGCCCAGCTGCCGCGCCACGGGGTTCGAATGCAGCGCGGATTTCGGAAGCACCGCGTAATGGCTGCCAGCCAGGGTCAGGCGCACGGCGGCGTCGATGCTGTCCAGTTGCACCGCGGGCGTGAGCGTGCCGAAGCGTTCGCTGAAAATCCTGCGCAGGCCCGCTGAAATCACCAAGGGCAGTTCCTTGACCGCCGCGCTGGCGATGCGGCGCCTGCGCGCCAGCGGGTCGTCGCGCCGGCACACCAGCAGCGCGGGCTCGGCGAAGAGCGGCGCGAATTCCAGGAGCGGGTGGTCGCCCGGCGCGGTCACGATGCCGAAGTCCAGGGCGCCGGCGGCCAGCCCGCGCAGGACTTCTTCCGTGGACGACTCCGTCAGCTGGAGCTGGACCTGCGGGTACTGCGCCGACATCGCCTGGATGACCGGCACGTACATCAGGTGGCCGATGCTCGATGGCGCGGCCAGCCGCACCGTACCGCGCACGTCGCGGCTCAGGGCAGAGATGTCCTTGCGCGCGCTTTCGACCTCGCCCAGGATGAAGCGCGCGCGCTCCAGCAGGCGCTGTCCCGACTCGTTGATGGCGGCCCCCGACACCGAGCGGTCGAACAGCAGGCCACCGACCTCGGCTTCCAGGTTCTGCATCTGCCGGCTCACCGCCGACTGCGCGACGTGCAGCACCTGCGCAGCGGCGTTGATGCTGCCGCGCTCGGCCACGGCCACGAAGTACCTCAGTTGTTTCAGGTCCATGCCTGATTATGCTTTCATCAGATAGCCGTTATCTGAAATCTGCGATTTACAGATAGCTTGCGTTTTTTCAGAATCGCGGCTGTCCACAAGAAGCCCCACCCATGAGTACCCCCCACACTTCCGAAACGCCCGTCCTGATCGTCGGGGGCGGCCCCGTCGGCCTGGCCATGGGCCTGGTCCTGCACCGTTTCCAGATTCCCTGCGTGGTGATCGAGCGCGCCGCCGGCACGACCGACAACCCCAAGTCGCGCGGCTGCTGGATCCGCACGATGGAGCTGTTCCGCCAGTGGGGGATCGAATCGGGCATCCGCGCCCGCGGCCTGCCCAGCGACGCGGACGTTTTCGTGTACGTGAAGAGTATCGCCGGCTACGAGTACGGCCGCACCCAACCCGAGCCCAACGAGCACCGGACGCCTGCCTGGAAATGCATCGTCGCCCAGGACGCGGTGGAAGAAGAAATCTTCGCCGCGCTGCAGGGATCGACCTATGCACGGGTGCTGCACAACACGGAGTTCGTGTCGTCCGAGACCACCGATGACGGCGTGACCGTCATCACACGCTCGACGCTGGACGGCCAGACCCGGCACTGGAAGGCGCGCTACCTGATCGCCGCCGACGGCGCCGGCAGCAGCGTGCGGCGCGAGGCGGGCATCGAGATGACGGGCCCCTCGACGCTGGCGGTCATGGCCAACGACTACTGGCGCGGCGACCTGTCGCACATCCCCGTGGCGCGGCAGGCGGGCGGCTTTCGCGTGGTGTCGGACCAGCCAGGCGTGCCCATATCCAGCATCCTGAACACCAACGGCCGCGACCGCTGGCTGACGGTGACGCAGATCGGCGAGGTGGAAGACGAACGCCCACACCCGTGGACCGACGCCGAGGTCGTCGCGCAGGCCCGCGCCCAGGCCGGCGTGCCCGACCTGGACGTGACCATCATCAACCGCTCGACCTGGCGCATGAGCCGGCAGGTGGCCGCGCGCTTCAGCCAGGGCCGCACCCTGCTGGTGGGTGATGCCGCGCACCGCTTCCCGCCCACCGGCGGCTTCGGGCTGAACTCTGGCGTGCAGGACGCGCACAACCTGGGCTGGAAGCTGGCCTACGTGCTGCGCGGCTGGGCGCCCGAAAGCCTGCTGGACAGCTATGGCGAGGAGCGCCAGCCGGTGGCCGAGTCGAACGCGAACTTCAGCTACGGCAACCGACTGCGCTACAAGCACACCGAGGAAGCCATCCGCTCCAATGACGTGGACCGCATGCGCTTCTGGATCAACGACACCGACAACCACCTGCACAGCATCGGCCAGGCGCTGGGCTTCAGCTACGTGAGCCGCGCCATCGTGCAGGACGGCACGGTCGCCAAGCCGCTGCAACCCCGCCGCTACGAGCCCAGCGACCGGCCGGGCGGGCGCTTTCCCCACCTGTGGCTGGACCTGGCGCAGACGCAGTCCACGCTGGACTGGTTCGACCAGGAGTTCGTGCTGGTGACCGGCCCGCTGGGCGACGCCTGGCCCGCGGCCTGCCGCGACGTGCGCGAGCGGCTGGGCATCCCGCTGGCCCTGCGCACCCTGCCGCATGCGGACCCGCGCGACGGTTTCGAGATGGGCATGCGCGGCGCCGTGCTGGTGCGCCCCGACGGCCACGTGGCCTGGCGCATGCCGTGGGTGCCGTCCGACCCGGCGCGCGCCCTGGCCGATGCGCTGTGCAGCGTGCTGGGCCGCGTGGACGCGCCCGTGCCCGCCCATGTCTGAACCCGCCCGCACCGGCGTGGCCGTGACGGGCGCGGCACGCATCGCCTACGAGGTGCAGGGCCAGGGTGAGCCCCTGCTGCTGCTGCACGGCGCCGAAGGCACGCGCCACATGTTCGGCGACCTGGTGATCCTGCTGCGCGCATCCTTCACCTGCATCTCGTTCGACCAGCGCGGCTGCGGGGAGACCCAGGCGCCGCTGGCGCCCTACACCGCCGATGACATCGCCGACGACGCCTGCGCCGTGCTGGCCCAGGCCGGCTTCGCGTCGGCCCACGTCTATGGCACCTCGTTCGGCGGCATCGTGGCGCAGAGCCTGGCCGCGCGCCACCCCGCGTGCGTGCGCGCGCTGGTGCTGGGTAACACCTGGGCCAGCGGACAGGTGCTGCCCGACGTGAGCCCCGCCGTGGCCCGCGAACTGGCCGTCCTGCGCCAAGACCGGGCCGCGAACGCGCAGGCCATCGCCAGCTTCTTTTATCCGCAGCCCTTTCTGCGCGCGCACCCCTGGGCCGTGGACCGTTTCCGCCAGGCGCCGGCCACCGGCGACACCCAGCGACTGCGCGCACAGTGCGTCGCCACGCCGGTCGCCGCCATGGCGCCCGCCATTGCCGCCCCCACCCTGGTGGTGGCGGGGTCCGAGGACCGGCTCGTGGCGGCGGACAAGACGCTGGCGCTGGCCCGGCTCATCCCCCGCGCCAGCGGCCGGTCGCTGCCCGGCGCCGGGCACCTGCCCGCCCTGCAGATGCCCGCGGCGCTGGCGGCTGAAATCACCGGCTTCCTGAGCACCCATCCCGACATTCGATAACCTGGAGACACCCCATGACCAAACGACGATTCATCCAAACCACCCTCGCCTGCACCCTGGCCCTCGCCTCCGGCTGGGCCGCGGCCCAGCAAGGCCCCGGCGGCTATCCCAGCCGGCCGGTGACGCTGGTCGTTCCCTTCCCCGCGGGTGGCGCCAGCGACATCTTTGCGCGCAGCATCGGCCAGAAACTCTCCGAGCGGCTCGGCCAGCCTTTCGTGGTTGACAACAAGCCCGGCGCGACGGGCCTGATCGGAACGACCCACGTCCAGCGTGCCAAAGCCGACGGCTACACGCTGCTGTTCTCCAGCAACAGCAGCCACGTGATCGCGCCGCTGCTCAAGACCAAGCCCGCGTTCGACTCGCTCGCGGACTTCGAGCCCGTGACCATGCTGGGCCGCTATCCGTTCGCGCTGGACGTGAACCCCAAGCTGCCCGTCAAGACGGTCAAGGAGCTGGTGGAGCTGGCGCGCCAATCACCCGGCAAGCTGAACTTCGGCAGCATCGGCGAAGGCAGCGGCACGCACCTGGCGGCGGAGCTCTTTCGCCAGCGCACGGGCATAGACATCACCCACATCCCGTACAAGGGCACGTCGGCGCTGGGCAATGCGCTGATCGCGGGCGAGATCCAGATCCAGTTCGACAGCGTGGGCGCGGCCAAGCCGCTGATCGACGCGGGCCGCGTGCGGGCGCTGGCCGTCACCGGATCGCAGCGCTCCCAGCTGCTGCCCAACGTCCCCAGCCTGGCCGAAGAGGGCATCGCCGGCGTGGACCCCACGATCTGGATCGGCACGTTCGCGCCCAAGGGCACGCCGGCCGAGATCGTGACGTTCCTGAACACCGAGATCCGCAAGCTGCTCAAGGAGAACGCTGACGTGCGCCGCATCTTCAACGACAACGGCGCCGACATCATCGGCAACACGCCGCAGGAGTTCGCCGCCGACATCGCCCGCGAAAAGGCCCAGTACACCAGGCTGGTCAACGAGCTGAAGCTCGTCAAGGACTGACATGCGGCTGCACGGCATCGATCACTTCACCATCCGGTGCCACCCGGACGAGCTGCCCATGTTGCTGGCGTTCTATACGGCAGCGCTGGGGCTGACGCCGGGCCCCCGGCCTTCGTTCGACTTCGCGGGCCACTGGCTGTACGCGGATGGGCGGGCGCTGGTCCACCTGGCGGCGAACGATCCGTCGCCGCCCGCGCTGCCCGCGGCAACGGGCCGGCTCGACCATGTTTCCTTGCGCACCAGCGGCCTTGTGCAAGCGCGCGAACGGCTGGACCGCTGCGGCGTGCCGCACCACGAGCTGCCGGTGCCCGGCATGCCCTTGCACCAGCTGTTCCTGCGGGACCCCACCGGCTTCAAGATCGAGTTGACGTTCGACGCCGCCGAAGCGAACACTGCCCCCGGTGGCTGAGGGCACGCGGGCAGAGGACGCGGCAGTCAACGCGGCCATCGACGCAGGCCTGCGGCACTGGGGCCCGCGCTGGGCCGGCGACATCCTGCAGTCGCGCGACGCCATGCTGCGCCTGTACGAGCCGCTGCTGCGGGCATCCGGTGTGCGACGCCGTCAGGCCGGCCAGGCGATCGCCTATGGGCCGCATGCGCGCCAGGTCATGGACGTGTTCGTGCCCGAGCGGGCACAGCGCGCGCCCCTGCTCGTGTTCGTGCATGGCGGCGCCTTCGTGCGCGGCGAGCGCGACCTCAGTCCGTACGTCCATGCCAATGTCGCCGCGGAGTTCGCCGCGCACGGCTATGTGGCCGCCAGCGTCGGCTACCGGCTGGCGCCGCAAGCGGCATGGCCCGAAGGCGCGTGCGACGTGCTCGCCGCCATGGCCTGGCTGCGCAGCCATGCGGCGCGGTTCGGGGCCGACCCGCACCGCATGTTCCTCATGGGCCACTCCGCTGGCTGCGCCCACTGCGCCACGGCGGCGTGGGACGCGCGCGCCAGCGGCACGCCACCGGACCTGGCCGGGCTGATCCTGGTCAGCCCCCGGTTGCGAATCGACCTGGGGGACGCCAACCCGAACCGGGGCGGGGTCCTGGCGTACTACGGCGCGGACCCTGCGGCGCACGCAGACCGTGCGCCCCTGTCCCGCCTGACGTTGCGCACGCCCGTCCTCGTGGTGTCGGCGGGCTACGAGAACCCCGGCCTGCATCAGGACGTGGAGGAACTCCAGGCCCAGGCCGCCGGGCCAGGCCAGGATGCCCGCCGGCTGACCCGCCTGCACTTTCCCGAGCACAACCACGTCAGCATCGTGGCGCAGTTCAATACGCACCTCAATCGGCTGGGAACGCAAATCAGGGACTGGTGTGAAGACAAATGAAGTTTTCTTCTCAAGACGCTCTGCGCAGCGTGCGGCTGAGCAGCACCACGGGCAGCAGCCCCACCAGGACCAGGGCCAGTGACGGCAGCGCGGCCTCGCCCAGGCGCTCGTCGCGCGCCAGCTGGTAGGCCACCACGGCCAGGGTGTCGGTGTTGAACGGGCGCAGCACCATGGTGGCGGGCAGTTCCTTCATCACGTCCACAAACACCAGCAGCGCGGCGGCGGCGGTGGATCTGCGCAGCAGCGGCCAGTGCACGCGCACCAGCAGGCCCAGGCCCGCCGTGCCCAGCATGCGGGCGGAATCATCAAAGCTGGGCGGGATGCGCGAATAGCCGCTTTGCACCGATTGCAGCGCGACGGCGCAAAACCGCACGAGGTAGGCCCACACAATGCCCAGCACCGTCGCCGTCACCCAGTAGCCCGCGCTGGTCTGGGGCGCGGCCTGCTGCAGCCAGCCCACCGGCAACAGCAGGCCGACCACGATCACCGCGCCCGGCACGGCGTAGCCCAGCCCCGCCAGCTGCACCACGCCGCGCGTCAGCACGTCGGGTGCGCGGCGCAGGCTCCAGGCCAGCAGCAACGCCAGACCCACGGCCAGCGCGGCGCTGATGGCACCCAGGCGCACGCTGTTGAACGCCCACTGCACGAAGCGGTCCCAGGGCAGCACGGACCAGTCGGCCGCCAGCGGGCGCAGCATGAACAGCACCGGCAACACAAAGCCCAGCAGCACCGGCAGCGCACAGATGCACCAGGCCAGCAACGCGCGGCGCCCGCGCAGGCGCACCGGCTGCGCCTCGGCCGAGCCGGCGCGCGCGCCGCGCCCGGCGGCGAACCGCATGCGCTTTTGCGCGCGGTGCTCCAGTTTCAGCAGCACGGCCACCACCACCAGCAGCATCGTGGCCAGCTGGGCCGCAGCGACGCGGTTGTCCATGGACAGCCAGGCCTTGTAGATGCCGGTGGTGAAGGTCTGGATGCCGAAGTAGCTGGATACGCCAAAGTCCGCCAGCGTCTCCATCAGCGCCAGCGCCACGCCCGCCGCCACGGCCGGGCGGGCCAGCGGCAGCGCCACGGTGCGGATGCGCCGCGCCAGCGGCGCGCCCAGCAGCCGCGCGGCTTCCATCAGGTGCGCGGCACGCTCGCTCAAGGCGGTGCGCGCCAGCAGGTACACATAGGGGTACAGCGCAAACACAAACACCCAGGCCGCGCCGCCCACGCTGCGCACTTCGGGGAACACCCGGCCCTGCAGGCCGAAGGCGGCACGCAAGCCGCTTTGCAGCGGGCCGCTGAACTGCAGGAAATCGGTGTACGCATAGGCCACCACGTAAGCCGGCATGGCCAGCGGCAGCAGCAGCGCCCATTCAAACGTGCGGCGTCCGGGGAAGTCAAACAACGTCACGGCCGCCGCCGTGCCCGCGCCCACAGCCGCCACGCCCAGTGCCACCAGCACGCACAGACGCAGCGTGGTCCAGGCGTAGTCAGGCAGCACGGTGCGCGCCATTTCGCCCAGGATCTGCGCGCTGGCGGCGTCCCATTGCAGCCACGACGCAAACACCGCCAGCACCGGCAACGTCAGCACCAGGGCCACCACGATCAGCAGGAAAGTTTGAAGCCGGCGCTCAGGCATGAAAGGGCAATAAGGCAGATGGCCATGTGATGCAAATGAGAATTGTAAGCATCTACAATCCCTCACATGTACCTGGAAGTCTCGCAGCTGCGTGTGCAGTACCCCGGCCGCAGCCGCGCGGCGGTGGACGACGTGTCGTTTGGCCTGCGTGCCGGCGACATCGGCGTGCTCATCGGGCCGTCAGGCTGTGGCAAGACCACCTTGCTGCGCGCCGTGGCCGGGCTGGAGCCCGTGGCCGCCGGCGAGATCCGCCTGTCCAGGCAGGTGGTGGGCAGCGCGGCGCACAGCACGCCGCCCGAGCAGCGGCGCATTGGCATGGTGTTCCAGGATTACGCGCTGTTCCCGCACCTGGACGTGGCGCACAACGTGGCCTTTGGCATCCACCAGTTGCCCCGCGCCGAACGCCAGGCGCGCGTGGCCGAGGTGCTGTCCCTGGTGGGGCTGGACGGCAGCCAGCAGCGATTTCCCCATGAGCTGTCCGGTGGCCAGCAGCAGCGCGTGGCGCTGGCCCGCGCGCTGGCGCCGCGCCCGCAGCTGCTGCTGCTGGACGAGCCCTTTTCCAACCTGGATGTGGACCTGCGTGAACGGCTGGCCCATGAGGTGCGCGGCATCCTGAAAGCCGCGCAGGCCACGGCCTTGTTCGTCACGCACGACCAGCTGGAGGCCTTTGCAATTGGCGACGCCATCGGCGTCATGCACGAGGGCCGGCTGCACCAGTGGGACGATGCCTACACGCTGTACCACCGCCCGGCCACGCGGTTCGTGGCCGACTTCATCGGCCACGGCGTGTTCACGCCCGCCACGTTGCAACAGGCGGGCAACCAGGTGGTCGTGCAGACCGCGTTGGGTGAGCTGACCGACGTGGCCGAATGCCCGCTGCCCGGCGCCTTTCCCTCGGGCCGCTGCGACGTGCTGCTGCGCGCCGATGACATCGTTCATGACGACGATGCACCGGTCAAGGCGCAGATCATCCGCAAGTCGTTCCGCGGCTCTGAATTCCTCTACACGCTGCGCCTGCACACGGGCGAAACCGTGCTGGCCCACGTGCCCAGTCACCACGACCACAAGATCGGTGAATGGATCGGCATCCGCGCCGAAGTGGACCACGTGGTGACGTTTGACCGGGTGTGCCCGGCCAGCGGCGAGCTGTGCAGCATGCCGTGCGAGCAGGGCGGCGCGGGCGAAGGCTGCGCCGCTTCAGCGCCCTGAAGCCCGAAGCCCCTTGACCGCCTCGCGCAGATCCACCGCCCAGGCCCGCCGGTCACGCCCCTGTGCCTGCTGCGGCTGCCCGTACCGCACCACGGCCACAATCCCCGGCGTGGTCAGCGTGCGCCAGATCGAGCCGATCAGCGTGTCGTCGCCGATGTAGCACGGCGCCAGGCTGGTCTGCCCGGTTCGCCGGTCCATGAAGCTCAGGGCCACGGGTTGTACCGGGGCGCCAGCCGAGATGGCCGCCTGGATCAGGTTCGCATGAAACGGCAGCAGGCTGACGCCGTCGCTGGTGGTGCCTTCAGGGAACACGGCCAGGATCTCGCCGGCCTTCAGGCTGGCGGCCATCTGGTGCACCACGCGCATGGCGTCGCGGCGTGATTCACGCTCGATGTACAGCGTGCCCGCCCCGGTGGCCAGCGTGCCGATCAGCGGCCAGCGCTTGAGCTCTGACTTGGACACAAAGCGGCAGTGCCGCGCCGCATGCATGACCAGGATGTCCAGCCACGAAATATGGTTGGCCACCAGCAGCACCGGCCCGCCCGCGGGTGGCGTGCCGTGCAGCTGCAGGTCAATGCCCAGCACCGCGAGCATCTGGCGTGCCCAGACCTGGACGCGGGCGTCGCGCTGGTCTGGCGACAGACGCGGAAACACCAGCACGATGGTCAGCCAGCCGGCGCTCGCATGCCACAGGCCGCGCAGCAAGGTCCAGGCGGCCGCAAGCGATTTCATCTACGCCTTGTCCCAGCCCTCGTAGGCGAGCTGGCCGCCCGCAATCGTGCAGCGCACCCGCCCCGGCAGCTCGTAGCCCGAGAACGGCGTGTGCTTGCCCTGGCTGCGCAGCGCGTCAGGCTGCACCGTCCAGGCGGCCTGCGGGTCGAACACACATACATCCGCCACGCCGCCTTCGACCAGCTGGCCAGCGCTGGCCTGCAGCGTGCCCAGGGCCGTGCCCAGCACGCGGGCGGGCTCGCTGGTCAGCACGGCCAGCGCACGCGTGAGGCCGCAGCCGCTTTCCTGGCCCCATTTGAGCGCCAGGCTCAGCAGCAGCTCCAGCCCCGTGGCGCCAGGCTCGGCCTCGGCAAACGGCAGGGTCTTGGCGTCTTCATCCACCGGCGTATGGTCGCTGGCCAGCGCGTCGATGGTGCCGTCGGCCAGGCCCTCGCGCAGCGCGTCGCGGTCGCGCTGCTGGCGCAGCGGCGGGTTCAGCCGCATGCGGCTGTCAAAGTAGCCGATGTCGGCGTCAGTCAGGTGCAGCGAATTGATGCTGATGTCGCAAGTGACGGGCAGGCCTTCGTCCTTGGCCTGGCGCACCAGGGCCACGCCCTTGGCGCTGCTGATGCGGCACAGGTGCACGCGCGCACCGGTGGCGCGCACCAGTTCAAAAATGGTGTGCAGCGCAATGGTTTCCGCCGCCACCGGCACGCCGCTCAGGCCCAGGCGCGTGGCCAGCGCGCCGCTGGCGGCCACGCCCTTGCCCAGCCACAGCTCCTGCGGACGCAGCCACACGGTGTAGTTGTAGGTGCTGGCGTACTGCATCGCGCGCTGCAGTACCTGGGTGTTGGCCAGCGGCACCTCAGCCTGGCTGAAGCCCACGCAGCCGGCTTCGGTCAGCTCGGCCATTTCGGTGAGGATTTCGCCTTGCAGGCCGCGCGTGAGCGCGCCCAGCGGGAACACCCGCGCCTGGTGCAGCTTTTCGGCGCGGAATTTCAGCATCTCCACCAGGCCGGGTTCGTCCAGCACCGGGTCGGTGTCGGGCGGGCAGACCAGGCTGGTGACGCCACCGGCCACGGCGGCGGCCATTTCGCTTTCCAGCATGCCCTCATGCTCGTGGCCGGGTTCGCGCAGGCGCGCGGCCAGGTCCACCAGGCCGGGGGCCACGATGCAGCCCGTTGCATTGATCGTCTTGTTGGGGTTGAATTCGCCGGCCACCTTGCCAATGGCGATGATGCGACCCGCGGCAATGGCCACATCGGCGATCTGGTCGAAGTTGCTGGCCGGGTCGATCACGCGGCCGTTCTTGATGAGGATCTTCATGGTGTTATGCCTCGTTGCCGGCGACGATACCCATGACGGCCATGCGCACCGCGATGCCGAAGGTCACCTGCGGCAGGATCACGCTCTGCTTGCCGTCCACCACGGCGGAGTCGATCTCCACGCCGCGGTTGATCGGCCCTGGGTGCATGACGATGGCGTCGGGCTTGGCCAGCGTGAGTTTCTCGGGCGTGAGGCCAAAGCTCTTGAAGAACTCCTGGCTGCTGGGCAGCAGCGCGCCGCTCATGCGCTCGTTCTGCAGGCGCAGCATGATGACCACGTCGCAGCCCCTGATGCCTTCTTCCAGCGTGTGGCACACGCGCACCCCCATCTGCGCCATGTCCGACGGCACCAGCGTCTTGGGGCCGACCACCCGCACCTCGGCGCAGCCCAGCGTGGTCAGCGCGTGGATGTCGGATCGCGCCACGCGCGAGTGCAGCACGTCACCCACGATGGCCACGGTCAGGTTGGAGAAGTCCTTCTTGTAGTGCCGGATGGTGTACATGTCCAGCAGGCCCTGCGTGGGGTGAGCATGCCGCCCGTCACCGGCGTTGATCACATGCACATGCGGCGCCACGTGCTGGGCGATCAGGTAGGGCGCGCCGCTTTCGCTGTGGCGCACGACGAACAGGTCCGCCGCCATGGCCGACAGGTTGGCAATGGTGTCCAGCAGGGACTCGCCCTTGCTGGCCGAGCTGCGCGCGATGTCCAGGTTGATCACGTCGGCGCTCAGGCGCGTGGCGGCAATCTCGAAGGTGGTGCGGGTGCGCGTGCTGTTTTCAAAGAACAGGTTGAACACGCTCTTGCCGCGCAGCAGCGGCACCTTCTTGACCTCGCGGTCGTTCACGCTGACGAAATTGGCCGCGGTGTCCAGGATGTGGGTGATGATGTCCCGGGGCAGGCCTTCGATGGACAGCAGGTGGATGAGCTCGCCGTTCCTGTTGAGCTGGGGGTTGCGTTTGTAGAGCATGGTCAGGCGCCTTCCACCTTGAAGCTGAAGCGTCCGGCTTCGTCGCGCGCCAGCGCCAGCTGTTGCGCCGCCGGCAGGGTGACGCGCGCGGCGGCATGGTCGGCCTGCACCGGCAGTTCCCGCCCGCCGCGGTCCACCAGCACGGCCAGTCGCACGCTGGCCGGGCGGCCGTAGTCAAACAGCTCGTTGAGCACGGCGCGGATGGTGCGCCCGGTGTACAGCACGTCGTCCAGCAGGATCACGTGGGTGCCATTCACGTCAAAGTCCAGCTGGGTCTGCTGCGCGGCGGCGGCCAGGCCGCGCCGGGAGAAGTCGTCACGGTGCATGGCCGACGAAATGACGCCCGCGCTGCCGGGCAGGCCCAGGTCTTTCTGCAGCCGTTCGGCCAGCCAGGCGCCACCGGAGGTGATGCCCACCAGCCGCGCGTCGTTGCCCGCGCGCAATTGCTGCACACCGCGCAGCAGCTCCTTGTAGAGCGCCTCCGCATCCAACATCAGCGTGCTCACTTCAAGCTCCTCAAAAACTGGTCAAGAATGATGCAGGCCGCCGCGGCATCTGCATCGCGGGCGCCCTCCTGCAGGGCTTCGGTGGTGCTGTAACGCTCATCCACCTCGAACACCGGCAACCTGAAGCGGCCATGCAACTGCCGGGCGAACCTGCGCGCGCGCTGCGTATTTTCGTGGCTGGCGCCATCCGGGTGAAAGGGCACGCCCACCACCAGCGCATCGGGCTGGTATTGCGCAATGCTTTTCTGGATGAGTGGCCACCGGGCGTCGCCCTCGGCCTTGAGGGTGCCGCGCGGCTGCGCATGCCCCAGCAGCCGGTTGCCGCTGGCCACGCCGGTGCGCTTCAGGCCGAAGTCAAAAGCAAGAAAGGTCTGGAGGTGAGGGGGGACGTCGGCCACGGCGGCTGCGTCCATCACGCGTGCCCCGCATCGGGCGACAGCATCCAGGCTTCCAGCCCCAGCAGCTTGAGCGCGCGGGCATAGCGCTGCTCCACCGGCGTGTCGAAAATGACGGAGATGTCCGCGCCCACGGTCAGCCAGCTGTTTTCAGCCAGCTCGGACTCCAGCTGGCCCTCGCCCCAGGCCGAATAGCCCAGCGACACCAGCACCTTGCGCGGGCCCGCGCCGGTGGACAGGGCTTCCAGCACGTCCTTGGAGGTGGTCATTTCCAGCCCGCCGGGGATCGTCATGGTGGATGCGTAGACCGATTCATTGGAGGCCGCGTCGCCCGCGAAGATCGGCTCGTGCAGCACAAAGCCGCGCTCGGTCTGCACCGGCCCGCCCTGGAACACGGGCGTCTGCGACAGGTCGTCGCGGCGCAGCGGCAGCTCGACCTTGTCAAACAGGTTCTTGAGGTTGATGTCACTGGGCTTGTTGATCACCAGGCCCAGCGCGCCGCGTTCGCTGTGCTCGCACAGGTACACCACGCTTTTGGCAAATGCCTCATCCTCCAGCCCCGGCATTGCAATCAGGAAGTGATGCGTGAGGTTGATGGGGGCAGAATCCGCAGACATGGCGCCAATTTTACCCCCGCACCCACCCGCCGCGCCCAGCGTACCCTACGCCACCGGCCTGATGTGGTTCCGCCGCGACCTGCGCGTGGACGACAACGCCGCGCTGTACCACGCGCTGCGAAGTTGCCGGCAGGTGCATTGCGTGTTTGTGTTCGACACCGCCATCCTGGGCAGCCTGCCGCGCGAGGACCGGCGCGTGGAATTCATCCGCGAGTCTCTCGTGGTGCTGGACGAAGACCTGCGCCGGCGCTGTGCCGACCCGGCGGGCGGGCTGATCGTGCTGCACGCGGCGGCGGCCAGCGCCCTGCCGCACCTCGCACACGAGCTGGGTGTGCAGTCGGTGTTTGCCAATCACGACTACGAGCCCCAGGCCATCGCACGCGACGCACGGGTGCGCGGCGCGCTGGCTGACATGGGTATTGCGTTTCACACCGCCAAGGATCAGGCGGTTTTTGAACGGGACGAGCTGCTCACCCAGATGGGCAATCCCTACGCGGTGTTCACGCCCTACAAGAACGCCTGGCTCAAGAAGGTCGATGCGTTCTACCTGCGGCCCTATCCGGTGGACAAGTACCAGCACGCGCTGGCGCCTCGCCCCGCAGCGTACCGCCAGCCCGTGCCACCGCTGGCCCGGATCGGCTTTGCGCCCACCAACCTGGCCGAGCTGAAAATCCCGGTGGGCAGCACAGGCGGCGAGGCACTGTTCCAGGAGTTCCTGCAACGCATGGACCGCTATGGCGAAACGCGCGACTTTCCCGCCATCAAGGGGCCCAGCTACCTGGGCGTGCACCTGCGCTTTGGCACGGTGTCCATCCGCGCGCTGGCCGGCCGCGCCCATGCGCTCACGCAGGCAGGCGACCCCGGCGCGGCCGTGTGGCTGAGCGAGCTGATCTGGCGTGATTTCTACTTCCAGATCCTGGCCAATTTCCCGCATGTGGCGGATGCACCCGACGGCCACACGCGCAGCTTCAAGCCCGAATACGACAAGATCCGCTGGGAACATGGCAAGCACGCCGACGCGCTGTTTGCCGCCTGGTGCGAGGGCCGCACCGGCTACCCGCTGGTGGACGCGGCCATGGCGCAGATCAACCAGACGGGCTACATGCACAACCGCTTGCGCATGGTGGTGGCCAGCTTCCTGTGCAAGGACCTTGGCATCGACTGGCGCCGGGGCGAAGCCTACTTTGCACAGAAGCTCAACGACTTTGACCTGTCGGCCAACAATGGCGGCTGGCAGTGGGCCAGCTCCAGCGGCTGCGATGCGCAGCCGTATTTCCGCATCTTCAACCCGGTGAGCCAGAGCGAAAAGTTCGACGCGCAGGGCAAGTTCATCCGCCGCTACCTGCCGCAGCTGGCCGGCCTGCCGGACGCCGCCATCCATGCGCCGTGGAAGGCCTCGCCCATGGAACGGCTGGCCGCCGGCGTGACGCTGGGCAAGGACTACCCCCAACCGGTCGTGATGCACGACGAGGCGCGCGACAAGACCCTGCTGCGCTACGCCGTCGTCAAGAAGGCCTGAACACGCCAGCAGGCCTGAAGCGCATGGCCCGCGTCAGGCCGTGGCTTCGGTGTTGCAGTAGTGACGCACCAGGCTCAGCAGCTCTTCTTCAGAGTACGGCTTGCCCAGGTAGTTGTTGACGCCCAGCTCCATTGCATGCTCGCGGTGCTTTTCAGCGATGCGCGACGTGATCATGATGATGGGCAGGTGCTTCAGGCGCTCGTCAGCCCGGATGTTGCGCGCCAGGTCGAAGCCGTCCATGCGCGGCATTTCGATGTCGGACAGCACCACGGTGGGCAATTCATCGGCCAGGCGTTCCAGCGCCTGCAGGCCGTCGGCCGCCATCGTGACGCGGTAGCCTTCGCGCGCCAGCAGGCGCTGCGTCACACGGCGCACGGTGATGGAGTCGTCCACGACCAGGACCATGGGGATCTGCGGCGGCGCCTGCAGGACCGGCGCCACCGGCATCGCGGGCAGGCCAGCACCGGTGTCGCTTGCCGCGCCCTGCTGCTCCATGACTTCAGGCTGGGCCTGGTCGGCGCTCAGGCGGCGGGCCTGTTCACCATACACCGCGCTCAACGCCACCGGGTTGTAGATCAGCACCACGGCACCCGAAGCCAGCACGGTCATCCCGGCCAGGCCGGGCAGACGCGCCAGCTGCGGGCCCAGGTTCTTCACCACCACTTCCTGGTTGCCCAGCACTTCGTCCACGTGCACGGCAATGCGCTGCGCGGCGCTTCGGAAAACCACGACCGGCAGCGTCTTGCCCTGCGGCTCGTTGCTGCGCGCGGACGCCTGCAGCAGCGCGCCCGACCAGTAGAACGGCAGCTGCTCGCCCGCCACCTCGAAGGTGCCGCTGTTGTAGGCCTGCTGCAGTTCCTTTGCGGTGGCACGGCGCACGATTTCCACCACGTTGGCCGGCACGCCGATGGACAGCGCGCCGGTGCGCAGCATCACCACCTGCGTAACGGCCGTGGTCAGCGGCAGCACCAGCTTGAAGCTGGTGCCCTTGCCGGCTTCGGTCGACGTTTCGATACGGCCACCCAGGGCGTTCACTTCGGAGCGCACCACGTCCATGCCGATGCCGCGCCCGGCCAGCTCGGTCACCTGGGCGGCTGTCGAGAAGCCGGGCATGAAGATCAGGTTGGCGGCGTCGGCGTCGCTGACCGGCTGGTCGGCGCCGATCAGGCCCTGCTGCAGCGCCTTTTCACGGATGCGCGCCAGGTTCAGGCCGGCGCCGTCGTCACGGAACTCCACCGACACGTCGTTGCCTTCCTGGTGCAGGCTGATCAGGATGGTGCCGGCGGCGTCCTTGCCCGCGGCGGCGCGCGTCTCGGGGCTTTCAATGCCGTGGGCCACGCAGTTGCGCAGCAGGTGCTCGAAGGCCGGGGTCATGCGGTCCAGCACGCCGCGGTCCATTTCGATGGAGCCGCCGGTGATGTCCAGCTTGACCTGCTTGCCGGTTTCCTTGGAGGCCAGGCGGATCACGCGGTACAGACGGTCGGAGATGCCCTCGAACTCCACCATGCGCGTGCGCAGCAGGTCGCGCTGCAGCTCACGGGTCTGGCGGGCCTGGGCGATCAGGTCGTCTTCGGTGGCTTCCACGGTGCGCTGCAGGTTGCGCTGCACGGTCGCCACGTCGTTCACCGACTCGGCCATCATGCGTGTGAGCTCCTGCACGCGCGTGAAGCGGTCGAACTCCAGCGGGTCGAAGCCCGCGGCTGTGTCCTTGGCCTGCGCCAGGCGCGACTGCATCTGCGATTCGGCCTGCAGCTCGATGTCGCGCAGCTGCGAGCGCAGCCTGTCCAGGTTGCCCGTCAGGTCGTTGAGCGAGCCGCGCAGCTGGTTCAGCTCGGCCTCCAGGCGCGAGCGCGTGATCATCACCTCGCCGGCCTGGTTGACCAGGCGGTCCAGCAGCTGCGAGCGCACCCGCACAGCCTGGTTGGACGCGGCGCGCAGCGGCGCCATCACATTGGTGGCGGGGCGCGCCAGCAGCGCGCGCTCCGGGGCCGCTCCGGTGTCCTGCGCGGGCAGGCCAGTGGCTTCGACGGGGCCGGCTTGCGCAGCCTCGGCAGGGGCTGGCGCCACAGCCGGCACGCCACCGGTGGCACGCAGCGCATCAAAATTGGCCTGCAGGTTGTCAAAGCGGTGCAGCAGCGGCTCCAGATCGCTGGACTGCACGCTGGCATCAGAGCCGAACTGCTCGATCTCGGACTCCATGCGGTGGGCCAGTTCGCCCATGCGCAGGGCCCCCGCCAGCCGGGCACTGCCCTTGAGCGTGTGCAGCGCGCGCAGCACTTCGTCGCGGGCACCGCGGTTGTCCGGGCGTGCCGACCACTGGCGCAAGGCACCGCCCAGCTGGGGCATGAGTTCGATGGCCTCTTCCTCGAAGATCGGGAACAGGTCGGGGTCGATGGCGTCGGCCAGGTCGATGTCGTCCTCGTCGTCGCCCAGCGACGGCGCAGCCAGGGGCTGGACAACCACGGGGGCAGGCTGTGCCAACGGCTGATCAGGCAGGCCAGACAGGTCGGGCAGCGGCCCAGCCGGCGGCATGGCATCGGCCAGGGGCGGCACCGGCTCCGGCGGCAGCGGCTTGTCAGTAACGGCGGCCCCCGCCAGCGCCGCGGTCAACGAGAAACCGGGGACGTCAAAGGCATCAGGCGGCACGTCCACCTCGGCGGGCGGCTCGGGCGACTCCAGCAGCTCAGCGGGGATGTCGAGGTCCTTGACCGTGTGCAGGGATTCGAGCACCTGGGCATCCGGCTCTTTCAGGAAGCCAGCCGCAAACTGGTGCAGCAGGCGGCGGATGTCTTCGGCTGCCGCCGTGAAAACGCGTGCCTGCTCCGGCAGGCCACGCGACTGCGGCTGGGCATGCATGAGCGCGCTTTCCAGCGCACGCGCCATGTCGGACAGGGCGTGAAAACCCACGGTGGCAGAACTGCCCGCCAGGGCATGGGCCAGGCCCACGGTGGAATCGGCCACCGGCTGGTTCAGCTCCAGCGCCCATTCGGTGACTTCGGTGAGAAGGCGGCGCGACCACTCATCGGCTTCGTTCAGGTACACGTTGTACAGCGGGATGCCGATGCGCAGGGCACCAATGACCTTGACCTGCTCGTCCATGGCCTGCGCCGCCTCGGGCTCGGGCTCGGGCTCGGGCTGCGGTTCCGGCTGCGGCTCGGGCTGTGCCGGGGCTGCGGGGGTCAGCGCCAGGTCCGGCAACTCGAAGTCATCCAGCGACACCGTCATGGGCTCCAGCGGAGCGGGCGCAGCCACGGGTTCGGGCGCGAAGTCGGGCAGATCAAGGGACTGCAGGTCCACCGTGGGCAGCGCTGGGGCTGCCACGGCCTGGGCTGCTGCCTCGGCTGTCGCCGCTTCGGGCGGGCTCATGGCCAGCTCACCCAGCCCGGACACGGCCGACAGGCTGGCAAAGTCAATGCCGTCAATCTCCATCGCCATGGACGCTGGCTGGCCTGCCGGGGGCACAGTGTCTGCGGGGGCAGCCGCTGCGGGGGCCGTCATGTCGAAGTCGAAGTCCGGGGCCAGCTCGTCGCCGGGCGCGGCCTGTGCGATCTCAATGTCGGCGGTACCCAGGTCAAAATCAAAAGCGTCCGACAGCGCCTGGTCGGTCACGGGCGCCGGTGGTGCGGGCCCGGCCACCGGCTCAAGCGCGGGCGGTGCCTCGAATTCGAAAACAGGCTCGGCTGGCGCAACCACAACGGGTTCAGAAACCGCGGGCTCGAAGACCACCGGCGCAGCGGCCGCCAGCGCCAGCGGGACAAAGCGCCCCTCGGTACGCAGGGCTTCCGCCGAGGTACGGAACACCGCGGCCTTCCAGTGCGCGTCGGCACCGGTGGCGATGTCTTCCACCCAGCGGCCAAAGCCCTGCATGGCATCGCCCGACAGGGTACGCAGGTCGTCGGTGGCGGGCTTCTGGTCGGCCAGCCAGGTGTTGAGCAACTGCTCCATGGCCCAGGCGGCTTCGCCAAATTCGCTCAGGCCCACCATGCGCGAGCTGCCCTTGAGCGTGTGGAAAGCGCGGCGCAAGGTCGTGAGTTCGCCAGTGCTGGAGGCGTCCGCCGCCAGCGCCGCCACGGCAGCCAGCCCGTTTTGCACGACTTCGCGCGCTTCTTCCAGGAAGATGTCACGCAGGTCGTCTTCCTCGAAATCGGACTGTGCGCTGTCGGCGGCAGCGGGCTGGGTGGGCGCGGGCTGCACGGCAGCCGCCAGGTTGTGCAGGGCGGCTGTCGCGGCGCCCGCGTCATGGGCCGATACAGCGGCGGCGGCTTCGCGGGCCGAATGGGCCAGCGCGGGCTGCTCGGCCAGCACGGCCTGCGTGGCAATGGTGTCCAGCCGTACCGACAGGCCGGCATCCGCCGCGCCCCCGTCGGCTTCCTGCACCACCGACAGAACCTCCTGCGACAGCAGCAGGTCGGCGTCTGGCTCGTCGGGCTGCGCCTGTGCGTCCTGGGCGGCGCGGCCCATCAATGGCTTGAGCTCACCCTGTTCGTCGTCATAGACAAACAGCTTCTTGGCCAGCGCGGGCTGGTAGTTGAGCATGTCAATCAGGAACCCGAGGGCGCCGAGGTTGTTGCCCAGCTTGTCAAAGGTGCCGGCGGCGCGCGCGCGCGCTTCGTCGACCTCGGTCACCAGGATTTCCTCGACGCTTTCGCGCATGCGGGCAACCGCCTGCGAGGCCTGGTCCAGCCCCAGCACGGACAGCACGCCACGCATCTGCGACAGGTGGCCCGGCGCGTCGCGCAGGGGACCTTTTTCCTTGGGGTCGCGGAAGAACTGGTCCAGCAGCTTTTCGAGTTCGGTCAGGGTCGAGCGCAGCTCGCCCACCACACTGCCCATGGTCTGGCGGTCGCTGACGCGGCGGTACAGCTCCTCCATCCAGGGTTCCAGCGCCTGTGCCTGGCCACCGCCCCCCACATGGTCCAGCCGCGCGGCCAGACGCTCGGTGCGCAATGCCAGCTCCGTATCGGACGGGTCCAGGTCTTCAAACGCGGCCTCCAGGTAGAGCAGCGCCGTGGCAACTTCCATGGCCAGCTCGGTGGACGGCGCCTGGCCCGAGCGCACGGTGCCCTCGATGGCGCGGTTCAGCGCCTGGGCCAGCGGGGCGCTGCCCGGGTGCAGCCGCGTGAGGGAGTCCGCCACCAGGTTGAACTGGTCAGCCACGCCCTTGAGCTTGTTGGTATCGCCTCCCGACAGCGCGGACCAGTTCTCCTTGGCGGCCGTGATGCGCTTGCGCGCTTGCGCCAGCAGCAGCGGATCAAAGCGGCCAAATTGCGGCGTCTGGTAATCCACCGGCGCAAACCGGCCCAGATTCCAGGCCGCGCGCACGGCAGTCAGCGCCGGCGCATCGGCGGGCTCCAGGGGAATCGCCTGCGCGCAGAAGAACAGCAGGTCCTGCGCCAGACGGTCCGACACGCCGAGCTCGCCCTTGGCCAGCGTGGCGTATTGCAGCAGGATGCGCGAGGCCGCGCGCTTGACGAATAGCTCGGGCGGCAGCAGGTTGAGGGACAGCGCCTCGAAATAGCCCGCGCAGATCTTCCAGAAGATGCGCGGCTGGCGCGCGGTCTGCGCCGCCGCCAGCCCCAGGCTGGTATTCAGCAGGATGTGGGCCGCCTTCGGGTCGGCTGACTTGACGATCTTGAGCACCGCCTGGTCCATGCGCGAACGCACGGCGGCGTCATAGGGCAGCGCCTCCTGGGTGAGGCCCACCTGCGGGTCCGTCCAGCGCCAGTCAAATGCCCAGAGATCGGCGGGATGGATGCGGTCAGCGCCTGCCAGCTCCTGCACGTCGCGGTACTGCGGAAACAGCGCCACGGCGGAAACAGTCTTGCCCAGCAGCACGGCTTCCAGGTAATCGGTCAGCGCAAACCCGGCGCGCTCGATCTTGGCGGCAGACGCTTCGCTGCACAGCTCGGGCCGCTCAACGAATTTCTGCGCGGCGGATTCCATGGCCCGCAGCATGTGGGCCGGGGCACCCAGGCCCACCATTTCCAGCGCGCCTACAGCCTGGTGCAGATGCTGGCGGGCAATGCGCAGCTGCCCGGCATCCACCGACGCCATGTCGGAACCGCGGGCGGCATCGGCGTCGCGCACGAACCTGCGCAGCGCGCCAGAGGCCGTGTCAAGCGACTTGCGCAGTTCGTCCAGCACCCAGGCCAACGGGCCCAGGTCATTGACCGCCAGATCGATATCAGTTCCTGCTGCCATGGAGCCCTACCGTGTATTGACAGGGGCCACCGTGGACCCGGCTCCGCCGGGCCACTGGTGGCGCCCCCTTGAGGGGGAGGCGCCGAAGGCGCTTCGGGGGGGAGTCATCATGCGATCTTGAATCGCGACACCGACTGGCGCAGTTCCTCGGCCATGCGGGACAGCTCACGCACCTGCTGCGCCGTGGAGCGCGTACCTTCTCCGGTCTGCTCCGTCACCGCGAAAATGTGCTGGATGTTGCCAGCCACCACGTTGGCGGATTCGGCTTCCTTGGACGCGGAGTTCGAGATCTGCTCAATCAGGTCGGCCAGTTTGCGTGACACCTGGTCAATCTCGGTCAGCGCGGTACCGGCGTTGTCGGACAGCTTGGCCCCTTCCACCACACCCTGCGTGGAGCGCTCCATGGCGGCCACCGCGTCCTGCGTATCCGTCTGAATGGCCTTCACCAGCGCCGAGATCTGGCGCGTAGCGTCCGCGGAACGTTCAGCAAGACGCTGCACTTCTTCGGCCACCACCGAGAAGCCTCGGCCTGCTTCACCAGCGGAAGCCGCCTGGATGGCGGCGTTCAGTGCCAGCACGTTCGTCTGCTCGGTAATGTCCGAGATCAGCTCCGTAATTTCACCAATCTCCTGGGACGACTCACCCAGCCGCTTGATCCGCTTGGAGGTTTCCTGGATCTGGTCGCGGATGGAGTTCATGCCGCCGATGGCGTTCTGCACGGCCTGCAGGCCGGACTCTGCGGCCACCAGCGATTGACGGGCCACCTGGGCTGATTCCTGCGCCTGACCGGACACCTGGTTGATTCGGCCTGCCATGTCGAGCACGGACTGGCCGGTTTCGCGAATTTCGCGCAGCTGCTCGGTGGACGCCGCCAGCAGCTCGGTGGACGTACTTTCCACCTGGGCGGTCGTCTGGGCCACCTTGGTTGCCGTGGACTGCACGCTGCCCACCAGCTGGCGCAACTCTTCCACCGTGTAGTTCACCGAGTCGGCGATGGCGCCCGTGATGTCCTCGGTCACCGTGGCTTCCTGCGTCAAATCGCCTTCAGCCACTGTCTGCAATTCGTTCATCAGCCGCAAAATGGCCGCCTGGTTCGCGTCGTTCACGCGCTTGGCTTCCTGCTCCTGGCCCTCGGCTTCCAGCCGCTGCTGTTCGGCCACCACCTGACGCTTGCGGCTGTCCTGCAGCTGCACATAGGCCAGGCCCACCGCGCAAAGAATGGCGAACACGGCGGAAATCGCCAACGCCGCCAAGGCACCCGCGCCCAGGCCGGTCTGGGCGGACAGCTTGCCCTGCAGGTCTTCCAGTGCCCGGCGCAGCGGCTCGCTGTCGGCAATGATCGCAGCCTGCGCTTCACGCGCGGACACCAGGCCCTGCAGGTTGCCCAGAATGGCGCCAGCCTGGCTGCGGGTCTGCTCATACAGCTTCATCAGCGCATCAAGGCGTTCGCGGGTCTGCTCGTCCTTGGACCCGGCCAGGCGCAGCTCGGGGCTGCCGTCCAGCAGGCCCTGGGCGATTTCCTTGAAGGAGTTCAGGTCCTTGCCCAGCAGGAACACGGCCTCGGGCGACACGCCTTCCATCGTCAGGAATTCGTTGGCGGATTTACCGATGCGCTGCGTCAACATCACCAGCTGGCCGGCGGCGGAGATCTCAGCCGGCGGCGCGTTCTGCTGCAGCTTGAGCGATGACACGGTTTCGGCGATTTCCAGCAGGTCGGAAGACTGGCGGTTGATGGTCCGCAGGGCGTTGCCCACCTGGGTCAGGATCTTCTGCTGGCCCATCACGGTGCCGGCGTTCTTTTCGGCGCGCTCCATCAGGGGCGTGATCTTGGTCACGTCTTCCTGCAGCTCGGTCGCCACGGGCTGCAGGCGCAGCTGGTCGTCACCACTGGCCAGGCCGCGCACCGTCTTGGCCAGCACGTCAGCGCTTTCCTTCACGTCGGGGAAGGCCTGGGCGGAACCCACCAGCGCCTGCGACACCGATTTGGCCAGGCGCTGCGACTGCATCAGCGACTGGCCGGTACCCGCCACCTGCTGGGCGACGCGGTCCGCCTGGTTCAGCGCGAACACCGTGACCGCGCCCAGCACCACCAGCGCAAACGCCAGCAAGATGAACAGGATGCGCTGGTGCTGGACGATGGTGCGACGGCCCAGCAAGGGGACCGACACCAGTTCGGATTCGTCCACCGGCGGCGCCATCATTTCGTCTTCGGCCGCCATGCGGCTGGCCGGTGCTTCGTCAACGCGCTCCTCGACGGGTGCCATGGCCATCGTGCCCGGCGCCTCCATGGCGCCGGTGGCCATGGGGTCCATCGACCCGTCGGGCATGCCCAGACTCAGGTCGGCTTCGGACTCTGCCGGCCTTTTTTTGGAGAACAGTTTTTTGAGTTGGTCAACGACGGACATGGTGCGGCCTTCCGGGGAAAACTGGAGCGCTCTTACGCGCTGATGCTCAGGAATTGGGGTTGTTGCGAGAGCGCCTGGAGGTTGATTTCCTGCCAGTACGCGCCATTGGCATCGGTGTAGCCGCTGCCGAAATACTCGGGTGAACCCGCCGGCGGCTCAGTGGAGGCCTTGAAAGCCTCCAGGTTGCGCAACCCGGCCAGGCGGTCGATCAGCAAGGCGCAGTTGATTTCAAGCAGCGCGTTCAGCGCAATGAGCCGCGACTCGGAGCGCGCCATGTCATTGCGCTGCACCGGGGCACCGCCCGAGACGAAGCTCGCCAGGTCCACCACGCCGTACAGGCCGCCGCGCAGGTTGGCCACGCCCAGAAACCACGCCTGGGTGTAAGGCACGGGCTGCGCCGTGGCCCAGGGAAAGATCTCGCCGGACTGGCTCAGCGGGAAGAGGTACTTGCCCCCTGCAGCCTCCACCGCCAGCCAGGACGCGGCGATGCCTTCGGTACGGGCGGCCTGCAGCCGGCTCGCCAGACGGCTTTGCAATTCACGGAGTGCTTCCCGGTTGGCCATTCTTGGGTCAGCTCAAGGCCTTGATCTTGGCCATCAGCTCGGCGGCATCCACCGGCTTGGTGATGTAGTCGCGCGCGCCCTGGCGCATGCCCCAGACGCGGTCGGTTTCCTGGTTCTTGCTGGTGCACATGATGATCGGCACATCGGCGTACAGGGGGTCGCGCGTGATGGCACGCGTGAGCTGGAAGCCGTTCTGCCCCGGCATCACGACGTCCATCAGGATCAGGTCGGGCTTTTCCTCGGCCAGGCGGCGAAAGGCATCGTCGGCGTTCTCGGCCGTCTTGACCGAAAAGCCGTTCTTCTGCAGCAGGTCGGTCATGAACATCAGCTCGGTCTTGGAATCGTCCACGACCAGGACTTTTTGAATCGGCATCACGCTACTCCTTGTTGTGCGGCACCAAACTGCTGGACGGTCTGCAGCAGCTGGTCCTTGGTAAATGGTTTGGTCAGGTAGTCCTGCGAGCCGACCATGCGGCCACGGGCCTTGTCGAAAACGCCATCCTTGGACGACAGCATGACCACCGGCACGCCCGCGAACTTGGCGTTGCGCTTGATGATCGCGCAGGTCTGGTAGCCATCCAGACGGGGCATCAGGATGTCGCAGAAAATCAGGTTGGGAAGATAGTCGTTGACCTTGGCCAGCGCGTCAAACCCGTCCTCGGCGAGCATGACCTCATGCCCGCCCTGCTTGAGAAATATCTCGGCGCTGCGGCGGATGGTGTTGCTGTCGTCAATCACCAGGACCTTGAAGCCGGATCCATTCGTGCTCACTTGACGCTGCTCCTCATTTTTTCAACGACGCCAGGGCAGGCAAGGCGCACCACCCTCAAATCTGAACCATCTCGAAATCTTCCTTGCGCGCCCCGCATTCAGGGCAGGTCCAGTTCATCGGCACATCGGCCCAGGCGGTCCCGGGAGCAATGCCGTGATCCGGCGCTCCGGTGGCCTCATCGTAGATCCACCCGCAGATCAGACACATCCAAGTTTTAGTTTCAGTCACAGCTTAAAGGGCCTTCGCATAGAATGCAACGATTGTATCGAGGCACTGCGACCGAGCCGCGCGCAAGCCGCCGCCCACCGCTGGATTCATGCCTATGACAAACCCCAATTCCCCATCCCAGCCCACGGTCACCGCTGACGAAGCCAGCGATGACGCGGGCGGGCCGGCCTGCGTCATGGTGTTCAATGCCAGCGACCCCAGCGGCGCGGGCGGCCTGTCCGCGGACGTGGGTGCCATCGCATCGGTGGGCGCCCATGCCTTGCCCGTGGTCACCGGCGCCTATGCGCGCGATACCGCGGAAATCTTCGAGCACTTCTCTTTCGATGAAGAGGCCGTGGCCGAGCAGGCCCGCACGATCCTGGAAGACGTGCCGGTGCAGGTGATCAAGGTTGGGTTTGCCGGCAACCCCGAAGTGCTGTCAGCCATTGCCGAGATCGCTACCGACTACGCCGACCTGCCGCTGATTGCCTACATGCCCAACCTGTCGTGGTGGGACGAAAGCCAGATTGATCTGTACCTGGACGCCTTTCGCGAACTGGTGTTGCCGCAAACCACCGTGTTGGTAGGAAACCACAGCACGCTGTGGCGCTGGCTGTTGCCTGACTGGAGCAGCGACCGCAGCCCCGGCGCGCGCGACATCGCCAAGGCGGCCTCCAGCTTTGGCGTGCCCTACACACTTGTAACAGGCATCCCGCTGCCCGACCAGTTCATCGACAACGTGCTGGCCACGCCGCAGGCCGTCATCTGCAGCGAGAAATTCGAGCGCTTTGAAGCGGTGTTCTCCGGCGCGGGTGACACGCTGTCGGCCGCGCTGGCGGCGTTGATCGCCAGCGGCAGCGACCTGCCCGGCGCCGCAACTGAAGCGCTGAGTTACCTGGACCGTTGCCTGGACGGAGGCTTTCGCCCTGGCATGGGCAACGTGGTGCCTGACCGCCTGTTCTGGGCGCAGCCCGACACTGGCGACGACGAGGACGAGGACGAGGACGACGGCACAGATGACGGCCACCACGGCCTGCACGGATTCGAGATGCCCCCGCACGACACCAAGCACTGACACCATGGACCTGAACGACACCCTGTTTGAACGCGCGCGCCGCAGCATCCCCGGCGGGGTGAACTCACCCGTGCGCGCCTTCCGCGCCGTGGGCGGCACGCCGCGCTTTGTGCAACGCGCACAAGGCGCGTACTTCTGGGACGCGAACGGCAAGCGCCACATCGACTACATCGGCTCCTGGGGTCCGATGATCCTGGGCCATGGCCACCCCGGCGTGGTCGAGGCGGTGCAAAAGGCGGTGCTGGACGGTTTTTCGTTTGGCGCGCCCACCGAACGCGAAGTGGAACTGGCCGAGGAAATCCTGTCGCTGGTGCCATCCATGGACATGGTGCGCCTGGTCAGCTCGGGCACCGAGGCCGCGATGAGCGCCATCCGCCTGGCGCGCGGCGCCACGGGGCGCAGCAAGCTCATCAAGTTTGAAGGCTGCTACCACGGCCACGCCGACGCACTGCTGGTCAAGGCAGGCTCGGGCCTGGCCACTTTTGGCAACCCCACCAGCGCCGGCGTGCCGCCCGAAGTGGTGCAGCACACGCTGGTGCTGGAGTACAACAACGTGGCCCAGCTGGAGGAAGCCTTTGCGCTGCACGGCGCCGATATTGCGTGCCTGATGATCGAGCCGATCGCAGGCAACATGAACTTCGTTCGCGCCAGCGTGCCGTTCATGAAGCGCTGCCGCGAGCTGTGCACCCAGCACGGCGCGCTGCTGGTGTTTGACGAAGTCATGACCGGCTTTCGCGTGGCCCTGGGCGGCGCGCAGAGCGTGTACGCAAAAGCCATTGCCGGCTTCAGGCCCGACCTGACAGTGATGGGCAAGGTCATTGGCGGCGGCATGCCGCTGGCGGCCTTCGGCGGCCCGCGCGCCGTCATGGAGCAACTGGCGCCGCTGGGACCGGTCTACCAGGCCGGCACGCTGTCGGGCAACCCGGTGGCCACGGCCTGCGGCCTGGCGACGCTGCGCGAAATCCGCAAGCCGGGGTTCTTTGATGCGCTGTCAGCCCGCACACGTTCACTGGCAGACGGCCTGTCTGCCGCCGCCAAATTCGAAGGCGTGGCGTTCAGCGCCGACTGCCAGGGCGGCATGTTCGGCTTCTTCCTGCTGGATGCGCTGCCGCAGAACTACCCCGCCGTCATGAAGAGTGATGGTGCAAAGTTCAACACGCTGTTCCACGGTTTGCTGGACCGCGGCATCTACATTGCACCGGCGTTGTACGAGGCTGGTTTTGTCAGCGCCGCGCACAGCGATGCTGACATCGCAGAAACCATTTCGATGGCGCGCGAGGTGTTCACGCTGCTCGCGAAGTAGACACTTGTTGGTCCGCAGGTTGGCGGCGACGCTGCCCGGCTCCGCGGCTGTCCCCCGCCGGGCTGCGCCCGGCTCCTCCTTTATGCCGCTGCACCGGGCACCATCACCACCAACCCGCTACATCGTTGGAGTGCAAACGTCTGTGCGCTGCTGCGTTGGCAGGATCAGGTGGGTGGGGCGCTCTGCGTAGCGAAATTAAGGAGGAGGGGCGGCGAAGCCGACCCGGGGGACATTCGCGGAGCAGAGTGCCCCGCACGCCTGATCCAGAAGAAGCGCAGGCGTTCAGTGACGGAAATGACGAACGCCAGAAAACACCATCGCAACACCGCGTTCATCCGCAGCATCGATGACTTCCTGATCGCGCATCGAGCCGCCCGGCTGGATGACACACGCAGCCCCTGCATCAACAACAACATCAAGGCCATCGCGAAACGGAAAGAACGCATCGCTGGCAACGGCGGTGCCCGCCAACGTCAGCCCCGCATGGCCGGCCTTGATGCTGGCGATGCGCGCTGAATCCAGCCGGCTCATCTGGCCCGCGCCCACGCCCATGGTCATGCCGCCCTTGCAGAAGACGATGGCGTTGGACTTGACGTACTTGGCAACCTTCCAGGCAAACAGCAGGTCCTGCAATTCCTCTGCCGTCGGCGCTTTCTTCGTCACCACCTTGAGGTCGGCCAGCGTCAGTTCCTTGTTGTCGGCCGTCTGCATGAGCAAGCCCGAGCCGACGCGCTTGACGTCCATGTGGTTGCGCCCGTTATCCCAGTCGGTCGCCCCCCCCTTGGGCAAATCAATCTGCAGGATGCGCACGTTCACCTTGGTCTTGAACACCTCCATTGCCTCGGCCGTGAAGGCCGGCGCCATCAGCACTTCAACGAACTGCTTGCTGATGGCCTGCGCCGCCGCGCCATCCAGCGTGCGGTTCAGCGCGATGATGCCGCCGAAGGCGGAGGTCGGGTCGGTCTTGAAAGCCTTGCTGTAGGCCTCCAGCGCATCGGCGCCCACGGCCACGCCGCAGGGGTTGGCGTGCTTGACGATCACGCAGGCCGCGGCCTCAAAGCTCTTGACGCATTCCCAGGCCGCATCCGCGTCGGCGATGTTGTTGTAGCTCAGCTCCTTGCCCTGCAGTTGCTTCGCGGTCACCAGCGAGCCGGGCGCCGGGTACAGGTCACGGTAGAACGCGGCCTGCTGGTGCGGGTTCTCGCCATAGCGCAGATCCTGCAGCTTCACGAAGCGGCCGTTGGACTGCGCCGGGAACAGCGCGTGGCTGCCGTCGTCCTGGATGCGCGAGAGGTAGTCGCTGATCGCGGCGTCGTAGTTGCTGATGCGGTTGAACGCCGCCACCGACAGCGCGAACTTCGTCTTGCTGCTGAGCGTGCCAGTCGACCTGAGCTCCTCCATCACACCCGCGTACTGCGACGCGTCGGTCAGCACGCCCACGTCCTTCCAGTTCTTGGCGGCGCTGCGCACCATGGCGGGGCCACCGATGTCGATGTTCTCGATCGCGTCTTCCAGCGTGCAGCCCGCCTTGGCCACGGTGGCTTCAAACGGATACAGGTTGACCACCAGCAGATCAATGGTGTCGATGCCATGGTCCTGCAACGCCTTCATGTGCCCGGGCACATCGCGCCGCGCGAGCAGGCCGCCATGCACCTTGGGATGCAGGGTCTTGACGCGGCCGTCCAGCATCTCCGGAAAGCCGGTGACTTCAGCCACCTCCGTCACCGGCAGGCCCTGGTCGGCCAGCAGCCTGGCCGTGCCACCGGTCGAGATGAGCTTGATGCCCAGGCCGTGCAGCGCCTGCGCCAGCTCGACGATGCCGGTCTTGTCCGAGACAGAGATGAGTGCGTTCATGGAAAAGGTTCTCTTATTTCAGCAGTTTGTGTTCGAGCAGCTTCTTGCGCAGCGTATTGCGGTTCAGGCCCAGCCATTCGGCGGCCTTGGACTGGTTCTGGTCGGCCTTGGCCATCACTGTCTCCAGCAAGGGCTTCTCGACCACCTTGACCATCATTTCGTAAAGCCCGTCGGGCTCGGTTCCACGCAGGTCCTTGAAGTAGCCCTCCAGGCTCGCGCGCACGCATTCTTCGATCTGTTTTTTGCTCATGCGGTTGTTTCCACCGGTTCTTCGCAGTCCATCGCCGCCGGGGCGGCCACCGGCATGCGGTCCATGACCGCACCCAGCCCTTCCATGTAGTCAGACACCGCGCGCCACTGCGCCGCGCTGTCTTCCAGCAGGTTCATGTCGTCCCTGAACGCCAGGCCACCCGGCAGCGCGCGCACATACCAGCCAATGTGCTTGCGCGCGCTGCGCACGCCGGTGAACTCACCGTACAGCGCATAGTGGTCCAGCAGGTGGTCCAGCAGCAGGCGGCGCACTTCGGCCACCAGCGGCGGCGCCAGCTGTTCGCCCGTGGCCAGGTAGTGCGCCACCTCGCGGAATATCCACGGACGCCCCTGGGCCGCGCGGCCAATCATGACGGCGTCAGCACGGGTATATGCCAGCACCTCGCGCGCCTTGTGCGGCGTGGTGATGTCGCCATTGGCCACCACGGGCACGCGCACCGCGGCCTTGACGGCGGCGATCGTGTCGTATTCGGCCTGGCCCTTGTAGCCCTGCTCGCGCGTGCGGCCATGCACCGTCAGCATCTGCACGCCCGCGGATTCAAAGGCGCGCGCCAGCGTCACCGCGTTGCGGTGGGCCTGGCACCAGCCGGTGCGCATTTTCAGGGTGACCGGCACGCCGCGCGGCGCGCAGGCCCCGACCACCGCCTGCACGATCTGCAGCGCCAGCGCCTCGTCCTGCATGAGGGCGGAGCCGGCCCATTTGTTGCAGACCTTCTTGGCCGGACAGCCCATGTTGATGTCGATGATCTGCGCGCCACGGTCGATGTTGTAGGCCGCGGCCTCGGCCATCATGGCCGCGTCGGTGCCGGCGATCTGCACGGCAATGGGCCCCGGCTCGCCGGTGTGGTCCGCGCGACGCGAGGTCTTGAGGCTGTTCCACAGGTCGCGGCGCGAGGTCACCATCTCGCTGACCGCATAGCCCGCGCCCAGTGCCTTGCACAGCTGGCGAAACGGCCGGTCCGTCACCCCGGCCATCGGCGCGGCGAACACATTGTTCGCAAGGGTGTAGGGGCCGATGTTCATGGGAGGGGCGGGAGGCTGCTGAAAAATGAGGCACGATTGTAGCTGCTGAAAATTTCAGCAAACGAAATGCGCAAGCGCTTTACACTGCCGCACTCATGAACGCCTGGCTGGACCAACTGCTGAACCTGCTCGCCCTGCCCGAATACGGCCTGAGCACGGTGTTTGTCGTGGCCTTCATCTCGGCCACGCTGCTGCCGCTGGGCTCGGAGCCGGCCGTGTTTGCCTTGATCACCCTCAACCCGCAGCTGTTCTGGCCGGCGATCCTGGTCGCCACGGCAGGCAACACGCTGGGCGGCGCGCTGAACTGGTGGCTGGGCTACGGCGCCCACAAGGTGGTGGACAAGTACCGGCATTCGCCCACGCATGTGCGTGCGCTGGGCTGGCTGGAACGCCTGGGCCCACCCGCATGCCTGCTGTCATGGCTGCCGGTGGTGGGCGACCCGCTGTGCGCGGTGGCCGGCTGGCTCAAGCTGCCGTTCTGGCCCTGCGTGGGCTACATGCTGGCCGGCAAGTTCCTGCGCTACCTGACAATGACCTGGGTACTGCTGTACGTCTGGCCGGTCACACGTTGAACAGGAAGTTCATCACGTCGCCATCCTTCACGACGTATTCCTTGCCTTCGCTGCGCATCTTGCCCGCATCCTTGGCGCCCTGCTCGCCCTTGTACTGGATGAAGTCTTCAAACGCGATGGTCTGCGCGCGGATGAAGCCGCGTTCGAAGTCGGTGTGGATCACGCCAGCCGCCTGTGGCGCGGTGTCGCCAATATGCATGGTCCAGGCGCGCACTTCCTTGACGCCGGCCGTGAAGTACGTCTGCAATCCCAGCAGCTTGAAGGCCGCGCGGATCAGGCGGTTCAGGCCCGGCTCGTCCTGCCCGATTTCAGCCAGGAACATCTTCTTGTCCTCGTCGCCCATATCGGCCATTTCGGCTTCCATCTTGGCGCAGATGGCCACCACGGGTGCGTTCTGCTTGGCCGCGTACTCGCGCAGGCGGTCCAGATAGGGGTTGTTGTCAAACCCGTCCTCGGACACGTTGCCCACGAACATCGCCGGCTTGGCCGTGATGAGGAACAGCGGCTTGATCAGCGCCTTTTCCTCGACCGTCAATTCCAGCGAGCGCACCGGTCTGCCCTCGTCCAGCACGGCCTGCACCTTGGTCAGCACCTGCACAAGCCGGGCCGCCTCCTTGTCGTTGCCGGATTTGGCGGCCTTGGTGTAGCGCTGCAGGCTTTTTTCCACCGTGGCCAGGTCCGCCAGGCACAGCTCGGTCTGGATGACCTCGATGTCCGAGATCGGGTCCACCTTGCCGGCCACGTGGATCACGTTGTCGTCGTCAAAGCAGCGCACCACATTCACGGTGGCGTCCGTTTCGCGGATGTGCGCCAGGAACTGGTTGCCCAGGCCTTCGCCCTTGCTGGCGCCGGCCACCAGGCCCGCAATGTCCACGAATTCCACGATCGCCGGCACGATGCGCTCGGGCTTGATGATGGCCGCCAGCTGGTCCAGCCGCGGATCGGGCAGTTCCACGATGCCCACATTGGGCTCGATGGTGCAAAAAGGGTAGTTTTCAGCGGCGATGCCAGCCTTGGTCAATGCGTTGAACAAGGTGGATTTCCCTACGTTGGGCAGGCCTACAATGCCGCACTTCAAGCTCATGACAGTTCCCGAAAAACAAGGCGGCAAGTGTATGCGATGCGTTGCATGGCGGCCGGCAGCCCTGTGGCGGGTGCTGGTGGCCCTGCTGGCGGCAGCCTGGCTGGCCGGCGGCGCATGGGCCCAGCTGGCCAGGCCCCCCGTCATTGCGTTGAACGACAAGGCCAGCACCGTGGCCGCGGAACAGCAGGGCCTGTACTGGCTGGACATGACGGGCACCGCCACCGTCGAGCAGGTCGCCCAGACCGCCAGCGTGGCCCGCTTTCAACCCATGCGTGAAGGCCATATTTACCAGGCCCAGCCGGCAGGCGCGTTGTGGCTGCACTTTCGCGTGGACCTGGAGCGCAGCCAGTGGCAAGGCTGGCTGCTGGAATTCCCCATGCCCGTGCTGGACCTGGCGACGGTGTACCTGCAGGACACGCGCGGGCAATGGCAGGCGCAGTCCGCTGGCGACACGCTTCCCGTCAACAGCTGGCCCGAGGCTGGCCGCTATGCGACGTTCCGCCTGAACCTCGCGCCGGGACAGCCGCGCGATATTTACGTGCGCATCCGCCACACCACCCCCATCAGCCTGCCCGTGCGGTTTGCCAGCCAGGGCGCGCACGACCAGCGCATCCAGGTCGAATACATGGGGCTGGGCATGGCCTTTGGCGCCTTGCTGCTGCTGATTGCCGCGTGCGCCGCGCAGGCCTGGGTGTACCGCGACCGCATCTATGCGTGGTATTGCGTCTATGCCGGCGTCATGACGCTGGCTGTGGCCGCCTACACCGGTGTTGCCGCCCATCTGCTGTGGCCAGGCTTGGGCTATTGGGCCGATGCCTCGCAGGGGGTGCTCGCCCTGCTGGCGGCGGCGGCTGCACTGCTGTTCGTGCGCCAGCTCACCGGTACGCCCGCGCGTTTTCGATGGGTGGACCGCGCGGTCTATGTGTCCGGCTGGGCGGGCGTGGGGCTGGCCGGGCTGTTCCTGTTCCTGAGCAAGCCGGTGGCATTGACCGTGGTAGGCGTGTATGTGGGCTATGCCGCCATCGCCAACACCTGGATCGCCTGGCTGGCGTGGCGCCGCGGGGACGTGGTGGGACTGTGGGTGCTGGGCGCCTACCTGCCGCTGTCGCTGGCCGTACTGATGGCGGTGCTGCGCATCTTTGGCCTGCTGCCAACCTCGTTCGGCACGCAGTACGCGGTGGTGCTGGGCATCGCGCTGGAGGTGCCCATGCTGCTGATGGCCCTGAGCATCCGTTCACGCGAACGCCATGGCGCGCAGATCCGCGAGCAGGCGCTGTCCAGCCAGGATGCGCTGACCGGCCTGCTGGCGGCACACCTGTTCCACGACCGGCTGCGCCAGGTGGTGGCACGCCACCGGCGTGACCGCCACGCGGCCGCCGTGGTGTTCATCGACCTGGTGAACTACAACCGCATCAAGAACTTCCACGGCGCATCGATTGCCGAGCAGAGCCTGCTGCGCAGCGTGATCAAGCTGCGCCGCCTGCTGCGTGATGTGGACACGGCCAGCCGCGTGGGCGAAGCACGCTTTGGCCTGGTCCTGGAAGGCGTCACATCGCGCTCGTCCGTCACCGACCGGGCGGCACGGCTGATTGCCGCGGGCCTGATGCCGCTGAAGGGCCTGAAGCCTGAAGTGACGCTGCAATTCCACATTGCCGCCGTGCTCCTGGACGAGCGCAGCATGGATGCCACGGAACTCGCCGAGGCCCTGTCGGACCTGCTCAAGGGCATGTCGCCACGCACGCGGCGGCCCATCCGCTTCCTGGAGCCCGAGGCCACGCAGCGCATGCCGCTGGACGATGGCTCAGTGCTGGACGGCACCGACAGTGAACTGCCGCGCGGCAGCGACAGCGCTGCCGCCTCGCAGGTTCAGTCGAAGCTGTAGCTGGCCGTCACGGCCTGGCCGGTGCGCAGCACCAGCCCGTCGCCCGCCAGCACGATCGCATTCATGCCGAAGGTCACTGCGCCATTCAGGCGCGCATCCTGCCGGTAGCCCTGCAGGGTGTCGCCCACTTCGGGGCTGCTCACGGCGGTGGCCGGGTCCACGTTGGGGATGGGGCAGCGCGCGCAGGGCTTCACCGGCTTGAGCTGCGCTTCGCCCTGGCCGGTGGCAATGTGCATCACACCCAGCCGGTCCTCGTCATGGGCATCCACACCCGCCAACACCACGTTGGGCCGAAAGCGCTCCATGCCCACGGCGGCGTGGCCGCCCGCCGCCAGCCGTTCGTTGAGCAGTGAAAGCGATGCTTCGCTGGCCACCAGCACAGGAAAGCCGTCGGCAAACTGGTTGGGCGCCTCCACCCCGCCGGTCCATTTCAGGCTGGACAGGCGCCGCACCTGCGGGTCAAAACGCACCAGGCGCAGCTTCTGCCCCAGGAAATCACTGAACCACTGCGCGGCGACGCCGCCCATGTCGTAGGCATCCACTTCGTCGTCCCACACGCGCACTTTCATGGGCTCTTCCGCCGCGTCCATGGCCAGGTGCAGGGCCAGCATGCCCGGCGCGCGCAGCACCACGTCGCTCAGGCGCAGCCTGGGCGTGATGAGCGCCATGCGCGGCAGCTCACGCTGGCTGACGAACTCGCCGTGCTCGTCCACCACCATCCACGCGCGGTCCCAGTCAAGCCCGGTTTCCGTCAGGATGGCCTCCTGCACCTCGACCCCCGCGCAGGACTTCACGGGGTACACAAACAGGCGGGCGATGCGGGCGGTGACGTCGGGCGGGCTGGCGCTCACGGAGGGTCCTTCGGTGCAATGGAGCCGACATTGTGCCGCCGCCAACGGGGCCAGGCCCAGGCTCCTACAATTCCCGCATGTCCTCCCCCTATGACGTCTGTATCCGCGGCGCCGGTATCACCGGCAGCGCCTTGGCCTTGCTGCTGGCGCGCGAGCGCCTGCGTGTGGGCCTGGTGCGCCACGGCACCGCTGATGCCTCCCATGCCGACGTGCGCGCCTACGCGCTGAATGCGGCCTCGCGCCAACTGCTGGAGTCCGTGCGCGCCTGGCCTTCCGGGGAACATGCCACACCGGTACAGGCGATGCAGGTGCATGGCGACGACGGGGGCGAAGTCAACTTCACTGCCGCGCAGCAAGGCGTGGGCGCGCTGGCCTGGATCGTGGACGTGCCGGCGCTGGAGCGCGAGCTGGCCGAGGCCGTGCGCTACCAGCCCCTGATTGAAACCCTGCAGGCGCCCGCGCCCGCCGCGCTCACGGTGGTGTGCGAGGGCCGCGCCAGCGCCACGCGCGCCGGGTTTGGCGTCTCCTTTGAGGTCACGCCCTATGGCCAGCATGGCATCGCCATCCGGCTGACCTGTGAAAAACCACACGGCGGCATCGCCCGGCAATGGTTTTGCGGCGGGGATATCCTGGCTTTTCTGCCTTTGTCGGGCCCGGGCGGGAACTCGGTTGCCGTTGTCTGGTCAGTTCATGAGGCACGGGCGCCAGAGCTGATGGCCTTGCCGGACGACGCGTTCGCCGCGCGGCTGCAAGAAGCCAGCCACGGCGCGCTGGGCCAGCTGACGCTGGCCAGCCAGCGGGCCTCGTGGCCTTTGCAGCTGGCCCGGGCCAACCGCTGGACGGGCCCTGGCTGGGCGCTGGCGGGCGACGCGGCGCACACGGTGCACCCGCTGTCCGGCCAGGGGCTGAACCTGGGCCTGGCCGATGCGGCGGCGCTGGCCAGGGTGCTGCATGGGCGCGAGTACTGGCGCGCCGTGGGGGATGAAAAGCTGTTGCGCCGCTATGAACGCGAACGCAAGGCGGGTGTGATGCTGATGGGTGCCACCACCGACGGGCTGCAGCAGCTGTTTGCCCGCGACGGGAATGCGGGGCAGGCGCTGCGCAACTGGGGCATGCGCGGGTTTGAGCGCAGCGGGCCGCTGAAGCAGTGGGTCGCAAGGCAGGCGATGGGATTGAATTGAAATGAACGGAAACACCATGAACATGATCAAGACCGGGCTGGTTGCGGCCCTGCTGGCAACCGGCCTGGGCTGGGGCTTTGGCGTGCAGGCCCAGGAAGCCACCATCCGCAAGAACCTGTCCGAGCGCGTGCCGCAGCTGCAGCAGATCGACGAAATCACCAAAAGCGCCATGCCCGGCCTGTACGAGGTGCGCTACAACGGCACCGACATCCTGTACACCGACGCCGAGGGCAATTACCTGATCCAGGGCAGCCTGATCGACACCAAGCAAAAGCGCAACCTCACCGAAGAGCGCATCGACAAGCTGACGTCCGTGGCCTTTGACAGCCTGCCGCTCAAGGACGCCTTCACCATCGTGCGCGGCAACGGCAAGCGCAAGCTCGCCGTGTTTGAAGACCCCAACTGCGGTTACTGCAAGCGCTTCGAGCGCGACCTGCAGAAGGTGGACAACGTCACCGTGTACATGTTCCTGTACCCGATCCTGAGCGCTGATTCCACAGCCAAGTCGCGCAACATCTGGTGCGCCAGGGACAAGGCCACCGCCTGGATGGACTGGATGGTGCGCGACCAGGTGCCCGCCACGGCCACATGCGACACCAGCGCGCTGAACCGCAACATCGAGTTCGGCAAGAAGCACAAGATCACCGGCACGCCCACGCTGGTGTTCGCCGATGGCTCGCGCGTGCCCGGCGCCATCAACGCGCAGCAGGTCGAGAAATTCCTGGCCGAAGCCAAGTAAGCCTGTGTGATCCCTCGGGTGGCCAGCGCGCTAGCTTGCGTATAGTCGCCGCATGGCCGCCAAAAAGTCTTCTGCTCTGCCTGCGGGCATTCACTACCGCGTTGAGCCCGCCGACCTGCATGCCCACCTGTTTCGCGTCACGCTGACGATTGCGCGGCCCGCCGCCTTGCAGCAGGTGTCGCTGCCGGTGTGGATACCGGGCAGCTACCTGGTGCGCGAGTTTTCCAAAAACCTCCAAAAGCTGCATGCCCGCCAGGGCACGCGCGGCGTGGCAGTGCAGCAGCTGGATAAATGCAGCTGGCAAATCAGTACCGATGCCAGCGCCGCCCCGCTGGCCCCGCTGGTGCTGGACTATGAGGTCTATGCGCTGGACAACTCCGTGCGCACGGCCTGGCTGGATGCGCAGCGCGGCTTCTTCAACGGCACCAGCCTGTGCCTGCGCGTGCACGGCCAGGAAAACGCGCCACACGCGCTGGAGCTGGCCGGCACGCCCGCCACCGCGAAGTGGGAGGCGGCCACCGGCCTGGCCGCGCACAAAGTCAACCGCAAGGGCTTTGGTACCTATCTCGCGGCTGGCTACGACGAACTGGTGGACTGCCCGGTGGAGATAGGCAACTTCTGGAGCGGTGAATTCCGCGCAGGCGGTGTGCCTCACCGCTTCGTGGTGGCCGGTGCGGCGGGCTCGTTCGACGGCGCGCGGCTGCTGGCCGACGCACAGAAAATCTGCGAGGAGTCCATCCGCTTCTGGCATGGCAGGCGCAAGCCGCCCCACAAGAGCTACCTGTTCATGCTCAATGCCGTGGACGACGGCTACGGCGGACTGGAGCACCGCAACAGCACCGCGCTGATTGCCTCGCGCCGCGACCTGCCGCGCCTGGGCGAGACGCGCACCAGCGAGGGCTACACCACGCTGCTGGGGCTGATCAGCCACGAGTACTTCCACACCTGGAACGTCAAGCGCCTGCGCCCGGCGGATTTCGCGCACTATGACTACACGCGCGAGAACTACAGCGCGCTGCTGTGGTTCTTTGAAGGCTTTACCAGCTACTACGACGACCTGCTGCTGCGCCGCTGCGGCCTGCTGGACGACGCGGCCTACCTGAAGCTGCTGAACAAGACCATCAACCAGGTACTGCAGACACCGGGGCGCGAAGTGCAATCGGTCGCCCAGGCCAGCTTTGACGCCTGGGTCAAGTACTACCGCCAGGACGAGAACACGCCCAACGCCACCGTGAGCTACTACACCAAGGGCGCGCTGGTGGCACTGTGCTTTGACCTGACCCTGCGCCGCGAAGGCACCAGCACGCTGGACGCGGTGATGCGCGCGCTGTGGGACCGCTGCAAGGCCGGCCCCATGAGCGAAGCCGACTTTGCCGCCGTGCTGCGCGAGCTGGGTGGCCGCGCCTACAGCCGCGAGCTGCTGCACTGGGTGCATGGCGTGCGCGAGCTGCCCCTGCGCGAGCTGCTGCAGGCCTTTGGCGTCAGCGTGCACGACGACCCGCCGCAACAGGCCCAGCGCCTGGGCCTGCGCGTGGCCGAAAGCGGCGGCGCCATCCAGGTCAAGGCGGTGCTGCGCGGCGGCGCAGCGGAACGCGCGGGCTTTGCCAGCAGCGACGAATGGCTGGGCGTGGAGGTGGCCGGCGACGGCTGGCGCCTGGCCAAGCTGGACGACCTGCCGTTTTATGCGGGCCAGCACAAGACCGTGACGGCCCTGGTCGCGCGCGACCGCCGCCTGTTGCGCCTGCCCCTGACCCTGCCTGCCGACGTCACGACCTGGCGGCTTGCCGTGCATGACGCTGCGCAGCTTCGCAAGTGGCTGGCCGCGCAGCCCTGATCGCCAGCGCGCTGCTGGTGGTGGGCGGCCACGCCCTGGTGCTGGACTGGCTGGCCGATCATTGGCGCGCACAGCCCCCAATGCGCCTGATGGCCGATCCGATGTTCACGCGCCTGATTGCGCCGGCCCCGCCGCCAGCGGCGCGCAAGGCAACGCCGCCGGCGGTGCCAGCGGCCCCTGTTCTGAGGGCCGCAACGCCGCTCGCCGCATCCCTGCCCGGCGCGGCAACGCCAACAGTGGCGTTGCCAGAGCCAGCGCAGGCCGAGGCTGCGCCCACCCCACAGATGACCCCGCCGGAGCCCGCGCCCGTTGAGGCGGCGACGGTGGCAGCCAGCGCGCCAACGCCCGGCCAGATGCCCGCGCCACCAGCCGACCCGCTGGCCGGCTGGCCCGTGGACACCCGGCTGAGCTACGTGCTGACCGGCTGGTTTCGCGGCGAGCTGCAAGGCGACGCACGCGTGCAATGGCAACGCCAGGCCGACCGCTACCAGGTGCGCGTGGAGATCGACATCAACACCTTCATCAGCCTGACCATGACCAGCCAGGGCCAGGTCACGCCCCAGGGCCTGCGCCCGTCAGCGTACGAGGAAAGCCGCCGTGGCCGCACGCGGGCCATGCGCATGGACGACACCGACGTGACGCTGGAAGGCGGCCGGCGCCTGCCACGCCCCGAAGGCCTTCAGGACACCGCCAGCCAGTTCGTGGATCTGGCGTACCGTTTTGCCAACCAGCTGCAGCCGCTGCAAACCGGCACGCAGGTCAGCTTCTGGATGGCGCGGCCCGGCGCGGTGGACCTGTGGACCTATGACGTGGTGGAAGACGTGGTGCTGCAGACGCCGAAGCTTGGCGCCGTGCAGGCGTTTCACCTCAAGCCCCGCCCCATCGCCAACCCGCGCGGCAACATCACGGCCGAGATGTGGTTTGCGCCCGGCCTGCAGTACCTGCCGGTGCGCATCCGCATCAACCAGGGCAGTGACGTTCACCTCGATCTATTGGTAGAAAAAATCGAACAGCGATAGCGCTACTTGGCGCGCTGGTCAAGCACGCGCTTGGCCTTGCCCAGGCTGCGCTCCACACCGCCTTCAGCACGCAGCTCGATCCTTGCGCTGGTGCCGATGTAGGTCTTGATTTCGTGTGCCAGCGTCTGCGCGGCCATCTGCGCCGCAGCGGAATCCGGCACGGTACCGTGACGCGTCTCCACGGCAACGGTCAATGAATCAAGCGGCCCCTCGCGCGTCAGGATGCACAGGTAATGGGGCGCCAGTTCCGGGCGCTTCAGGATCAGCTCCTCGATCTGCGTGGGGAACACATTGACGCCGCGCACGATCATCATGTCGTCACTGCGACCGGTGATCTTTTCCATGCGGCGCATGGTGCGCGCCGTGCCGGGCAGCAATCGCGTGAGGTCGCGCGTGCGGTAGCGGATGATGGGCAGCGCCTCCTTGGTCAGGCTGGTGAACACCAGCTCGCCCATTTCGCCGTCGGCCACCGGCTCGCCGGTATCGGGGTTGATGATCTCGGGGTAGAAATGATCTTCCCAGATCGTGGGGCCGTCCTTGGTCTCCACGCACTCATTGGCCACGCCGGGGCCCATGACCTCGCTCAGGCCGTAAATGTCCACGGCGTCCATGCCCATGCGGTTTTCAATCGCCAGACGCATGTCGTTGGTCCAGGGCTCGGCGCCAAAGATGCCCAGGCGCAGGCTCGATTCGGCCGGGTTCATGCCCTGGCGCTCGAATTCATCGGCAATCGCCAGCATGTAGCTGGGCGTGACCATGATGATGTCGGGCTTGAAATCGGCAATCAGCTGCACCTGCCGCTCGGTCTGTCCACCGCCGAACGGCACCACGGTCAGGCCCAGCTTTTCCGCGCCGTAGTGGGCCCCCAGGCCGCCGGTGAACAGACCGTAGCCATAGCTCACATGCACAAGGTCGCCGGGGCGCGCGCCGCTGGCGCGGATGCTGCGCGCCATCACATGGGACCAGGTGTCGATGTCGTTTTGCGTGTAGCCCACCACCGTGGGCTTGCCCGTGGTGCCGCTGGATGCGTGCACGCGCGCGCACTGCTCGCGCGGCACGGCAAACATGCCAAACGGGTAGCTTTCGCGCAGGTCCTTCTTGGTGGTGAAGGGAAACTTTGCCAGGTCGGCCAGGCTGCGGCAGTCGTCCGGGTGCACGCCCGCGGCATCGAACTTGGCGCGGTACACCGGCGAGTTGGCATAAGCATGGCGCAGCGTGGCACGCAACCGCTTGAGCTGCAGCGCGCGAAGTTCGTCAATGCTGGCCTTTTCGATGGCTTCAAGGGCAAAGTGCTTCATGCCGTCTCCTCGGGCACCACGGTGCCGGCGATGCTGGCGCTCTTGCCGCGGAACATCGCCACGACCTCGCCGCGCTGGTTGCTCACCTTCATGTCATAGATGCCGTGGCGGCCCGACAGCGTCTGCTCCACGCCCTCGCAGGTCAGCACATCGCCAAGCTGGCCGGGGCGCAGGAATTCAATGCTGCAACCCGCCGCCACCGTGACCTTGTTGTGGCTGTTGCAGGCGAATGCAAAGGTGGAGTCCGCCAGCGTGAAGATGAAACCGCCGTGGCAGATCCTGTGGCCGTTCAGGTGCCGTTCGGTCACGGCCATGCGCAGCACGGCGCGGCCGGGCTCGCAGGCAACCAGTTCCATGCCCATGGTGTCTTTGGAGGCCGTGTCATGGGCCCACATGGCTTCGCCAACGCGGCGAGCCAGATCGGTTGCAGTCATCTCATTCGCCTTTGAATTGCGCGGGGCGCTTCTGCAAAAACGCTGTGACGCCTTCAATGTAGTCGTGCGTGCCGCCCAGCGCCGACTGGGTTTCGCGCTCCATGTCCAGCTGGCGGTCCAGGTCGTTGGATGCAGCGGCGCGCAGCAGCTTGCGCGTCTGCACCAGGGCCTGGGTGGGCATGACGGCCAGGCGATGGGCGAGCTTCATCGCGGCCTCCACGCAGTCCTGCCCCTCGGGCGCCACGTCCCAGATCATTCCCCACTCTTTCGCGTCTTTGGCCGACAGCTTGTCGCCAAGCATCGCGCAGCCCATGGCACGCGCCAGGCCCAGCTTCTTGATGAGGAACCAGGTGCCTCCGGCATCGGGCACCAGGCCAATCTTGCTGAAGGCCTGGATGAACGAAGCCGACGGCGCGGCAACGGCCAGATCGCAGGCCATGGCAATCGACACCCCCGCCCCGGCAGCCACGCCGTTGATGGCCGCCACCGTGGGCACCTTCAACGCCATCAGGCGGCGGGTGGTGGGGTTGAAGGCCTGCTCGATGATGGGGCCGGGGTCGGCGCGCCTGACCAGGTCGGGGCCGGGCGCAAAGTCAAACTCCGCCAGGTCAGCCCCCGCGCAAAAGCCGCGCCCGGCGCCGGTCAGCACCACGGCACGGATGGATTTGTCGGCCTCCACCCTGTCCAGCACGGCCCAGAGGTCATGGTGCATCTGGCGGGTAAAGCTGTTGAGCGCCTGCGGGCGGTTCAGCGTGACAAGGGCCACGACACCCTCGATGCGCAGCAAAACAGTGGAATCAGCCGGTACAGCGGCCATGGAAGCGGTCATTGAAATGTCTCCTGCGATGAAATCTACCATTAACCAACCAATCGGTCGGTTAATGGTTTCCCTTGGTTATAGTCGCCCATTCCAACAGAGAACTCAGGAGCAAGTCCATGGCCTACGAAATGATTGAAGTCCGCACCGAGGGCGGCAAGGTCGGCATCGTCACGCTGAACCGCCCCAAGCAGCTCAATGCGCTGAACAACCAGCTCATGGACGAACTGGGCGCGGCGCTGAAGGCCTTTGACGCCGACCCGGCCATCGGCTGCATGATCGTCACGGGCAGTGAAAAGGCCTTTGCCGCGGGCGCGGACATCGGCGCCATGGCGACCTACACCTTCGCCGACGTGTACAAGGGCGACTACATCACCCGCAACTGGGAAACCATCCGCGGCATCCGCAAGCCGGTGATTGCCGCCGTCAGCGGCTTCGCTTTGGGCGGCGGCTGCGAACTGGCCATGATGTGCGACTTCATCATCGCCGCCGACAACGCGAAGTTCGGCCAGCCGGAGATCAAGCTGGGCATCATCCCCGGCGCAGGCGGCACGCAGCGCCTGCCGCGCGCGGTGGGCAAGGCCAGGGCCATGGACCTGGCGCTCACGGCGCGCATGATGGACGCGACGGAGGCCGAGCGCAGCGGCCTGGTCAGCCGGGTGGTGCCGCTGGACAAGCTGATGGACGAGGCGCTGGGCGCGGCGCTGGTGATCTGCGAGTTCTCCCAGATTGCGGTGATGGCGGCCAAGGAATCGGTCAACCGCGCGTTTGAGTCGGGATTGAGCGACGGCGTGATGTTCGAGCGGCGCATGTTCCACGCGCTGTTTGCCACCAGCGACCAGAAAGAGGGCATGGACGCCTTCGTGAACAAGCGCAAGGCCGCTTTCAGGCACGAATAGGCAGGGACCGGCGCAGTCGCGCTATAATTTTGGGCTTTGGCGCTTTAGCTCAGTCGGTTAGAGCGATGGAATCATAATCCACAGGTCCGCGGTTCGAATCCGTGAAGCGCCACCAGACTCCCAAGCCTTGCAGGTCCTGCCTGCAAGGCTTTTTTCATGCTCGGTCAATAGCGCGCCGCGCGCTTTGGCACCAATTTACGTCGCCTTTGGCACCTTTTAACGCGCCTTTGGCACCGCTTTAACTGCCCGGATTTACGCCCGCTTTGGCACTTTTACGCGGCTTTGGCACCAAAGTTACAGCCTCACCCCTGATTTCAGCCGCCCCAGAAGCACAAAGGCCAGCCCCAAGGCTGGCCCTCAAACCAGGGTGCGGGCTTGTCAGAGTTCGGGGTGCTGCTGGCGCTCCGCAGCCGTCAGGCCACCCAACATGCTGAGACCTAGCAGCAAGCCCTGCGCGACCGGCCCAAGGTCGCCGCTGTAGCCCCAGTTGAGCTGGTCCAGAGCCGCCCGCTCGGCGTGGCCGTCGAGCGCCCGCTCCAGGCGCTTCAGCAGCTCCCTGCAGGTTGCCTGGTTGGCTGCGTAGGCTTGGGCGGCTGTCTTGTTTGGCATGGTCGGCTCCGTGTTTCGATGGCACCAGTACCGCTCTGTTCGGCCCCGCCAGCAAGCGCGCCGACAGGTGTCAGACCACGGCACTCGGGCACTACCAGTTGCGGATCAGCAGCTCGCCCTTTTCGGACCGCCCGCGCCCTGATCCACCCACCGTGTATCGGATGGCCAGGCGGCGCGTCTTGAACCCCTTGAAGGCCTCGCGCATCTCAGGGATGTCGTTCACGCTGACGATTGCCTTGCCCTGGATCGACCGCATCAGCTCGGCCATGCGGTGGTACTGATCGAGCCCAAAACCCACCCCGTAGCCCTCGGTCGCCCAGTAAGGCGGATCGCAGTAAAACAGCGTGTGTGGCCGGTCATAGCGCGTCATGCAGGCCGCCCAGTCCATGTGCTCGATCACGACCCTGGACAGCCGAAGGTGGGCGGCACTCAAGTCCTCCTCAATGCGCAGCAGGTTCAGCGCCTGGCTGGACGTGGTGGCCACCCCGAAGGTCTGGCCGTCCACCTTGGCCCCGAAGGCCAGCTTTTGCAGGTAAAAGAAGCGTGCCGCCCGCTGGATATCCGTCAGGGTCTCAGGCGGCGTGGCCTGAGCCCACTCGAACAGCTTGCGGCTGGACAAGGCCCAGCGGAACTGCCGGACGAACTCCTCCAGATGGTGGCGCACCACGCGATACAGGTTCACCAGGTCGGCGTTGACATCGTTCAACACCTCAACCTTTGAAGGCACTTTGTTAAAGAGCAAGGCCGCTGCACCAGCAAACGGCTCCACATAGCAAGTATGCGGATCGAACCACGGCAGTATCTCTGCCACCAGGCGACGCTTGCCGCCTATCCACGGGATGATCGGCTGGGCCTTGAGGCCCATTCCCATCACCGCATCGTCAAACAACATGCCGGCGTCGGCCGGCGTCCCACTACTGACAGTTTTCATACGATCCCGACTTTTCTTTAACTACACTCCCCTTCACCTGGTACCGGGTGGCGGGGCCTTAGGTCGAAACCGTGGATACACACGGCAGTAGGTGGACGGGGGAGCGCTGCAACGCCGACCCGTCCGCCCCGTCTTTATTGAGGTGCGGCACCTCCCGGCTCAGTGACCACGGCACCAGGCAACGCAGCCAGATGCTCGAACAGTCGGTGCGGGTGCCACTCCCACGGGCGCTCAAGGCCACGTGCAGCGGCCAGAGCCTCGGTGCAGAAGATCCAGCGCGAGTAACTCACGCGCCACGGCAGCACGAAGCCAAACAAGCTGATCCAGTCGTATGGGCGGCCCATGTGGGCCATGAAATACTCCACCGACCCACTGATCTCCTGACGCGTGGCCGGAACAGTCACCAGCACCCACCGGCCACTGTAAAAATCGATGTCCTTGGCACGCACACCACCGTCTCGGAAGCTGGATGACAAGCCCTTGCCGTTGGGCGCGATCTGCTCGCCGTGACTGAATCGGCCACGCGTACGTGGCCACCGGCATACCAGCTGATCAAACAGGCGGGCCTTGCTGTTCTCGGCCTTGCGGCCTTTGTAGAAGGCGTATGTGATCGTGTCGCTCATGATTCGACCTCTTCAAGCATTTCGGCCGCGCTCAGCAGGCGCGGTGCTGTGGCGACCTGCTGCACGATGCCGTTGATGTGCCAAAACCCGTTGGCGCTGCCTACGCGCACAGTGCCCAAAGCGGGCAGCGTGGTCAGGTTGCCCGCCACAGCGTCCAACACAGCGGTGCCGCTGGCGGCGAACCGCATCAGGCCTGCCGCGCGGCTGTAGCCGATGGCGTACTTGCGGAACTCGCCAGGTGTGCCAGCGGCAACCTTGTTCGCGGTGTTGATCGCACCGTCGAAAATCTGGCCCTCGATCTGGCCGTCGGGCTGCTTGTTGATCGTGACAACAGCGCCATCGTCGCCCTCTATGCGCAACAGCATGGGATAGCCGGGTGTCGCGTCGGGGTACGGCTCCTGCGCCGTGACTATCAACGTCCATTCATCGCCGTCCAGGTCGAGGGCCGCTAGGTCGGTGCAGGTCAGCGAGTCGGCGGTGCGGGTAAGTGGACCACCAGGCGTCAATATGAGGGACGTTGATCGCGCGCCCACCTGGTAATCAACGCAGCCGAAGTAATGCCCTGTGCCCGCTGCCGGCGTGCCGGCAATGATCATGCCGAAGTAGCCGGCGCTGGCCGTCGTCGTCGCGGGTGTGCCGTACTGGATGATCTCAGCCAGACCACCACCGTGATCAATCAGCTCAGCCGTGCCGACTGTCGTATTAATCGACATGGCGTCAAGATCGACAAAAGTGCGGGCAAAAAAGTTCGCGCCGCCAGACGACACTTCACAGACCAGACGTGGATCAGCGGCATCGCCCAGGCGGGCAAACCAGCGCAGCGTTTCCGGCACGCCAGCCGTGTGGGCAAAACCGTTTTGGTAGCAGTAGCTCCCGGTGCCGGCGGCCAGGAATCCCATCGGATCGCCAGACGGACCGAGCGCGCCGGGCGCGGCTGTGAGCGTCGTAACGCCGTCCGTTTGCCAGGCACCGCCCGGATGCACAGGCGTCACGCCATTCTGCGCGCGATTCTGACGGCCGCCCTCGATTACCACGCCCTGGCCCACGTTGATGCGCGGCGCGCTAGCAGGCACGATCAGGCCGCTGCCGTCAATCCGTGAGCCATTGGCACCACCAGTGGCCACCCACGGCCACGGCGCCTTGGTGTCGCACGCATTGAAGCGCCACCGCTTGAGGCTACGCGACGTGCGCGCCTGGCCACCGAAGATGGTCGCGGTCATCAGGCGCCCCCGTACACCGCGGGCCAGTCGCCCGTCCAGTCGTAGGCCAGCGGCTCGGCGCTGGCCATGACGGCGCCGCGATGCATCTCCGCCGTGGCGAAGATCGCAGCCTCCTGCGCGGATGCGGCCGCGAAGATGGCCACCGCCCAAGCCTGCGACATGGTGACAAACGTGCCGTCCATCGTTTTCCAGGGCACCGCTGGCACGCCAGCACCAGCCACCACCAGCGCGATCTGCTGGGTCTTGCTCTTGAGATCGCTGTGAAACCACTTCGTGACCTCGCCCACTGTGACCTGGTAGCCGCCCGTGTCGCTCAGACGCTCGCGGTGCGCCTTGATGCGCTCCCACACCGCAGCACGTGCGTTCGCCACGCTGTTGTCAATCTCCTGCTGCGCAATCCATGCCGCCTCTTCCTCAAGGGTCATGTCGCGCTGCCCGGTCGGCGTCGCAATTTGCAAGGGCATGTCCGTCTCCTTATGCGTTGGGCACGGCGTACAAACGCATCGTGCAAGTGATGGTCCCGCTGTCCGCGAACAGCTGGATGCCGGTGAGCGCACCGGTTCCCTGGTTCATGGCGTTACCAAAACAGCCTGAAATTTCGGTACGCACCGACGCCCCGCGCCATGTCACCAGCTTGGTGATCGCAGTGTTGGCAGGCCGGGTGATGCGCAGGGTGAGCGTGAAGCTGTTGGAGGCGCCATTGCCGCAGTTCAGGATTGGCACATACGAAGACGGTGCGCCGCTGCCAGCAGTCGAACTCACCCCAAGCGTAGAAGCATCCGACGACTGGGTGTACTGATAAGTCGAGGTCGAGACAACCGAGCCGCCAAGCTCAAAACGCATACGCAATTCGGCGTTGTTCACCGAAGTGACGCCGGACACCACAAGGTCGTAGACATCGGCCGCACCGTCCAGCCCGGTGTTGAGCAGCGCAGCTGCAGCCGCTGTCGCAGTTACAGACGCGACTGGAGCACTGCTAACGCCGCCCAACAGCCGTAGCGTGACGGTGGTGCCATCGCTTTGCACAAGGCCCAAGCCGCCCACGGGTACAGTGCCCACGCCATCGACGGTCACGGCATGGCCGGGCGCATCGACCAGCGTGGAGAACCCGTTACCGAGCGTTGCTGCCGGGTCGGGATCGAGCGTGATGGTGTCGGTGCAGCGCAGCGTGGCGCCCAGGTCGGCGGCGGTGATGGTGCCGTTGGCGCTGCGCGCTTGCACCAGGCTGCGCACCTCGGCATCCTCACCCTGCGGCCCTTCAATGCCCTGCGGCCCGCGAACGCCAGACACCGCGATCACCCAGTCGCTTTTCTCGGTGGCGGTGCCCGCGGCCGTACAGGCGATCGTCAAGCCGGTACCGGCGTAAGCACCCACGGTGCCGTAGATGAACACGTTGGCGTCCGACGCGCTCACCGCCACGATGTTGTGGTTCAGCGGGAACTGCTTGCCGGCCTGCGTCACAAACACCTTGTTCCCCAGGCCCGGTGTCAGGGCCGTCGCGCTGGTGCCCTGCAGACCTTGTGCGGCGCTCGTCGCTGCCACCGCTGCGGCCACCGCCTCGTCACGCGCTTCGTCGGCCTCGCCTGCGGCTGTCACCGCGATCTCGGTGGCCTCGTCCACGTCAGACTTGTTTGACGCAACCCCCGTGGCCAGCGCCACCAGGTCGATGGCCAGATTGCCCAGCGCGGGGATGTAGCCATAGCCGATGAATCGATACCCATCGGCCGCAGTGACGTTGGCCGGGTCACTTGTGTACTCGTGGCCGTTGAGGGTGAAGGTGAAGTAAGCCATAGATGCCTCTCAGAACTGCTCTGCAATCTCAATCGCCATCGCGTACTCAAGCGGCAGCGGATGCACAGGTGGTGTGATGCTTTCCGCCACCGCCATGAAGCTCTGCTTGGGCAGAATCGCAGCCGGCGCGTCGGTGTCGTAGATGAAGAAGAAGGGGCGCGTCACGCCCAGCTCGCGCACCATCTCAAAGAATCCGCCGTAGGTCTCGGCGCGGTCCAGGTGCTCCAGCTGCATGCGCGTGGTGCGGTAGCTCTTTCGCCGGTCGGCAAACATCGGGCCGCCGCGTGCCCTGGTCTTGGTGGATGGATCCACGTAGAACGGCACCTGGACGCCGCGCGAGACGTTGTACCGGGGCCGAAGGATGGGGGCAACCACCACATGGCCGATATCCACCCAGCCATCCGTGTTGTCTGTGAAGTCCAGCTCCACCTTGACATAGCGGCCCAGCACGTCGGCCGAGCCCACATGCATCCAGGGCGGCATGCGGCCCACCGCCTGCTCCGGGTCAATGCGGCCGTCAATCCACGAAACGTGGCCCCAGGGCAGACTGCCCCACGGGTAAATCTCGCCCCAGAACTCTTTCCAGCCGCTGTCCATCACCACGTCCGTGAAGCCGGCGTCGCTGGCCACCCGCACGCGCGCCTTGTCGCCGATCTGGGCGTTGTGAAAGGGCAGCGCCAGCACCTGCAGGTTGCGCGTCTTGCCCAGGTCGATCACAAACTGCGAATCGGCCAGATCCAGACTCGGGCAGCGGGCCATCTCGCTGAGCACCTCGCCCTGCAGCTTGTTCAGGTCGATCCACTCCGCGCCCGTGAAAGTGGGCGTCACCACGCTGGTGGGTTGGGTCCAGTTGGGAAAGCAAAACGCTACAGCGGCCATGTCATCCCCACACCAAGAGTTCAGTCTTGCCCGTATAGCGGTCGTTCTTGACGCCCGCCACTCGCATCAGGCGGCCGTCGTCATAGCCCCAGCGGTCCTCGCGCACAACCACCACGGTGGCCGGGCGCACCAGGTCGATCAATGCCGGCGTGAGCCACTGGGTTACAGCCGCTGAATGGCGGGCCACCTTGTACAAGGCCAGCTGCGCCGTGGCAAAGGCCTGCGCTGCGGCCTCTTCAGCGATCAGGCTGGTCAGCTTCAGCTCGATCGCGTTCAGGTGCGCGTCTTTAACTGTGTTGTCGCTGTCCTGCACGGTTCGCCATTCCGTGGCCAGCCACGCCCGCGCGGCCAGCGCCGCCCGTCCACCAGGTGCGCGCACGGTGTCGGTGCCGGGGTTGGCCTTGTCGCCGCCCAGCGCCTGATCGGGCTGCGCCGTCCAGTTGCGCCCGTACTGCAGCGTCACGCGGTAGGCCGGCGCCACGTCGCCCGTTCCCACCGGGTCGGTGATCTCGATCGAGTCGGTGCGCAGGGGCGTCAGCGTGGCCACAGGCGCCCCTGCAGGCGCCGCCCAGGGCGTCAGGCGGTACACCCCTGCCGGATCGCCCCACCAGGCCGCCCCGGCGCTTGTAGCCAGCTCGGTCAGCGCCGCATCTGCGGTGGTCTCGTTGAACCAGGCGCACTCGATCTCGGCCGGCAGCGCCACGTCCAGCGCGGCCACGTCGGCCGCCGAGATCGCGCCGCCGGCCACGCCCATGTAACTCAGCACCCGCTTCCACACCTGGGCGTGGGTGCGGTCAGCCGCGTCGCCATAGGCCGCGTCACAGGTCACCCCGCCCACGGGTGATCCGCCCAGGCGGAAGTAGCAGCCATCCACCGTGTTGGACAGCACCTTGTACTGGCCAGGCACGGCGGCCAGGCCATCATCCTGCAGCTCGGCCAGGGTGGCGTAGGCGCTGGCAGCGGCCAGCGGCACGCCGCGATCGCGCACAGCGCCCACGGTCACCGCCTCGGCGCCGACCGGAATGGAGACGTGATAGATCAGCTTGGCCGCGTTCACCAGCACCGGCTGCATGTTGCTGGCCAGCCCCAGCACGATCGCCTTGACGCGGCCTTTCAGATCGTCCACGCCCTCCAGGCCATTGGGCAGCACATTGGTGCCCGCATAGCGCAGCTGCTGCAGCGGCTTGGTCATCGCTGCGGCCAGGTCGGCCGGGCGGAAAACGATGCGGTTGCGCTCAAAGCTCGGGGCGCCCTCCTGGGTGCCGTTGATGACCGTCACGTACCCGGCCGGGTACGCCGCGCTGCGATCACCGATGCGGATCACGATGCTGCGCCCGTCAAAGGCGTAGCCCAGCAGCTGCGCGCCCAGCTCGCCGGTGGAATCATCCAGGACCACCTCGCCAGGTGTCACATGGCCATACCGGCCCGGCGCGCTGAAAACGTCGATGCGGCTCCAGCCGGGGTCCAGCAGGAAAGGCCGGTACAGCGCGTTGGCAGGCACTTCCGAGGGACGCAGGCGGTAGGCCAGGCCATCGCAAAAGCGCAGCGTCTCGGCCACGCCCAAGGCCTTGTTCCAGGCGCCGATCTCCACCAGGCAGATCTGGTCGTTCATGCCGGCACCTTCAGCCTGGCCAGGCCAAACGCGACCGCCTGGGCCACCTTGCGGGCATCCTCCCGGCCTGAGGCCGCAGAATCCTCCAGGGTGCCCAGCAGCCGCTCCATGAGGGCGTTCTGCCGCTCGACGGCCAGTGTGTGGCGCATGTCGGCCGCGCTGCCGGTGCGAGCGCCCGCGGGCTGGCCAGCACCGCCGATGATTTCGCGGGTCTGCTGGGCCGTCCAGTACATGGCTGGGCCGGTAGCCTCCAGCTCCTTGCCTTTTTCGCCAACGATGCGCAGGCCGCCCTTGTGATAGCCGCCCGACTCAAAGCCCGGCGTATTGGCCAACACCCACTCGCCCGACTTCCTCATCTCCCCCGTGACGTAGTCCAGGGATTTGCCCGAGGTCAGTTGGCCCGACCAATAAGCCAAGCCTTGAGCGTCCGGCGTGCGGCCAAACAGGTCCGAATACAGCTGAGTTACAGCGGATTGCGCCGCGCCCGCCGAGGTACCGGTCTGCGCTCCCCTCACAGCGCCTTGGGCTGCTTGGGCAGCAGCCAGCTGCAGGATCGCGTCGCGCACGCTCAGCACGCCGGCATTCAGCTCGACGTTCAGGTCCACCAGCTGCGACACCTCGGCCGTCAGCGCGGTCAGCTTCACGTCCTGGACACTGGCCATTGCCCGCGCCGACTGCTCGGCCTGCTCCACGATACGCAGCACCCAGTCACGGTCAGCCTGGTAGGCCTCGCTGGACGCGTTGACCGTGCTGCTCGCGGACAACACCGACTCACCAGCGCCGCGCAGCTGCTGCAGGGCCTGCTCATCACCAGCCTGGGCCAATGCGGCCAGGCGCTGAAGCTCCGTCCGGCTGGCCGCCAGCTTGGCGGTGGGCGACAGGCCAGCCAGGTCGCCGCTGATCAGCTCCTGGCGGAATCGCTTGAGGCCGTCCGCGAATTCCAGGAAGCGATCCTTCGTCGCCTGCAGCGCGTCGCGCTCGCGCTCATAGCTGCGCACCAGGGCGCTACGCGCCGAGTCCACACCCTGGGCAATCTGCGCTGAAGTCCTGGCCGCGCCTTCGGCGGCCGGCGTCACCTGGGCGAATGCGCTCTCCACGGCCAGCAGCGCCGCGATCATCTGCGCGCCGGCCTCGGTCAGCGGGTCTTGCTGTTCGACCAGCCGGCGGAACTCGTCGCGCGTGGCGGGCAGCGCCAGGCCGAGCCCGGAGAAGGTGCGCGTCAGGTCGTTCAGGACTTGCTGGTTGCGCTCAGCTTCGGAGTAGTAGTTGTTGCGAAAGCTGCTGTACTTGCTGGCCAGCGCGTCCACGCCGCCGGCCAGCTCCACCATGCGCTGGGTGGCCTCCACGCTGCCGGTTGCCAGCTTGCCCATGTTGTTGTTCAAGCCGCCGAACAGCACGGTGAGCTGGCGGGTCACCTGCAGGGCGTCCAGGCGGCGCTGCAGCTCGGCCGGGTCAGCGGTGATCTCTACCTGGCCCAGGTAGTCCCTCATGCGCTGTTCCAGCTCGGGGTTGTCCACGAACGCCTGGTACAGCGTGCGAGTCACCTCGGCGGCCAGCTCTGCCTTCAGCGCCTCGTCACCGCGCGCCACGTTCTCGAACTCGCCGCCCAGGCGTGCCGCGCGGCTGTAACTGCCCCCACGGACTTCGAGCTGCGTCTGCGCGTCACCCTCAGGATCTTGCGCCCAGAAGATGCCGGCGTTGCGCAAAGCCGTGTCTTTCAGGCCCAAGGCGCTGGCCCTGGACTTGTACATGGCCACCATGTCATCCACGGCAGACTTGGCCGCGCCCACGTCGCCGCGCTCCATGCCAGCCACGCCATAGCCGCCTTCAGCCTTCGGCCCGCCCTTGCTGCCCGTGAACGACGCGATCGCGGCAATGCCCAGGCCGATAGGACCCAGAACACCAGCCAGCGTGCCCAGCCCGGCAGCAAATGAGCCGCTGGCCAGCGCCGAGAAGCCGCCAGAGATCGCTTCCATCATGGTCAGCGAACTCAGCTCGCCCATGCCCAGGAATACGCCCTGGGCCACGCTGCCGGCAGCGGAGCCAAAGCTGCCCAGGGCAGCATTCACACCGGACATCACAGCGCTGCCGCCGAACGAGCCTGCAGCCTGCCCAGCAGCACTTGCGGGCGGCGTGTGGCCAAACAAGGAGCCGATGGCGTTGGCCGCGGGCTGCAGCACGGGCTTGAGCACCAGGTTGTTGAACTCGCGCTGCACCCACGACTTCAAGCCCGAGAAGCCGTCCACCAGCGCATCCACGATCTCGCCGGTCTTGTTGCGCCAGATCTCCACCGCACGCTGCGCCGCCTGGGCATGCTGCTCCACCATGCGCTGGGTGGTCTCCTGGCCTTCACCCTTGGCAGTGGCATCGCGCAGCCGCTTCTGCGCCGCGATCTGCTTGTCCAGGGCCTCGATATAGCCGGGGATGACGTTGTTGGTCGCCTCAAGATCCGCCTTGGACTTCTCCAGCTGCGTGATCGTCAGATCCAGCAGCGCCACCTTGCTTTGGCCGAACACGGCGTTTTGCGCCTCCTGTGCGGCGGCCTGGTCGTGGATCGCCTGGGTGCCCTGTTCCACCTGGCGCAGCAGGTCCTGCTGCGGCTTGCTGTACAGCTCCTGCAGATCCCGCGCGGCCTTGTTGACCGTGTTGATGCGCTGGCGGGCCAGCTCGGCGATCTGGCCCTCGATCTGGACCTGCTCCTTGCCTGAGTCGCGGGTGGTCTTAACGAGGGCGAGCTTCGCAGTCAGCGCCTTCTGTTCAGCGTCGATTTCCTGCAGGCGCAAGTCACGCTTGCGCTCCACGGCCGTCTGTTCGCTGATCAGCGCCTGCTTGCGCAAGCTGTCCACCGCGTCGAGGCCATCGGCAATCACCAACTGCTCAAGCCGATAAGACGCCTCCACCGACGCGATACGCCGCTCAACCTGTTGATCGCTGTCGCGCGTCTGCGCCTTGTCATAGGCGGCCAGCTGCTGGCGTGTGTCTTTGCTGAGCTGGATCAGGCGCGCGTCACGCTCTTTCTCCAGCGCCACGCGGGCGTCGTTGTCCGTGGTAACGGCGATGCGGTTGGCATAGGACTTGGCGATATCCACCGCCTGTTCATTGCCCTCACGCAGGATGTCATTGCGCAGCTTGACGTACTTGTTGACCTCTTCCAGAGGCTTGGCGCCAGGGAAAGGGGCAACCGTGGCCGCCCCGGAAAGGCGGCGGTCCTCCACTGCTTTGCTGCTGCCATCCATCGTAGCCAGCTCACCACGCAGCAGCGCGATCTGCTGGCGCCGCTCTGCAATGGTGCGGGCAATGTTGTCTTGCGCACCCTGGCGGCCAGCGGCGCGCTGCATGGCGGCTTCTGAGCGCCGGTTCGCCTCTTCCAGAGCGTTGATTGTCTGCTCGATGCCTTGGGCGGTCTTGTTGTACGCAGAGGCGGCCGAGCCCACCGCGCTTACCCCGGCAGCAAGACCCAAGAGGATGGCGACGGCTGGATTGGCCGCCAACGCGGCGCCCACCGCCACCACAGCGCCTGCCACCTTGGCAATACCGGCAGCCAAACCCACAACCGCACCCACGGCCGCAGCACCGCCCACTGTCCCTGCGATGATGCTGACGGCAGTCTTGTTGGCTTCAACAACCCTGCCGACCGTGTCGATCCCGTCCGCGATCTTGATGACGGCACCGGCCAGGCGTCCGCTGGCATCGGTGGCCTCGTCAACAGTGCCGATGAAGTTCTGTGTAGCGTTGGTCCACACCTGGGCTGCGCTGCTGATCGTAGGCTTGACCCGAGCGAACTCCGCCTCCAGCTTCGGCGCGCTCTTCTCCAAGGCATCCAGAACCGCCAGCGCGCTGATCTTGCCCTCCTGGCCATAGGCACGCAGCTGGCCCACCGTGATGCCCATGCCATCCGCGATCGCCTGCGCCAGACGCGGGGTCTGCTCCAGGATGGAATTCAGCTCTTCCCCGCGCAGGGTGCCGCTGGCCAGGCCTTGGCTCAACTGCACCAGCGCGGCAGACTGGCCTTGCGCCGCGCCGCCGCCGATCGCCAGCGCCTGACCCACGGCCTTGCTCACGTTCAGCAGCCTGTCCTGGCTGTAACCCAGCTGCTGACCGTTCTTGGCCAGCGTGGCGTAGGTGTTGCCCAGCTCGGTCATGGACGTGCGCGTGTCCTGGGCAATGCCGTAGATCTCGCCGCGCAGCCGGCGCACGGCTGATTCCTGGGCCGTCACCAGCTTTAACCGGCTGTCCAGGGCCGACACCGCATCCATCGCCTGCACCACCTGGCCGGCCCAGCCCGCGAACAGGCCAACGCCGATCGCGCCGCTGGCGTAGTGCCCCACCTTTTTGACGGCGTCAGCCAGGCGGTCCACGCCGGTGGTGGCGTCACGGGCCTCGCGGCCAGCGCGGGCCGCCTTGGTGCCCATGCCCTCGATCTTGCGGCCGGTGTCCTCGACCTGGCGGCCGAGTTTGGCCGCTGCGTCGGCGTTCGCGCCCTGATCCACCACGAACGCCTTACCGTCCGAGGTGATCTTGATGGATATGACGCGTTCTGCCATTTCTAGTTAAACTGCCGTGTATGGGTCTCTTGCTTCAACTCGCCTTCACCGTGATCTGCGCCTTGGTCGCCGCCGCGCTGTTGCCTGGGCCTCTGGGTGGGTGGCTTCTGATGGCCGTTGCTGCTCTGCTCCCCATCGCCTTGCTGGTGGCCGCTGTGCGCGGTGCACTGGGCCTGGCCAAGTCCTGACGTTGGGTCAGCGGTCGTTCAGGTAGGTCTTGGCCTCGGCCTCCATCACCTTCAGCTGCTCGAACAGCTCCCGCGTGCCATTCACCCCCAGCCAGCCCATCACCACTTCCACCTTCTGGTAGTTCAGGCCCTGGTAAAACACCCCGCCTGAGCCCACCAGCACATCCCACTGCGTCTCCGCACCCCTGAACACCTCCAGCGCGTCCCAGTGCTGCGGCCACACTTCGCAAATCGCCTCGGCCTGGGCCTGCGCCACCGCATCGGGTGGCACCAGCTGGTCGATGTCGATGCCCAGCGCCTCGCATTGGGCTTGCAGGCTGTGGCTGCTCCGGTCGTTCGCCGCGTTGTCCGCGCCTAGGAAGTAGTGGCGGACTGCGGCCCGGAGTTTTTTGCGGGCTCCAGCGCCTCGGGTTCCTGCAGGTAGGTGTCCAGGAACTTGCGCACGATCGCCGCGCGCACGCCGTACACGTCACAGACTTTCTGGACGTTCTCGGGCGTGAAGGGCAGCTTCTGATCGTCGTCGCCAACGACTTCCGGCCCCCAGTCCAGCAGCACCAGGTCGATCACGCCCTGGTCGTTGATCTGCTTGGCGTTGATCTTGCCGATCAGCTGCTGGACCTCTTCCTGGCCGAGGCGTTTGAACTTGACCGTGAATTCGACGGCCGGGGCGGCGCCCAGATCGCCGATGACTCGGGTGGAGACTTTTGCCCAGAAGAAGGGCTGCTGTGCGACTTTGAACATGGTGCGTGCGAGTGAGTTAAAGATGGGCGGACGGTGCAGTGGCGATCAGGTGAACACGATCGACCACTCATCGTTGCCGGCCGAGGTGGGCACGTAGCGCGTGGGCACGTTGATCATCTGGATGCCGTCCTGGTTGGAATAGGTCGGCTTGCCCAGCTCCAGCGTGCCCGTGGCGTTGAAGGTGATGATGTTGCCGGCCGTCGTGCCATGCACGAGCGCCAGGTTGCCCAGCGTCTTGTCCTTCGCGGTACCCACCCAGTTTTTGGTGGCGATGGCCGTGTTCTCGAACACCAGGGAGCCCGCCGACTTGCGGTCCACGATCTCAACCGTGTCCACGCCCGTCAGGTCGCGCTTGACCACCTGGTTGCCGAAGTCCAGGTCATAGTGGCTCATGGCCACGGCCACACCGTGCACCGTGCACGTCGTGTTGGCCTTGTTCACTGCCACCGGCTTGACCCAGCCCGTCAGCGTCACCGCAGGCAGCGGGGTGTCAGTCAATGGCACGAACAGACCCATGAACTCGAACTGGAACACCGGCTTGCCCTTGGCGTCCAGCACGGGTTTGCAGTTGCCGCGCACGCCCGGCATGATGTGGTTGATTCCGTCAATGTTGCAGTACAGGCTGGCCGACTCCAGCGCTTCGGTGATCGGCAGCACGGTGACGCTGGTGTCAGCCACCACGGTCAACGAGGTTGCGCAGGCGCGCAGCAGGGGCGAGTACTTCGGCGCAACGCCGGCCGTTCCACTGCCCGCCATTTCCACATTGAAGCGCAGCCGTGCATAGCTGGTCGCTTCAATGGCGCCCATATTGCCGAAGTAGGGCTGCACGTTGTTGCGCTCGACTTCTTCGCCATCCAGCGGCGTCACTTCCACGTCATGCACCACCATCGCGTTGGCGGCACCAGTGGGTACAGAGTCAGTCGCGTAGACCGTCTCCATCTTGGCCAACAGGGCCAGTTTGCGGAACTTCTTCGATGCCATGCTGTGGCTCCTTTAGATGTGATGGCTCAGGTGGGCAGCGGCTTGCCGTCGTCGCCGATCGGCACCCGCTTGCCATTGACCAGGGCGAACATGCCGCCGTGGCCGTGGAACTTGTCGCGCGGCACGGGCGGGTTCTTGGGCGGCGGCGTGAACGCGGGCTCGGGCTTTTTCTCAACGGCTGCGGGTGCAGCTGCAGGCGACGGTGCCGGGGCCTGGGCGGCTGCGGCATCGACAGCGCCAACGGTGGCTACGGCTTCAGTGGTGGGTGCGGGCTTCATAGGTAGCTCCATGTCTTCAGTTGCAAAAGGGCGCTGTGGCAGAGCACACCGCAGAACATCACGGGCGCGGCGTCAATCACCTGGACGCCGTCTTCGCCGTCTTCGACGCTGTTGGCCTCGCAAACGCCGTCCAGGGTCGGATCAGCACGCACCACGGCGCGGTATGCCTCGATCAGCTCATCAAAGCGCAGCTCGCTCTCGTCCGCGTCGTTGAACGTCATGTAGCCGCGCCACTGCCAGGTGTGCACAACCATCACCGTGCCGGTGCTGACCGTGCTCTCTTGTGTGGCCGTGCGGCGCAGCCACCAGCCGCGTACCTGTTTGTCTTCCCCTTCGGGGGTACACACAAACAGCTCGCGGAACTTCCCTTCCTCGCGCGTGTAGCGCTCGCGGTCGTGCACGATGCCAATGCCAGGGACGCCGGTCATTTGCGCCACCACGGCCGCGCGGATCTCCGCCAGGGTGCTCATGCGCCACCTCCGGCCATGCGCGCCGTCAGGCGGTCTGCAGCAGCTTCAAAGATGCGGCCGATCGGCCCCTGCAAGCGGTCCAGCGTCTTGGCGAAGATGCGCTGGGCCGGCGTACCCTTGACCGCGATCTTTCGGGCGATCAGGAAGGCAACGCCGGGCGCCCGCTTGGCATCCACGCCCAGCACCTCACGCACCCACGGCACCAGGGCGGCCACCGGCGGCATATGCGGCTTGGTGCCCAGCTCCACGAACAGGGCGGCTGGCTGGGTGCTGCCCGTCACGCCCAACACGCCGGCCGGGGTGCTGTACACGTCGCTGGTGACGCTTCCGGCAGTCAGGCCCGTGGCGCCGCGGGGCATGGCGTCTTTAACTTCGCGCTCATACAGCAGCGTCGCCTCAGTCATCGCAGCCGTCAGCTCGGCCTGAGCCATCGCGGGCGCCTCGCGCCAGGCGCGCGCCAGCGTATGCAGGGCTTGGGCGCTGATGCTCACAGCACACCCCGCGTCAGGCTGTTGCGCGTGCGACCAGGCCAGGCTGACACGCTGGCGGCTGCATCACCGCCGCTGCCACCAGCCGAGCCGCCAGACTTGTCCGCAAGCGGGTCCACCTTACCGATGCCGGCAAAGTAGGCGGCGCGGCACTCCTTGGCCCGGTACGAGTAGTTGCGCGCACGGCTTTCGGTGTTCGATTGATCGGCGCTAATCGACGCGTCCCGCTCGCCGCTGTACTTCGCCGCCAGCTGCTTGAGCAGCACATGCGCCGCGTAACTGGCCACCGCCTCACGATGCACGGCCGGGATGGTGTCAGCAGGGGTTTCGCCGCCCACCAGAAGGTGCGGCGCGGCATAGGTAACCCGCACCACGGCGCCGATGCCCAGGGCGTAGGGCACAGCCAGGCGCTGGCCGAGGGCCGTGTCCACGTACAAGGCCATGTCGATCAGCTCCAGGGGCTGGCGGCCGATGGGGTATTCCGCCTGCCTGATCCACGCGCCATCCACCCAGCCCTCGGGCAGCGGGCCGTAGTAGCCCGTGGCCACCCAGGTCACATCCTCGGTCAGATCACGCTCCACGTCCTGGCTGTAGCGCAGACGTGCCAGCTCGATCGCGGTGTCGCGGTCGGTGGTGGCAATGGCGCCGCTTTCGTCGCGCACCATCTGGGTCACCAGGGTCTGATAGTCAGCCAGGGCCATGATCGTGTGGGTCTTTAACTTGGGTGGGTTTCACAAGGGCACGGGGCAGTGGCCTTGTGAAACCCGCCCCGTTGCCGGGGCGGGAGTAGCTTTTTTGCGGGAGCCACCCGCGCCGCGCCAGGTGTGCGCTGTGAATCTGGTTACGCGACCACCGCCTTGGTGGCGCAGCGCCAGTCGGCGACGGCGCCGCCATAGACGTGGCGGATCTTGTAGGTCAGCTTGTCGGCCGAGAACATGGAGCCCTGGTTGGGCGCGTCCTGCACGAACAGCTCGGGCTCTTCGCGGCCGTCCAGGAAGCCGATCTCGATGCCGGGGATGTCCATCGGGTCGGCAACCGTGCACCAGTCGTTCGCGTCGGTCCAGTACCACACCGGGATGATGTTCATCGTCATGGCCTGGATGAACGTCTTCTCGTTGTTGGTGGACAGCTTGAACAGGTTGACGGCCGTCTCCTGCAGGTCCACCGGCACCACCAGGTTCTTCGGCGCGATGCCGATGCGATCCGCGCTGGACAGCTCGGTCTGCTTCAGCATCAACAGCCGGTGGGCCGCCAGGGTGGTGGCGTCAAGCGCCGCCGTCAGCAGGTTGGCGTGGTCAGCGTGGAAGAACGCCTTGGTGTCGTAGATCGTCGGGTTGGACCGCAGGAAGTCAAACACGAACTTGGCCAGCGTGCGCTTGGCAGCGCGCGCCAGTTTGATCGGCACGCGACGAACGACGCCAGCGTCGTCGTTCTTGATCATTTCCAGCGTGATGGTTTCCAGACCACCGCGCTTGGTCACACCGTAGGTGGCCTTTTCGTCGGTCGGACTGGTCAGGGCCGTGTAGTCAGCGGACTCGTTGACGGCCGGCAGGTCGCCATAGCCGCCAAAGCGCGTGCGCTCCTGCGTGCGGAAATCGGACACCGGAACCACACTGGCAATCTGGCGCCAGCCGTCAAAGTCCACCGCAGCACGGTAGTCGGCCAACATGCGGCGCGTGATGCTGTTGCCCAGCACGTCGTCAAAGGTGCTGGAGCCCAGCGCCTCGCGCATGCGGCTTTGATCGCAGTCACGCATGCGGCCAGTGACAAGGCGGTCGCCCGTGATTTCCACATAGGCTTCCTTGATCGACTGCACGCGGCCGTGGTCCTTGTGCGCCGGGTCAAAGAAAGCGTCCAGCATGTCCGCCACCACGAGGGTCTTGTCGCCCACGACGATGGAGCCCTCGCCGAACATGGGCACGCGCACGGTGCCGCTTTCGGTGAAGCGGCCCAGGTAATCACCCTCGGCCTTGATGGCGGCCGTCACGTCGGCTTCGACAAAACGCTCACGGCCGGCGAAATCAGCCTGCAGGCGGTCCTTGGCGGGCTGGGGCAGCTTGCTCGCTGCGATCGTGAGGCTGGCCGCCTGGCGCGTCTGGAACATGGCCAGGTCGGCACGCGTCAGCGGCGTGTTGTCGCCCGCGGCCTCGGCCACGCGCGTCTGACCGGTCGGCGGTACCAGCGGACCGCAGACCGATTCATGCAGGTTCACGACTTCGTCGTCGGTGATCGACGCCAGGTTGATGGCGGCGTGCTTGGCCGGGTCTTTGGCCTTGATGGCCTCCAGCATGCGTTGCTTCCACAGGGGCATAGTGGGTTCTCCTTGGGGGGTGATGTCTTCGGCGGCGGCTTCGGTCAGACGATCCAGGCCGCCACCAGCGCCCGGCTCGACAATCAGGTCAACGCTGGCCACCTTGATGAACTGCGTCGCTTCGCGCACGGCCTTGCCGCCGCGCGTGGTCTTCTTGGTCTTGGCACAGGCGTCGATCGACAGGCCCAGCAAATCCTGCATGCCGCGCTTGACGGCCTCGGTCATCTTCTTGACGACGGCGTCTTCGGGGTCCAGGGGCTTGAAGGTGCCGACCAGGCGGCCGGTGTCGGGCGTTGCGCCCTCCACGAACCGCACGCCGTAGATGCCGCCGATCAGGTTGCGCACGTCCTTGCCGCCGCCCTTGAGGTGCTCGGCGTCCGGCTTGACCAGCACGCGCACGCCCTCGAAAAGCTGTACGGCGCCCTTCAGCGCGGCATCCGGGTAATAGTTGCCGTTCAGGCTGGCGCCAGCGCGCACAACCGTCACCTGAATCGCGCCCGAGCCGTCCGCGGCCTCGACGAAGTTTTCCTCGGCGGCTTCCTTGACGCGTGTGGTGGACTTCACCGGCGCGAACGTCGTCACGACCTGGACGGGGTTGGCCAGCACCATCGTTTCGGTGCCGTTCACATCCTGCAGGTTGAAGCTGTACTGCCAGTGCTTGCCGTCCAGCTCGACCACGATGCGGTCGCTGTACATGGCCGTGAGGCTCACGTAGCGGCGTTCGCCCGGCAGCTTGCCGGCGTTCACGACGGCGTCCACGGCGCCACGCGCCATGTCGATCAGCGCGCGGAAGTCACGCTCGGGCGTGCTGGCGGCTTCGCGCATGGCCATCTCGACGGCATCGCGCGTCTGCAGGCCACCACTGGCAACCAGCGCAGCAAGAAGTGCGGCGTACTTCATGGGCCGATCAGTCCGCCGAGCTGAATTTCTGACCGTCCTTGGTCACGACCACCACATGGGTGCCGTAGTCCTTGAACGACAGGACTTCATCAGCGCCGATGTCCACGCGCTTGTCGAACTCCTTGAACTGCGGCTTGCCGTCTTCATCGGCAACGGGGGCGCCGTTTTTCATCACGGGCTCGCGCATGCGGATCACGCGCTTGACGCGTTTGGCCGCGTCGGCGGCCGTCATGGCTTTGGTGGCCTGGGCGTTTTCGCCGGTGCCGGCGTTCGGGTTGGGGGCTGTCATGGTTCGCTCCTGGTTGATCGGTCAACTTGAGGAACGAACTGTGCGGCGGGGCGCGCAAATAAATAAGGCCGACACGTGTCGGCCTCAGGGTTCGGGTGGGGCTTTTTTCAGGCTACCACAACCAGCCCGGCGCACAACCTTTAACTCGGCTGCGCGGCACGTAGGCACGCCAAAGTCGGCATGGCTACTGGCCTGGAGGGTCAAAAATATCGATCCGGCTTGAGTTAAAGCATGGTTAAAGGGGGTCTGGCGCAATCCCGGTACGGTTGTGGCGTGGAGGGGCGTTAAAGCGCCACAGGCCCGCAAACCCGAAACCCTTTAACTTTGCCGCATCCCCCGCCGTTTTGCGGCCTGGTCCAAGGCTGCTTTGCGGCCATCGCGCTGCAGCTCCAGCTGGCTGAACGGCTTGGCGCCCGGCGTCATGACCTGCCAGCTCTTCATGTACGGCAGCGACAGGCACCCGCAGTTGATCACCTCCTCGATCGGCGCTGTGGGGTCGTGCGGATGCATCATCTTCACAGGCCCGCTGTCGGTGGGCACGATGAAGGGCTTGCCCACGTCCACCACCTGGCCGTCGATCGCGTCATGGTTCCAGCGGCTGTGGATCTTGCCGCTACGCCGCCATTGCTTCTGCAGGCCGGGTACCAGGGCCACCGCCTGCTCCTGCCGCTGGTTGGTGGCCAGGGCGAATGCCCGCCCCACCTCGGTACGCACGATGGTGGCGGCCCGCTGGGGGCTTTCGGTACCTAGCAAGCGCTGCACGGCCTGCATCGCCGCGAACGGCGTGCTGGCGCCCACCGTTACCAGGCTGAGCTGGTTACCGATCTTGCGGGCCGCCTCGGTGCCCACGTCCTTCAGGCGCAGCTCGGTGAACCGGCGCAGGCTGGTCAACACCTGGGTGTCCAGCAGCGGCAGCTGCATCTCCACGTTCAGGCCGGCCGCGGCCAGGGGCTTGTCCACCACATCCTCGCCCTGCAGCCACAGCTCGCGCAAGGCGCCATCGGCCACGGTGGCCGCCCGACCCGTCGCACCGGCCAGGAGGGTGGTGACTTGATCCAGGATCTGCGTAAGCTGCCACTGCTGCCAGTCCGCGGGCTGGCTGGCCAACAAGGTCAAGATCTGCGCGCGCACCGCCACCAGCTCCGCCACCACGCGCTGGTTGGCCGACAGCAGGGCACGGCCCCGTTCGGCCAGGCGCTCACGCAGCGCCGCCTCAAACGCCTTCTGCTGCGGCGTCACGCTACCCCGCCTTGTTGCTCGTCTTGCCTTGGCCCGCCGGGTCGGCCTGACCCTTGGCCAGCGCGTCCCGTTCGTCGGCCGTCAGGTTGAAGGCGTCGTCGGTTGATCGCGCCTTCTTGCGCACGGCGTATTCGGCCTTGGCGGCAGTCAGCTCCTTCTCAGCGTCGATCTGTTGCCCAAAGCGCGCCGCCACGTCGGCCACCAGCTGCAGGCCACGTTCCTGGGTGAGCAGCTCGTTGTCGATCAGCATCACCACCGTGGTGGCCACTGTGCTCAGGGCCGATGCGAACTTGGTCAGATCCTTGTTGGCCAGCTCCGGGAATACGGCCGTCACCTTGCACCGATCATCATCCGCATCCAGCTCGGTGCGCGAGCCCTTGATGATGACGATGCGGCCGATCTCCTCCAGCATCAGCTTGAGCATGGACTGGCGGGCCGTGTAGATCTTCATGGTCGGGCCGTCCATCTCGCTCGCAGCGGCGCGGTTCACGTCGCCGCCGCCGCCAAACCAGTGTTCCGGCACAGTGGCGCCACCCAGCACGTGGTTACGCAGCAGCCTTGCGCTTTCGCTGGTGTCAGCCGACTGCAGCTCGGGGGAGACCGCCTTCAGCTCAATCTGGTCGTTGTGCACGAACTTGCTGTTCGGTGTGGGCGCTCGGAACTTCTTGTCGTACTCTTCCACAGCCTTGGTGTCGCTGCCCTTCATGGTCACATCCCAGACGAAGCTGCGCAGATAGCCGATACGGTCCAGCTCGTTGAACAGGAACTCGTCATAGGCGTCCAGCCAGTCCATCTGCGCCAGCAGGTCACTGCGGCCCCTGCTGCCGTTGGGTAGCTTGTTCACCTGGTACAGCAGGCACTCGCCATCCTTGAAGTCCTCTTCGCGGATCTTCTGCGTTTGCTTGCTGAACAGCTCCTCGTCCTTGCCAGGCAGCGCCACGCGGTACTTATGGTTTCTGCCGCGCGTGTCTTTCTTGGTCACCACGCCGATCGGCTGCTCCGGGTTGCCGGGGTCCATCACCACGGTAGCGATCTGGCGCGGGTCCAGGTAGCCCAGGCGCACAAAGCCGCTGGCCTCGTTGGTGTTCAGGATGTAGCACTGCTCACCCAGCAGGCTCAGGCCGCGCACGCGGCTCGGCAGCTTCAGCGGCCAGTTGTTGATAGGGTCGTTCCAGAACTTGTCCAGCAGCTTCTGGTGCTCAGGGTCTTCGCACTGCAGCGTGACGCCCTCGGCCAGCAGATAGGCCAAAGGCAGCTCCACCAGCCGGTTGGCCAGCAGGTTGCTCTGCCACAGGAATTCGGCCAGCTTGGCCATGCGGTCCTGCGCCACGGGCGCCAGGTCCCGCTCGTTGTACTTACCCAGGCCATCACCTGTCAGGCGCCGATAACCCGGTTCGTCCTCGCTTTGCGAGCTGGCGGCTTCGACCATGCGGGCAGGCGCGGGCGCTGCGGCCGGCGTGGCCTGGGCCGGGCTGGGGGCTTCGGATTCACCCCAGCGAAACGAGAAGAGGCGGCTGGTAAACATCATGATTGGCTTCCTCTAAACATGCGCGCGGCCTGGCGGCCGTAGCGTTCGCGCGCTGACTGTTGATCCGTGGTGGTGGACTGCGCTGCGGCAGCCACGCCGCCTGTAACTGCCAGCATCCAAAGCATGTGGACGGCATCCGGGCCGTCGTCGTGGTCTGCCTTCGGCCAGTGCTTGAACATGTTGATCAGCGTGGTCTGGCTGCTGTGCAGGCGCAGCAGGCCGTTTGCCATGTGCGGCTGCAATGACTCAATGCGCAGATCCTTGTCAGTGATCGGGATCAACGGCCGTGCGGGCACGGGGACACCCAGCTGCGCACTGCGCTTGACCAGCTCGGTGCGCAGGAATTCCTGGAACTGCACGGATTCAAAGCCCCAGACGATGCAGTTGAACTCGCGCTGCGCCTCGATGATGTCGCTGATGATCAGGTCGGGCACGCGCTTTTTGATCTTGGCCTCAACCACATCCAACACGCCCGTCACCCGCTGATAACCGCCCACCACGATGGCGCTGGGGTCGCGCTTGTTGCCGTGGCGGCCGAGCGACGGGTCACAAGCGCCGTACATCACCCATTCAGCAATCCGGTTGACCCAGAAGTGGATGCAGTTGTTAAACGGTGCATCGGCGCCGCTGGTCGGGTCGTTCTGCTGCTCGGAGTCGAACGCGTCGTGGCCTTCTCGCGCGCGCTTGATCATCAGCTTGACCAGAGGCCGTACCGCTGGCCAGCTCACGATGGCACCGGCGTCCATGTCGGCTTTGTTCTGCTCGTACAGGGCCATCGCTGCCGCCATGCCGGTCTGCGGATCGTCGGCATTGAGCAGCAACCCCTCGAACTGCTCCCACAGAGGCATGTTGCTGGGCCACTGAATGATGGCCTTGAACACCTTGCGGTGCCACAGCGGGTTGCGCAGGAACCGCGCGAGCACGCTGTCATGGTGCAGCACGGTACCGATGATCACGGCGTCCATACTGTCGTCGGGCGGGCCGAGGTTCAGCACACCCTTGGTGACGAACTTCTCCAGCTTGTCCCGCTGGGCGGGCGTCTGTACGTTCTCGTCGTTCTCGATGTCATCGCAAACGGCGAAATCGGGGCGGTGCGGGCCGTGGCGCCGGCCGCGAATCTTCTTGTTGGAGCCGAAGGCCTCGACCTTGCGGCCGCTCTTTGTCACGATGACACCAACACGCCAGACGCGGCCCTGCCCGGTCGCTTCTGGGAAGTCGCCCGCAAGCCGCGGATTCGCCTCCAGCTCGGCCTTGACCGCCTCCAGCATCTCGGCCGCCTGCTCGAACGCGTCCATGACGATGATCGGGTACCACTTCGCCTCGGTGATCAGCATCCAGAGCACAGCGCTCATGCTGACCTTGGTGGACTTGGCCTCGCCGCGCGGCGCAGCGATCGCGTCACGCTGGCCGTCCTGGCTGTTGACGATCTGCGGGATGCGTTTGTACAGGTACTTGTGCAGCTCGCTGGGCTCAGCCGTGCCGTAGTGCGGGAAGTAGGTTCGGTCGAAGTACTCGAAGCCGGTTACAGGGTCGAACACCCTGCGGCGGCGCTCGGCCACGGCCTCGGCCGAGTTGTCCCAGCCGTCTAGATCCGCGTCGATCTGCTTGCGCAGCGACTCGGCCAGCTCAACTATGCCGTCGAGGAATTGTTTGCTTGCCCTGGCCACGGCTTACTCCGCGGCCGGCTTCAGCGCAGCGTTGATCTCGGCTACCAGCCGGGCTTTGGTGCTGTAACCGGACTTGCCATAGTCGCGGTTCACGTAGTGGCTGGCCCCATCTTTCATGTGGACGTGGATGTCGTCGCCTCGGTCGTTGAGCGTCACGTAGGCCACCTCGGAAGCGGCCACGTCCACATGGTCATTGATGCGAATCAGCATGTGCGTCCTCAGGCGTATGCTTTCGCCAGCTCAGCGCCGAAAGGCTCCAGGATGGCCAGCAGCGCCGGCACATGCTTGGGATGCTTCGTCTGCGCAAACTGGGCCAGGCGCTGCAGCACGTCCAGACCGATGGCCTGCTTGTTCAGCTCAGGCGCCAGCCGCTTGAAGCTGTTCATGGTCTTGTTCAGGCTGTCGCCCATGCTGGCCAGAATCTCGGCGCGCTGCATGGCAGACAGCTCCTTGCTGTCACTGTTCTTGAGCAGGTCCATCGTGGCTTGGTGCTGCACCAGGTAGTCCTCCAGCAGGCGCTTGGCCAGGTTGCTGAAGGTCTCGTCGCCCATCGCCACGGCCGTGCGCGCGGTGTCCCAGTCGTCACCCTGGTCGGCCGCGTCTTGCTTCCAGCGGTTGGCGGTGCTGCGGGGCACGCCCAGCTTCTTGCAGGCGGCATCCATCGCCAGCCGCTGGTAAACGTAGAGGCTGCGAAGTTGGGTGCGCTTCTCGGTTGCGTGGGCCATCGAGTTACTGGCCGCCGAAGCGCGCGGACCACCAGGCTTTGCCACCCTCGACGATCAACGCAACGCCCAGGGCCATCGCCCCGCCCGACGCAGCGCCCAGCACGGCCGCCCGCTGCTCCAGATGGCGCACGCGGCTGTCCAGGGTGAGCAGCTGCTCGGCCTGGGTGTCCAGGCGCTCATTGACGCCGGCCATCTGCAGGTTGAGCTGATCTTTCAGGCCGTCGAGCTTGCCGTCGATCTTGCCGAGCAGGATCAGCTCGTCGCGTTGGAAGCCATCATCATTGTTGGACATTGGTTTTCTTTCCCTGGAGAAACTCGATCAGATGGCGGTACCTGGTGCGGTCTTCCGCGCAGGACTTGGCGTTGGCGATGTGGTTGTCCCAGGCGTCGTCGGCGTTGAGGCCTGAGCTTTCGGCACAAGCAGGATCGGCTTCGCTGGCAGCTGCATCAGTGCCGCAGGCACCGGCGGGAGTGTTCCCCCCTGCGAGGGCGCTGTTCCACATCCAGATAGCGCCCAGGTTGAAAGGAGGAGGCTCAGCGTCCACCTCCAGCTGTACGACGACGCACCCCGGCGCCGGGGCCTCTTCTGTGGGGTCTGCTGCAGGGGCTGTGCCTGCAACTGCCACAGGTGGCGCCACGCGCGGCGCAGCATAGAGGCCGCTGCGCGCACGAAACTGTTTGAAGCTGTCATCAAGCTGGCCATAGCGTTCTTCCTGGTCGCGGTGTTCGTTGAGGTAGTTGGTGCTGGCCTTGTCGCCACGCGCGACTTCAGCCTCGTACTGTTGGCGCTGCTGCTCGCGCTCCTTTGCCTGTTTGGCTTCCCAGGCGTTGTCTGTAACGGTGTGGCCTGCCCAGCCACCTGCGCTCAGCAGGGCGGCTGCGGCGGCGACAAGCACAAGGGCGCGGGCGGCTGGCGTCATCACTGCACCGCCATGCACTTCTGGTGCCGTTCGAGCTGGCGGGTCCAGACACCCATACACACTCGGTTGCCCGGCGTGCTGCAATCGAACTCCCAGCGCAGCACATTCCCCGCAGCGTCCTTGCGACTGGGCACCCACCCAGCCCCTTCCTTACGGGCGCTGGTCATCTTTCGGTACTGGAGCAGCGCGTCGCACGCGGCCACATACTCGCCGGCGCGGAGATGCCGCAGCATGTCAGACCCTTTCCACGCGCCGATTCCGAACTGGTAGCGCCAGTCGTAATACACCTCGTACTCAGCCGGGTGCAGCTCAACGCCCACAAGCGTGGCCTTCATCTCAGCGTCGGCCTTTTGCAGATACAGCAGCGTGCGCTGCAGCGCCTTGACCGGCGTTGTGGTGTCACCCAGTCGCACCGGTCTGCCGTCCGCGTGGGTGGTGTTGCCAAAGCCCAGCGTGGGCTTGTCGCCCTGGGCCGGGATGCAGGCGGGGTTGCAGTAGCCCTCATTCACAATCACTCCGACCAGGAGCGATGCCGGAATGGCAATTGATGCGACCAGGGTACGGCTGACCCGGCCCAGTTGGCGCCACCACCCCAAAGTCATTTAGAACCTCCTTGAGCAGCCAGAGATTCTTCAAGCGCGGATGAAGTGGCGAGCCTCGCCGTCATGTAGGCAGCCTTGGCTCCAGCCCCAACAACCTCTGCGCTGGAAAGCGGGGCATTGGCCTCCGCCCATGCTTGCGCAGCCACCAGGCCGACTTCATGCGCCTGGTGCTCAACGAGTGCGGGGGTGATGTTTTCCATCCCCCGGACTTTGCGGGGATAGGCCCAAAAAACTAAGGCCGACGCGTGTCGGCCTCAATGCAGGGTGTTTCCTTTTTTCAGGGTAGCACAGGCGTGTGGGCACGCCTCTTGAGCCGCCGGCATTCACGGATATCGACCGCTGTCTTGAATCGGTGATCGTCCTCGGACAGCCAGTGCATGTTGCTGCGTCGATCTTCACCGCCCAGGCATAAAGCCTTGATGTGGTCCACGTGCCAGCCAGGGCACGCGCCACGGCGCTGGCCCGTCGAGGGGCAGGGGTTCTCGCGCTTGAAGGCAGCGACCTCTGCAGCCGAGCGTTCGATGCGAGGGTGGGCGGGCAGGCAGAAGGCGAGCGCCAGGCAGAGGGCCAGCGTCCGCGCAAGCCTCATTGATCGAGAACTTGTCTAGCTACCTTGTCGCGAGCGGCGTCTTCAATGGCCCGACCACCGGCGAATAGAGCGCCGATCACGATAGCGATGTACACCCACCACGGCGCCGCCGGGAAAAAGAACCAAACACCCGCACAAACGACCAAGCCCAGCAGGAAACTAGTCAAGGTGATGCGTTCTGAAGGCTTCATCTTTTTCTCCGGGGGATACAGATGGTCAAAGTTTTCTTTCATGCAACCTCCTACTTGATGTTGATGCCACCCCAACGTACCCGGCCGATGATCGCAAAGTCTCGGTCTTCTTCTTCCGTCGCTCGAATCTCAAAAGACTCGTAATCGGAGTTCAGGCTCCGAATCTTGAACACCCGCCCCGGTAGCCGCTGCACCTGCTTGACGAGCAGCGCCTCGTCGAGACGAATCACATGGATGCCGTCGCTGAACATTTCACTGCCAGCCCTCAAGTCCACCAGAACCGTATCGCCCGAGCTTAGGCGCGGCTCCATTGAGTCACCCACTACCGAAATCAGCGCTATCGCGTCATGCGATATGCCCAAGTCGCCTCGTATGTAACTCTGATCAAAGGGCCTCATGGCCTTTACCAACTCGATCTGATTGAACAGCTCGCGCACGCCAGCTGACGCCTGGATATCGAAATGCGGCACGTACACAAAAGGGTGTTGAGAGACTGCAGTGATAGCCGGGGAAACTAACAGATCACCGCCAGCGTCCGAGGAAAAGGCGGAGAGCTGTCTGGGAGAGAGGCCTAGCCCACGCGCTAGAGCAATCAAATGCTCGGAACTCGGGTCCATCTCACCGCGCTCTATGCGTCCGATCGTGTTTGGATGCAGCCCACTCTTCCTGTGAAGGTGGCCGATCGTCAGACCTGACCTCTTACGCGCCGCCCGCACACGTTCACCCTGAGCAATGCGCAGCTCTTCTGCGAGCGCTTTGTCGTCAGAAGAGATTCCTTCAGTCGAAGAGGAATCGTCGCCGATCCCCGTAGCTGTGTTCACTGCAAACCCAAATTGTGATGTTCATCGCAATTATCGCGCGGCACCGGGTTTGCGTGGCCTGTTATGCCACCCCGCAATCAGGTCTTGGGTTAATAAATCACAAAAGGGGTTGCGAAAACCCAATTTGTGCGTATCATCGCGATGAATAACCCAAATACAGGTGATTTAATGGATTGGCACCCCGCGCAAGTGAAGATGGCCCTCGAAATGGAGGGGACAAATCTCGCAAAACTGGCGAGAGACCACGGATACGCGCACATCAACGACGTTTTGTCGCGTCACTGGGTTGCCGCCGAACTGATCGTTGCCAAGGCGCTGGGAAAAAAGGCCGAGGAAATCTGGCCGAGCAGATACGCGCGGTCCAGAGAGCGGGCGAAAGCGCTGACGCGAAATGCGCAGGTTCGCAAGAAATTCGCCGGGGCACTGAAGCAGGCGAGGACGCAGTCATGAAGCCGCGCTTTGTCCTCATCGCCGAGACGCGGCTTAACGTCGTCGCCATCGGGCTGCACACGCATACCTTCCGCGAAGGTGAAATCGTGCGGGAGGGCGAATGATCCACAAGACCATCCCCCTCAAGTCCGTGCGCGACGCGCTCATGTGCGCGATGGTGCGCAAGTGCAGTGGTCGCCAGTCGATGGACGGCAAGCCTCTGGGCCGCTGCGCCGCGTTTACCCAGTACCCGCTGCTGAACATCGCCTGTCGCGAGGCCAAGCGCGGCCACCGGCCTTACCTGCACCAGCCGCATCACTTCGGCCCCATGTCCAAGGGCGACATGGAGCGGGTACTGAAAAACGTGCGCTGCGCGGGCCTGGCCGAGGTGCGCCGCACCTGGGGCCAGGGCATGCGGGCAATGGCGGTTGAATTCGCCGATGGGGTCATGCGATGACCTGGCTCACCGCCCGCGAACTCGCCGGTCTTCCCGGCATGCCCGGCTCCGAGCGCCGCACCCGCGACAAGCTGGCCCAGCTGCAGGTGCCTATGCGCTCCCGCGCTGGCCGGGGCGGTGGTCAGGAATACGACTGCACGGCGCTGCCCGCCGAGACGCGCACGGCCCTGATGATCGACAAGATCGCCCAGGCCGCGCCTTTGGTGGCCGCGCATGCCGAGGCGACCGTCCCCGCACAGGTGGCCGCCAACCTTCCCGCCCCCATCACCGCACGCCGTCCGCCCAGCCAGGCAGACAAGGCCGTCGCCGACGCCCGCGTGATGCTGATCAACCGCCTGGAGGAACTGGCCGGCCTGCAGGGCACCAAGAAGGGCGCGGCCCTGCTGTCCCTGCAGCTGTCCAGCGGTCAGGCCAGCGCCGAGCTGCAGGCCACGGCCCGCACGGCCAACCAGCGCCCGCGTGATGCATCGGTCAGCCCGCGCACCCTGCTGCGCTGGCTCAGCACCCACAGGGCCGAGGGCTGGTGGGGTCTGCTGCCCGCCCAGGCCGACGACACCGGCGCCGAAGTGGGCAACGACGTAGCGGCGGTGCTGGGCCGGTACCTGAACAAGGACGCCCGGTACCGCAACCTGAGCGCCGCCGCGATGGAGGTGAACGCCGAACTGGGCAACGACCCCGACGCCTGGCGCAACCTATATGCGCGCGCCCGAAGGGCACTGCCTAAGGTCAATCGCGTGGACCTGATCAAGGCACGCCACTCGGGCGCCGAGCGCGCAGCCAAGCTGCCCTTCAAGCGCCGCGATACCAGCGTGCTCAAGCCGCTGGACGTGTGGCTGATCGACGGCCACACCTTCAAGGCCAAGGTACGCCACCCCGATCACGGCGCCCCGTTCGCGCCTGAGGTGACTGTGGTTAAAGATGCCGCCACCCGCCTGATCTGCGGTTGGTCGGTGGCGTTGAGCGAGAACGTGATCGCGGTGGGCGATGCCCTGCGGCACGCGGTTGGCCGCTGCGGTAGCCCGGCGATCGTCTACAGCGACAACGGCGCAGGCGAAACCGCCAAGCAGATGGACTGCCCTGTAACCGGCATCATCGCGCGCCTGGGCGCCGATCACCGCACCGGCATCGCGGGCCATCCGCAGGGCCACGGCCTGATCGAGCGCGGCTGGCGCACCCACATGATCAACTGCGCGCGGCAGTTTGGCAGCTACCAGGGCAAGGACGTGGACAGCAACACGCTGCGCAAGGTCAGCGCCGAGCTGGCCAAGGAGCAACGCGCGCTCAAGCGGGCCGAGTCCACGGGCGAAGTCATCCAGCTCAGCCACAAGGCCCCCACCTGGAAGCAATTCATTGACGCCGTGCAGGTGGCTGTTGACAAGTACAACAACGAGCACCGCCACCGCAGCCTGCCCAAGAACGCCCAAGGCAAGCACATGACGCCGGCCGAGGCATGGGCCGCCATGCTCGACACCAGCCTGCAGCACAAGCTGGGCGAGTTGGAGCTGCGCATGCTCTTCATGCCGGCCGTGCTGCGCACCGCCAAGCGCGGCGAGGTGACGTTCCTCAATCAGACGTACTTCTCCAACGACCTGATGGCCGTGGACGGCGAACAGGTCCGGGTGCATTACGACATCCACGACCCCAACTTCGTGATGGTGTTCAGCACAGACGGCGAGTTCGTCTGCGAGGCGAAGTGGAACGCCAACCGTATCGACTACTTCCCCAAGCCCGTGGTGCAGATGGCGCGCGAAAAGCGCGTCGATGCGGCCGTCAAGCGGCGCGAGGGTCAGATCGAACTCGCCAAGCGCGAGCTGCAGGGCACCTACGGCCCTGCCAATGTTTTTGCCCTGCCGGAACCGTCCGCCCCCGTGGTGGTGGTGCCCCCGCTGGAGGTGCATGTCTCCTCCTCCCCCTCCCTCTTGCTTCCAGAGGCGCAGCCGGTGCAAACCGCTGCGGGCAGGCCTTTCTTTGACACACAGAGCCAACGCTACGAGTGGCTCATGTGCAACCGCACCGCCTGGGCTGACGCCGATCACGCATGGGTCAGCGATTACGTCCAGGGCGACGACTACGACGGCCTGCGCGACTACTTCGCCTCGCGCGGCATCGACTGGCAAGCCACCAACCAAACCACTACGAGGGGAACTGCATGAAGCCTGGGTTCGTTCAAACAGAAAACTTCCGCCGCCTGAAGGACGCCGAGAAGCTGGTCGCCCGCCGGGGCGCCAGCGAGGCCGGCCTGGTCATCGTGCGCGGTGTCTTCGGCGTCGGCAAGTCCAAGCTCACCGAGCGCTGGGCGGCCGAGAGCGGCTACGTGTTCATCCGCGCCAAGGAGACTTACACCAAGCGCGCCCTGCTGGACGAGCTGGCCGACGCAATGGGCCTGGCCAAGGGCGGGCGCAACATCGAGGTGCAGGGGCGGATCATCGCCAAGGTCGGCGTTGACATGGTGCCGATCATCGTGGACGAAGCCGACCACCTGGTGCGCAGCACGGCCAGCCTGCTTGAAGTCTTGCGCGACATCACCGACGTGACGGGCTGCATGTGCTTCCTGGTCGGCATGGAGCACTTCCCCATGAAGGTCGCGCGTTATGGCCACATCGCCAGCCGCGTGGCCAAGGTGGTCGAGTTCGAGACGCTGTCGATCGGCGACATCCGCGCCACGGTGAACGCCAAGGCCTCGCTGGGCTCCGAACCGAATGCCCCCGCACTGCCGATGGACGAGGACGTGGTGGCCGAGATCCACAAGCAGTGCTCTGGCCGCATGCGCCTGGCGCTGAACGCGATCGCCAACATTGAGGGCTGGGCGCACGCCAACGGCTGGAAGAAGGTCACCCTGGCCGACATCAAGGGCAAGGCCCTGTGCACCGAGTTCAGCGGCAAGCCGCTGGGCGTCTCGGCCAACCGCGTCAAGTAATGAGCGCCGCCGCCATGACGCCCGCCCTCAAGCCCGTCGAAGAGCTGCGCTGGGTCGCCTCGGCCGTGCTGCAGGCGCTGGCCGAGCGCGGCAAGGGCAAGGGCGACACATTCACCGCCGCCGATCTGCTGGCATGGGTGCCCGCGTTGTCGGCGGGAGCCAAGCGAACCAACGCCACGACGCGCCTGGTCGGGCTGGGCCTGCTCACGTACCGCCAGGGCTTCGACGCCGACACGGCTGATCTGCAAGGCACCTACACGGTTACAGCGGCCGGCGCCGAGGCGATCCAGGCAGCCAAGGCGGGCAAGGCCCACAAGAGCGGCCCCAAGCGACCGCACGGCAACCGCCCGCAGTCCGCCAGCGCCTTCAGCACGCAGCTGTGGCGCCTGGTGCGCGCACGGCGCCTGCTGGACGCCAAGGAAGCCGCCGAGACGCTGGTGGATGCCGGCGACGACGTGAAGAAGGCAGAACAGCACGCCTCCAAGCTGTTCCGCCGCTGGGAGCTGACCGGCCACCTGGCTGCGAGCAAGCAGCGCGTCCACAGGGTCGGCACCAGCAACGGTCACAAGCGCTACGTGCTGATCAACGACTGCGGCCCGATGCCGCCTCAATCTCCCTCCAAGAAGACCGCATGAGCTACAAGAAGGAACCCTGGTTTGCCCTGCTGCAAGCCACTGCGCAGACGCTCAACCGCGCCAAGGTGGCCGGCCTGCTGGGCGTCAGCGCACCCACCATCAGCCAGGTGCTCAACGGCTCCGGCAAATACGGTGACGGCACGGCCAGCACAGACAAGCTGGCCGAGAAGGTGATCCACACCTTTGGCCGCTACTCCTGCCCGCACCTGTCTGAGCAGACCGGCTTTGGCGATAAGGCGGTGGAAATCACGGCCGATCAATGCCGGACCTATGCCCATCGGCCCGCACCAGCGGGCAGTCCCGGCGACATGCAGCACTGGCAGGCCTGCAACCGCTGCCCCCACAAGGCGCACACCGCGCCACCCACCGCGCGTGAAGTCAAGCCGCGCAAACCCCGCAACCAGGAGACCTCTCATGAAGCTCTTTAACTCAGCGCGGGCGCACGCCACGCAGCTGGCCCAGCACTTCCTGCTGGGCGGCCCTGTCGGCGTCTTCTACGCCGTCAAGCTGGCCTGGCTGCGCGCCCGCGCCGCGCGGATCAGTCTGCACATCCACCGGGAGCAGGAACTGCACCGCGCCAACCTCAAGGCCCTGAATCACGAGCTGAACGAGGTGATCAGCGCACAGCAGGGCACCAACATTGCCGCTGCGCAGTTCTGGAGCTGGTGCGACAAGAAGGCGGGGCAGTCATGAGCGTCGAACGCATCCTGCCGGTGGCGCGCGAGCTGGCCGCCCGCCCTGAGGGCATGAGCAATGGCGACTTGGCTATGGCCGCCAACCTGACAGCCAGCGCTGCGGGCGCCTACATCCAGGTGTACATGAACAATGGGCACATCTTCAGGGGCCAGCCTGACGGAAAACGCGCCCGCTACTTCACCACCCAAACCGCCGCCGACGCCTTTCGGGACGGCAACCAGAAGCCACTGACCCTGCAGCGCGCCAGCCCCGACATGCTGGCCCGCGCGGCCGTGGCCCAAATGCGCAAGGACCAGATCCGCAGCAGCGCGAGCCTGGCAGAGACGCTGCACGTCAAGCCCGAGCAGATCGACGCGGCGCTCGCCCCGCTGGTCAACGCCCATTACCTTACCCGCGTGAACGTCCTGCGCGGTGGCGTGACGATGTTCGACTACAGGTTTTCGGCAGCGTGGACGCCCAAGTCTGAGGACTTCGATGGCCTGGTGTGGGACGGTGCCTCCCCCCAAGCCAACGTGAGCCCGGTGGCCGCGCCAAAGGCCACGCCCGCACCCAGCCCGCGGCCTGCGCCCGCCACGGCGCCTGTGGCCCCGCCAAAGCCCGCCAGGGACGCCTTGGCGGCTGGTGGAGACCTGGGCCGTCGGCCCCTGCACGCCGAGCCGGACCCGGTCGAGCGCAAGGCCGAGAAGGCAATCGAGGCCGCTGCGGAGTTAAAGCGGCCTACGGTGCTGAATGTCCTGCGTGCCGACGACATGGTCTGCGCCATGAACTCGCGCGGTGAACTTGCACTCGACCTGGCAAACGACACGGTGCTCAAGTTCACGCCGGCCAGCGCGCTGGCGCTCAAGCGGTTCCTGGACAACACGACGGTCCTCGAATCGCTCAGCCTGGTGGAGCAGCCGTGATGTACCAAAGCCTGAGCAGCTACATGGTGGCCTTGGCTGCGCTGGTGCCCAAGCGCGGCAGCGCCATCACCACCTTGGCGCTGGCCACCGCGAGCAATTTGAGCGCCGAGCGCGTGCGCCTTGAGCTGCAACCGCTGGTGGACGCCGGCAGCGTCGTCTATGACGCAGCCAGCGACACCTACACAACCCCGGCCCAGCCGGCGCTGGCCTGAGCACCGCCATGCAGACCGCCCAGCTGCTCAACGCGCTCAGCCGCCACCTCGGCCAGGCCCAAGGCGTGCGCGCCGCCGACCTGGCGCGCGATCTGGCCGTCAGCACACGCCAGATCCGCAAGGGCGTGAGCGCGCTGCGTGACGAGGGTGTGGCCGTCTGCGGCACGCCCAGGACGGGCTACTACATCGCCACCACCCCGGAAGAGCTGCGCCAGACGCTGGCCTTCCACAAGAAACGCCTGGAGCACGAGGCGCGGATCGTCCGCCACCTCGAAGCCCTATGCACCCCGGCCCTGATGGGTCAACAACTTCTCAATCAAGCCTGACAAGGAGAACGACATGGCTACCACCAAGCTGAAGGCGAAGGCCCAGACCTACGCCCCGCAAACCCCCAACGACTGCGCCGCCGACATCAAGAAGCTGGGTGATCTGCAGCGCGATTTTGCCCGCCAGCAAGCCGACATGAACGACGAGATCGCGGCGATCACGAAGCGCTACCAGCCCAAACTGGAAGCACTGAGCGAGCGCATCGCCACGTTGCAGCAGGGCGTGCAAACGTACTGCGAGGCGAACCGCAGCACGCTGACCAACGACGGCAAAGTCAAGACGGCCAACTTCGTCACCGGTGACGTCCAGTGGCGCCAGCGACCGCCCAGCGTGTCGATCCGCGGCGCCGATGCCGTGATCGAGGTTCTGCAGCGCATGGGCCTGTCGCGCTTCGTTCGCACCAAGGAAGAAGTGAACAAGGAGGCGATCCTCAACGAGCCGGACGCCGTGCGCGGTATCGCTGGCATCAGCGTGGTCACCGGGGTCGAGGACTTCGTGATTTCCCCGTTTGAAGCCGCAGCGGAGGCCCGCTGATGAGCACCATCCAGGTTGCACAGATCAGCATGGGTTACAGCCCCGCCTTGCCCGACGGGGGCCTGTGCCCTGGCTGCGTCCACGTCAAGTTCGAGGACGGCCTGCGCTGCACCAAAGGCGGCTTTTGGGTGCGCCGCGCCGCCGGCTGTAACGAATTCCAGCCGAAGCCCGCCGAACCGCCCAAGGTCCAGATCGGCCCCACCGATATCTAGTTTTCTCCAATGGTCGTTGTTGGCGACCCCCTGGCTTCGGCCAGGGTCTTTTTCAAAGGTGATCATGACCATTACCCTCAAAACCACCCCCGATCAGCTCAAGGAGCTGCTCGACGCCGCGTGCTTCAGCACAGCAGCCGAGCTGAACGTCAACCGCTGCGTCCTCATGCAGGTTCTGCGCGATGTCGAGGCTGGCCACGAACTGCACGCGCTCATCAACAACCCACACACCGACGAGTTCCTGCAGGCCACACAACTGGAAGCCGCCCACCAGCGCGACCGCTGGGGCGAGGCCCATGACAGGGGCAAGAGCGCGGAGAACTGGTTCTGGCTGGTGGGTTACCTGGCCGGCAAATGCCTGCGCGCGGTCATCACGGGCGACAAGGCCAAGGCGCTGCACCACACCATCAGCAGCGCCGCTGCCCTGGCCAACTGGTACGAGGCGATCAAGAAAGACGAGACCGGCGCCGGCATGGGCCACGACCGCGACATCAAGCCTGTCGAGATCGCCCGCTTTGAAAACGCCGCGCTGCCCGTGGTTCATCTGAATCAAGACCTCTACTCGGGCCGCTGACATGCAGGTCGCCGCCGCCACCACTACCTACCTGCCCGCGCGCCAGTCGCAGGCAGATGCCGACCGCTTCTGGGCTACCCAGGAGTGGAAAAAGTACGTCGTCACGCTGGAGTGCGGGCCGCAGCGCGCGAAGCTGTCTGAGACGCGCTACGTCACGGCGCGCACGCAGGCGCTCGCAATCAAGGCCGCCAAGCGAAACGCGATGCGGGTCAAGAAGCCCACCCACGTGCAGTGCCGCTACGCCACCGCCCAAGACCTGGGCTGTGTGCAGGTCGTTCGCCAGGAGAAGCCGCTATGAACTGCAAGCCCGATCAAATGGCCTGGATCGTCGTGCCCAAGGATCAGTGCCGACGCGGTGTCGAGCAGCTCAACGGTCGGATAGTTCGAACCATACGTCTGTTGCCGGGCGCTCCTGTGGCCACCTGGGAAGTGACGCCCGAACAGCAGGTCCACTTCACAGCTCGTGGTGTCGATCCCTTCGGCCGCGTGCTGGAACCTGGCGATATCGGCGTATGCGAAGGCATTCCTGATCACTACCTGCGCCCCTTTGACCCTGACAGCGAGCCTGAGCCCGTGGTGCGCGAACTGGAGGCCGCGTGATGCTTAAGCGAGCCTGCGATGCCAATCACTGTGGAGTGCCCACCGATTCAAGCAAGGGCATGTGCCCGCATCACTGGCGCATGGTGCCTCTGGACGTTCAGCGGCGCATATACGCCGCCGCCCGCAAGTTCACCACCTCGGCCGAGCGCCTTTCCAGCGTCGAGTTCTTGGAGGCCTGGGCCGATGCGGTTGAGTTCGTCGCCATGCAGGAGGGCAGGCTTACTCGCAACGCTTACCGCAATTTGGCCAATTGGACGAAGCGCCGGGCGCTCACCACTGCAGCGCCATCACTCAAAAAGACCGGCCAATCGGGTGATGGCCTGTCTCTCCGAAGCAGTATCACTCGCCCGCAAATACCGAAAGCACCACTATGAACATGAAAGAAGGTTTCCCCACCACACCCGGCACGCCCTACGGAGGCGGCTTCTACGACGGCCCCATCGTCCTTGGCAACGAGGTGTGGGGCCAGGTCAGTGCCCCCAAGGCGCAAGGTCAGATCACCGGCATCTGGATGCCAAAGAGCAGCAACGTCATCGGGGCCACAAGCTACGTTGACGGCCTGGCCAACACCCGCGCAATGGCGGACGCGGGCAGTCCCATCGCGCAGCAGGCTCTGGCTTGCCGCATCGCGGGCTTTGACGACTGGCACATCGGGGCACGGGACCAGGTGGAGCTGCAGTACCGGCACCACAAGCCCACCAAGCAGATGAACGCCGGCAACTTCCGCGACGGTGACAACCCGAGCAGTTACCCGGCCGGCTATCGCTACAGCAGCGACATGCCGCTCCAAACGCTGGACCCGCTGTTTCAAGAGGACGGTGTCGAGGCATTTGAACCGATGGGCTATTGGACAAGCACGCAGTACTCGGCCTACTACGCCTGGTCTCAGCTCTTCTACTACGGCGGCCAGCACCTCAACGCCAAGAGCTGGGAGCTGGGCGTCAAGTTCGTCCGCAGATTCTTCATCGGTCATTTGACCCTTCGGTAATTCATTGCCGGCGCGCAGCGCCGGTCGAAATTTTTCAGGAGCACCGTTATGCGCACTCTGACCGTCCCAAACTTTGCCGCCGCCGTCACCGGCCAGGGCGGCGTTCTCGGCCCGCTGATGCGCGCTGAGCCCAGCTCAGGCCAAGAGGACTACTTCATCATCGTGCCGACCGATCCGGCCAGCGTGATCGCCAAGATCGCCTATGGCGGCGAGGGCAAAACCACCAAGGGCGCGGACAGCGAATGGGACGGCCTGGCCAACACCCGCGCGCTGGCCACCAGCAAGACCAAACACCCTGCAGCGCGCGCTGCCGTTGAGCTGGTGATTGACGGGCACCAGGACTTCTACCTGCCCGCCAGGCGTGAAGCACGCGTGCTGCAGGCCATGCTCCCTGAGCTGTTCTATCCAGCCGCCCAGTGGACCAGTACGCAGTTCTCGGCCCACTACGCCTGGTCTCAGTACTTCAACTACGGCGACCAGTACTACGACGGCAAGAGCTGGGAGCTGGGCGTCAAGTTCGTCCGCAGATTGCCCCTTTCGTTCTTTAGCACTTCGGTCCTTTAACCGGCGCGCAGCGCCGGTCGAAATTTCAAAATGACTCTCCACACCAAACTGGAAATCCACAAGGCCGCATACGCCTTACTGGGCCTGGCCACGGATGCGCAGGCGAACATGCGCAGGCCGTTCAACAGGTCGCTTGGTGTGCGAGTCCACGACGAATGCATCGCCTTGCTGGTGCTGATCGCCAAGATCAACGCCACCGAGCCCGGCGAGGCCCGCGTGCCGCTGATCGCGCACCTGCTGGAATGCATCGACGTGGTGAAGTTCCTGATGCGTATCTGCATCGACAAACAGCTGATCGCGCCGTCGATCTGGCAGCAGTCGAACAACACTCTACAAAGCCTCGGCAAGCAGGGCGGTGGGTGGCTAAAGTGGGAACGTCAGGTCAAAGACCAGCGCCGCGCTGCGGCGCACCACAGCAACGCGTCTGACGCATGAAAGTCAAGATTTTCATGCCTGTACGCTCTTTGAATCTGGTCCCGCCCCTGGCTCACGAGGCCACGGACAAGTGCGCAACGGATACCACTGGACAGCTTCAGCTTTGGTCCGGCACAGATACTCAGCTGATCGGCGAATGCCTTCGGCCGGGCGTCGTGGATAGCGGGAATCGACGCAGTACTCGGCCAACTACGCCTGGTATCAGAACTTCAACAACGGCAACCAGAACAACAACGACAAGAGCTGGGAGCTGGGCGTCAAGTTCGTCCGCAGATTCAATGCCCCTCGGGGCACCTTTTCAGGCCGGCGACCTGGCCCAGGCATTCCTGGACTGCCGCCGGCACAAGCGCAACACGCCCGCCTGGCAAGCCTTCGAAGCTGATTGCGAACGCCACTTGGTTGAGATCGAAGAAGAGCTGCGCGCGGGCACCTACCGGCCCGGCCCGAGCAACTGCTTTGTGGTGACGCACCCTAAGCCCCGTGAGGTATGGGCCGCCCAGCCCCGTGATCGCGTTGCCCACCACCTTCTCTACAACCACATCGCCCAGCGCTTCCACAACAGCTTTGAGGCCGCCAGCAGCGCATGCATTCCCGGTCGGGGCACGCTGTACGCGGCCAACCGGCTTGAGCACGACATCAGGTCGATCACGCGGAACTGGAAGCGGCCGGCCAGGTACCTCAAGTGCGACCTGTCGAACTTCTTTGTGTCGATAAAGAAGCCGGTCCTGCGCGAGCTGCTCGCCGAACGCATCACAGAACCGTGGTGGCTGTGGCTTGCCGAAACGATCCTCTTCCACGATCCGCGTACCGATGTGAGAGTCTGCAGCCCATCGCATGTACTGGCCTTGGTGCCGCCCCACAAGAGCCTGTTTAACGCGCCCGATGACGCGGGCTTGCCTATCGGCAACTTGTCGAGCCAGTTCTTCGCCAATGTCTTGTTGGACCCGCTGGACAAGTTCGTCAAGCACCAGCTTCGCTGCAAGCACTACATCCGGTACGTCGATGACTTCGTGCTGCTGCACGAAGACCCGCAATGGCTCAGCGCAGCCCTTGCCAGGATCACCGCCTTTCTACCCGAGCGCCTGGAGCTGAACCTGAACCCCACAAAGACCATCCAGCAGCCCGTGGAGCGCGGGATCGACTTCGTGGGCCATGTGATCAAACCCTGGTGCCACACGACGCGCCGCAGGACATTAAACACGGCGCTGCGTCGGTTGGAGCACATGGAGCCCGGCGACGTGTTTTCCGTTGGCAATAGCTACCTTGGCTTGATGGGCCAGGCTCAGGAGAGCCACACCGACAGAGCGCGAATCTGTAACGCACTGCGCCGCCGTGGCCACGCCGTCAGCGGAGACCTTTCCAAAGCTCACAGGAGCGCTGCATGAACCTGGGCGAACTCAACACTGAACTCTGGCTCTTCATGCTCCAGTCCGGCGACTGGTGGACGCCTCAAGAGCTGGACCGTCAGTTTGCATTCAAGCCCGGCACGACCTGGGAACGCTTGCACAGCATGGTGCGCCACGGCTCAGTGGCCAAGCGACAGGTTCAAGGTACCCGGTCGGTCAAGTTCGCTGTGACAGCCACTTGTCGCGTCCCACGCGGCATCGCGGTGGGCAAGGTACAGGTGCGCTATGTCCTGGAAGAGGAGCAGCACGCATGAAGCCGCTATTGCGTACCGCCTCCGACAAGGCCGATCAACGGCGAAAGGAACTGGCACAGATCCACATCGCCGTGGCCGCCCTCGCTTGGTCCGAAGCGGACTACCGGAACATCCTGCAGGCAAAGACGGGGCGAGCATCTGCCGGCGATCTGGACAGCACCGGCCGTAAGCGCTTCCTTGAGCACCTTCGCCAGTGTGGCTGGAAGCCCCAAGGAAATGGTCCGCGCCTGACCAAACAGCAGTGGCTGGTGCAGCGCCTCTGGAAAGACCTCGGCCAGGCCGGCGCGCTTGAAGACAAGTCCGCCGCCGCACTCAACCGCTTCATCAAGGCCCAGGGCGGCCCGGATGAACTCCGCTTCCTCGGCACCAGCCACGCCAGCCTGGTGATCGAAGCACTCAAGAGCTGGCTGCAGCGTGTGAAGACCAAATGAGTGCGGCACGGATTGTTTGCCAGTTCAGCTGCGGCGCCGCATCAGCGGTGGCTACCAAGCTCGCCTTAGCGCAGTACACGGGCAAACACAAGGTTGAAATCATCAACGCCTTCATCAAGCAGGAGCACGAGGACAATCGCCGCTTCCTGGGTGACTGCGAACGCTGGTTTGAACGGCCGATCACCCAGCTGCGCAACGACAAGTACGACGGTGACATCGTGAAGGTGTTCCGGCTGCGCCAATTCATCAAGGGCCCGCGCGGCGCCATTTGCACCGTGGAGTTGAAGCGCAAGCTGCTGGACCGCTGGAAGCAGCCCAGCGACGTGATCGTGTTTGGCTTCACCGCCGAAGAAGAAGATCGCTGGGAAGATTGGATGCAGGCCAATCCGGGCCGTATCGCCCTTGCGCCCCTCGTGACGGCGGGCTTGACGAAAGAGGACTGCAAGGCAATGGTGCTGCGCGCCGGCATCCGCCTGCCGGTGATGTACGAGTTGGGATACGACAACGCCAACTGCAAAGGTTGTGTGAAGGGCGGCGAAGGCTACTGGCGCGCCATCCGGCACGACTTCCCCGGGGAGTTCGAGTCAATTTGCCTGGTGCAGGACGAGCTAGGCCCTGGGTCGTGGTTCCTGCGGTATCGCAGCGGTCCGAAGAAGGATCAGCGTTTCCCGTTGCGCGACCTACCAGACGGTCCGATCGTGCGGAACGAGGGGCTTCCTAGCTGCAGCTTCTTCTGCGAAATGGCCGAGCAGGACTACGCGGCATGAAGAACTGGGCCGATCTTTCCACGAACCTGCTGCCCAAGCTGCTGCAGGACTTTGTGCGCCTGATCGGCCTGCAGGCCACCATGCTGCTCGTTGAGCGGTTCGGTGGCCTGCGTATCTACATCCCGCTTCACCCCACGCCGGAGCATCACTTCGCGCAGCTGATTGGCTTTGACAACCTGGTCAAGCTGGCCGGTGAATTTGGGCGCGAAACGCACTTCGAACTGCCGAAAGCTCAGCAGGCGCTGCTGGCTGTTCGCAATGCCAAGATGCGGTCGGAATACGGCCCAAAGTCGCTCCGCGTTCTAGCCGCAGAGTACAAGCTCACCGAGCGCCAGGTGACGCGGATCGTCGGCGCCGACATACCCAACGATGTCCAACCGGCGCTGTTCGAGTAGAATCCGGTCACCGTCCGACGTAAGCATTGATCGGCACAAGCGATGCCCCGGTCCCGCCGGGAGATGGTGGTTAGCCAGGCCACACATACGAACGGTCACAACGCCCAGCCCTGCTGGGCGTTGTGCTTTCTGGCGTTAGTTAAAGTCGGACGCGCCGTCGATCAATGTCCGACTTTAACCATCCTGCGTCCACGAATTCTGCGTCCGAGTTCGCGAACTCGGACGTTTGCAAGCCGCCGACGCAAATCGCTGCAAACCCGCGTGGCACAAAGGAAAAGTGAAGTCGGACACGAAAAACCGTCCGAGTTCCGAACGTCCGAGTTCAGGGCGGGCTCAGCACAGGCGGCCAGCGCGGCGGCCGTGCGCCTGGCTGCGTTCCGTGGCCCTGATTCCCCAATGAAAGCGGCCCGTGGGGCGCACGAACCGATCCGGCCCATGATCCGCCCGCCGAAGGCCAGCTGACGCCCGCCAGGGCCTGTTTTGGCCCCACGGTAGCCCATTTGGTGCCAAAGCCGATCAGCCGGGCCGGAGTCCTACAATCCCCCGCAGGCCCGCGCCAAATAAGGCGAGGGCCGTTTTTTCTTTAACTCGGGGATGGTGTCAAAACGAGCAGTCCCCCACAGGTCAATGCAAGGATTACAAGTGCGAAGGGCGCTTCTTCCTGGCCGGTGTCAACGGACTGTGTACTGCGCCATCCGAGCGTCGCGGGCGCCTTAAAATACAATGAATACACGTATCACAGGAGTCCGCCATGGCCACTTCCATCCGGCTTGATGCCGCCATAGAACAGCGTCTGGACCACCTCGCCAGTCAGACCGGCCGGACCAAGGCCTATTACCTGCGCGAGCTGGTCACCAATGGTCTGGACGACCTTGAAGACTATTACCTCGCCGCCAACACCATGGAACGCGTGCGCAAGGGTGAGGAGCGCGTGTTCACGCTGGACGAAGTGGAGCGCGACCTTGGCCTGGCAGATTGAGTTAACCGCCACTGCGGCCAGGCAGCTCAGCAAGCTCGACAAAGGGGAGGCCCGGCGCCTCACCAGCTTTCTGCGTCACCGCCTTGCCGTCACTGAAGACCCACGCTCACTGGGCAAGGCACTGACTGGCCCTCAGCTGGGTACCTTCTGGCGATACCGCGTGGGTGACTACCGGATCATCTGCGCCATTCAGGATGGCGCGCTACGCATCCTCGTCATCGAAATGGGCAACCGCAAGGACGTTTACCGCTAGCACCGTGTTGCGAGTGCCCGCTTGGTAAACTCTCCGCCCCGCTTCACAGCCCCTGGACACACACCATGACCCGCTGCACACGAAGCCGCCACCGGGCCGTCGCGCATGTCTTTGCCGCGCTGGCCCTGTTGGCAGGCTCACTGGCTTACCTTCCCCAAAATGCCGCCGCGCAGGGCTTCGTGCGCGAAGCCCCCAAGGACGTGCGCCCAGGCCGCCTGGTCGTGACGGCCGCGCCGGAAATTACCCTGGACGGCAAGCCCGACCGGCTGTCGCCCGGTTCGCGCATCCGCAACCTGAACAACCTGCTGGTGATGTCGGCCAGCATCACCGGCCAGGACATCCCCGTGGTGTACCGGCGCGACGCCGCCGGGCTGGTGCATGAGGTCTGGGTGCTGACGCCCGACGAGTACCGCCGCCTGGGCGGCGTGGACGCCAGCAGCGCCGAAGGCTTCAAGCGCCTGAACGAGCTGTTGGCGCTGATTTTTGGCGCACGCAAGTAAGCCGGGGGCCGCATGAGCAAGAAAGTCTTTATCAAAACCTTCGGCTGCCAGATGAACGAGTACGACTCGGACAAGATGGCCGATGTGATGAACGCCGCGCAGGGCTACGAACCCACGCAGGACGTGGAGCAGGCCGACCTGATCCTGTTCAACACCTGTTCGGTGCGCGAAAAGGCACAGGAGAAGGTGTTCAGCGACCTGGGCCGCGTGCAGCACCTCAAGAAAAAAGGCGTGCTGATCGGCGTGGGCGGCTGCGTGGCCAGCCAGGAGGGCGCCGAGATCATCAAGCGTGCGCCCTATGTGGACGTGGTGTTTGGCCCGCAGACCCTGCACCGCCTGCCCGAGCTGCTGGACGCGCGCGCGCGCCAGCAGCGCCCGCAGGTGGACATCAGCTTTCCCGAGATTGAAAAGTTCGACCACCTGCCGCCCGCCCGGGTCGAGGGCGCGACGGCCTTCGTGAGCATCATGGAAGGCTGCAGCAAGTACTGCAGCTACTGCGTGGTGCCCTACACGCGGGGCGAAGAGGTCTCGCGCCCGTTTGACGACGTGCTGACTGAAATCGCGGGGCTGGCCGAGCAGGGCGTGCGCGAGGTCACGCTGTTGGGCCAGAACGTCAATGCCTACCGCGGCGCCATGGGCGGCACCGCCGAGATCGCCGACTTCGCGCTCTTGATCGAGTATGTGGCCGACATTCCCGGCATCGAGCGCATCCGCTACACCACCAGCCACCCCAACGAGTTCACCCAGCGCCTGATTGACGTGTATGCCAGGGTGCCCAAGCTGGTGAGCCACCTGCACCTGCCGGTGCAGCATGGCAGCGACCGCATCCTGATGGCCATGAAACGCGGCTACACCGCCATGGAATACAAGAGCACCGTGCGCAAGCTGCGCGCGATCCGCCCCGACATGGCCATGAGCAGCGACTTCATCGTGGGCTTTCCCGGCGAGACGGACGACGACTTCAGCAAGATGATGAAGCTGATCGACGACGTGCAGTTCGACAACAGCTTCAGCTTCATCTTCAGCCCACGCCCGGGCACGCCCGCGGCCAACCTGCATGACGACACGCCGCATGCCGTGAAGCTGGCGCGGCTGCAGCAGCTGCAGGCCGTGATCGAGGCCAACATCCGCCGCTTCAGCGCCGAACGCGTGGGCACCGTGCAGCGCATCCTGGTGGAAGGCCCGTCGCGCAAGGACGCGTCCGAGCTGGCCGGGCGCACCGAATGCAACCGCGTGGTCAACTTCCGCGGCCATCCGCGCCTGGTAGGCCAGATGGTGGACGTGACGGTCACCGAGGCCTACCCGCATTCCCTGCGCGGCGAGGTCCGCCTGGCGCAGCCCGAGCCGGCCTGACGCGCCAGCCTTCGCGCATGGGTTCTTTCCGCCAGCTGCTGCTGGTTGCTTTCCTGTTGATCGCCGCGCTGCTGGGCGGCACCGCCCTGCGCGCGGTCGTGATCCTGGACCGGCTCATGGCCCAGAGCAGCACCGAGGCCGCGCGCGCGCTGGACCTGAGCGCGGCGGTGCAGTCGCTGGCCGCCCGCACCACGGCCATGGAGCGCGCCGCGCGCCAGTCGCTGATCCTGAGCGACAGCGTGCTGCGCCGCCAGTTCGAGGCGGAAGCCGGCAACGCCCGCGCCGCGGTGGACCGCATGGTCAAGGAAGGGCTGCCCGGCGCCGATACCGTGGCCTGGCGCGCGCAGCTGGACACGATCGACGGCTGGATGGATGGACCCGGCGCCACGGCGCTGGACCGCGAACGCGCAGTGGCGGCGGCCTTTCGCGAGCTGGGCGCGATCAACAGCGCCATCTCGGGCCAGGTGCAGGCCCTGATCGAAAGCCGCAACACCGCCCTGCAGGAACAGCTGGGCGCCAGCCGCGCGCGCCTGATGCAGCAGGTGGTGCTGGCCATTGTCATTGCGGTCACGCTGGCATTCGCGCTGGGCATCTGGCTGGCACGGCCATTTGGCAGGCTGGAGGCCGCCATTGCCGGCCTGGGCGAAAACCAGCTCAGCCAGCCCATCGACATCCCCGGCCCGTCGGACGTGCGCCGCGTCAGCCAGCGCCTGGAATGGCTGCGCCTGCGCCTGACCGAGCTGGACGAGGACAAGGCGCGCTTTCTGCGCCATGTGTCGCATGAGCTCAAGACACCGCTGGCCGCGCTGCGCGAGGGCGTGGCCCTGCTGGAAGACGGCGTGACGGGCGAGCTCAACGCGAGCCAGCGCGAGGTGGCGCGCATCCTGCACCAGAACACGCTGGCCCTGCAGCGCCAGATCGAGGCACTGCTGCGCTTCAATGCGGCGGCATTCGAGGCGCGCCAGCTCAACCGCCGCCCCACCGACCTGCTGGCCCTGCTGGAAGAACAGGTCGAGGCGCAGCGGCTGCAATGGCGCGGGCGCGGCCTGGCCGTCAGCGTGCAGGGCGCGCCCCTGACGGTGCCGGTGGACGCCGACAAGCTGGGCACGGCGATCGCCAACATCCTGTCCAACGCCATCCGTTTTTCGCCCGCGGGCAGCACCATCCGCATGACCCTGTCCCAGGCCCCCGGCGTCGCGCGCATCGACATTGCCGACGCCGGCCCCGGCATTGCGAGCGCCGACCGCGCGCGCGTATTCGAGCCCTTTTACCGGGGCGAGCGCCAGCCCGAGGACGCAGTGCCCGGCACCGGCATCGGCCTGTCCATCGTGCGCGAGTACGTGGCCGCCCATGGCGGGCAGGTCGCGCTGTTGTCTGATGGCGCGGGCACCGTTTTCCGTATAGAAATCCCCCATGCACGTTGAGTCCCCTGCATTGATTGAAACCCAAACCCGCCTTGGCCTGCCGCAGCGATTGCTGCTGGCAGCCTGCGCTGCCACCATCGTGGCCGGCTGCACCAGCGTGAAGCCGGCCGAGCCCCCGCCGCCCGCACCCGTCATCGTCGTGGCGCCACCGCCCGCACCGCCCGCGCCAGCACCCGCTGCGGCCACGCCGGCACCGCCTGCCCCGGCGCCCGCCGCGCTGGCGCTGGACTACGCGGACCGCCTGCGCGCGCTGACAGTGCCGGGGCTGGCCCAGGAAATCACCCGCCTGGGCGAGCCCGGCGCCGCGCCGCTTGGCCAGCTGCAACTGGCCATGGCGCTAGCCCTCACGCGGGTGCCGTCCGACCTGCAACGCGCCCAGGCGCTGCTGCAGCGTGTGCTGGACAACGGCAGTGACGAGGCACGCAGCCTGCACCCGCTGGCGCGCCTGCTGGCCGCGCAGTACGCGGAACAGCGCCGTGCCGAGGAAGCCACCGAACGCCAGGCCCAGCAGTTGCGCGATGCACAGCGCCGCATCGACCAGCTCAATGACCGGCTGGAAGCCGTGCGGGCCATTGAGCGCAGCCTGTCCAGGCGGCCCGCTGGCGCAGCCTCCGCGCCGCGCAGCCCCGCCCCCTGACGCCACAACCGCCCCCACGCCCATGGCTGACACCCACCGAACCAGTTCCCCGGCCCACCACCAGCCGCGCCTGCTGGTGGTGGACGACGACGCCGACATGCTGCGCCTGCTGTCCATGCGGCTGACCGCGGCCGGCTACCGTGTGAGCGCCGTGGGCTCGGCCGAGGCCGCGCTGGCCCAGCTGGACATCGAAAGGCCCCAACTGGTGCTGAGCGACGTGCGCCTGCCCGGGCGCGACGGCCTGGCGCTGTTTGACGAGATCCGCGCGCGCCACCCCTCGCTGCCGGTGATCCTGCTCACGGCCCACGGCACCATCCCCGACGCGGTGGAAGCCACCGCGCGCGGCGTGTTCACCTACCTGACCAAGCCCTATGACGGGCGCGAACTGCTGGACAAGATTGCCCAGGCGCTGGCCCTGGGCGCACCGGCCGAGGCCGCCGCGCATGGCGACGAGGCCTGGCGCAGCGAGATCATCAGCCGGTCCAGCCGCATGGCCGAGCTGCTGGCGGATGCCTGGCTGGTGGCCAAGTCAGACGCCAGCGTGCTGCTGCGCGGCGACAGCGGCACCGGCAAGGAGATGATGGCGCGCGCCATCCACCGGGCCAGCCCGCGCGCCGCGCGGCCCTTCATCGCGGTCAACTGCGGCGCCATCCCCGAGGCGCTGCTGGAGTCCGAGCTGTTCGGCCACGTCAAGGGCGCGTTCACCGATGCGGTGGCCAACCACAAGGGCCTGTTCCAGGCCGCCGACGGCGGCACCCTGCTGCTGGACGAAATCGGCGACATGCCGCCGGCGCTGCAGGTCAAGCTGCTGCGCGTGCTGCAGGAAAAGGCCGTGCGCCAGGTGGGCGCGAGCCAGTCCATCCCGGTGGACGTGCGCATCATCTCGGCCACCCACCGCGACCTGGAGGCCGCCATGGCCGCCGGACAGTTCCGCGAAGACCTGTATTACCGCCTGAACGTGGTGACGCTGTCGCTGCCGCCGCTGGCCGACCGGCGCGAAGACATCGCGCTGCTGGCCAACCATTTCCTGCACAAGCTGGCGGCCAAGTACGGCCAGCGGCTGTCGGGCTTCGCACCCGAGGCGCTGAAGGCGCTGACCACCGCCGCCTGGCCCGGCAATGTGCGCCAGCTGTACAACGTGGTAGAGCAGGTCTGCGCGCTGTCCACCACGCCGCTGGTGCCGCTGGCATTGGTGCAGCGCGCCCTGCGAGTGCCCTCTGCCGAGGTACTGACCTATGCCGAAGCCAAGCAGCGCTTTGAGCGCGGCTACCTGGTGGGCCTGCTCAAGATGACCGACGGCAACGTGGCGGACGCGGCGCGGCTGGCCGGACGCAACCGCACGGAGTTCTACCGGCTGCTGCAGAAAAACGAGCTGACGCCGGGGCATTTCCAGGCCGAGCTCAGCACGCTGTCGCCATCCGGCGACACGCCCAAGTCATTGAAATAAAAGGGATTTCTGGTTCGGCGGCGCTGCTGGCCCAGCGCGGCGTCGCCCCCGAGCGACAAAACCCGGGGGTTTACCCGGAGTTTTTGCGTGCCTGCCGCCAGGAACAGCGCCTGTACCGCTCTAAGTCCTTGAATTAAAAGGAATTTTTAAGGCTGGCACAGGGTTTGCCCTAGCAGGGCATGAGCTTGCGTTTTTTCGCTGTAGTGCTGGGGGGCTGGCTGGCCGCCACTGCGGCTGCGCAGGCGCCGGTGTTCGACTTTGACACCCTCACGCAAAAGGCCCGCGAGCAGGCCGCCCAGCCCTGGCAGGCGCCTGCCAGCACCACCCCGGCCGAGCTGGTCCAGCTGGACTACGACGGCATGCGCGACATCCGCTGGCGGCCCGAACGCGCCCTGTGGCGCGATGCGCAGCTGCCGTTCGAGGCGATGTTCTTTCACCTCGCGGCCTACCACACGGCGCCGGTGCGCATCCACGAAATCACGCCTCAAGGTGTGCAGCCGCTGGGCTTTCGCAGCAGCGACTTCGACTACGGCAAAAACCGCCTGACCCCGCAGGCCTGGGGCGACATCGGCTTTGCCGGCTTTCGCCTGCACTACCCGCTGAACACCCCGCAGTACAAGGACGAGCTGGTCGTCTTCCAGGGCGCCAGCTACTTCCGCGCGCTGGGTGCTGGCCAGCAATACGGGCTGTCCGCGCGCGGGCTGGCCATCGACCCGCATGGCGCGGGGGCCGAGGAATTCCCGCGCTTTTCCGAATTCTGGCTGCAGCGCCCCGCGCCTGGCGCGCAGCAGGTCACGGTGTATGCGCTGCTGGAATCGCCACGCGCCACGGGGGCCTACCAGTTCGACATCACGCCCGGCACCGCCAGCGTGATGCAGGTGCGCGCCCGGGTGTTCCTGCGTGCGGGGGCAAGCCCCGTGCGCGTGCTGGGCCTGGCGCCGCTGACCAGCATGTTCATGTCTGGCGAGAACCAGCCGCGCGCCAGCGACTTCCGCCCCGAAGTGCATGACTCCGACGGGCTGATGATGCTCACCGGCGACGGCGAATGGCTGTGGCGCCCGCTGCAGAACCCGGCCCGGCCCATCGTCAATTCATTCGCCATGGCCCGCCTGGGCGGCTTTGGCCTGATGCAGCGCGACCGCGACTTTCGCAGCTACGAGGATGTGGAAGCGCGCTATGACCGCCGGCCGTCCGCCTGGGTGCGCCCGCTGGGCGACTGGGGGCCGGGCCGGGTGGAACTGCTGCAGTTGCCCACGCCGGACGAAACCCACGACAACATCGTCGCGTACTGGGTGCCGCAGCAGTGGCCCGCGCCCGGCACGCCGCTGGAATTTGCCTACGAGCTGTCCTGGCAGGGCGATGCACAGCAACGCCCGCCCGGCAGCTGGGCCACGCAGTCGCGCCGCGGCCTCGGCTACAGCAAGCTGGACGCGGCCACGCTGGCCAGCCAGGTGCAGTACGTCATTGACTTCCAGGGCCCGGCGCTGGACGCGCTGTCCGCGGACGCGGCGCTCAAAGCCGTCGTCACCGCCAGCGGCGCCGGCCGCGTCATCGAACAGATCGCCTACCGCAACCCCGCCGCCGCCCACAACCCCAAGGGCTGGCGCATGACGGTGCGCGTGCAACGCGACGACCCCGCGCAGCCGGTAGAGCTGCGCGCCTTCCTTCAACACGGCAACGACATCGTGAGCGAAACATGGACACACATCATCCTTCCGGAGTAGCCCCCCTGGCCACCCGCCCCGCGCTGCGCGAGGACCGCCACCCCAATGCCGTGACCGCGCCGCCGGTCAACCGCGGCTCCATGCCGCAGCGCCCCTGGCGCGGCTTCTGGAACAGCGTGGGCACCGCCTTGCTGTCGGCGGCCAACCAGCTGCTGTCGCCGCGCGCGCGCATGCCCCAGGCCGTCGTGCCCCGCCAGCCCTGGGAACGCGCTGCCGCGCGTCGCCGCGCGGTGTTTGCGCTGCTCACGGTGGCCACCACCATCGCCGCCGCGGCGCTGTTTGCCAACGCCCAGCCCGACTACGACAACGCCTGGCTCGAATACGGCCAGATCGCGCTATTCACCGTGCTGACCACCTGGGTCATGACGGGCTTCGTCACGGCGCTGATGGGCTTCTGGGTGACGCTGCGCGGTGACGCGCACACGCTGTCGGCGCGCGCCGTCAAGGGCCATGCCATGAACCCCGATGCGCGCACCGCGGTCATCATGCCGATCTGCAACGAAGACGTGGCTACCGTGTTCGCTGGCCTGCGCGCCACCTGCGAATCGCTGGCCGGCACCGGCCACGCCCGGCAGTTTGACGTGTTCGTGCTGTCCGACACCGGCAACCCGCAGGCCGCCGCCGCCGAGCGCGCCGCCTGGGAGGACCTGCGCGCGGCGCTGGCCGCCGACCCGGCGCACGCCGGCATCGAGGTGTACTACCGCCTGCGCACGCGCCGCACCCACCGCAAGGCCGGCAACGTGGCCGACTTCTGCCGCCGCTGGGGCAAGGACTACCGCTACATGGTGGTGCTGGACGCTGACAGCGTGATGAGCGGCGACTGCCTGGTGTCCATGGTCAAGCTCATGGAGGCCCACCCCACGGCCGGCATCATCCAGACCGCCACGCAGGCCATCGGCCACGTGACGCTGCACGCGCGCGCGCAGCAGTTCGCGTCGCGCGTCACGGGCCGGCTGTTCACCCTGGGCATGCAGTACTGGCAGCTAGGCGAGTCGCACTACTGGGGCCACAACGCGATCATCCGCATTGAACCCTTCATGAAGCACTGCGGCCTGGCCAACATCCCCGGCACCGGCGGCATGGCCGGCAGCATCATGTCGCACGATTTTGTAGAGGCCGCGCTGATGCGCCGCGCCGGTTACCACGTGTGGCTGGTATCCGACCTGAACGGCAGCTATGAACAGCAGCCGCCGGACCTGCTGAGCGAGCTGCAGCGCGACCGCCGCTGGTGCCAGGGCAACCTGCAGAACTCGCGCCTGGTGGCCGAGCCGGGCATCCACCGCGTGCACCGCGCGATGTTCCTGATCGGCGCCATGTCCTACCTGTCGGCGCCGCTATGGCTCGCATTCCTGGCCTTTGGCACCGCGCTGTGGGTGTCAGGCGCGCGCATCCTGCCCGAATGGCATGCCGTGCCGGCCGAGCTGCGCGGCCTGTGGCTGTGGACGCTGTGCATGCTGTTCATGCCGCGCGTGCTGGGCATCGCCGCCGTCTTCCTGCGCGGCGAGCAGAAATCGTTTGGCGGTGCGCCCGCCCTGCTGCGCAGCGCCGTGACAGAGACCGTGCTGGCCCTGGTGCAGGCGCCGGTGCGCATGCTGGGTCATTCGCTGTTCGTGGCGGTGGCCTTGACCGGCCTGAAGCTGGAGTGGAAGTCGCCCCCGCGCGAAGCCGTGGGCGTGACCTGGGGTGATGCCGCGGCGCGCCTCATGCCCATGACAGCCGGGGTTGGCCTGCTGGCCCTGGCCGTCGCCGCGTTCGAGCCCGGCGCGCTGGTCTGGCTGGCCCCGGTGGCGCTGCCGCTGCTGCTGGCCGTGCCGCTGGTCGTGTTCACCAGCGGCGTGGGCGTGGGCACCCGCGCGCGGGCCCATGGCTGGCTGCTGATTCCCGAGGAGTCATGGTCGCCCGCGGTACTGCGCCGGGCGTGGCGGCATGCGAGCCGGCTGGCGTTGAAGACTGCCTGACGGAAAAGCACGGCACGAAAGTCCGCCCCATGAAAAAAGCCCGGCACTGCCGGGCTTTTTCAATCAACCCATCCCGGGCATCTTGGGTATCCCCTTCATGCCCCCCATGCGCTTCATCATCTTCATGAGGCCGCCGCCCTTCATCTTCTTCATCATGTCCTGCATCTGCCCGAATTCATTGAGCAGGCGGTTGACGTCCTGAACCTGCACACCGGCGCCAGCGGCAATGCGGCGCTTGCGCGTGGCCTTGATGAGCTCGGGCTTGCGCCGCTCCAGCGGCGTCATGCTCTGGATGATGCCTTCCTTGCGCTTGATGTCGCGCTCGGCCTTGTTCATGTCCACCTGGCCGGCCTTGGCCTGCATCTGGGCGGGCATCTTGTCCATCAGGCTGGACAGGCCGCCCATGCTCTTCATCTGCTGGATCTGGCCGAGGAAGTCCTCCAGGTCAAAGCCCGATCCGCTCTTGACCTTGGCCGCGAGCTTTTGCGCGGCCTCCATGTCCACGCCGGCCGTGACCTGCTCGACGAGCGCGACGATGTCGCCCATGCCCAGGATGCGCCCGGCGTGCCGCTCGGCGTCAAACACCTCCAGGCCATCAATCTTCTCGCTGGTGCCGGCGAACTTGATCGGCGCGCCCGTGATCTGCCGCACCGACAGCGCCGCGCCGCCGCGTGAATCACCGTCGGTCTTGGTCAGGATGATGCCGGTCAGCGGCAGCGCTTCCTTGAAGGCCCTGGCCGTGTTGACCGCGTCCTGGCCCTGCATGGCGTCCACGACAAACAGCGTTTCCACCGGATTGAGCGCGGCGTGCAGGTCCTTGATCTCGCGCATCAGCGCTTCGTCAATGGCCAGACGGCCGGCCGTATCGACCAGCAGCACGTCAAAGAAATGCCGGCGCGCGTGATCCAGCGCCGCGCGGGCGATGTCCACCGGCTTCTGGTCCGGCGTACTGGGGAACCATTCGGCGCCGGCCTGCTTCGTCACGGTCTTGAGCTGCTCGATGGCGGCCGGGCGGTAAACGTCGCCAGACACCGTCAGCACCTTCTTCTTGCGCTTTTCAATCAGGTGCCTGGCCAGCTTGGCCGTGGTGGTGGTCTTGCCGGCGCCCTGCAGGCCGGCCATGAGGATCACCGCCGGCGGCTGGGCCGCCAGGTTGATGTCGCTGACGCCCTCGCCCATGGTGGCTGAGAGTTCGCGGCTGACGATGCCCACCAGCGCCTGGCCCGGCGACAGCGAGCCCAGCACCTCCTGCCCCAGCGCCTTGTCCTTGACACGGGCAATGAAGTCGCGCACCACGGGCAGGGCCACGTCGGCTTCGAGCAGGGCCATGCGCACCTCGCGCAGCATGTCCTGCACGTTGGCTTCTGTGATGCGGGCCTGGCCGCGGATTTCCTTGACCAGGCGGGAGAGTTTGTCGGTGAGGGCGGATGCCATGGGACGGCTGCGGCGTGGCGCAGCAAAAGTGCAAAAGGCTAAACTGTGGCAATGATTTTAGCCAGTGTATCCCCCGTGGGCGCCGCCTTGTCCGTGGCTGCGGTGATTGCGTACGCAACCCCCGCCGTGGCGCCCCGCCGGCTGGGGCCGCCGGGCATGCGTCTGGCGTTGCTGCTGGCCTGGGCACTGCACGCCGCCGCACTGGCCTGGAGCCTGCTCGGTGACACCCCGCGCTTTGGCTTTGCGCCCGCGCTGTCCGTCACCGCATGGCTGGTGTTGACCGTCTACATCATCGAGAGCCGCGCCTTCCCCCAGATGACTGCCCATGCGGCGCTGTCGGGCCTGGGCGCGGCGGCCGTGCTGGTCGCGCTGCTGTTTGCGGGCACGCCGCTGCACAAGACGGCCTCGCCGTGGCTGCCGCTGCACTGGGCGCTGGGCATTGCGTCCTACGGCCTGTTTGCCGCCGCGGTGGTCCACGCGTGGCTCATGCGTCGCGCCGAAAAGCAGATCCGCCTGGCCACCGAGGCCCAGGAAGGCGGCGTGCCTCTGCTCACGCTGGAACGCCTGACCTTCCGCTTCGTACAGGCCGGCTTTGTGCTGCTGTCGGCCACGCTGCTGGCGGGCCTGCTCTTCACGGAGCAGCTCTACGGCGCGGGCCGGGCCTGGAAGTGGGACCACAAAGCCGTTTTCTCGGTGCTGTCATGGGTGGCGTTTGCCGTGCTGCTGGTGGGGCGTGCCCGCTTTGGCTGGCGTGGCCGCAAGGCGGTGCGCACCCTATATATTGGTTCGCTGCTGCTGCTGCTGGCCTACGCAGGCTCGCGTTTTGTGCTGGAAGTCGTCCTGGGCCGCCCGTCATGAAATACCTCCTGGTATTCGCCGTGCTGGCCGTGGCGTTCTATGTCTGGCGCGCGGGCCGGCGCAATGCACCGCGTGACCTGCCCCCACAAAAGCGCCCAGGCGCCCCGGCCCAGCCGCAAGACATGGTGCGCTGCGCCGCGTGCGCCGTTCATCTGCCGCGCGGCGACGCTTTGGCCGGACCTGATGGCGCCGTCTATTGCAGTGAAGAGCACCGCCAGCGCGCCCGGCGCTGAGCACTGACGAACCCCATGGCCGGCAACACCGCACTGGCGTCCTGGTTCGGCCTGCGGGAGATGGCGGCCGAAGACTCGGCGTTTGTGCGCCTTTGGCGCGGCTTCATGACGGCGCGCGTCATGATCGCGCTGGTGCTGTTGCTGGTGCTGGGCGGCACCTGGCTGCTTCTGCCGGCCGTGCCCACCAGCGCGGCGGCGGGCTATTGGCCGCCGCTGCTGTGCCTGCTTTATCTGGTGGCGACGGTCGCCGTGCGCGTGCTGGGTGGCCCGCGCCCGCCCGGCCAGACTTTCGACGCGCAATGGGCATCCACCATTGGCGTGGACCTGGCGGCGTTTTCGGTGCTGCACTACCTGCAGGCTGGCGGCATCAACTACGTGCCGCTGTTTGCGCTGCCGCTGCTGCTGGCATCGGTGCTCAGCTCGCTGCTGCTGGCGCTGGGCACGGCCGCCGCGATCACGCTGCTGCTGCTCGTTGACGCCTGGCAGGTAGGTAACATTGATGGCACGCCGCGCCTGGTGCAGGCCGGCCTGGCCGGCACCGGATTTTTTATTGTGGCCCTGCTGGCCAACCAGCTGGCCACGCGGCTGGCCCGCGAAGAGAAGCGCTCGCGCGAAAGCCAGCACCTCGCGCGCGTGCAGATCGAGGTGAACGAGCTGGTAATCGAGACCCTCGCCGATGGCGTGCTGGTGGTGGACGAGAACGGCATCGTTCACGCCGCCAACCCGGCCGCGCGGCGCCTGCTGGGCGCCTGGCCGGACCGCTCCACGCCGTTTGTGCTGGCCTCGGACCAGGCCTGGCAGCCACTGGCCGTGCTGTCGCGCCAGACTTTCATGACCCGCGCCGCGCAGACGGCCGAGCTGGATATCGCCCAGTCCGGTGAGGGCTCGCGCCGCGTGCATGTGCGCACCCGCCTGACCGCCGCCCACGATGTGCTGGCCGAAAGCCTGTGCGTGATGTTCCTGGAAGACCTGCGCGAGATGGAAGCCCGCCTGCGCACCGAAAAGCTCGCGGCCATGGGGCGCATGTCGGCGGCCGTGGCGCACGAGATACGCAACCCCCTGGCGGCCATCATGCAGGCCAACGCGCTGCTGGAAGAGGACATCAGCGAACCGGGCCAGCGCCAGCTCACGCTGATGGTGCGCCAGAACGCGCAGCGCCTGGCACAGATCGTGGACGACGTATTGAACATCTCGCGCGTGCAGCACGAGGGCAATGCGCCCACGCCCGCGCTGCTGGACCTGAGCGCGTCGGTGCGCCAGGTCTGCACCGACTGGTCGCAGCAGACCGCATGCGCGCAGCGCCTGCACCTGGACCTGGACGTGCCGCCGCGCCAGGTCGCCTTTGAGCCAGACCACCTGCGCCGCGTGCTGGTCAACCTGCTGGACAACGCGCTTCGCTACGCCAGCCAGCAGCCTGGCGCCATCCGTGTGCTGACCGACCTGTCGCCCGCCGGCCTGCCGCGCCTGCGCGTGTGGAGCGACGGCGCGCCGCTGGACCCGGGCGTGCAGCGTCACCTGTTCGAGCCCTTCTTTTCCTCGGAAAGCCGCTCCAGCGGCCTGGGCCTGTACATCTGCCGGGAGCTTTGCGAGCGCCACGGCGCACTCATTGGCTACCAGCGCGCGCCCTGGCGGGCCGTGACCGGCGCGGCAGAGGGCAACGAGTTTTTCGTGCTGTTCCATGCCCGCGGAGGCGCAGCGGCGCACGCCGCGGCTTTTGCCACAATACCGGCCTGATGGTTGCCCCCGCCACCCCACCACGCATCCTGGTCGTTGACGACGAGCCGGACCTGCGCACGCTGTACGAGCTGACGCTGCTGCGTGAGGGCTACCGCGTCGATGCGGCCGCCACGCTGGCCGAGGCGGGCGAGCTGCTGGCGGACAGCCGGTTTGACTGCGTGATCACCGACATGCGGCTGCCCGACGGCCTGGGCCTGGAGTTGCTGCGCCAGCTGCAGACGCAGCAACGCGCCGAGCGCTGCATCGTCATGACCGCCTACGGCTCGGCCGAGAACGCGGTGGACGCGCTGAAAGCGGGCGCCTTCGACTACCTGACCAAGCCGGTGGACCTCAAGCAGTTTCGCGCGGTGGTGGCATCCGCCATCCAGGGCACGGCCCAGGGCGCCGCGGCGCGTGCCCGGCCAAACGCACCGGCGCCACGGGCCCCTGAGCATCCCGCGGACGCGGACGCAGCGCTGCAACGACTGGTGGGTGAGTCCGACGCCATGCGCGAAGTCAAGTCACGCATCGCCAAGGTGGCGCGCAGCATGGCACCGGTGCTGGTCCGCGGCGAATCGGGCACCGGCAAGGAGCTGGCGGCGCGCGCGCTGCATGCCTGCAGCCACCGCGCCGACGGCCCCTTCGTGGCCGTGAACTGCAGCGCCATTCCGGAGAACCTCCTGGAGGCCGAATTTTTTGGCGCGCGCAAGGGCTCGTACACCGGCGCCACCCAGGACCGTGACGGCTACTTCCAGGCCGCGCGCGGCGGCACGCTGTTCCTGGACGAGATCGGTGACCTGCCGCTGCCCATGCAGTCCAAGCTGCTGCGCGCCATCCAGGAGCGGCAGGTGCGCCCGCTCGGCTCCACCCAGGAAGACATGGTGGACGTGCGCGTGGTCAGCGCCACCCACAAGGACCTGGCCGCCGACGTGCAGGCCGGCCGCTTCCGCCAGGACCTGTACTACCGGCTGAACGTGATCGAGATCCTGGTGCCACCCCTGCGCGAGCGCCGCGATGACCTCCCCAGGTTGTGCGATGCGCTGCTGGCGCGCATCGCACATGAATCGGGCATGCCGGTGCCCACGCTGTCGCCCGCGGTGCTGGCGCAGCTGTGCGCGCACCCGCTGCCGGGCAACGTGCGCGAGCTGGAAAACCTGCTGCATCGCGCGGTGGCCCTGAGCGACGGCGATGCGCTGCAGGTGGACTTCGCTCCCACGCGGCACACAGCCGACGCAGCAGACGCACCGGGCACGGCCCCGCCGGACGCGCAGCCCTGCCCTGCCCCGGACACCGCCCCGGCCGCCACGGCCATCCCGGAGGACCTGCAGGCCTGGCTGGACCAGCAGGAACGCGACATCCTGGTCAGGGCCCTGAACGAAAGCCGCTTCAACCGCACGGCCGCCGCCAACCGCCTGGGCCTGAGCCTGCGCCAGATCCGCTACCGCATTGCGCGGCTGGGCATCCACACGCACGGCGACGATCCCCATGGCGACGCCAGTTGAGGCGCCCGGCGGCGCCACGTTGTGGCAGGCCGGCTGGTATGCCTACGCACACCGCCTGGCGTCACCCAACTTCGGGCCACGACCCGCGGACGCCAGCATCGACCTGATCGTGCTGCACTCCATCAGCCTGCCGCCGGGACGCTATGGCGGCCAGGAGGTGCAGCAGCTTTTCACCAACACCCTGGACTGGACCGCGCACCCTTATTTCATGCAGATCGCGGGCGCGCAGGTGTCTTCGCATTTCTACATCCGCCGCGGCGGCGAGCTGTGGCAGTTCGTCAGCTGCGACGACCGGGCCTGGCACGCCGGTCAGTCGCACTACCGCGGGCGCGGCAACTGCAACGACGATTCGGTGGGCATCGAACTGGAGGGCCTGGAAGGCGGGCCGTTCGAGGACGCGCAGTACGAGGCGCTGTCGTGCCTGTGTGCCGCGCTCGCCCAGCGCTACCCGATCACGCACGTGGCCGGCCACGAACACGTGGCGCCCGGACGCAAGCAGGACCCGGGCGCAGGCTTTGCATGGAACAGGCTGCACAACGCACTGGCCTGGCCTGGCGCGTACTTTCCCGATGGTGTGTTGACGCAACACAGCGCCTGAAACGCTCGCGACCTGCAAAAAGCAAGGCGCCATGCGGCCCCGCCACGCAAATGGCCGCGCATGGCGCGCGCCTGCTGGCCCGCGCCATGCGCATGACAGTTTTTCAGGCCCTGCGCAGCCATGCTGACCACTGCCGCAACGCAGCAATTGCAGCCCCCGTGCGTAAGCATCTGTATCGGTCGCGGTACACTACCTGTAGTGGCTTGAATTCACCCAAGACCCTAGATATAGTGTGCTGCTGTTGCGCCCCTGCCCGCCCCGGCAGGCCCCGACAAGGAATTCCAGGCTCGCCCGCCGAGCCTTGCAGCCCGACTCACAAAAACTGCGAAAGAAGAGGAAACAATGCAAACAGTCCTGAGTACGCCGTCTCCCGCCAGCACCCCCATCACCGTGACGCACGGCACCGGCCAGACCGGCACTCCGGCAACCAACCCGCTTGCCAACTACCAGATCATCCGCCGCAACGGCGCGGTCGTGGCATTCGAGCCCAACAAGATCGCCATTGCCATGATGAAGGCCTTCCTGGCCGTGCATGGCACGCAGGGCGCGGCCTCGGCCAGCGTGCGCGAAACCGTGGACAGCCTGACGCAGGCCGTGATCCGTGCCATGGTGCGCTCGCGCCCGGGCGGCGGCACCTTCCATATTGAAGACGTGCAGGACCAGGTCGAGCTGGGCCTGATGCGCGGCGGCCACCACGAGATCGCCCGCGCCTACGTGCTGTACCGCGAGCGCCGCACGCAGGAACGCGCCAGGCAGGCCGTCCAGGAAGCGCCCAAGGCGCCGGTGCTGCACGTCATCGACGGCGGCCAGCGCGTCGCGCTGGACCTGAACGAGATCAAGGCGCTGATCGAATCCGCCTGCGCTGGCCTGGGTGCCGACGTCAAGGCAGACCCCATCGTGGCCGAGACCATGCGCAACCTGTATGACGGCGTGCCCATGGACGAGGTCTACAAAGCCTCCATCCTGGCCGCGCGCACGCTGATCGAAAAGGACCCCGACTACACCTACGTCACCGCACGCCTGCTGCTGCACACCATCTTCAAGGAAGTCATCGGCCGCGACGTGGCCCCGGCCGACATGGCCCAGACCTATGCCGACTACTTCCCCGGTTTCATCAAGAAGGGTGTGGACAACGAGCTGCTGGACGAAAAGCTGCTCCAGTACGACCTGAAGCGCCTGGGCGCCGCGCTCAAGGCCGAGCGCGACCTGAAGTTCGACTACCTGGGCCTGCAGACCCTGTACGACCGCTACTTCCTGCACGTGCGCAAATCCCGCATCGAGCTGCCCCAGGCCTTCTTCATGCGCGTGGCCATGGGCCTGGCCCTGAACGAGATCGACCGCGAAGCCCGCGCCATCGAGTTCTATGAAGTGCTGTCCAGCTTCGACTTCATGTCATCCACGCCCACGCTGTTCAATGCCGGCACGCTGCGCAGCCAGCTGTCCAGCTGCTACCTGACCACCGTGCCCGACGACCTGGACGGCATCTATGAGTCCATCAAGGAAAACGCCCTGCTGTCCAAGTTTGCAGGCGGCCTGGGCAACGACTGGACGCGCGTGCGCGCGCTGGGCTCGCACATCAAGGGCACCAACGGCGAATCGCAGGGCGTGGTGCCGTTCCTGAAGGTGGTCAACGACACGGCCGTGGCCGTGAACCAGGGCGGCAAGCGCAAGGGCGCGGTCTGCACCTACCTGGAGACCTGGCACCTGGACATTGAAGAATTCCTGGAGCTGCGCAAGAACACCGGCGACGACCGCCGCCGCACGCACGACATGAACACGGCCAACTGGATCCCCGACCTGTTCATGCGCCGCGTGATGGAAAAGGGCGAATGGACCCTGTTCTCGCCCAGCAACGTGCCCGACCTGCACGACAAGTTCGGCGCCGACTTCGAGAAGGCCTATGTCGCCTACGAGGAAAAGGCCCGCCGCGGCGAAATCAAGCCGGCCAAGACGGTGCAGGCCACCGACATGTGGCGCAAGATGCTGTCAATGCTGTTTGAGACCGGCCATCCCTGGATCACCTTCAAGGACGCCTGCAACGTGCGCAGCCCGCAGCAGCATGCCGGCGTGGTGCACTCGTCCAACCTGTGCACCGAGATCACGCTGAACACCAGCGACACCGAAACCGCCGTCTGCAACCTGGGCTCGGTCAATCTGCTGCAGCACCTGAAGAATGGCAAGGTTGACCAGGACAAGCTCAAGAAGACCATCAGCACCGCGATGCGCATGCTGGACAACGTGATCGACATCAACTACTACGCCGTCAAGAAGGCGCGCGACTCCAACATGCGCCACCGCCCGGTGGGCCTGGGGCTGATGGGCTTCCAGGACGCGCTGTACGAGCTGCGCATTCCCTACGCGTCGCAAGAGGCCGTGCAGTTTGCCGACGAATCCATGGAGGCGATCTGCTACCACGCCTACTGGGCGTCAACCGAGCTGGCCCGCGAGCGCGGCAAATACTCCAGCTACAAGGGCTCGCTGTGGGACAAGGGCGTTCTGCCGCTGGACACGCTGGACATGCTGGCCCAGGCGCGCGGCGGCTATGTGGAGGTGGACCGCTCGGCCACGCTGGACTGGGACGCCCTGCGCAGGAAGATCGCCGCCGACGGCATGCGCAACTCCAACTGCGTGGCCATTGCCCCCACGGCCACCATCTCCAACATCATCGGCGTGGACGCATCCATCGAGCCGTGCTTTGGCAACCTGTCGGTCAAGTCCAACCTGTCGGGCGAGTTCACCGTCATCAACCACTACCTGGTGCGCGACCTGAAGCGCCTGGGCCTGTGGGACGACGTGATGGTCATGGACCTCAAGCACTTCGACGGTTCGCTGCGCCCCATCGACCGCGTGCCGCAGGACGTGAAGGCGCTGTACGCCACCGCGTTCGAGGTGGAAACCACCTGGCTGGTGGAAGCCGCCGCGCGCCGCCAGAAATGGATCGACCAGGCCCAGAGCCTGAACATCTACATGGCCGGCGCGTCGGGCAAGAAACTGGACGACACCTACAAGCTCGCCTGGCTGCGCGGCCTGAAGACCACCTACTACCTGCGCACCAGCAGCGCCACGCACGCCGAGAAATCCACCGTGCAAAGCGGCCGGCTGAACGCCGTGTCCTCCGGCAGCAGCGAGCCGCAGGGCAGTGCCATGAGCGCACTGGATGCCGCGGCCGCCGCTGCGCGCGCGCAGCTCAGCGCATCGCCCGCCACCGACATCAAGTTCTGCGGCGTGGACGATCCCACCTGCGAGGCATGCCAGTAAGCGCGTCCTTGTCCGACACAACGTCGATGCAATAGAGCAACACAATAAGGCGGTGATGTGAATGAACACTTTTAAATTCGCATCACTGCTCACATAATTCACGCATTGGAAAACTTATGTTGACCTGGGACGAAGAAGTCAAGCCCTCATCGCCAGCATTGAACAGCGTCCCCGCTGCGGGCCGCGAGGTGGGTTACTCACCTCTTTCGCAAGCACCCTCGCAAACGATCTCTGCTCCCCAGCCCGCGTTGCGCACGCTGGATGATGGCGCGGTCGTATCCGCCACACAGCCGTCCATCGCCCAGCCCGCCAGGCCCGCAGCCACCGTGCACCGCCGCGTGAACGCGGCTGACAAGCGCATCATCAACGGCCAGACCGACGTCAACCAGCTGGTGCCGTTCAAGTACAAGTGGGCCTGGGAAAAATACCTCGCCACCTGCGCCAACCACTGGATGCCGCAGGAAGTGAACATGACGCGCGACATCGCGTTGTGGAAGGACCCCAACGGCCTGACCGAAGACGAGCGCCGCATCATCAAGCGCAACCTCGGTTTCTTCGTCACCGCCGACTCGCTGGCCGCCAACAACATCGTGCTGGGCACCTACCGCCACATCACGGCGCCCGAGTGCCGCCAGTTCCTGCTGCGCCAGGCCTTTGAAGAAGCCATCCACACCCACGCCTACCAGTACATCGTGGAATCGCTGGGCCTGGACGAATCCGAGATCTTCAACGCCTACAACGAAGTCCAGTCCATCCGCGACAAGGACGAGTTCCTGATCCCCTTCATCGAGGCGATCATGGACCCCAACTTCCACACCGGCACGCCCGAGAACGACCAGCGCCTGCTCAAGAGCCTGATCGTCTTCGCCTGCCTGATGGAAGGCCTGTTCTTCTACGTGGGCTTCACGCAGATCCTTGCTTTGGGCCGCCAGAACAAGATGACCGGCGCCGCCGAGCAGTACCAGTACATCCTGCGCGACGAGTCCATGCACTGCAACTTCGGCATCGACCTGATCAACCAGCTCAAGCTGGAAAATCCCCACCTGTGGACGTCCGAATTCAAGGCCGAGATCAAGGCCCTGTTCCAGAAGGCCGTCGAACTCGAATACCGCTATGCCGAAGACACCATGCCCCGCGGCGTGCTGGGCATGAATGCATCCATGTTCAAGGGCTACCTGCGTTACATCGCGAACCGCCGCGCCACGCAGATCGGCCTGGAAGCGCTGTTCCCCAACGAAGAGAACCCCTTCCCCTGGATGAGCGAAATGATTGACCTGAAGAAAGAGCGCAACTTCTTTGAAACCCGCGTGATTGAGTACCAGTCGGGTGGCGCGCTTTCCTGGGACTGAACGTGGAATGCAAATTCCGCAAGGCAACTGCGATATTTGAGTTTGTGATGGTTTGAGAATTCGCCCGCGGTGATTACCTGGCCAGCAGAGCCGGGACAACGCGGGCCACGGTGTTCATGAGGCTGGGCCACGGCCCAACCTCATGGATCGCTTCCTGCCCCCAACAGGCATGGAGTGCTTCTTTGGTTGATGTTGATCAACTTGATTAGGAGAAATGAGAATGGCAACTGCAAAGAAACCGGCCGCCAAGAAGGCCGTCGCGAAGAAGGCCCCGGCCAAAAAGGTCGCCGCTAAAAAGCCGGCAGCCAAGAAGGTAGCCGCCAAGAAGGCCCCGGCCAAAAAGCCGGCAGCCAAGAAGGTAGCCGCCAAGAAGGCCCCGGCCAAAAAGCCGGCAGCCAAGAAGCCCGCTGCCAAGAAAGTAGCGGCCAAGAAGGCTCCGGCGAAGAAGGCCGCTGCCAAGAAGGCTCCTGCGAAAAAGGCTGCGGCCAAAAAGCCCGCTGCCAAGAAGCCTGCCGCCAAGAAAGCAGCGAAAAAGCCCGCTGCGAAGAAAGCCGCGAAAAAGCCCGCTGCCAAACCTGCAGCCAAAGCAGCCCCTGCTCCCGCTGCCCCCGCGGCTCAGACCACTCTGAACCCGCAGGCAGCTTGGCCGTTTCCCACGGCCAGCAAGCCCTGAGCTGGACAGCTAGCAGGCGGGTAACCGCTTCAAGCCCGGTGCCGCAAGGCCCCGGGCTTTTTCTTTGCAGGGCTTGCGGGGGCTTTGGGGTGGCCCGGTATGCCCTGCTTTGAGATACTCGGCCCATGAACGAAGCCTCCCGCGACCGTCTTGCCCCCGCGCTGCGCCGCACCTGGCTGTTTGGCGCGGGCGCGGACCGCGTCGTGCATGAAGCCATGGCGCAAAGCGGCGCCGACGTGCTGATCCAGGACCTGGAAGATTTCACCCCGCCCGTGCGCCGCCATGAAGCCCGCGCCCTGGCCCCGGCGCTGTACCAGCGCTGGCGCGAAGCCGGCGCGCTGGTGTGCGTGCGCATCAACCCGCTGGAAGCCGAAGGCAACCTGGACCTGCAGGACGTGATGCCCGGGCGCCCCGACATCGTGGCCTATCCCAAGAGCGCCACCGCGCTGCACATGCGCGCGCTGGATGCATCCCTCACCACGCTGGAACGCGCCCTGGGCATTCCCGACGGCACGACGGAAATCCTGCCGGTGTGCGAAACCGCGCTGGGCGTGGTGAACCTGCGCGAGATCGCCGGCGCCAGCCCGCGCATCCGCTGCGCGCTGCTGGGCGCCGAAGACCTGGCCACCGACCTGTGCGCTGAACGCAGCCGCGAAGCCGTGGAGCTGGATTACGCCCGCCGGCGCTTCGTGCTGGAATGCCGCGCGGCCGGCGTCGAGCCGGTGGACGCGCCCTATACCTTCAGCGACGTGGCCGGCGCCGTGCAGGAGGCGCGCCATTCACGCCGCCTGGGCTACCGCACCAAGAGCCTGGTGCGGCCCGACCATGCGCTGTCCCTGCGCGATGCGCTGACACCCAATGTGTCGGACCTGGCCGCCGCGCGGCGCATCGTGAGCGAGTTTGAAGCCGCCCGCGCACGCGGCGAGGAACGCGCGCTGGTGGACGGCCTGTGGGTGGAAGTGCCCACCTACCTGAACGCCAAACGCCTGCTCGGCCAGCCGTAAGCCGTGGCCATCCCCGCACCGCGCCACGACGAGACCGACAAGGGCGCGGTGGAGCGGGCGCTGGTCACTGAATTCGCGGCGCGCTTTCGCGCCGACATCGACATCACCTCCGTGCGCAGCGGCGACCCGCGCCTGCAGGAGCCCGACGTCATCACCAAGTCCACCGAAAGCGATGCGCAGATTGCGTTCGAGCTCGTGCGCCTGACGGGGCTGGATGAAACGCTGGCCACCGATGCGCTGACGCGCAAGTTCGACAAGGCCCGCCAGGGGCTGTATGCCGGCGTGGACGCCGCAGGCCTGGAGCTGCTGGCCTGGTCGGACCGGCTGGCACTGCCCTGGACGCGCGTGCTGCAGCGTGTGGGCGAGCGCCTGGCACCGCACAACCACGGCTTCACGCGGGCGTGGCTGTGGAACCGGCCCGACGGGCTGGACACCTATGACGAGGGCGTGTGGCTATGGGAAGCCGGGCGCGGCATCAGCCGGTTTGACTGAACCCTAGCGCCACGCCGCCCACAGCATCGTCAACCCTGCCACCAGCAACAGCCCTTCGATCAGCAGCCTGAATTTGTCCGCGTCCAGCTTGAGCACAAAGCGCCTGGCGATGAATGAGCCCACAGTGATGGTGCTGCCAATGATCAGCCCCTTGACCACTGCGTCCCAGGGCAGCGCACCCAGACTGCGGAAGGTGGCCGCCTTGGCCAGGTACACCGCCAGCGAGCCCAGCGCCTCGGTGGACAGGTAGGCGCCCTTGACCAGGCCGTAGGTCAGGAAGAACGGCGCATTGATGGGCCCGGTGCTGACCACGATGCCGGTGATGAAGCCGATCACCGCCCCCACCAGCGCCAGGTGCGGCAGGCGCAGTGCCCACTGCCGTGCCGCCATCCAGCGGCGCGCCGGAATCATGGCGATGAAAAACACGCCCAGCACCGCCTCCACCACGCCCACGGGCAGCCGCAGCAGCGTGGCCGCGCCCAGCGCGGCGGCTGGCACCGCCGTCAGGCTGTAGGCGGCCACGGCCGGCCAGTCCACCTCGCGCCACCACACGGCCACGCGCGACGCATTGGCCATGATGCTGGCAATCGCCATGATGGGCACGGCCTCGCGCGGACCAAACACGATGACCAGCGCCGGCATGAGCATGATGGACGTGCCAAAGCCCACCACGCCGCCCACCGTGCCGGCCACCAGCCCCAACAACAGCACCAGTGCGAACTCCATCAGGGCGCCTTGCCCGGGTTGTTGTCCCGGTTGTGCTTGCAGACCTCGAACGTCTGCGCGGCCACTGCCACGCCGCCCAGGCTGGTGCGTGCCAGCACGTTGCGGCAACCGGGCCGCGTGGGCCCCTGGTCCGTGGTTTCAATGAGGTAGCCGTTGGGGTCCAGGCCGCTGGATTCACCGTACAGCACGGCCAGGTCCAGCACACGCTGGCGGAATTCACGCGTGGCGGGCGTGTCGGGCCACGGCGCCGGTGCCACCGCCTGGGCAGCAGCCTGCGCACAACAGGCCAGGGCCAGCACCCGCAAACCCAGCCGCGTACCCAACCGCACACTCAACCCCATCACACCGCCCCGCGCCATGCCAGCAGCCCCAGCACCACCGCCATATGGACCAGAATCCCGGGCGCAAAGGCCAGCAGGTAAGCCCGTCCGCCGCTTAGCGCCGCAGTCACGCATTTGCTGAGGTTGTGCACCAGCAGCGCACCCATCAGGCCCTGCAGCAATGCCGCCGGCGCCGCCTCGGGCGGCCCCTGCACCAGCACGGCCGCCGCCGCCGCATGCAGGTCCACCAGCGCGCCCAGCAGCACGCCGGCCAACAGGCCGGCGGAGCCCCACCACAGCGACAGGCCATGCACCGCGGCCTGGATGCCGCCCAGCAGCAGCGCCACCATGGCCGCGGTGCGCAGGCTGAACATGCGGGCGTCCTTGGCCGTGAGGGCCACCTTGTGGTCCGTCTCGCCGCTGCGCACCAGCCACAAGCCCCAGGCCGCCACCAGGGCCGCGCCCGCCAGCGCGGGCAGCCACAGCACCGCCAGCCAGCGGGGTTGCACGGCGGCCGCCACGGCCAGCAGCTGCAGCAGCGTGCCCACGCAGCTGAGCAGCGCCGCGCCCGCCTGGGGCCGGGCGCTGGCGCGGCCTTCGCGCACCTCCATGCCCAGGGTGGCGATGGTGGCCGTGCTGGAGACGAAGCCCGCAGCCAGTGATGACAACACCAGTGCGTGACGCGCCTGCAGCAGGCGCCGTGCCACATGGGCCAGCGCCTGGATGGCCAGCAGCACCACCAGCAGCGTGGCAATGGTGCGCGGGTTCAGCGCAGGGCCCCACAGCGCACGGTCGGGCAGCAGCGGCACCGCGATCAGCGCCAGCGCGCACAGGATCAGGCCATCGCGCAGCTCACCCGCTTGCAGCCATTCGCGGGCAAACCGGTGCATCGGGTCGCGCGCGGCCAGCAAGCCCGTGACCACCACGGTCAGCGCCGCCGCCAGCGGCAGGCTCCAGGTGCACAGGGCACCGATCAGGTAGGCCAGCAGCAGCGCGATTTCAGTGGTGACGCCGGGGTCGTCCGAACGGTCACGCCAGTAGGCGATCACCCCCAGCGCCCCGATGAACGCCGCGCCCACCATCGTCAGCCAGACCTGCCCGAGCAGCATGCTGACCGCGCCCGCCAGGCACGCCAGCGTGAAGCTGCGCATGCCGGCCAGCGCCCGGCTCGGTCCATGGCCCTTGCGGCGCTCACGCTCCAGCCCCATCAGCAGGCCACAGCCCAGCGCGGCCGCCAGCGCCTGCGCGCCACCAGGCCACCATTGCGCCATATCCATGTTCAGTCCTCCAGCAGCCGCACCTTCACGCTCTTGCCCTTGATGCGCCCGGCGTTCAGCCGCTGCACCGCCTGCTGCGCGATGGCGCGGTCCACCGCAACATAGGTGGAAAACTCGTTGACGTTGATCTTGCCGACCTGCTCCTTGGCAAAGCCTGCCTCGCCGGTCAACGCGCCCAGCACGTCACCGGCGCGGATTTTTTCCTTGCGCCCGCCCACGATCTGCAGCGTGGCCATGGGCGGTCGCAGCGGCCCGCTGCCCGTGGGCGTCAGCTCGGCCAGCGTATGCCATTGCGATTCACGGCCCTGCAGCAGCTCGATCTTGCCCACCGAGCCCATCTCGTCCAGGCTGGCCAGGCACAGCGCCAGCCCTTCCTCGCCCGCGCGGCCGGTGCGGCCAATGCGGTGGATGTGCACCTCCGGGTCGGGCGTGGTGTCCACGTTGATCACGGCGGCCAGCTGGGCAATGTCCAGCCCGCGCGCGGCCACGTCGGTGGCCACCAGCACCGAGCAGCTGCGGTTGGCAAACTGCACCAGCACCTGGTCGCGCTCGCGCTGGTCCAGCTCACCATACAGCGCCAGCGCGCTGAAGCCCTGGGCCTGCAGCACGGCCACCAGGTCGCGGCATTGCGCCTTGGTGTTGCAAAACGCCAGTGTGCTGGCCGGGCGGAAGTGGTTGAGCAGCAGGCTGACCGCGTGCAGGCGCTCGCTGTTCTTCACCTCATACCAGCGCTGCTGGATTTGCGCGCTGCCGTGCTGCGCTTCGACCCTGATGGTGATGGGCTCGCGCATGAACTGCACGCTGAGTTTGGCAATGCCCTCCGGGTAGGTGGCGGAAAACAGCAGCGTCTGGCGCTGCTTCGGACATTGGCGCGCCACGGTGGCGATGTCATCGAAAAACCCCATGTCCAGCATGCGGTCGGCCTCGTCCAGCACCAGCGTGTTCAGCGCCTCGATGTCCAGCGTGCCGCGCTCCAGGTGGTCCATGATGCGCCCGGGCGTGCCCACGGCAATGTGTGCGCCGTTTTCCAGGCTGGCCATCTGGTTGCGCAGCGGCACGCCGCCGCACAGCGTGACCACCTTGATGTTTTCCTCGGCCCGCGCCAGGCGGCGGATTTCGGTGGTGACCTGGTCAGCCAGCTCGCGCGTGGGGCACAGCACCAGCGCCTGCACCGCAAAGCGCCTTGGGTTCAGGTTGGCCAGCAACGCCAGCGCGAATGCGGCCGTCTTGCCACTGCCGGTCTTGGCCTGGGCAATGAGGTCCTTGCCCAGCAGCGCAGGCGGCAACGCGGCCGCCTGGATGGGGGTCATTTCGGTGTAGCCCAGCTGCACCAGGTTGGCCTGCATGGCCGGGCTCAGCGCCAAAGCGCCAAAGCCCGCGGGTTCCACCACGGGCTGGGAAGGGGTTGGGGTCATGGCCCATTATCGGCGCCATGACCCGGGGCCGCGCTGTGCTCAGCAGCCCGATGGCCGGTCCGACCGCATCGGCAGGGTGCCCGAGAGGGTGACCGTGGGCGTGCCCGCGCTCAGCACGCTGCCCGCAAAGCTCACGTTGTTGTTCGTGCGCGAGACGGTGGAGGTACCGACCGTGGTGGTTTCGTAGATGCTGCCGCCCAGCTCCAGCACCAGGCGGCGCACCGTGGTGCTGTCCACCAGGTACTCCACCGAGCCCTTGGCAACAGCACCGCCAGCCAGGCGCGGAATGTTCTCGAAGGTGAACGAGCAGGAATCGGTGGCGCCGATGCGTTCCAGCTTGTTCACGCCGGACAGCGGCGTGTTGGTGCTGCCGTAGGCGCCATTGAGTGACGGGTCGGTGGCCGACGTGATGGTGAAGGCGGAGTTGAGGCTGGTTGGATCGGGGTCGTCTCCGCCACCGCCGCAGGCGGCCAGCAGGGAGGCCAGCAGGACGCTGGAGATCAGGGGAAGTGTTTTCATGGTGGATGGCCCAAGGGATTGACGGACATCCAGTGTCAAAAACAATTCCCGCCGCGCGCGTAGGACGCGCCTGTGCCCCGCTGTCAGCGCGTGGCCGACACCTGCGCCTGGCGCGCGTGGCGTTTGCCGTTCAGCAGGCTGCTGACGGCGGTGTAGCGCACGAGCAGGTGGTAGCTGGCCAGGCACACGGCAGTAGTGGCAGCCACGTTCAGCGTCATCTTGGCCAGCGCCGGCAGCGGCGCGCCAAACAGCAAGGCACCAAAACCGATGGTCAGCGGCAGGTGCAGCAGGTACACCCAGTACGAGCTGTCGGCCAGGTAGCCCAGCACCGGGTGCGGGCCCTGCAGGTAGCGCAGGAACAGGCCGATGAACGCAAAGCTCCACAGCCACGATGCGCCGTTGTACACGTACGCAATGCACAGCGGCAGGTTCCAGCCAGATAGCTGCCCCGCGCGCTGTGCCTCCACCAGCCCACCGGTGGCCAGGAACAGCGGCAACCCCGCCAGCGCGAACGCAACCCAGCGCCGCGTGTACAGCGCAAACAGCGCCTGCTGGTGGCGCCACAGCGCCCAGCCAAACACGAAGAACAGCCCGTTGTGCAGCCATTCGGCCAGCGGCGGCACAAAGGCACCGCTGGGCACCACCACGCCCTGCGGGTACAGCGCGCCCACCGCCGCCAGCGGCAGCGCCAGCACGGCAAAGCCCCAGGGAGTGCCACCCAGGCGGGCCAGCACGCGGGTCATGGCGGCGGACACCGCCGGCAGGCGCTCGCCCACCCACAGCACCGGCGCGGCCAGCACGCAAAACCACAGCAACATCCACAGGAACCACAGGTGCATGGTCGTGAGGCCAGTGGGCATGTTGGGCCGTGGTGGCACGATGCTGGCGTCCAGCCCCCAGGTGCCGCGCACCATGCGGTGCAGGAACAGCAGCGCCAGCACGGCGCTGGCCGCGAAGACAGGTGGCCAGAAAATGGCAAAGGGCAGACCCAGGCGACGCAGGCGGTTGCCCACCATGCCCCGCACGCCGCGCTTTTGCACCAGCATGGCCGCAAAGAAGCCCGCCAGGATGAAGAACACCGGCATGCGAAAGGTGTGGATGAATGCCGACAGCAGATCCGCCACCGGGGTGGATCGGTCATCGTGCCAGGGCAGCGGCGAGTCGTTCACCATGTGGCTGACCGACACATGCAGCACGATGCCCAGCCACATCATCAGCGCACGCAGGTTGTCCAGCGCGTGCAGGCGGTCGGTGCTGGCGTGTTGCACTAGCGTTTGACGGCGATCAGCTCGATCTCGAAATTCAACGTGGCGTTGGGCGGGATCACATTGCCCGCGCCGCGCTCACCGTAGGCAATGGCCGGCGGGCAGGTCAGCCGCGCCTTGCCGCCGGGCTTCATGCGCTGCACGCCCTCGGTCCAGCAGGGGATCACCCGGTTGAGCGGGAACTCCGTGGGCTGACCGCGCCGGTGGGAGCTGTCGAACTCGCGCCCGTCAGCAAAGGTGCCGCGGTAATGGACCTGCACCACGTCAGTGGCCGCGGGCGACGCGCCGGTACCATCCTTGAGGGACTGGTACACCAGGCCGGAAGCGGTGGTGACGGGGGCGGGTTGCGCCAGCACGGGGGGCGCCACCACAACAAAAGCGGCGATCAGGGAGCACAGGAGGTTTCGCACGGGGCAGGTTCCTTGGTTGGGGTGTGGCACTGTAAACGGATTCAGGGCGCCACCAGCGCCATGCGCCGGCGGATGCGCGCGGCCTCGTCTGCCGCGCCCGCGGCTTCAGCCCGCTGGGCCTGCACGCCCAGCCAGGCCAGCAGCGGGCGGCGCCAGCCCTGGGCCGATGCAGTGTCCACCGCCAGGGCCAGAACTTCGGGCGTGGCACGGCCCATGCGCATGAGCACACCGGCGGCCACCAGGCGCGACAGCGGGTCGGCGATGCCTTTTACGGCTTCGGCTCCGCCCGACAGCACCGCACGCTGTGCGGCGGGCAGCAGCGCCGCATCCGCGGGCTGGGCCTGGCCAGCCAGCCAGGCGGCGTAGGCACGCTCGGCTGCCGGTGCGTCCTGGCGCAGCGGCTCGAAACCATCGCAGGGCTGCAGCACCAGGCTGGCCACCTGGGCCGCGCAGCGCAGCAGCTCGGCGCGGGCCACCAGTTCGGGCTGGCCGGTGGCGGCCAGGGCGCTGCGCGCACGGGAGAACTCCGCCACTTCCACGCGGGTGTTGCCTGTCATGTAGGCGTTGGTGAAAGCATCGAGCGCGCCGCGGGCGTTCATTTGCCAGTCGGGTGGTGACGGTGTGGAGCTGCAGGCAGACAGTGCCGCCATCACCACCAGCGTTGATAGAGCTTTACCGTTCATGGCAGCTTGATCTCTGTATCGCGCTTGAACGGCCACTTGCGGTTGATCTCGGTGATCAGGCCTTCGACCTTGCGCAGATTGGACTCGACCTCGGCACGCAGCGTGCCCAGGTCTTCGGTGGCCACGCGGGCATTGGCGCCCACGGCCTTGGCCTCCACCAGCACCGCGTCCATTTTCTTCAGGCTTTCGCGCGTGTCGGCCAGCAGCGCATTCACCTGGCCGATCGCCGCCTTGACATCTGGCATCACCCCTTGCGGGCCAAACACCTGCGCATCGGCCTTGGCGGTCAGGCCATCGGCCTTGATGACCAGGCCGTCCAGCCGCGCCAGCAGCGTGTTGGTGCGGTCCAGCGCCAGGATGAGCTTTTGCGCGTCGGCGTCGTTGCCGGTCAGCACCCCTAAAGCGCCACGCGGGCCGTTGAGCTTTTCGGTCATGGCCTGCAGGTTGGCCAGGCTGGCGCCCAGCGGCCCCTCCTTGGCGGCCAGCGCATTCAGGTTGTCCAGCAGTTCCTTGGCCGCGGACACCACGCGCGGGATTTCGGCCGACGCGTCACCGCGCAGCACCTGGCGTACGGCGCCGTCGGGCAGCGGCGGGTCGGTCAGCATGCCGCTGTAGGCGCGGATGTTGGTGTTGCCCACCACGCCGCGCACCAGCGTGAACACGCTGGACTGGCGCAGCCAGTGGGCGTCGCGCGTGGGCACGTCGATCAGGATGCGGGCGTTGCCGTCCTCGGCCAGCTCGATGCGGCGCACCCGCCCGATGGGAAAGCCCGAGAACGTGAGGTTCATGCCCACCACCACGCCCTCGGAATCATCGGCCACCAGCACCAGGCGTTGCGTGGTCTCGAAAGCGCCTCGTGAATACAGCAGGTACAGCACCGAAGCGCCCACCAGCAGCGCGGTGAACACCAGCAGCAGCAGGGCCTTGAATTCCACGTTCTTCACCGGTGGCGGTGACGGCAGCGACGGGTCAGACGGGTCGGCGGGGGTCCGGGCTTGTGTCATCGGTTTTCAATAGTAATTGCCGACCAGCGACACCACTTCGATCAGCACCAGCACGGCAAACACCCGCACCAGGCCCTGCAGCTCGTCGCTGGTGCGCCAGCCGGCCGGATTGCTCTCGTACAGGCCGGCGGCCATGGGCATGAGCGACACGGCCAGGCTGAAGAACAGCGTCTTGAGCGTAAACACCAGCGTCACCGCCGGGTTGAACACCTGGCCAAACATGCGGGTGTAGGCGGGCAGGCCCGCGAGCGTGAAGCCGTACACCGCCAGGTAGGCCAGCACCATGGCCACCACGCAGCTCAAGGCGGCCAGCGTGATGACCGAGAACATGCCCGCGACCACGCGCGGCAGCAGCTCGCTCGCGACCGGGTCCACGCCTTGCGCGCGCAAGGCGTCCAGCTGGCCGCGCCGGCGCATCTGCGCCAGCTCTGCCCCGTTGGGAATCGTGCAGCGCAGCGCCACGAACAGCGCCGCCGTCAGCGGGATCAGCTCCAGCACCAGGACGCGAATGACCATCTCCAGTGCGTACTGCGTCAGGCCGTAGCTGAGCGCCGTGACCACCACGATGCGCGTGATCACCAGGCTGACCAGCGCGCACAGCACGGTAAACCAGGTGAGCACCGGCGCCGTGTCCAGGTAGATGTGGCGCGCCATGGCCTGGCGGTTGGCCGCGCCGTAGCTGGACGGCGACAGCGCCAGCACCAGCATCAGCGCGCCAAAGTGCACGATGCGCCACCAGGCCACCGCCCAGCGCCAGGGCGCGCGGGCCGCGCGGTGCAGCGTTTGATTCACCTGGGGCATGGAGGGTAGGAAGGAAGCCTCTCGGCCTCCCTCCCCCCTAAGAACCGGACGTGCGCCTTTCGACGCATCCGGCTCACGCGCGACCACTGGATCGGTAGCTTCATTGGGCTGCATTGCCCTAGTCTACTTCTCCAGATTAAAGTCCCCGTGCTGGGACCGGCTTGGTTACCTCCAAACCCAGGGCGTGTACCCGCCGGTGACAGACCGGGTGCAGAAGCACCCGGTTGGAAAGAGCATGGCTCCCCCCGTATTCGCGATAGACGATGTGGTGATCGTCCATAGCGCTCGAACTGTCAATGAATTGCTCACACAAGACGCACTTGCCGCCTTGCTGCATCCACAGCTTCAGGCGCTGGGCGTCCCAGATGTCTTGCGACATCCGGGCCGTCAGCAACCCTTCCGCATAGGCAAACCACGCAGGGTCAAACGGGTTGTATTTCCCGTCGACTTTCTGATGGCGGACAATTTTCGTGTCCGCGAGCTGGTACAAGACCAGCGACCTCAGATCTCCATTTTTGCCAGGCAAGTCCACTGCCATGACCCGGCGTGAGCCGAGTCGTGGCCAGTAGTGGTCATAGACCCACTTGCCCGTCTTTCTGGGATGCCGGCGCCGCCCCCACTTCATCAACCTCCAGTAAATCAGGTGGTCGAGTCGTGAGAACGTCGCTTTGGCAACCACTCCCTTGTGGTACTCAGCCCAGCCGCGGAGCACTGGATTGAGTTTTCTGATGAGCACTTCGCGTGGAACTGACAGCGAACGTCTGATGACCTCACTTGCCTTGCTGTAGAACGCCTTCACGTTTTTCCTGCTCGGCTTGATCAGCATCTTTCCGTCGTACTTCCGGAAATTCCACCCCAGGAAATCGAACCCTTCATCGATGTGCACGATCTTGGTTTTCTCCTCGGAGAACTGCAGACCCCGCTCGCGCAGGAATTCCACAATCCAAGGTTTGACCTGTGTTGCCAGCAACTCTTTGGAGTCCCCGGTCACCACAAAATCGTCTGCATATCGAACCAGATTCACTTTCGCCTGGTCAGCCGCTTTGGACCCGAGTTCCTTTTTGAGGAACTGCTTGAGTCCGCGCTCCAACCCGTTCAGGGTGATGTTCGCCAATGTCGGCGAAATGATCCCGCCTTGCGGCGTTCCCATTTCGGTTCGGTGCAGTTGTCCTCTGTCGACGACACCTGCTTTCAACCACTTGCGGAGAACACGTTTGTTCATGTGAACATTCGCTAGCAACCAGTCGTGATTGATGTTGTCGAAGAACCCCGTGATATCCGCGTCCAAAATCCATTGGGCCGAAGCCTTCTGGGATAACGACACGAACAACTGGCTCCGGGCATCGTGCGTTGATCGTCCTTTGCGAAAGCCGTAGCTATTCGGATCGGACGCACATTCAGACACCGGTTCCAGCGCGAGCAGGTACAGGGCCTGCATCGCCCTGTCGAACATGGTCGGAATGCCCAGAGGGCGCTCTTTCCCGTTCGCTTTCGGAATCCAGACTCGCCGCAAAGGCTTCGCCCGGTATCCCCTTTTGTTCAATCGACACACCGCATTCCATTTGGCCGTCGATGACGGCCAGAGTTCGCGGTCGACGCCACTCGTCCGCTTCCCTTGGTTCTCGGTAACTTTCCTGACCGCCAATGCCTTGGCCTGCCAGG
>JAIUOW010000007.1 GCA_020161775.1 Pseudomonadota bacterium
AAGACCTGTACGACCCGGGCCAGCGCCGTGTCAGTACCGGCTCTCATGTCCAGGGGGTCTATGGCCAGCCATACCGCATCGATGCGGATCACCGCAGCAGCTCGCGCATCCAGGCGGCGCATTCGCCCGCCTGTGCCACGGGCCAGGCCACGTTCACCACCGTGGCGCCTCGGCGCAGCTCGATGCGGATGTCTTGCGCGAGTTTGGCGCTCTCTTCTTCCAGCTTGCCGTGGGCCGTCGGCAGACTCAATGCCACGAAGCCCGATGGCGCCTGCGGCGGCTGGCCCGCGCGTTCGCGTAGCCAGCGGTGAACGATGTTGGCGTTGATGCCGTGGGACAGCGCCACGCCCGCTATCGAGGCGCCGGGCAGGCGCGCCTGGGCAACGACTTGGTTCTTGAGTTCAGGGCTGTACAGGCGTCTCTTGGGGGCTGCGGCGTTCGCCTCGCTCGCCATGGTGTGCATCATCTTCATCGTGCACACGATGCACGAGTGATGGTGCTTTCTCAAGATGGGTTGGCCGGACGTACATGGACGCCCCCTATGCCAAGCTCTCAATCTGCAACGACTCGAAGGTAAAGACTGCACCCGTACATCCGGACTTTGAATGCGGCCTTTTGAGCCACTGTCCCTGATGGGATTTGCTGGTTGACGCCTCGATCGCTTACACGCACTCTGAGTGCCTCGTCCGGCGCGGGCTTTGCCAACCACGGTCTGACCTGTCTTGCCATCACTTCATGATCGCCTGAGCAATCGGTGGTTTGTTCTCCCTGACGTTGTTGCTGCTGCCTACTCTGACTCAGGCCACTACTGCGCTTCGCACGTAGCCCGCGTCGAACTGCCGGTCATGCGCAAGCGACGCCCACGCGATTCGAGCATTCTTGTTCGCGAGCGCCACTGCGGCCACGTTCTTGTTTCGTCGGATGACGACAGAGCTGATCCAACTGCATGTGTCGGGCCGCTGGCTCACTCGGTAGATCACCGAGCGCGCGCCGTGGATCAACAATGTCCGCAGGTAGGTGTCGCCACGTTTGCTCATGCCCAGCAGGTTTGACTTTCCACCCGAGGAATGCTGCCGGGGAACCAAGCCAAGCCAGGCAGCGACCTGCCGGCCTCCGTCGAAGTTCTTCGCATCACCGATCGATGCAACCAGCGCGCTGGCGGTGATCGGCCCTATGCCAGGGATCATGGCCAGCTTGCGGCTGAGGTCGCTGCTGCGATGCCATGCATGAATCTTGTCTTCGAGCTCCTCGACCTGACGATCCAGCTCCTTGAGGTGATCAAGCAGTCGCTGGATGAGCAGTCGGAACGCACCCGGCAGTTCGTTGGCACCGTCTTCGATCAGCTCGGGGACACGCGTGGCGATATGGCCGATCCCCTGCGGCACGATGAGGCCCAACTCGCCCAGTAGCCCGCGGATCTGATTCGCCTGCGCGGTGCGAGCCCGCACGAATCCCTGCCGCACCCGGTGAAGCGCCAGGACTGCTTGTTGCTCCACGTTCTTCACCGGGACAAAGCGCATGTTCGGCCGCCCGACCGCTTCGCAGATGGCTTCTGCGTCGGCCGCATCGTTCTTGTTGGTCTTGACGTAAGGCTTGACGAACTGCGGAGCCATCAGCCGCACCTTGTGGCCCATGCTCTGCAGCTTGCGACCCCAGTGGTGCGCGCTGCCGCAAGCCTCCATGCCGATCAGACAAGGCGGCAGGTTGACGAAGAACGCGGCCATCTGGTCGCGCCGCAGCTGCTTCTTCAACACCGCCTTGCCATGCTCGTCGATGCCGTGGACCTGGAACACGTTCTTGGCAAGGTCGATGCCAACAGTCGTAATCTTCATGGTGGACGCCCCTTTCGGTTCAGTGGTTGGTGACACTTCCACTGTGGCACGCGAATGCCGTTACGGGTGGGGGCGTCCATCCCATTGCTTACCGTCAAGGGGCGAAAGCCCGCAGGATCGCCAATCCACGCCTGCAGCGCTTCCCTGCGCCATCCCGTTGCCCGACCGCCAAGTGACACCTGAAGTGGAAACTCGCCAGCGGCGATACGCCGGTAGATGCTGGACCGGCTCAAGGCGGTGATGCGGATGACGTCGGCGAGGCGGTAGAACGCCGGCTCGGGGCTGGAAGAAAAAGCTGTAGTTTCCTGCGCATGTGGCATGGGCTGCACCTTCTTGAACATTCCTGACAGCCACGAGGTTGCTACATCCCGCCGAGATGCGAAACCCACTACGGCGAAATCACGCGCAGTGGGTCGTACCGTCGGGGGAATGGCGCACGGCGCACGCCGGACAGCGAGTCCTTGAAGGATTGTTTCCCTCTACTCGGAGTGCTTGACGCCTCTTGCTGCCAACCAACTCTTCATCTCCTCGATCTCATGCTGCTGGGCGGCGATGATTTCGCGTGCCAACTTCCTGTTCGCAGGATCCTTGCCGTACTGGAGTTGAATTTGCGCCATGTCGATGGCACCCTGATGGTGCGGGATCATTCCCAGTACGAATGCCACGTCCGGATCGGGGTGCTGAATGCCCACCTGCATCGGCCCGTGCATCTTTGCCATGCTGGCTTCATAGGCGCCGCGCGCTGAGCCACCTGATGCGCTTGCAGGCGGCGCTGCATGCCCAAGCCCATGAGCGCCCGCAGGGGCGGGTGGCGCGGTCGCTTTGCCGATGGCCTGCGGCCCATGCGGGTGTTCGGCACTGTACGTGTGGGTCGCCATCTCTGCGGTGGTCGGGTTTGCTTCACCGTTCGGGCCGTACAACGCGAGATGCAGGCCCCAGTAGCCGCTCGCAAAAACCACCAGAGCAGCGCTGAGAGCGGCCGGAATGGTCCAGGCCGAGCGCCGGATGGCGAAGCGCACCTGGGGCGTCGGGTCAGCGGCAATGGCCACGATGATCGCCATGATCAAGGCGTGTCCGACCAGGTCGATGCGCCCGAACGGATACACGGCCGCGTTGAAGATCACGAAGAGCGTGATCGCCGACAGGCGCCGCACCAGTGCCGTCCATAGCAGGCCGAAACCCATCGTGAACTCGGCCACGCCCGCCATCGGGATGAACACGTCGCGCGGCATGCCGAATGTGAGGAACGGTTTTTCTTCAACGAGGGGGTAGAACCAGTCCGGATAGGCGAACTTCTCAAGGCTCGACCACATCAGCGCGATGGCCACGCCCCAGCGCAGCACTTCAAACCGGTACTTTCGCCATTCAGGCTTGTTCGACGATTCAAGCACCAGGTAACCCGCAACCGACACCCCGAGCGCCAGGTAGTCCAGCAGGTGGAACAGGTCGTACTCGGTGAGCGCCAGCACCCACAGCAGAATGATGCCGGCGGCCGCCAGCGGCATCGTCCGGCGCGAGAAGACGAAGGCGGCGATCAGCAATTGCATCCACGACACCCATTCGTTCGGCGTCTTCAAGTCTGGCGTCAGATAGACCCCGCCGACCGCGAAGATCGCGACGAAGAAGGCCGCGATGACCACCCGAACGAAATCGTCCAGGCGCAGCCACAGTGGGTTCATCACCTTGTCCATGCCGGCGAGGATGCTTTGTCCGATGGACATCTTCTCGATGGCCCGGGTGGCCAGAAAGAACACCAGCACCAGTGCGATGCCAATCCAGAACCACTGGTTCGTGAGCGTCGCGCTCAAGGGTTGCGGTGGCGCGCCCACAATATAGGGCGCAAACCATTTCACATGGGCCTCAGCGGCCAAGGCCGTCGCAGCGCATCCCAAGGCGGCGATTCGCAGCAACGGTCGCAGCCGCCCGGGACTCGTGCCTTCAATTCGCTTGCTTGCATTCTTCTTCATATTCACTTCCTTCCGGATCGTTTATTCGAATGACCCGTGCGGACCCCATCAGGGATGAAGCACCGTCACCAACAGCAGGGTGTCGAGGTGCGCCTGCACGCGGTGGGGCTCTGCGGCGGGCAGCATCACCAAGGTGCCTGAAGCCAGTCGGCACGTGCGCGAGGGCGTCACGACATCCGCCTCCCCCGAAAGGCACTGAATCGTGATCTCGCCAGGCACGTGGTGTTCCGGCAGTGCATGCCCTGCTGCCAGCACGACCCGCATCAGTTGCAGATGCGGGGTCTTGAGCAAGCTGCTGCTGACCGCCGTACCACGCGTCTCGTCGGTGGCGTGCAAGTCGATGACCTCCAGGGGCTGAGCGTGTTTGAGTGCCATGGCGCTTTGCGTTTGATATAGATCAGAGAGGGGCGCGGTGAGGTGGCCGCTTGAAGGCATCATAAGATATATTGCAAGTAAATCTTATGAGCGATACGACTTCCCAAACCGCGCAGGACCGGATGCCCGGCAGCGAACTTTGCACCGAGGCCGAGGTCGCTGCCCTCGTGCACACGTTCTATGCGCGGGTCCGCCAGGACGGGGTGCTGGGCCCGATCTTCGACGCACACATCGGCGACTGGGACCACCACCTGGCCAAATTGGTGGACTTCTGGTCAGCCATCCTCAGGCGCACCGGCCGGTTCGCGGGCGCACCCATGCCCAAGCATGCGGTGTTGCCCGGCCTTTCAGCAGAGCTGTTCCAGCGCTGGCTGAAGCTCTTCAGGGAGAACGCGGCCGCCCAGGCCAATCGGGCGATGGCCGGGCAGGCTTGCGCCATGGCCGAGCGCATCGCGCAAAGCCTGTGGATGGGCTACCAGATCAGCCGCGATCCGGACGCCGTGCCCACGGCGCTGGCTTGAGACTGCGTGCCATGACTGAGCTGCTGCAGATCCAGGAGCCGGGGAGGGTGAAACTCCCAGCGCCGCAATGGGCGGCATTTCTGGAACTGGGCTTCCGGCCGTTGTACTTGGCCGGCTGCTTCTGGGCGGCCGTGTCGGTGGCGCTGTGGGTGTTCGCCCCCGTCATGCTGCGCGGGCAGTTGGCCGGTGTCATCTGGCATGCGCACGAGATGCTCTGGGGCTTCATCGCCACCATCGCGGTGGGCTTCCTGCTCACCGCAGGGGCGAACTGGACCGGCATCAATCCTCTCAAAGGAAAGGCGCTGGGCGTGCTCAGCGTACTGTGGGTGACGGCCCATGCCGCCTATCTCATACCCGGTACTACCTCCTTCTGGGTGGCCGTGGCGAGCGAACTGGTGTTCTTCATGGGCGCCGCCATCGCGTTGGGCCGTGCCATCTACGGTACGCGCAGCCAGCGCAACTACGGTGTGCCGCTGCTGGTCCTCGCCTTGGGCGTTGCCGATGCCTTGTTCCTGCTCGCCGCCTGGCAGGGCGACTACGTGCGGCTCATGCAGCACTTCAACACAGGCCTGCTGTGCATGGGAGTGATCGCGCTGCTGGTGGCCAGGCGGGTGATCCCATTCTTTGCCATGCGTGCGGTGCCGGGTTTGAGCATTCCGATGCACACGCACAGCGGCCATTGGCAACTGGCGGCGAGCGGCCTGGCCATCGGCAGCGGGCTGCTCGGCTGGTCGGAGGCGACAGCCCTTTTCCTGACCGTCGCGGGAGTCATCGCCGTGGTCCAGGTATTGGCCTGGAAACCCGGTGCCGTATGGCGCGTGCCGCTGCTGTGGATTCTCTATGTCGGTTACGCCGCGCTTGGCGCGGGGTTGCTGGTGGCGGCTGCGCACGCCGCAGGCGCCGTGCTGCGCGCTGCCTGGCCGGCGCACGTGATCGGCGTGGCGGGGTTTTCCGTGCTGATCATCGGCATGGTGACGCTCGGCGCTGGGACACCTGGGGCGGCCGCTGCGCACGGACCGCCTGATCGTGTGCTGCTATGGGCTGGTGATCGCGGCGGCGGCGCTGCGCCTGCTGGCGCTGCTGCCCACCGGCCTTGCTCTGGCCGCACTGCACGCCTCCGCCAGCGCCTGGGTGCTGGCCTTCGCACTGTACCTGTGGCGGTTCTTTCCGATGTTGATTCGCCCGCGCATCGATGCGGCGCCGGTGCTCAGACCCGACAAGATCGCGGTTCGCTCGAACCCACCCCAATGAACAAGGCATCGCCATGCGCCTGACCACGATGACCGACTACGCGCTGCGCCTGCTGATGTACGTGGCGCAGCAGCCTGATCGCCTGTGCACCATCTCCGAGGTGGCGCAAGCCTACGCCATATCGGAAGCACACCTGATGAAGGTGACGCACCAGCTCGGTCTGCAGGGCTGGATCGAGACCGTGCGTGGCAAGGGTGGTGGCATGCGCCTGGCCCATGCGCCGCGCGATATCAACCTGGGCGCCGTGGTGCGCGGCATCGAGCCCGACTTCGCCCTGGTCGAGTGCTTCTCCACTGACAATCAGTGCGTGCTGACCGGCCAGTGCCGGCTCGCTGGCGTGCTCGGAGGTGCGCTGCAGGAGTTCATGGCGCACCTGGATGGGTTCTCGCTGGCCGACTTGCTGCCCGGCACCGACCTGCTGATCAACCTGCTGCCCAAAGCGGGCCAGCGGATGAAGCCACAGCGCCGGCAGGTGGCATGAGGAATTGCCCATGAGCTACGGCGTTCTGCTGGTGCTACACCTGCTCGCTGCCATCGCCTTTGTGGGCACGGTGTTCTTCGAGGTGGTGATGTTGGAGGGTGTGCGCAAGCACTTGCCCCAGGAGACGATGCGCGCGGTCGAGCGCGCCATCGGCGACCGCGCCACCGCCGTGATGCCCTGGGTGCTGCTGACACTGTATGCGGCTGGCCTCGGCCTGGCCTGGCAACACCGCGCAGCGCTGACGCAGCCGCTGGCCAGCAGCTTCGGGCTGCTGCTCACGCTCAAGATCGCGTTGGCCCTGAGCGTGTTTGGGCATTTCGCCACGGCCATGGTCTGGCGCCGCCGGGGCGTACTGGGAGATCAGCGTTCACGCCGGCTGCACCTGAGTGTCTTCTGCCATGTGCTGGCCATCGTGCTGCTGGCCAAGGCCATGTTCTACCTGCAGTGGTGAGGAGGAATAGGGGGATGGCACTGGCCGATCACTATCTCCTGATCAAGGCCGCGCACGTCGGGCTCGCGATGCTCAGCGGAGGCCTCTTTGCCGGTCGGGGCGTGGGCGTGCTGTTGGGCGCTGAGATGCCCATGTTGACTCCCGTCCGTCGGCTGAGCCAGGTGATCGATACCGCCTTGCTCGCGGCCGCTTTGCTGCTGCTGGCGACCTTGCAGCTCAACCCCTTCGCCACACCGTGGCTGCTGACCAAGCTCATGCTGCTGGTGGCCTACATCGTGTTGGGCACGATGGCGCTGCGGCGAGCGCGGACCCTGAGGGGCAAGGCACTGGCGTTTGCCGCAGCCCTCACGTGCTTCCTGATGATGTTCGCCATCGCCAGGACCCACGACCCGCTGGGATTCCTGCGGCTCGTGGGCCTGTGATGAACGTGATTACTTCGACAGCGTGAGCGTGCCCTTCATGATGGACGCGTGGCCCGGGAAAGAGCAGAACCAGGCATAGCTATCTCCAGCCTTGAGCTTGGAGACGTCGAAGCTGACCGAGTCGGTTTCACCGCCGCCGATGACCTTGGTGTGCGCGATGACCCGTGCATCCCCGGGCTTCACATAGGCCTTGTCCAGCCCGGCGGGAATGCCGTCGGCCGCCACGCCCTGTGCATCGGACGCCTTGCTCAATACCCAGTTGTGGCCCATGGCGACCTTGGGAAGCTTGCCCACGTGCTTGAGCTTGACGTTGAACTGCTTGCAACTCGCTGGCACCGCGATGCTGCTCTTGTTGAACTGCATGGCGTCGTTGCTTTCGATTTCCACATCGCACGTGGCGGCCAGCACGGGGCCGGCCGCCAGTGTGGTCAGCATTGCGGCCATTAATGCTCCTACGGTGTATCTCATCTTCATTGTTCTCTTTCAGTTGAATTGAACTCTTTTGCCGGGCTGCGGCACAGATCGACCGCAGCCCGGACCCTCAAACCCGTGCCTGACCCAGGCGCTGTCCAGGCTGTTGCTGCGGGGCGTCCTTGGCCCACAGACCCAACACCACCTGCAGCGCCATCGCGATGGCGCCGCCGATGAATACCACGTCGCCGAAGGTGCGCACCCAGCGCAGGTTCTGCAGCAGTGGCTGCTGCATGAATTCCTCGCTGCGTGCGTACCACAGGCCTTCGCTGACGCTGGCGTGAAACTGGATGATCCCGATCGGCAGCAGGCTGGTGAAAATCATCAGCACCAGGCCGACATTCAGACCCCAGAAGGCGGTCTTCATCAGCGGTGCGCTGAACTGGTAGTCCGGACGCAGGTAGCGCAGCACCAGCAGCGTGAAGCCCAGCGCCAGGAAGCCGTACACCCCGAAGAGCGCGGCGTGCGCGTGCACTGGCGTGGTGTTCAGGCCCTGGATGTAGTACAGCGAGATCGGCGGGTTGATCATGAAGCCGAAGACACCGGCGCCCAGCATGTTCCAGAACGCCACGGCGACGAAGCACATCAGCGGCCACTTGAGGTTTTCCATCCAGGGCGCGCGTGCCTTCAGGCGCCAGTTCTCCCAGGCCTCATGGCCCAGCACGATCAGCGGCACCACCTCCAGCGCACTGAAGCTGGCGCCGACGGCCATCACCGGGGTGGTGGTGCCAGCGAAATACATGTGGTGGAAGGTGCCGGGAATGCCGCCCAGCATGAAGAGCGAGGCCGAGGCCAGGCTGGCTGCCGTCGCCATACGCGCAGACACCAGGCCGAGCGTGGCAAAGATGAAGGCCAGCGCCGTGGTGGCGAACACCTCGAAGAAGCCTTCCACCCAGAGGTGCACCACCCACCAGCGCCAGTATTCCATCACCGAGAGGTGGGTGCGCTCCCCGTAGAAGAGGCCCGCGCCATAGAACAGGCCGATGGCACCCACCGAGGCCGTGAGCAACGCCAGCAGGTTCTTGTCGCCCCCGGGCTTCAGGAGCGCCGGCACCACGCCGCGCAGCATCAGCACCAGCCACAGCAGGATGCCCACGTACTTGCCGATCTGCCACAGGCGCCCCAGGTCGACGTACTCATAGCCCTGATGGCCGAGCCAGAAGTTCCACTCGGGCGGCATCACCTGCGCGATCGCCAGGTAGTTGCCGGTGAAGGAGCCCACGACCACGGCGACCAGCGCCCAGAACAGCACATCCACGCCGAGCTTCTGGAACTTCGGATCCTTGCCGCCGTTGATCAGCGGTGCCAGGAACAGGCCCGCGGCCAGGAAGCCGGTGGCGATCCAGAACAGCGCGGCCTGGATGTGCCAGGTGCGGGTCAGCGAATAAGGGAACCACCGCGAGACGTCGATGCCATAGAACTGCTGTCCCTCGACCGTGTAGTGCGCGGTGAAACCGCCGATGAAGACCTGGAAGACGAAGAGCGCCACCACCAGGAAGAGGTATTTGCCCAAGCCTCGTTGCGATGGCGTGAGCGCAAAGGTGGTCAAAGGGTCGCGCGCAGCGGGTGCCGGCAGTGGTTCTTCGTGGTTACGCAGGAACGCCCACGCCCAGACGAGAAAGCCCACGCCGGCCAGCAGCACCACGATGCTGGCGATGGACCAGACGATGTTCTCGCTGCTCGGCTGGTTGCCGATCAGGGGCTCGTGCGGCCAGTTGTTGGTGTAGGTGACCTTTTGCCCCGGTCGCTCGGTGGCTGCAGCCCAGGCGGTCCAGAAGAAGAACTGCGTCATCTGCTGGCGCCGCTCGGCACTGGGCAGCGTGTTCTCCTTCATGGCGAAGTGCTCCCGGCTTTTCTGAAGCGCGGGCGCGTCGGAGAACAACTGGTCGTAATAGGCAGCGGTTTGTGCGATGGCCTGGACACGGTGCGCCGAGAGTTTCAGCACCTGCGCGTCATCGACGCGGTTGGAGCGGTATTCAGCCTTGAGCTGCTCGCGCAACGCGGCCTGCGCGGGGCCATCGAGCGCCGCATAGGCCTTGCCGTGTACCTGCTGCGCGGCCAGGTCGAGCCAGGCGGTCAGCTCGCGATGCAGCCAGTCGGCCGTCCAGTCGGGCGCCTGGTAGGCGCCGTGGCCCCAGATCGAACCGAGCTGCATGCCGCCCACCGACTGCCAGGCCGTCTGGCCGTCGAGGATGCCCTCGCGGTCGAACAGCACCTTGCCATCCGGGGTGGTGACCTGCGCCGGGATCGGTGGCGCCTGCCGATAGACCTCGCTGCCGTAGTAGCCCAGCAGCGAGAAGGTGACGATCAGCACGCCGATCAGCGTGAACCAGAGTTTCTTGTACGAGCCCATGGGTTTCTCCTTGGTCAATGCACGGCTGCCGGCGCGAAGCGCTCGAACAGGATGTTGTTTTCGGTGTGGATGTGCACCATCAGGTCCTGGCGGAAGGTCCGCAGGCCGGCGTAGAGCGCACGCCAGGTGGTGCAGGCCGCGCGCGGCGCGGTGATGCCATCGGTCAGTTCTTCCATCCTGCGCAGCGCGACGCCGTGGTCGTCGTGTTCCATGCGCATGACGGTGATCGGGGCGCCGGCCATCGCGCCATGGCCGCGCGCGATCATGGGGAACAGCACGTCTTCCTCCTTGCGCATGTGGCTCTCCAGCTCCTGCGCCATGGCCGAGAGATGTTCGGCCAGACCAGCCGGACAATCAGTGCGCTCGCCATGCACCTGCTCGACCTTGCGCGCCAGGCGGATGAGTTCGGGCAACTGCTCGCGGTGTACCGCGTGGAAGCGGGTCAGGATGTGGTCCACCAACTCGGTGGGCGTCGCCTGGTCCCAGTCGCGCTCGCCATCCTGCGCGCTGCGGCATTGCAGGGACTGCAACTCCAGCACGATCGGAGCGGGATCCACTCCAGCCGCCGCCGCGGCCGAGCGCAGCGACTGGTTGCCGCCGCAGCAGAAGTCGAAGTGATGGGCGTCGAACACGCGCGTGGCACCGGAGATGCGTCGCGCGAGCTGCCCCAGGGATTGGTCAATGAGTTCCATCGTGGGCTCCTTTTCGTCGGGGGGTTAAAGGGGGCCGGCCTTGTAGACGCCGGGTACCGGCACGCCGGTGACTTCGAGCACACCGACCGCACCTTTGCCGGCGCGCGACAGCGCGTGGTCCACCAGCAGATAGCTGCCCGGGTGCTGGACCTTGATTTCGACGATGGTCGCGCCGCCCGGGGCGACGAGCGTGGTCTGCACGTCGTGCTTGATGCCGCTGAACGAGCCTTCGCTGTACACGGTGTCGAAGATTTCGCCGATGACGTGGAACGACGAGATTTTGTTGGGGCCTCCGACGCCGAAGTAGATGCGCACCGTCTCGCCCACCTTCGCCTGCAGCTTGTGGGTCTTGCTCAAGGCGCCGACCTCGCCATTGAACACGTAGTAGTCGGGGAGTTCGTTGGCCATCTTCTCGAGATCGGCCTCCTGGTGCACCTTGGCGCCGTGCGGCCGGCCCGTGTACATCTCGCCCTGCATCACGTAGTACTCGCGGTCTACCTTGGCCAGGCCCCCTTCGGGCTCCACCAGGATCATTCCGTACATGCCCGCCGCGATGTGCTGCGGGACCAGCGGCGTCGCGCAGTGGTACACGTACAGACCCGGGTTGAGCGCCTTGAACGTGATGGCCTTCTCCTGGCCGGGGGCGACCTGGGTGTGCTCGCCGCCGCCGTGGCCGCCGGTCACGGCATGCAGGTCGATCGAGTGGATCATCTTGCTGTCGCGGGCGTTGGCCAGGGTCAACTCCACCGTGTCGCCCACGCGGGCGCGCAGCATCGGGCCTGGCACCTGGCGGTCGAAGGTCCAGTAGGTGAAGCTGGTGCCGTCATCGAGCTTGCCGGGCAACTCGACCGTCTCCATGCGGTACTTCAGCGTCTTCGGTGCCCGCGTACCGATGGCCGCCGGCACCCCGGCTGGGTTGGCCGCCACGCTGACGGCAGACGGGTCCGCCGCGCGCTGCGGCATAGGGGCGGGGGTGTAGAGCGCGAGTGCCGCCTGGCTCGAATCGGTGTTCGCGGCGGGCACGGTCCCCGCGTCGGCAACCGCAGTCCCGCTCACCTGGAGTTTTCCCTCCATGCCGATCTGCCGGTGGCCGGGAATCGAGCAGTAGTAGGTGAAGGCGCCCGAGCGCGGCACCTTGAAGCGCAATGTGGTCTTGCCGGTGCCGGCGCTGAACTTGGCCGAGGCGACGTTCAGTTCGGGAATCACCAGGTCGTGCTCGGCGCCTTCGCCGCTTTCCAGCACGATCTCGATCGTGTCGCCCGCGTTGGCCGAGAGCGTGGGGTTCACTTGACCCTTGTCGTCGACAAAGACCATCTTGCCGTCGACGATGTTGGTGTGCAGGTCGTAGCGCTTGGTCGCTGCAGGCTGGGCTGCCGCGGTCGCGGTTCCGGAGGATGCCGCTGCGTTGTGCATCGAGTGACCTGCAGGCTGTGCCTGCACGGACAGGGTAACGCCCAGGAGGCAGATGGCAGTGGCAATGGCGCTAGAGCTGAGGGTGCGTTTCATGTTGCTTTCCTTGGTCGGATGCCGGTTCGGCGCTATCCCCAATGCAAGTCGCATGCCACAGGAAATCCCATAAAAATCAATAGGTTGAAAACACAATGGTGCTATAAACCATGCTTTATCAGGGTTTCATTTACCATCCAGGGTGTCCATGACCATTTCCGCCATCCAACTCCTTCTCGTGGCCGACCTCGTGGCTGACCTGCCGGTGGCGGTACGTCTGCAGCGGCTGGTGGGCAGCCTGCGCGTGCATTTCGGATGCGGAGCTGTCGCCTTGCTCAAGCTGGAGCAGGAGCACCTACGGCCGGTGGCGGTGGACGGGCTTTCCAGTGACGCACTGGGACGGCGCTTCGCGGTCAAGGACCATCCGCGCCTGGCGGCCATCCTGCAACGGCGCGGCGTCACCTGTTTCCACCACGATAGCGTGCTGCCCGATCCCTACGATGGTCTGATCGCCGAACGTGCGGGAGAGCCGATGGCGGTGCACGACTGCATGGGCATGGCGCTGGACGTGGAGGGCGAGCGCTGGGGAGTGATCACGCTGGATGCGCTGGAGGTCGGGGCCTTCGGCGCGCAGGCCCAGAGTGACATGGCCGAGCTTGCCTGCGCGGTCGAGGCTGCGGTGCGGGTGACCCGTCTTGAATCGGAGATTCGCGGCCTGCGATTGTCCGCCGGCGCCTTGCCTGCGGGTGCGCCGGAGCAACGCGAAGACAGCGAGATACTGGGCCAGAGTGAAGCCATCACGCACCTGCTGCACGAGTTGCAGGTGGTGGCCGATTCCGAGCTGCCGGTGCTGTTGCTGGGGGAGACGGGTGTGGGCAAGGAACTGTTCGCGCACCGGCTGCACCGGCTGTCGCGGCGTGCGTCCAAGCCGCTGGTGCACGTGAACTGCGCTGCCTTGCCGGAATCATTGGCGGAGAGCGAACTGTTCGGCCATGCGCGCGGAGCATTTTCCGGCGCGGTGAACGACCGGCCCGGTCGTTTCGAGGCGGCAGAGGGCGGCACGCTGTTCCTGGACGAAGTGGGTGAGCTGCCACTGTCCATCCAGGCCAAGCTGCTGCGCACGCTGCAGAACGGCGAGATCCAGCGCCTTGGGGCCGACCGGCCGCGGCGGGTGAACGTGCGCGTGATCGCGGCCACCAACCGAAGTCTGCGCGAGCATGTGCGCGACGGATCGTTTCGTGCGGACCTGTACCACCGGCTGTCGGTGTATCCGATTCCGATCCCGCCGCTGCGCGAGCGGGGCAACGACGTGCTGCTGTTGGCCGGGCGCTTTCTGGAACTCAACCGGGCACGGCTGGGTCTGCGCAGCCTGCGGCTTTCGGCTGCGGCCGAAGAGGCCTTGCGCCGCTACCGCTGGCCGGGCAATGTGCGCGAGTTGGAGCATGTGATCAGTCGCGCGGCGCTGAAGGCGGTGAGCCGGGGCGCCAACCGCAAGGATATCGTGACGCTGGAGGCGGACATGCTGGATCTCGATGCACTGGAGATGGCCGAAGGCGCAGTAGCGGCCGGTGTCGACCAAGCTGTCGGTGCACCCGGTGTGTCGCGATCCGTAGCCCCCCTGCACGAAGTCGTGGAAGCCAGCCAGCGTAAGGCGATCCGGGAGGCACTGGCATTGCATCAGGACAACTGGGCTGCGGCAGCGCGCACATTGGGATTGGATGCCAGCAACCTGCACAAGCTGGCGCGACGGCTCGGACTCAAGAAGTAGCCGGCGGCACGGCGGGCCTGCGGCTCTCCAGACCCATCACAGTGTGTACTTCCTGTTCTGCAATGGCACGGTTGCATCCCAACCCAGTTCGCGCTGGATGCGTTCTCGCAAGGCCTCCGAGGCCTCAGGCTCACCGTGGACGATGAACACCCGCTTGGGAGCACGCTGGAAACCGGATAGCCAGCGCAGCAACTCGCCAGCATCGGCATGTGCGGACAGCATGGGCAGTTCCGCCACATCGGCGCGCACGTTGATCCATTCGCCGTGAATCTTTACCTCCCGCGCGCCTTCCAATAGCTTGCGCCCGCGCGTGCCGGCGGCCTGGAAGCCTGAAAACAGCAGCGTGTTGCGGTGGTCGCCCGCGAAGGCGGCGATGTGGTGCAACACACGCCCCCCGGTGGCCATGCCGCTGGCCGAGATGATGACCTTGGGGAAGCGATTGGCGGACAAGGCCTTGGATTCCTCCACCTCCTTGACGTAGGTGACCGCAGCGCAGGCAGCTTCGTAGTCGCGCGCGGTGAGCTTGTGCTCGCCCGCGTGCTCATGCAGGAGCTGCGTGGCGCTGCCCGCCATCGGACTGTCGAGGTACAACGGCACGTTGGCCAGCCTGCCGGCCTGGCGCAGCAGCCACAGGTGGTGGATCAGGGACTGCGCCCGGCCGACCGCGAAGGCCGGAATCACCACAGTGCCACCGCGCTGCACGGTGCATTCGATCACGCGTCCGAGTGCCTTTGCGGCAAACACACGGGGCAACACGATCTCCTCGCTCGCACCTTCGCCGAGGATCACCAGACGTGAGAAATAGAGCTCCGGATAGGCCTGCACCGCCTCTCGCACATACTTGTGCGCCTCGACGGTGTCTGGGGGAGGGTGATGATGGCCACTGCGGTTTGCCGCTTCGGGGTGATCTCACTTTCGGTGCAAAACACCCCGTTAGGAGTTGGGGGTAAACCCTAAGATTTTGTCAGCTAAGCCAATGTCGTCTCCCCCTTCTCGCTGTATTTTCAAGGGAGGCCTTGAAGATGAACTACAAGTTGCGAACCGACAGCGTGCGCTAGCCCGGAGCGGCTACCATTGGGCAGATCGCATCAAACGAGATCACCTATGCAGATTTTTGCTTCCGGCGAAGGCCGTAAATTGAATGCTCCGGATGAGTTCTTGCCCCAGGGATCTATCGGCAAGGTGGTGGGTCTCATTGATCTGGGGAAGAACAATGGATCCAATGATTTCGGTTGGTCTGGGGTCAAAACGGTCATTGACTTCGAGGGTGACGCCTACGTTCTGGATTTCCCAGAGCACTCCCGCTTGGTAACCGACGATGGGCTCGAACTCACGCAGACAGAGGCAGGGGAAGTAGGAGGCTGGTGGCCCGATTCGCGCGACATTCAGCGCTATGGACTGCGCTGGATCAAGTTGTCGAATTAAGACATCCGGAAACTTGCCCAGGCAGTGTCTGGAGAGACTAGCAAGAAGGGCTTAAAAAGGTTGGCTACGCATCAATCACGCAGCGGATGCCACTCACACTGCCGTACTTCGCAACAGCTTTCGCCGAAGCTCACGCCGGACTTCAGAGCTGGAGAGGCCGGTGGTGCCCTCACAAGCGACCAAGTTGTCGAGGGCTTGAGAAGGCCAGTCCTCAACGTCATCGTCTATCGCGATCCAGTGGCGTGGCTTTCTTCTCCGCGCATCCGCCAGAATCTGCATGCCACGGGGCGTACTCTGGAACGATGCCAGAGTCCACGGATCGGTTCCATGCACGCGTTTGTGGTAAGTACCCCCGATGAATCGAGCTCGAAGCTGCGCCGGTAGGCGCTCAAGCGTTTTGGCATAGCCTGGCCTGACGCACCAGGAGCTACTCAGCACCAGTGCTGCTGAGGGATACGGCGCCAATTCCTCTTCCAAAAATGGAAGCCACTCAAACAGCGTATGGCCTACGGCTTCGTAGGGACTCATATAGATGCCACGGTTCGGATGCCAGAGGACGGCCTCATGGTGAAGCACGCCGTCGAGGTCGAGGTACAAGATCAAGTCAGCGCTGCGGGGAGTGGATGCTGGTATGTAGGGCTCCAAATGGCCTAAGGTCATGCTCAATGGAAGAGAAACTCTCATCTTTATGTAGTTGCGAAATCGGTGTGAATCGCCCCGGGTTTCGTGGAGGCCGGTTGGTTTAAGTCAGGCCGCCACCATGGAGGACTGACTGGCGAGTTGCCGGTAGTAGTTTGCCTCAGCCTCTGCAGGAGGGATGTATCCGATGGGTCCGAGCAGCCGGTGATGGTTGAACCAGGACACCCATTCCAGCGTTGCCAGCTCCACCGATTCACGGGTTGGCCATGACCGGCGATGAATCACCTCGGCCTTGTACAGACCGTTGATGGTCTCGGCTAAAGCGTTGTCGTAGCTGTCGCCCTTGCTGCCCACCGAGGGCTCGATGCCTGCCTCTGACAGCCGTTCGCTGTAGCGAATGCTGACGTATTGCGACCCCCTGTCGGAATGGTGAATCAATGCGCCATCACGCTCGGGCTGCCGGGCATACAGCGCCTGCTCCAGGGCATCCAGAACGAAGTCCGTGTGCATGGAGGTACTGACCCGCCAGCCCACGATGCGCCGGGCATACACATCGATCACGAAGGCCACGTACAGCCAGCCTTGCCAGGTTGAAACGTAGGTGAAGTCCGAGACCCACAGCTGGTTCGGCCGCTCGGCCTTGAACTGCCGATTGACCCGATCCAGCGGGCAAGGGGCCTTCATGTCGCTGAGGGTGGTGCGCACCACCTTGCCCCGGCGCACGCCCTGCAAGCCCAGTCGCTTCATCAACCGCTCAACCGTGCAGCGGGCAATGACAACTCCCTCCCGGTTCATCTGTTTCCAGACCTTGTCGGCGCCGTAGACCCGCATGTTGGCTTGCCAGACGCGCTCAACGTGCGGCACCAGGGTGTCGTCACGCTGGGCGCGCGGGCAGCGCAGCTGGGGATTTCGCTGATGAGCAGCATGGCGCCAATAGCCTGACGGGGCGATCTGCAGCACTTTGCAGATCGACTCGACCCCGTAGGCCTGTCGATGCTGATCGACGAAGTTGTTCAGGACTTCAGACGGCGGTCGAGCTCCGCCTGGGCGAAAAACGCGCTGGCCAGCTTCAGGATCTCGTTGGCTTTGCGCAGCTCTTTGACCTCGCGCTCCAGCGCCTTCATCTGTTCACGTTCGGATGTCGTGATGCCGTCGCGCACGCCGGAATCGATCTGGTCTCGCTTGACCCATTCGTTGAGGGTCTGGGGCACGCAGCCGATCTTGGGGGCGATGGACTCGATGGTGGCCCACAGCGAGGGGTACTCGCCTCTGTGCTCACGCACCATGCGAACAGCACGCTCGCGGACCTCAGGTGAAAACTGGTTCGACTTCTTGCTCATGGCTCAATCCTCTCAGAGAAAAGAGCCTCCTCAAAACCCGGGGCGATTCAGTGCCAGTCATCCCTTCGAGGGGAGCTGGTTGCCCTAACCTCGTGTCGGAAGTGTGACCAACCCCTCGCTTTCCTTCATAAAAGGCCGTGAAGACGCGTTACCAGCTGGCATGTGTTGGCTTCGGTGAGCCCATCGCGACCATCAACCAACAACAACGACTTGCAAAACGGTCTGTATAGCCAAGATCGGTCATCTACAGCAAGCCAACTGCAATGGGGCGCGTTGTTGGACCAAAGCCAGGCGTGGCACTCTGCGTCCCGCTGATAGCTGACCAACGTGTTCGGAACGTTCTGCAGATCGCAGTACCTAGGGGTGACACCTTGGATCATGCTGGCGATGTCCGGCGAGAACCTTTGCCGCAAGTCCGCCAAAGTCAGCTCCAGCCGCCATGTGCTCGTGATCACTACTTTGGTTTCGGGCACCTGCCGTAGCGCATCCTCCAGAATCGGCAGGCGGCAGAAGTGTTTCGATTCATGGCAATGCTCTGGGTGCAGGACCCCATCAAAATCCAGAAACAGTATGGGCATATCGCTGATTCACTTCGTGCTTTTCAACAGCCAGTGAATTTTTGATCAGATTTAATGCCAATGAGACTAGTTGGTCGTGGTCTTTTTGGTCTCATTGGGCGGAAATCGGGGGATGTCTTCCCGAAAGCGTGTTGCACCCCAAGCCGACTTTGGTCGAGCGCTGCGCCAATTGCGCGCAGCACGCGGCCTCGTGCAGGAAGACATGCTGCTGGCCACCAGCCGCCGCCACATCAGCCGCATCGAGCAGGGTCACCAAGTTCCCAGCGTCCGCACCATAGAGGTCTTGGCTGAGCAGATGCAGATCCATCCTTTGACGCTGGTTGCCGTAGCCTACTGCCCGGAGTTGGATGCGGCCTCGGTCAGTGAACTGCTCAAGACCCTTAAAAGTGACTTCAAAGGCCTCGTTGCCGATTAGGCGTGGCAATCTGATTCTGCTTCCTCTTTGGCATGCTGAACCAGCATTTGAAGTCCCTGTATCAGACCTGTGCCAATCGGAGTGGCATCTTGGCGCTGCAGCATGCGGTTGACGATCTCGCGGTCAACGGCGGTGTTGAGCAAACAAAGTGCCTCCTGCAGAGTTTCTAGACCGACTTCAAAGCTATCTCCCGATGGATTGGCACCGGCTTTGGTGAGCAGCAACAAGGTCAGCGGCAGTGCTGCGCTTGCAGGTTCGTGTTCACCATCTTTCCAGCCAGCGCCGGAAAGAAGGTCTCTGATTTGGTCTGACATGAGCAACAGGTGGTTGTCCTGGAGTGCATCGGGCAAGATGGCTTCCCAGCCCTGTGACGTGATCAGGCCCATCATGTCCTGTGGTCCAAATTTGCCCAGAGTGGCTTTTTCCAAACGTAGCATCGTTCATCATTCAAGTTAATATGAGACCAATTGGTCCCGTGTAAGGCCGTCACGCACGAAGATAACGGAGCAGGAATGCCATTTCTGCGTTTCTGGTGCGCACGCCTCTCAATGGAAACAATCCGGTTGCCTTGATATGGTCAGACAGGCAACCATCCTGTTGCCCTGGTTATTTGCCCCTTGAAAAGCCGCTTGGATCTCACCCGCTTGGCCGAACTTGACAGGCAGTTTTGCGATTTCGCGAAGCTGCAGCGCAATGCCACGCCCAGGTGCGGCTGGACAAAGACGGTTCGACTGGCACTGGGCATGAGTTCGAAAGCGCTGGGAGAGCGTTTAGGCATGACAGCCCAGGGCGTTCGTAAACTGGAGCAAGCTGAGGCGAGCGGGACGATTACGCTGAATACTCTTGCACGGCTGGCCCATGGCCTGGATTGCGAAGTGCACTACATGTTTGTTCCACGAACCAGCTTGATGGAACAGGTGCTCAGGCGCACCCATGAAGTCGCAGGAATTCCGATGCCACCAACACTCAAGGTCACGGAGGTTTTGACGGAGACGCAAACGCTGGCCGCCATATCCACCGTGCTCGCCCAAGTGAACAAACGGGGACTCTGGTGAGCATGAGGCACCTCAACGCTCAATGTTAGGTTGAGGGCCGCGAGTGGCGCTTCGCGCGCTCACCGGACATCACTGCTATCATCGATACAAAGCAAGCCCCCGGTGTGACCTCTGCGCAAGCATGCCCCCGGGGGCGATGTTTTTCTGGATTGTCGGATTCGAGTGACTTACCGACAAAGGGCCTCCTTGCGAAGGGCCATACCAGAATCCGAACGGCGCTTTTCCCATCGGAGGCCGTTGGCGGATCCGTTGAGTTGGCCCCATGCTCCTCGCGGCCCAAAGCATGCAACCATGCCCTTGGGACAGCCTGTCGTGGCTCTCTTGGCTGATTTCAGCCTCGCGATCTCGATGCCCAGTTGATTCCCGTGACGGGCCTTGACCTTCTCATCATGACAAGGTTCATAGTCAAACCGTGAATCAACCGAAGGAGGCTCACATGGTTCATTTCAATGTTCCTGATATGACGTGCGGCGGTTGTGCTCAGCGCATTCGTCGAGCAATAGCTCAGACCCAACTGCCAGCAGGCGTCGAAGTAGAAATCGATGTGGCCGCGCGGCAGGTCCGCGTTCCTGGGCAAGCCGAAGACGACACTGTGGAGCTTGTCCGCTCTGCAATTGGGCGTGCCGGATACAAAGCAGACGCCGTGGTGGCGACTCCATCGCGCCGAACAACCGGTGGCTGCTGCTGTTCGTCTCGGTCCGCAACCTCTGTTGATGTGAATCAAGGTGCTGCGAACCGTACGTCGTCATGCTCCAGTTGAACCTACAAGGAGACCATCATGCGTCTGAATATCGTCGCTGGGCTGTTGACAACCCTTTTCGTGGCGGGCTGTGCCATCGCGCAATCTCCAAAACCTGCGGACGAACACGCAGGCCACCACCCCGGTGATGCGCAGAGTGGTGGCGTAGTGACCCAGTCTGCCCCGGCAGCTACTACCCCGCCAGCACCGGACGCCTTTGATCGTCAGATGAAGGCCATGCAGGAAATGCACAAAAAAATGCAGGCGGCCAAGACTCCCGCCGAACGTTCTTCCCTGATGGATGAGCACATGAAGCTCATGCAGTCCGGCATGGCCATGATGGGTGCTGGAAATTCTGGTGGCATGGGTATGGGGATGATGCAGCAAGGGGCGCAGGCCAAACCCGCCATGCCGGCACCCTCCGGAAACTCGGGCATGGGAGGCATGATGGGCATGCACGCTCAAATGGAGCGCCGCATGGTCATGATGGAACAGATGATGCAGATGATGGTGGACCGCCAAGCGGCCATGCCATCCAAGTAATCCCACAGAGAGTGTTCTGAGGAGCGCTCGCCACGCATCTTCTTTGAGGTTCTGTAGATCGTCGACCAGAATCGACGAGCGCAAGGCGCGCTCTCCCTGAGCCCGCTATCACCGCCCCCAGACACGATGCATTTCCGGAGCGGGAATGCGTTCGGCTCTCTTGTATCCGTGGATGATCGATAGCTCAACTGGGTGCCATCGATGGAGGCGATGAATCAGTGCGCGATCCTCTACGAAGAGCGGTTCACCAGAACCGTCGCGTAGGATCAAGACCGACTTTCACACCGCGTCGGTCGGTTCGTCGCAAGCGCCGACCGCCGCCGTGGAAAAGTCTCAGCGCCTCGAACGCAGAAATTCGGACACCCCCCACGCGTCTCGATCAGCAAACTCGATGCCCCCGAAGGGGCACCCAAAGCAGGCCTCACGAGGCCTCAGTGTCCAGCCGATCGCGTTTTCTCGGCCTTCGCATCAGCACATAGGCCGCAGGAATCACGAACAAGGACAGCAGCGGCGCTGTCACCATGCCGCCCAGCATAGGTGCCGCAATGCGGCTCATGACCTCCGAGCCGGTCCCGCTGCTCCACACGATGGGCACCAGGCCCGCCAGGATGACAGCCACGGTCATGGCCTTGGGGCGCACGCGCAGCACGGCGCCTTCCCGGATCGCATCCAGCAGTTCTTCCAGCGTGGGCGGCCTGCCGTCTGGACATCTCTCTGCAAGTGCCTGCTTGAGGTAGATGAGCATGACCACACCAAACTCTGCCGCGACCCCCGCCAGAGCGATGAAGCCGACGCCGGTGGCGATGGACAGGTTGTAGTTCATCAGGTACAGGAACCAGATCCCCCCCGTGAGCGCAAATGGCAGCGTCGCCATGATGAGGCCGGCCTCACCCATGCGCGAGAAGGTCAAGTACAACAGCACGAAGATGATCAGCAACGTGGCTGGCACCACCACCTTGAGGCGGGCATTGGCTCGCTCTAGGTACTCGAACTGGCCTGAGTACGTGATGCTGACCCCGGGCTCCAGCTTGATCTGGCGGCTCACCGCATCGCGCAGGTCATTGGCCACGGATGCCAGATCACGTCCCCGCACATCGACATACACCCAACCCGATGGGCGGGCGTTCTCGGTCTTGAGCATGGGAGGGCCATCGGTGATGGAGACGCTGGCCACCGTGCCCAGCGTGATCTGCTGCCCCATGGGGGTGGAGATGGGCAACTGGGCCAAGCGTTCTGGCGAGTCTCTCCACTCACGCGGATAGCGCAGGTTGATCGGGAAGCGGGCCAGGCCCTCGATCGTTTCCGAGACGTTTTCACCACCGATGGCCCCGGAGACCACGGCCTGGATTTCGCTCACATTCAGCCCGTAGCGCCCTGCGGCCGTGCGATCGATGCGGACATCGACATAGCGCCCCCCCGTCAAGCGCTCTGCCAAAGACGAAGTCACTCCCGGAATGCCCTTGGCGACCTGCTCAACCTCGGCAGCGATCCCATCGATCACCTTCAGGTCGTTGCCGGTCACCTTGACCCCGATAGGACTCTTGATGCCCGTCGCGAGCATGTCGATCCGGTTGCGAATGGGCGGAATCCAGATGTTGGACAGGCCGGGGATCTTGACGGCCTTGTCCAACTCTTCGATCAGGCCCTCGGGGGTCATACCTGGACGCCATTGGTCTCTGGGTTTGAGCTTCACCGTGGTCTCGAACATTTCCAGCGGTGCCGGATCCGTGGCGGTCTCCGCGCGGCCAGCCTTGCCGAACACGCGCTCGACCTCGGGCACCGTCTTGATCATCCGGTTGCTCAGTTGCAGCAGTTCGGTGGCCCGCTGCGCCGACAGGCCCGGGAGCGCCGACGGCATGTACAGCAGATCACCTTCATCCAGCCTGGGCAGGAACTCGCCCCCCAACCGCGACAGAGGCCAGATCGTGGTGGTCAGCGCCAGCACGGCGATGGCCAGGGTGGATTTTGGGCGGTGCAGAACCCACTCCAGGCAAGGCCGGTACACGGCGATCAGCGCGCGCGTGATCGGGTTCTTCTGCTCATCGGGGATACGGCCCCGGATCCAGTAGCCCATCAGGACCGGGATCAGCGTGACCGAGAGACCCGCAGCTGCGGCCATCGCGTAGGTCTTGGTGAACGCCAGCGGTCCGAACAGGCGGCCTTCCTGCGCTTCCAGCGTGAAGACGGGAACGAAGGACAAGGTGATGATGAGCAGCGAGAAAAACAGCGCGGGGCCTACCTCCTCGGCGGCTTCGGTGATCACCTTCCAACGTTCTTCTCCGACCAACGGGCGGTCGGGATGCTTGTGCTGCCAGGCTTCCAGCTTCTTGTGGGCGTTCTCGATCATCACCACGGCCGCATCGACCATGGCGCCCACAGCAATGGCAATCCCGCCCAAGGACATGATGTTGGCATTGATGCCCTGGTAGCGCATCACCAGAAACGCCGCCATGATCCCCAGAGGCAGAGAAATGATCGCGACCAGCGCAGAACGCAGGTGCCACAAGAACAAGACACAGACCACAGCCACCACGATGAACTCTTCCACGAGTTTGGTGGTGAGGTTGTGGATCGCCCGCTCGATGAGTGCGCTGCGGTCGTAGGTGGTGACGATCTCCACACCCTGGGGCAGGCTGCTTTGCAGCTCGCCGAGCTTGGCCTTGACGGCCTGGATGGTTTCCTGGGCATTCTTGCCGGAGCGCAGGACCACGACGCCACCAGCCACTTCTCCCTCACCGTCGAGTTCAGCAATGCCGCGCCGCATCTCCGGCCCGATCTGGAGCGTTGCGACATCGCCCAGGCGCACGGGAATCCCGGCGCGCGACACCAGCGGGATGGCCCGGAAGTCATCCAGCGTCTTGAGGTAGCCGCTGGCGCGCACCATGTACTCGGCCCCGGACAACTCCAGCACCGACCCGCCGGTTTCCTGGTTGGCGCCCAGGATGGCCTCGCGGACCTGCGCCTGGGTCAGCCCTTGGGCTGCGAGCTTGATGGGGTCGAGCACCACCTGGTACTGCTTGACCATGCCGCCCACCGACGCCACTTCTGCCACATTGGGCAAGCTCTTGAGTTCGAATTTCAGGAACCAGTCCTGCAGGGCGCGCAGCTGGGCCAAGTCGTTCTTGCCGGTGCGGTCCACCAGTGCGTATTGGTAGATCCAGCCGACCCCGGTGGCGTCGGGGCCAAGCGACGACTTGGCCGTGGCGGGCAGTCGCCCCTGCACCTGGTTCATGTACTCCAGCACGCGGGAGCGCGCCCAGTACAGGTCCGTGCCGTCCTCGAACAGGATGTAGACAAAAGAGTCGCCAAAGAACGAGAAGCCGCGCACCGTCTTGGCGCCCGGGACGGACAGCATGGTGGTGGCCAGCGGGTAGGTCACCTGGTTTTCCACGATCTGCGGCGCCTGGCCGGGATAGGAGGTGCGGATGATGACCTGGACATCCGACAAATCGGGAAGCGCGTCCACGGGGGTGCTGCGCACGCCCCACACGCCCCAGGCGGTCAGCATGACAGTCGCTAGCAGCACCAGGAACCGGTTCGCCACCGACCAGCGAATCAGACGCGCGATCATGGCTTGACCCTTTCCACGGCGGTGATCACGAAGTCCTTGCCTTGCTGCTGGAAGGTGAACCTGACCTGCTGCTCGGGTTTCAGGGCCTTGGCCAGCTCTGGGCTCGCCAGCTTGAATGGCATGGTCATGCCGGGCCACTTCAGCTCAGGCACGGCCTCATGGGTCAGGGTCAGCTCGGTGGGTGTGACCTCATCGACCACGCCCCGCACGGTATAGCTCTTGGGCGCTGGCGCAGCGGCGGGCACGGCACCCGGCTCACTGGGAGGCTGCGCGCTGCTGGCTTGTGCTTGTGCTTGTGCTTGTGCGGGCATGATGCCCCGCAGGCTGGCTTCCGAATCGATCAGGAACTGTGCCGAGGCGACCACCTGTTGCCCTGCGGTCAGCCCGCCTTGAACGACGAGGCGGTCATCGATTTCCGCGCCGAGTTGCACCTGGACGGGGTGGTACTTCCCGGGGCCATCCACCACGTAGACCAGCGCCCGCTTGCCGGTGCGGATCACCGCTTCGCTGGGCACCAGCAACGCCGGTTGGGTGCGTCCCGCCAGGACAATCTGCCCGGACATGCCCGCCTTCAGCCGCTGGGTGGGGTTGGGAAGCTCCAGGCGCACGCGCACCGTGCGGGTGTCCCGGTTGGCCTCTGGCAGGATGCTCACGACACGGGCTTTGAGGGTTTCGCCTGGAAACGCGGCCAGGCGGACCTGTGCGTACTGCCCCAGTTGCAAGGGACCGCTTTGCGCTTCAGGAACGGCCGCTTCGATCCAGACACTGGCCAAACCGTTCACGCGCACCAGGCTGGCCCCCGCAGAGACCGTCATGCCCTGGCGCACCATCAGTTCGGCCACCATCCCCGCCTGTGGAAAGGTCACCGCGTAGCGGCCCTGAGGTTCGCCCGTGCGCTCCACCTGGGCCACGAGCGCGGCAGGCATACCCAGCAGCGACAGCCGCTGGCGCGAAGCCGCCGTCAGCGACTCGTCCTTGAGCGCCCGGACCGCGAGGAACTCGCGCTGCGCAGCCACCCATTCGGGCAGCAGTAGATCGGCCAATGGCGCGCCTGCGGCCACCACGTCGCCGGGGGCCCGGGCGTAGACCCGTTCCACGAACCCGGCTGAGCGCGCCTGGACGATGCTCACATCCCGGTCATTGAGCTGGACCGTGCCCAGCACGTCCACGTCGGACCCAATGTCTCGCTGCTCCACCGTGGCGGTGCGCAGGCCAAGGGCTTGCACCGCCTGTGCCGAGACATTCAAACCGGTGCCTTGTTGCGCGTCCTCATCGGCGTACTTAGGAACCAGCGCCATGTCCATGTAGGGCGACTTGCCGGGCTTGTCGAACTTCTGCGTCGGCACCATGGGGTCGTACCAGTACAGCACCTTGCGGTCGGTTTTCGCAGTTTCGGCCGAGGCAGGAACGGCGCCAGATGCATGACTGTTCGCAATGCGCCATTGGGAGACGCCCCAGCCGAGGGCGATGCCAGCAGCCACCAGTGCCACGGCCACGGCGGTCTTCTTGAAAACGGTATTGGTCATGTGGTTCTCCCTTCAGTCGGCGATCAGGCTGTTCAGGCGGGCAATCACGGTGTCCCGCTGTGCCTGCAGTTCAATGAGCCGCCAGTGCGTCTCCCGCACTTGGGCCCTTGCCGCCAGCACGGCGCTCAAGTCGCCTTTGGCAGACTGGTAATTGGCCAGCGCGAGTTCAGCGCGCCCCTGCGCCAGGCCCATGCCAGCCGATTGCAGCCGCTCGATCTGGCTGTTCAGCGCCGCCAGCTCTGAGGCACTGTCCTCCAGCTCCTGCAGGTGCCTGCGGGTCACATCTTCCTGCTCGGCTTCCAGGCGCTGCAGCTCCAGCTGCTTGGCCTTGATCTGGGGTACCTGGCGCCGCTCCTGTTGCCAGGGAAGATCAAAGCTCACCTGGAAGGACACCATGTCGCCCCAGCGGCGGTCGCGGCGGCTATAGGCGACTTCCCAGGACCAATCACCCTTGGTTTCTGCCTGGGCTTCGCGCGTTTCCGCCAAGGCCATGGCCTGCATGGCGGGGTACTCCGCCAGTTCGGCATGGCGGTGTACCTCTGCGCGCAACTGGTCCAGGGGGCGGCTCAAGGGTCCGGGAGTTCCCTGCAGCGCCTCGTCGGCGCGGGCGCCAACCCAGCGCCGCAACATCGCCCTGGCCTTGGAGCGGTCCCGCTGCAGATCGTCCCTGCGGTCCGACAGCGTAAGCGCCTCCTGCCTGGCCATCAAGAGTTCGCCCGCCTGGGCCGTCCCCCCCGCGATGCTTGCGGGTAGGCTGTCCTGCAGGCGCTGGTTCTCGCGCAGTAGATCGGAGAGCACCTGGTCGCGCTGTTCGATGGACTGCGCCATGATCCAAGCTTGGCTCAGCTCCAGACGGATCTGCAGGCGCTGGACCGCCAGGGCGGCGCGTTCGCGCTCCACCTTGGCCTCGGCGCCCGCGATCTGGGCATCGCGCTTGGCCCGGTTGGGCACCTCCTGCATCAGCGCCAGGCGCTGCATTGTCATGGACTCGCGTGTGAGGCTGAAGCGGTCCATGCCGCTGATGGGAAAGTTCTCGATACCGACCGAGAGTTTGGGATCCGGCAGGGTCCCTGCGGCCTTCTGCGTACTGCTGGCTGCGTCAATCTGCAGCCGCTGGGCCGTGATGCGAGGGCTGTGCTGCTCCGCCAGATCCAAGGCCTCTGCAAAGCCCAGGGCGTGGGCCTGGTTGCCGACCAAGCCGATGCCGGCCAGCAGGAACCCGAGAGCGCCCAGGCGCAGATGGTGGAGGTTGCGCACCCGGATGCGCTGCACGATGGGATGAATGCGCTGGTGCGCAGACAGGCGCTCGCAGGGAGCGCCGAAGGAGGTGATGGGCATGGTGGTCCTCGAAATGAATGGGCACGAAGTCAGACTTGCGCAAACGCTGCAAGGCAGCGCGCAAGACGTGCACGATCAATTTCGAAAGACCTGATGGGTCAGATAGATGGGGGGAGAGCCCGCTCGACTGTCCAGCTCCACGTAGACAGCCCGAGGGTCAATGTGGCGCTCGGAGTCCAGGACCACTGGCAGCACATAAGCGACCCAGATGGCATGCGCCGCGAGCGCCTGCAGATCCAGACCCTGGAGCGAAGGGGAGGACAGGCTGTCGCCGTCACAATGGGCCCGGCACAGCTGAGGGGCCTGCTCATCCATGGTGCCCGCCATCGCGTGACAATCGGGCATGGAAGGCATGCCGACGGCATCTTCCATGGCCATGCCCGCTTTTTGCATCGATGCCGCATGGGCTGCCGAGTCCAGCTTGGGACAGGCATAGGCGGCCAACGCGAACTGCATCAGAAGCAACGCCGCGACCAGAACGCTGGTTATCCAGCGTCCTCGGCGAAAAAAGGTGCTCCTGACGGCGGTCATGGTGCGAATGGTATCCAGAATGTCGGCCACGGACTTAACCCAGATCAAATCCGTGCCGACCGGCCTTCCTCAGCCCTTGCGAAGCCGCAGGGCGTTGGCGATCACGGACGCCGAACTCAGGCTCATCGCCAGCGCTGCGATCATGGGCGATAGCAGCCATCCGGTGAAGGGATACAGCAGCCCTGCGGCGATCGGTATGCCCAGCGCGTTGTAGAGGAAGGCAAACATCAGGTTTTGCTTCATGTTGCCCACCGTCGCCTCCGACAATTCCCGCGCTGTGGAAATACCCCGCAGATCACCTTTGACCAGGGTAACCTGGGCGCTGTTCATCGCCACATCGGTGCCCGTGCCCATCGCGATGCCCACATCGGCCTTGGCCAGGGCGGGCGCGTCGTTGATCCCGTCCCCTGCCATGGCAACGACACGGCCTTCGCCTTGTAGCCGGGACGCCAGAGCCAGCTTGTCCGCAGGCTTGACCTCGCCATGGACCTCATCGATCCCCAGCTTCGCGCCCACTGCCTTGGCGGTGGTCATGCCGTCGCCCGTGGCCATGACGATCCGCAGTCCCGCCGCGTGCAGCGTCGCCAGCGCTTCCGGCGTGCTCGCCTTGACGGCGTCAGAAACCGCCAAAAGACCTTGAAGCTGGCCATCAGCTGCCAGGTACATCACGCTGGCCCCTGTGGCGCGCAAGGCCTCCGCCTGCGCAAGCAGCGGACTCGCAGAAACGCCCACCTGCTCCATAAGGACCGTGTTTCCCAGGGCGAGCTGACGACCGGCGACCCGTCCGCGCACGCCGATGCCCGACCCGGACTCGAAGTCCTCGGGTTTGTCCAGAGCCAAGCCCTTGGCACGGGCAGCCTGGACGATCGCATCGGCCAGCGGATGCTCGCTGCCCTGGTCCAGACTGGCTGCGAGGCGCAGCACTTCGTCCTCGGACAGACCGGGCATCGCCACCACGCGCTCGAACGAGGGCTTGCCTTCAGTGAGCGTGCCCGTCTTGTCCACAATCAGCGTGTCCACCTTGCGCAGGTTCTCGATGGCGGCAGCATCCCTGAACAGCACGCCGCTGGTGGCGCCCCGGCCGGTGGCCACCATGATGGACATGGGCGTGGCCAGACCCAGAGCGCAGGGGCAGGCAATGATCAGCACCGCCACGGCGTTGACCAGACCGTAGACCCATCGTGGCTCCGGACCGAACAGGCCCCACGCGAACAGTGTGAGCAACGCGATACCCACCACAGCCATCACGAAGTAGCCCGCCACTTGGTCGGCCATGCGCTGCATGGGCGCGCGGGAGCGCTGCGCCTGTGCCACCATTTGCACGATCTGGGACAGCATGGTGGCGGAGCCCACCCGCTCCGACCGGATCACCAGCGCGCCGTTGGTGTTGAGCGTGGCACCGATGACGGAGTCGCCTGGCCCTTTGACGATGGGCACTGGCTCCCCCGTGAGCATGGCTTCGTCCACCGCGCTGCTGCCCTCGACCACCACGCCATCCACAGGCACCTTCTCCCCAGGGCGCACGCGCAAGAGGTCGCCCACATGGACGTGGGACAACGGGACATCACTCTCCTGGCCATTGGCGTCGATACGCCGTGCGGTCTTGGGAGCCAGGCCCAGCAATGATTTGATGGCAGCCGACGTCTGCGAGCGCGCCTTCAGCTCCAGCATCTGGCCGAGCAGCGTGAGCGAGATGATGACGGCGGCCGCTTCGAAGTACACCGCCACGCGCCCCATGGCCTGGAACGAGGCGGGAAACACCCCAGGTGCCACAGTGGCGACCACGCTGTAGACAAATGCGGCGCCTGTTCCCAGGCCGATCAGTGTCCACATGTTGGGACTGCGATTGGCGATGGACTGGGCGCCACGCACAAAGAAGGGCCAGCCCGCCCACAGCACGATGGGAACCGTCAGCACGAGTTCGATCCAGCTCTGTGTGGCCATCTCGAACCACTGCAGCCGGTGTCCCACCATGGCCAGGATGGTGACCACCACGGTAAGTGGCAACGTCCACCAGAAGCGATGCCGGAAATCCACGAGTTCGGCGTTTTCTCCCTCATCCAGCGTGGGCAACATGGGCTCCAGCGTCATGCCGCATTTGGGGCAGTTTCCGGGACGGTCTTGCTGCACCTCCGGGTGCATGGGACAGGTGTAGATGGTGCCGGGCTGGATTGCTTCAAGCTCGGTCCCAGACTTGCCTTGAGCGCCCGGTGCGTGCTTCTGTGGCGCCTCGACAAAGCGCCCCTGGCACTTGGCGCCGCAAAAGTAGTAATTGTGGCCTTCGTGGAAGGCGGTGTACTGGGACTGGGCAGTCACCGCCATACCGCAGACGGGGTCTTTCAGTTCAGTTGCTGGCGGCGGTGTATCCCCGTGGATCCCTTCATGATGCTTATGGCGATGGTGGGTGTGATCGTGCGGTTCCGTGTTGGACATGAATGGCCTCCCTGCAAATGTGTTGTGTGCCTGCAAGATTACTTTTTGCTCGAATCGCCTTCGTGGGATCCGTGCCCCCCGTGCCCATGGAAGATGTGCATCAAAGGACAGGCCAGCAAGAGCAGATAGGGCCAATAGCCCGCAATGTGCGACCAGTGTTCCCTGAGCAAGAAGAATGCCCCGATGAGCGCAAGCATGATCACCGCGCCGATCAATTTGCGACGGCCTCCGGCGGAGTTGGCAGCTTCTGAATGTCCTGTGGTGTGGTCGTGGTTCATGGCGATCTCCAAGAAGTGGCCATCGAGAGAGTGATGGACCTCGTGGGAACGATACGGCTTACCATGGTGGCAATGTCAAGCATGATCATCGTCAATTCTTGACTTGCGTCACATGAATGGCGGCATTTCCAGACGTTCGACTGTGGTCGCGGCGATGCTTCCTTGCCGCCGTCCACGGACGCAACGGGTGTTGCACCGCATTGCCGGATGCATCAACGTGTGCGGGTCGATGGATTGCCGGAAGGAGCTGCAGATTGCGCGGTGTCATCCTTGGCAGAGTCATCCGTGAGCATGCGGCCAGCGGCGTCCACCTTGACCATTCGCAGTCTCGGATGACTCCAGTAGCGCGTCCTTCCTTCTTTCAAGCTGCGCTTTGACGGGTGAGTGTGATCGCCCTGAAAACGATAGTGCCTCGTGCTCAGATTCGCGTGCATTGCCAGCTGCTTTCAAAAACGTAATCAGTGGGTCACCTCTTCGTGGGGATGCGATTTCTAGACTTCTCTCCGTGGTGCAGAAATCGCCACCTGGATGAACCATATCGGGCATCCGGCGCCACAGGAGACCATCATGAAAGTTCGTACCGCAATCCTCGTCGCCAGCCTCGCTGCATCCGCCACCGCTTCTTTCGCCACTTCCGTGTACCACGCAAGCCCAAGCGCGGAAGAAGGTGTCACCCTGGCCCCCGATCACTTGGGCAATGCAGTGAGCCGCCAAGCGGTCGAAAGCACTGTGCTGGCCGCGAAAAAAGATGGCACGCTGTATTGGATCAGCCGTGGCTATCCCGGCACCTATCCACTTGTCCCAGGCCCAAAACTGACCAAGACCCGCCAGCAAGTTCTGGATGAGTTGCAGTCCGCCAAGCGCAACCCCGTCGGTCGTGACGGTGTGCGGGACATGGGCGGCGAAGCTGGCTGGGTCGATGCCCGCCAACTGCCCTGAACCCTCTCAACGATCACCGGCAACCGCGCGTCTTCTCAAGCAGGCTCGCGGTTGCACCTGAACCTTCGCCAGTTGTCCAAAAAGGAAACCCCACCATGAAACTCAAGTCCACTCTCATCGTCCTTTCCCTCATCGCCGCCCCCGCTTTTGCTTCGGATCAAGTGGTCAGCAAGACACGTGAACAAGTGCAGGCCGAGTTGGCCCATGCGATGCAAAGCGGCGACATGCTCGCCTCCGGCGAATCGGGTCTGACGCTCAAACAACTCAACCCCGGTGCGTACCCGGCGACTGCTTCTGCACAGGTCACAAAATCGCGCGACCAAGTGCGGGACGAGCTTGAGCAGGCAATCCGCTCAGGTGACATCATGGTAGCGGGTGAACTCGGCGTCAAACGCAATGAACTGATGTCTGGCCGCTACCCCATCGTGGCGGGCAAGTCGCTGAAAACTCGTGAGCAGGTCAAGAATGAGCTGGCGCGCGCCATCCGCGAAGGCGAACTGGTCGCTGTGGGCGAAGACGGCCGCAAGCTCAACGAAATCTATCCTGACCGCTATCACGCAGCGCACCATGCAGCAGTTGCCGCCAACTTGGACGAATCGGCAAAGGCCTCTCGTTTCTGATGCGGTCACAAGCTACCGCCAAGGACGGAGATCTTCCAAGCCTTGGCGGAATTTCAAGTGACTCAAGGAGAAGGCAATTTCAGTTGGCCTCCTTGCGGCACAGGCAATAGATGAACTTCTGAACGGTCCCAAATGGCGTGTGGTGCTCCTCACTTTCCTGCCGCAGGAGCCGGAACGGCGCACCGAATTCGGCGTGCAGACCATCGGCGCTATAGCGCATGACCGGCAGTCCACTGCAGTTCTCAGGCCCGTCCTCAGCGAACGTTGCGACGATGACATGACCACCTGGCTTTACGGCCCGAAGGACCGCTCTGATGTAGGACTCACGGTCCTCTCGCGTTGTGAGGAAATGGAATACGGCCCTGTCATGCCACACTTCATAGGCATGCCGGGGCAGTTCTACGCGCGTGATATCACCAATCAGCCAGGAGACATCGACTGCTCGTGGGCCCAAGCGGGACTTTGACGCTGCCAGCGCTGCCTCGGACAAGTCAAGGACCGTGATATTCGTGCGGCCTTCCTCCAGCAGATCGTCAACAAGGGTGGAGGCACCTCCTCCGACGTCAATGATGCCGGCGTGGCATGCGACGCCAGTCTGGCCAATGAGTTGAACGGACTGCCGCGCGTGGTCCTGAAACCAGCTGACGCCCGAGGCAGCCTTCGTTGAGTAGACGCGTTCCCAGTGTTCCTTGGATTGCATATGGCCTCCAGTGCAGACGTCGAGTCTACGGTTTCCCTGATTTACCTACCGTTTTCACGATTGTTTGCGAGGTAGGTCCGCCGCGCTCGGCTGGCTTCAGACCTGCATGTTCATTACGTCCGTGTAGGCCTGAACAATGCGGTTACGGCTCTGAAGCGTGGCCTGAAACGCGATGTTCGACTTGACGCCAGCGAGCATCGTTTCTTCGAGACTGACCGTGGGATTGCCGAATGTGACCTCGCGGCTCAGGCGACCAGACTCACTCTGCAACTGGCTTGTGGTTGAAAGCGCCTGCTTCATCGCGTCCAGAAAACCGCCTCCCTGGATGCTCGGTGCTTTGGGCACAGAGTTTCCCAGCGAACTGACGGGCAATAGTGCATCCAATGGCTTTGTCGTGACGTTCATGCCGAGGCTTTCTGGGGGCGAAGAGTTTGCGAAGTTCTGCCTCGAAATCTGTACCGAGGCAATGCCCAATCGTAGGGGTTGAAGTTCGACCTGTAACTTTCGCAACGCAAGGCGCTACCCGTCAATCTCGCCGCTCGGGATAACAGAAACTTCATCTTGCCGACATCGCCGTGGGTTGCTGCATCCCAGGGGCCCAAAGAGCCGAGCCCAAGCGAAGCGCGCCGCACGAAATAGCGGTGGCTCACAGCCGCTGCGAAATCTCCAGCAACGGCTTGATGCTGGACCCAAAGCGGCTCATGGAGGCATGGTTCTGCTCCAGTTGGCTGTAGGGCAAGTACCGGATTCCTAGCTCTGACACCCTGGAGAAGGCGGGCCTTTGAAGTTGCTCAGCGACCTTGTCTCTGCGATTGTCTGGAGCCACCAGAAACAGGGCGCAGTTGCCTGCAACCGGCGTGCCCAGGGCCAAATCGAGCATGCGTACGATGCCCGAATAGATGGACGTGGTGTGTTCGACTTCGAATGCGGCGGCGAATTGCGAGGTCTGGGGATCAACCCATACGACATCGATCAGTCGCACGGACTCCAGTCCTCGGTCCAGGCTGGCGGGCAACTGCGCCATGCATCCATCTCCCAGCAGCCCCCCGCCATAGGCGCGGCCCCGGTCGTTGGACGCGATCCAGACCTCAAAGCCGAGGGCCTTGCCCAGGTCGCGCAGCGAGGCCTGGACACCCGTGTGGGTCGCATCGCTCTCGGTCGCCTGGGACAGTTCCCGTTGCAATGCGGTGGATTCCTGCCGCACCCGTTCGAGATCTTCTTGCCATAGAGCCGCAGCCGCCGCATCCATGGCTTGTGGCGGTGCGGCATATCGGCCGCTGCCGATGTCAAACATCAGACCTGCGATCGCGCCGAGATCGTTCGATAGTTTCAGCCGGTACTGCGCGTTCAAGCGCAGCAAGCCCTCCCGCATGGAGAGATAGTGGTCCCAGCGTCCGAGCTTCACGCGCCCCCCGGTCACCGCGTTGAACCCATTGACGATGGCCGTGTTGAAGGGAGAGACCAGCGTTGGGTGGATGAAATACAGCAAGTTAGCAACTGCTGGACCCAAGCCTTTGATGCCAATCGCATCAATGCGCTGTATGGCGGCCACTACGTCTTCTGCGCAGTTGCAGTGATCGCAAGTGTGAAGAAGATCTGCGAAGGCGAGCTGGTTGCTCGTGCTCTCGTAGATGTCCGGAATCCGCAGCTTGGGTTTCCAGAGGAACGCGTGGTCCGCTCCCTTGAAAATCTGGCGCTGCTCTGCCACGGAGCCCACAATCGTCTCCAGCGAGGAGCCTCGGTAGGCATTGCCAAACGTGCCACCCCGGATGTCCTCCACCACCTGCGCAATGCCTCGGCGAATGGAGCGGAAGTTCTTGACCCTCTGGTCCCACAGGAACCAGGTGTTGTAGGTGCTGCTCGGATCTGCCTTCCAGCAGTCTATGAGGGTTGCCAGAGGGTCATGCATCTGTCGTGAGGTGCTTGCCAATGCTTTGTGCACTGGGGAAATACATCGAAAAACAAGTCCTGCCACCGGCCGAACTCACGGAAATCCGCCCCCGGTGCGCATGAACAATCGCCTGGGTGATGGACAAGCCCAAGCCCGCGCCATCGGAGTCCAGATGCTTGCGCGACTTGTCTGCCCGAAAGAAGCGGTCGAACAGGCGGGGGATCATCTGCGCATCGATAGAAGGTCCAGCGTTGACGACATCCACGGCGGTTCCGTGCAGGTCCCCTTGGATGTCCACGACCACCTGCTCGCCGGGCGGGGTGTAGCGAATGGCGTTGGACAGGAGATTGCTCAGCGCCCGGCGCAGCATCAACCGGTCGCCAGTGATCTCCGCCGTCCCGATCAATTGCAGTCGGACCAGCTTTTCTTCGGCAAGGGCCTCGTAGAAGTCAAACAAAGCCTGTGTTTCATCATGGACCGCGATTCTCTCCGTGCTGGGAAGGATGAGACCGTGATCAGCCTTGGCCAGGAACAACATGTCAGCCACCATGCGGGCCAAGCGCTGGTACTCCTCGGCGTTGGAGGCCAGTATGTCCTGGTACTCCTCAGAGGAGCGCGCCTGGCTGAGCGTGACCTGCGTCTGTGTCATCAGATTGTTGATGGGCGTGCGCAGCTCGTGAGCCAGGTCCGAAGAAAACTCGGACAGGCGGTCAAACTCATCCTTCAGACGCCGGAGCATCTCGTTGAGGGTGGTCGCCAGGTCGGCCATTTCCACCGGAAACTCCTGGGTTGGCATCCGCTCGTCCAGTCGCTGTGCCGTGATGGCCATGGCGCGGGACCGCATCGCCCGAAGGGGGGCCAAGCCATTCTTTGCGGCCCACCAACCGAGGATCCCGGCAACCAGCGTTGCCAATGCCACGTAGCCCACAAGCACCCAAATCAATTCGTACATGAAGTGCTTGTGGTGGGCAATGTCCACGGCCACCCAGACCTGCAGAGGCGGCTCGGCGGAACCCGGCAACGTCACGGACGCAGACATCCCTCTGTACTCTCGCTCCTTGGTTTTCCAAGATGCAACGCCCAGGCGGGCCTTCTGGGTCAGGGCGACGAGGTCCTCTGGAAACTGAAAATCCGTAGTCGCATAGAGCGGATCCCTGCCACGGAAAACGCTCACAAAAAGGCCCTCATGGCTGTGTAAAACGTCGTCCAATCGCAATTTGAGGTCCTGCGGCGACGTGGATTTTCCTATCACCTCACGCGTCAGGTGGATCTTGTCGCGCAGGGCATCGCGGTCGAGTTCCACAAAGTGCCGGTCGATGGAAATGGCAACGAGCGTCCCCAGGCCAACGAGCACAAGTCCGGAAGCCAAAGTAAAAAAGGCCGTCAGCCGTGTCGTGAGCGAGTACCGGGCTTTCACGCACGCTCCTGCGGAGCCTCAAGCACATACCCCATACCTCGCACCGTCTGGATCAACTTGGCGTCAAAGGCATCGTCAATCTTGGCCCGAAGCCTGCGCATAGCCACCTCGATCACGTTGGAGTCGCTGTCGAAATTCATATCCCATACCTGCGACGCAATCAGAGAGCGCGGCAGAACTTCCCCTTGACGGCGCATCAGCAGCTCCAGGAGTCCGAATTCCTTGGCAGTGAGGTCTATGCGTTTGCCCGATCTGCTGACTCGCCGCCGCAAGAGGTCCAGTTCTAGATCGGCCACCTGGAGGATCGTCACCTCGGTGCCGTTGCGACCGCGCCTGAGGATGGTGCGCGCTCGCGCCAGCAACTCGGCGAAGGAAAACGGTTTGACCAAGTAGTCGTCCGCCCCGAGTTCCAAACCTTTGATCCGGTCTTGCACCTGGTCCTTGGCGGTGAGAAACAACACGGGCATCTCCAGCCCACGGCGGCGCAGATGGGTGAGCACCTGCCAGCCATCCATCCCGGGAAGCATCACATCCAGGATCACCAGATCGTAGTCACCTTCCTGCGCCAGATGCAGGCCATCGACTCCGTTGTGGACCAGATCGGCGTTGAAACCCGCTTCACGCAACCCTTGGCGCAGGTATTCGCCGGTTTTGATTTCATCTTCGACGATCAATATCTTCACGGGATCTCCTTGGCGCTGCGCGTGGCCGCCAGTGTGCCTGCAGATTGCCCTCAGACTTCCTCCTTTCTTTTACATGACAAAGATGTAATGAATCCGTTATGTCTTTGGAAGCCATCGGCTCACACAATGCGTTGCATCAAAACGCATGGTGAACCTATGAGAAATTCCTGGCTTTCACGACCTACCTCAACCCTCTGGCTGGCCGCCGCGCTCATAGCGCCGTCCCTGGCCCTCGCGCAGGTACCCGAGGGCGAACTGACGAAGGTGGACTACCAGCTTTCGTACCGATCCGCCCTCTCGGGCTACGACGCCTACAAAGAGCAATCCGTCCAGCCGTGGAAAGCGGCCAATGACAAGGTGGGCGAGATCGGGGGATGGCGTGCTTATGCCAAGGAGATGCGCCAGACGGCGCCCACAACCGGCCAGGAACAACCCGCCCCAGGCCATGACGCACACCATGGGGGCAAACAATGAACCGCCCCTTGCGCATGCCCCGCACCAAACTCGTGATCGCCGTGGCCGCAGTTGCGGTCTTGTCTGGCTGCGCCAGCGTGAATCTGGAGCAAAACCTCGCCAGCGCCAACGCAGCCGCAAGCGGCTTCACGGACGGCCAGCTTACCTTGGCCCGGGACCAGAGCGAGCGTGACGCCTTGCGCCAACGCGCTTTGGATCTGCTGGCCAAGCCGCTCAGCCAGAAGGACGCCGTGCAGCTCGCGCTGATCAATAGCCCATCCCTGCAGGCCATCGTGGCCCAAAACTGGGCGGACGCGTCCACGGCAGCCCAGTCCGGCCGCATTGCCAACCCCATCCTGAGCCTGGAGCGTGTGCGTCTGGGCAGCGAGACGGAGATTGGACGCCTCCTGTCCTTCGGACTGCTGGACCTGCTGACCTTGCCCACTCGCAAGGGCATCGCCGAGCAGCGCATCAAGCAGGCCCAGCTGCGCCTGAGCAGCGACGTGGTGGACCAGGTCACGCAGGTACGTCAGTCCTGGGTCCGCGCTGTCGCCGCGCAACAGACGCTGACTTACACCCAACAGGTTGTCGCAAGTGCTCAGGCCAGCGCAGAGTTGGCCAAGCGCATGCAGGCGGTGGGTAATTTCAACAAGCTCGATCGCGTGCGCCAGCAAGCGTTTTATGCCGACACGGCGACCCAGCTGGCCAGTTCCCAGCACCAGGTCACGGCAGCCCGTGAGGAGTTGGTGCGGCTGCTGGGTCTGGACGAAGCCCAAGCCCAGCAGCTCAAGTTGCCTGAGCGCCTGCCTACCCTGCCCAAGGAGCCGCTGTCCCCATCGGACGCTGGCCGTCAGGCGTCCAAGGGGCGGCTGGATCTGCAGATTGCGAAGGCCGACTACGACGCCGCCGCACGCGCGCAGGGCTGGAACACGATCACGACCTTCACGGACATCGAGCTGGGGGTACGGCGCGACTCGGTGTTTGATGCCGCCGAAAACACCCATTCCACGCGGCGCGGCTTCGAGATCAGCCTGCAGCTGCCCATCTTCGACTGGGGGGGCATGCGGCGCGACGCCATGAACGCGCAGACGCTGGCTGCTGCCAGCCGTCTGGAAGCAACCGCACGCGCGGCTGGCTCAAACCTTCGGGAGAGCTACTCCGCGTACCGCACGGCGTATGACATCGCGCGGCACCACCGCGACGAGGTGATCCCCCTGCGGAAAACCATTTCTGAAGAAAACCAGCTGCGCTACAACGGAATGCTGATCAGCGTCTTTGAGCTGCTGGCCGATTCGCGCGACCAGGTCAATTCGGTGATGGCCGCCCTGAATGCCGAGCAGCAGTTCTGGCTGGCGGATGCGGCACTTCAAGCCTCTCTCATTGGCAAGCCCACCAGCGCTGGCATCTCGGGCGGCGGTGCAGCCGCCGCCGAAGCTGGTGCAGGCCACTGATCCCCCAAGGAAACCAACATGAATTCAAGAAGAGATTTTTTCCGGTTTGCCGGCATCGCCGGAGGGGCCGTGGCCGCAGCGAGCGTGAGCCGGGTGGCGATGGCCGCATTGCCCGAGCCCGTGTTTCAGTCCAGTGCCGACACGATGGCGCCGCTGGTGCCCAGTTCCGGGCGCCCCTACAACCCTGTGGTTACGCTCAACGGCTGGACGCTGCCCTGGCGCATGAACCAAGGCGTCAAAGAGTTTCATCTGGTGGCCGAACCCGTGGTGCGCGAAATGGCGCCCGGTTTCAAAGCACACCTGTGGGGATACAACGGCCAGAGCCCAGGCCCCACGATCGAGGTGGTGGAAGGCGATCGCGTTCGCATTTTTGTGACCAACAAACTGCCCGAACACACCAGCATCCACTGGCACGGGCAGCGTTTGCCCAGCGGTATGGATGGCGTGGCGGGCTTGAACCAGCCAGCGATCCAGCCTGGCAAGACCTTCGTCTATGAGTTCGTGGCCCGCCGTCCTGGCACCTTCATGTACCACCCACACGCCGATGAAATGACCCAGATGGCCATGGGCATGATGGGCTTCTGGATCACGCACCCCAAGACCAAGCATCCACTGATCGATGAAGTGCAACGGGATTTCTGCTTCCTGTTGAGCTCTTACGACATCGAGCCAGGCGCAGCCACGCCGAAGGTCGCAGAAATGACGAACTTCAACCTGTGGGCATGGAACAGCCGGGTTTTCCCAGGCATCGACTCGCTGAACGTGCGGCTCAACGACAAGGTTCGCATCCGGATCGGCAACCTCACCATGACCAATCACCCCATGCACTTGCATGGTCACGAGTTCCTGGTGACGGGCACTGATGGCGGCCCCACCCCCAAGAGCACACGGCTCTATGAAGTGACCACCGACGTGGCCGTGGGCCAGATGCGCCAGATCGAATTCCTGGCAGACGAAGAAGGCGACTGGGCATTCCACTGCCACAAGAGCCACCACACCATGAATGCCATGGGGCACGACGTTCCCACCATGATCGGCGTGGACCACCGGGGCATTGCCAAGAAGATCAACAACCTGATCCCTGACTACATGGTCATGGGCGAGCGCGGCATGGCCGACATGACCGAGATGGAGATGCCCATTCCCGACAACACCCTTCCGATGATGACCGGGGAAGGCCCGTTCGGTTCGGTCGAGATGGGCGGCATGTTCAGTGTCCTGAAGGTGCGCCGCGACCAGAAGCCGGGCGACTACAAGAACCCGGGTTGGTACAAGAACCCGCCAGGCACTGTGGCCTACGAGTACACCGGCCCCATGGCAGAACCTGCCCGCTTCAAAGCCGAGGGAGGCCAGTCCATGCCCCGCAAAGAGAAGTCCACATCGGACACCGTCGTCAAGGTCAAAAAACCGTCTTCGCACAGCGGCCACTGATCGGATCCTTTCCTCATTCACAACCCAAGGTAACTATGAAACGCACTCTTTCCCTGATCGCAGCCTCCGCCCTGGTGGCCCTTTCCTTCAACAGCTTCGCCGGAGGCAACCACGGTGGTGGCCATGACGGCGGCGGCGCCAAAGGCCACGGCAGTGCTGAATCCGCCATTGGTCAGCCAGGCCAGGCCAGCAAGGTGACTCGCACTATCAATGTGGACATGGCCGACACCATGCGCTTCACGCCCGCCGCGATTTCCGTCAAGCAGGGTGAAACCGTCAAGTTCGTGATCAAGAACAGTGGCCAGGTCAAACACGAGTTCAGCATGGGCACCGATGCCGAACTCAAGGAGCATTACGAGACGATGAAGAAATTCCCGGACATGGAGCATGACGAACCCAGCAAGGTGTCACTGGCCCCCGGAAAGCAAGGCGAGATCATCTGGCAGTTCACCAAGGCTGGCGAAGTGAAGTTCGCCTGCCTGTACCCAGGCCACTACGACGCCGGCATGAAGGGCCAGGTCACGGTGGTCAAGAAGTAACGGCACGAGCGCTGCCTCTATTCGAAAAAGGAGTTCCTATGCAAACCGCAACCAAATTGTTGATGGGCGCAACGCTGTCGCTGGCGGCGCTCCTGCCGCTGTCGGCCTCGGCCCAGGCCGGCACGGACGCAGGCAAATCCGCCTCCGCGCCTGCAGCCTCCATGACGGAGGGGGAAGTACGCAAGATCGACAAGGACGCCGGCAAGATCACCATCAAGCACGGTGACATCAAGCACCTGGAGATGCCGGGAATGACCATGGTGTTCACTGCCAAGGACAAGGCCCTGCTCGACAAGCCACAGGTCGGCGACAAGATCCGCTTCATGGTGATCAACGAGGGCGGAAAGATGGTCGTCACTGCCATCGAGCCTGCCAAGTAAGCGCAAAAAGTGTCTCGCTACGCCCTCAAGAAAAGGGGGCGTTCTGGGCTGCTGCCGGTTTCAAAGACACCTTGTTAAGGTGGAAAAGCTTAGGTCGGTGTCCACTGAACCGGCAGCAGCCCATAGATCGCGCTGATCCTCAGAGAGAAATTTCGTAGCGGATGGCGGACGATTGATCACCTCCTGGCTGTACGCCCTGAGACGATTCAATGGAATCGCCGACAGCTTCCACTTGTGAACATACAGTGACTTGAGGCACTCGATCTTCTTGGTGACCTCGCTCAGCGTGAGCTGTCCATGCTTTCCCGGGGGCGTGCGCAGCCACTCCAGCACGGTGTGACCGCCAGGCCCTGATCGCTTGGAGAACGCGTGCGAGAGCGCCGCCTGAATCTGCTTGCGTGGCGCACAGGCGCGGATCGCTGCGATTGCAGCGCTCTCCTGGTCAGCAAAGGCTGTGCGCGCCATGTCACGCAGCGTCCGATCACCAGGCAGAACGAGCCGACGATCAAAAAGCCAGAGCTCCGACTGTTGGACTAGGTCATCGACTGATACCGCTGAGGCGGAAAGCTCGCCCAGTGCATCTGCCAGGAGCAGTTTTGTGGTGTCGTCTAGTACCGCGAAGCCAACACGTTCCCGAGCCCAGAGCTGGTGCTCGTACCGCGTGTCCTTGTCCTTGTACAGCGAGGTCACCGATGCGATGTCCGTCGCGTTCATGCCAAGCGCTGAGGTCAGGTGCCGCAGCAAAACGGAGGGGAGCCCTGAAAAGGCATCCGGATGCCGGCCCGTAGCGCGCAGCATCACCAGTTGAACTGCAGCGCCAAGGCGTGCAGACCCTCTGAACCGGGGCGGGCGCAGCTCCTGGATGTCTTCAATGCTCAGCCCAAAGCACTCTTCGACTTCCCGCTTGGATAGCGATTTGGGCAAAGTATCGGCGCCAACGAAACGTAGGTAGTAGCTAGACAAGCTGGTCCTCCCGTGGCTGGCGCGGTCGCGAGCCTGCTGCAGTCTACGTATTCGCTACTGATAATTCCAGACAATAAAATAGCACGGGTTAACCCGTAGTTCCTAACCGGGTTTTCTGCACGGAAAGTGAGATCACCCCAATGGGCACGTGGAAATCGGCACGCCGCACCCGTCGCAGGGTCGGATCGGCGCCGAACATCCGCGACAGTGCCTGCAGCACCGCTGTCTTGCCTGCGCCGTTAGGCCCCAGCAAGAACGTCATGTCGTTGAAGCCGATGCGCAGAGGCGCCGGTCCGCAAGATTGGAAGTTGCAAAGGCGCACCCAGGTCAGTTTCATCGCTTGTTTCCTCCTTGTTGTTTTTCTGTCGCGCCGAGAACGGCACCTCGCCATTAAATGGGGCAAAGCGATTTGTATCAACCAACGCCGCTAATTTGTTTTGAAATGGCGCGGTTCTGTGCAAAATAAAAGCATACACATATGGTTTATTACAAATATTCGTGTTTATCTACGATAAATATCCTTTATCGTGGGTAATAAAGCGCACTGGAGCAGGGCAGTGAATACGAAAAGTTCGAGAGGCGTTCAGCAGCATGAAGTGAATGCGGCGGCCGATGCGCTGATCGCCCAAGGCGTTCGGCCGACGATCGAACGCGTACGGGGCCAGATGGGCCGCGGTTCGCCGAACACCGTAGCACCAATGCTCGACACGTGGTTTGCCGGTCTGGCTGGACGGCTCGGGCTCGATGCAGGGCTAGAGGAGGGCGGGCCAACCCATGAAGTACGGCACCTGCTTGGCCAGCTTTGGACGGCCGCAGTGGATGCCGGCGCCCAGCGCGCCGAAACCACTCTTTCGGCCCAGCTTGGCCAGCTCCAATTCGATCAGCAGACCCTGGCGACAGCCCGCCAGGATCTGGCCACCCAAGAAGCAGCATTGGCAGAGAAGGCCGCCGGCATCGACCAGGCACTGGAGTTGGCCAAGCGGCAGCTGGACGAACGAAACGTCGAGATGGTCCAGCTGCGATCCGACTTGGGCAGAGCCATGGCTGACTTGTCCCGGGCACGGTCAAGCTTGGCCGGCGTTATTGAGGAACGGGACGCCGATCGCCAGGCGTTCGCCGAGCAGCAACGCGCCCACGCAGCCGAACGGCAACGCATCGAGGAGCGCACCGCCGGCACCGAACGCCGGTTGCTCGAAGATGTCGACCGTAACCGCCAGGATGCCAAGTCGGCGCGCACTGCTCTCGTCGATGCCCAACGCCTGTTGGATGGGCTGCGGGAGAAAGTCGAGACGCTGACTGTCCGGGATCATGAGGCCCGGGTGGAGATTGCTGCATTGACCGAGCGACTCGCGGCCGCCAGCGTGAGGGAGTCGGATCTGACTCAGGCGTTGCAGGCGCACCAGGATGCGGCCAAGGCTCACCGAACGAAACCTGCGGTCAAAACCAAGCGCACCGCCGTGCGCTCGGCGCGCTAAAATTAGGTTGTAAGCGCTCGGATCCAACGGCTGGAATGCTCGCGAAAGCCAGCATCCAGACGCCGAGACGTAAATGAACTTGCTACGGTGAACCCGTGGTCACTCAGGCTGCTTTGGCAGCCTTTTTTATTTGTCCCCCGATCTATTGGTGAGGTGGGCGTGGGTTGCGAATCTCGGCTGCCAGCCACTTGGGTAGCTTGGCCGAGACGGCCCTCAACGCTTCGAACTCGACTTCAGGAACTAGCTTCTGAAGACGCTGGACCTCTGCCCTGGCTGCTGATTTCCCGCCATTGATAAGGCATCGAAGAACATCTCCAGCAAGAGAACCAGGCAAGAGCAGTTGCCAACTCGGCGCATGGACGAGATCGACGGATAGCTTTCCCAGGTAGAAGCGCCGCGTTCGGCCCGACGTCAAGAAGACGTGTCGCACAGGGACCTGAAGGCTGCCCCCCAAAGCGTTGGCGGCCGTTGCCGGTGACGTGACGATGGTTTCGCCAGTCATGCACATCAATCCTTGCAGGACGGGTTGGACTGCAGGAGCCCTTGGGCCGAACTTGCCTTGGACGGGCAAAAGGTACAGACCTCGCGTCATTCGCAGGAGATGGTTTTTCACAACCAGCCTGGCAAGGGCGCGGCCAACTTTCGTCGTGCTGCCCAGTTGCGCCAGCGCGCCAGCCGAGATTGGTGTTCCCTCGGGCCAGGTCCTGACCTGCCGGAGTAACTGGACTTCCAGTTCAGTTCGGACGGAGTTCGCTCGTAACATGGGCTAGTACTTAGTCGTGCGCGTTCGAGTCTATTGCGAGCCGCCAGCGTACGATAGACGCCAATTCGGCGTGCTGGGAATCGCCGTGGACAAGCTGGAAAAGCCGTATGCGCAGAGGTTTCGCGCTCTGGCGGCTCTGTGTACCTCTGGCAGTGCCGTCACTCATACCAGCTCGTAGCCTGCGGCAGGAAGAGCAAGGCAGGCTTCGAAAGTACCAGCGATCGCCGGAATATCGCCCCAAAACTTATCATCGAAGGCGCGGCGAAGTTGCGCCAGTCGCTCGTCATCTTCCAGCCGCTCGACTTCCCAGCGGTCAATTGGCCAATAGGAGGCTGGAACTCTCAGAGCTGGGCGGCGGCATAAGCCAGCGAGTAGTCTAGGATGACGCCGTCAGCGTGTACAGCAGTTGCAGGAATAGACATCGCTTAGATTTGGCGCGATCTTTGCAGACCGAAGTCCGACAAGCGACCGACTGAGAGGTCACGCAGCGCCACCATACTTAATTGCTGTCAGGATTTCGCGTACGCGCTGGGCTCCGGATGAAATGGCGGCCGCCTCGATCGGAGACTTGTTCAACATTGGATGTGGGTTCTGTAGCCAACCGCGCGCAGCATCTTCAGATGCGAACACGTCCAATGCGAGCGCCTCCAACTCGGCTAGGCGTCGATTGGCCTCGAGGTTAGATGCGTCAGTTTGCGGATTGGTCATTTCCCAAATTTTGCGCCAACCATGGTAGCCTGACCTGAAGCAGTACAGTTGTGCCGTCACCGAAACGTGCAGCAAAGATGTAGCGTTGTCATCGTTTCCGGACCAAAAGATGGGTCAAGGACCCGGTTTACATCCGCCATACCCACCGAATTTGTCGCTGTCGTTCACACGAATCGGGGAGTGCTGTTTTCCCTTCATCTCAGGAGCTATTTTCCCTTCACCGGACGGGTGACAAGGACTTGCCTTGATTTGGTTATTGCGTCATTTATTTAACATAAGATACATCGTGTATAAAAACCAGATGTGCGAGTGCAGAACCGCCATCGGCGAAATCCACGGCCGCGCCTACACTACCGCCCATGGTCATGCGCACGCATTGGGGTCTGGGCACCAAGCTCGCCTTGGTGGCCACGCCGTTTCTGGCGGCGGCCATGATGCTGATCGCCGCCACGCTATGGGTGTCCTGGCAGCTGGACGGCGGTGCAGCCGCACTGAATGAAGCCGGCCGCATGCGCATGCAGAGCTATCGGCTGTCGCTGTCGATCAGCGCGGGCGACCCGGGCGCCGTCGCGCAACAGGCAGCCGGTATCGAAAACAGCCTGGCGTTGCTGCGCCATGGCGACCCGGAACGGCCGCTGTTCGTGCCCTGGGACAATGGCCTGCACCAGCGCTTTGATGCCGTCAGCAACGACTGGCAGGCCTTTCGCCAACGCTGGACGGGCACCGAAACGCCAGCCCTGGCCGCGCTGCCGGCTGAAACCGCCGCGCTGACCGCGCGGATTGATGCCCTGGTGTCATCCATTGAGGCCCATCTGTCGCGCTGGACCGCGATCCTTCACCTGCTGCAGGCCGCCATGATGGCGCTGGCGGTCGCCGGGGCGGCGGCCCTGCTTTACACCGGCTACCTGTTCGTGCTGGAGCCGGTGAGCCTGCTCAAGCGGGCCATTGAGCGGCTGCAGGCGGGCGACCTGGCGGCACGCGTGAACAAGGTCACCAGCGATGAATTCGGCACGCTGGCCGTGGGCTTCAACGGCATGGCGGACCATCTTCAGTCCATGTACCAGAACCTGGAAGCGCGCGTGGCCGAGAAAACCGCCGAGCTGGAAGAAAAGCGGGAACGGCTGCAAACGCTGTACAGCGTGACCACCTTGGTGGCCAACGCCGTCAGCCTGGACGAGCTGGCGCGTGGCTTTACCGAGCGCGTGACCCGCGTGGCCCATGCCGACGCGGCGGCCCTGCGCTGGTCCGATGAGGGCAACGAGCGTTACCTGCTGCTGGCCAGCCAGGGCCTGCCGGCGTCCATGGCCGAGGCCGAGCATTGCGTGCATGCCCATGAATGCCACTGCGGCGTGCCCGATGCGCCGCCGGGCGCGCGCGTCATTCCCATCCATGCCGTGGGCGCGGCGCGCATGCAGCATTGCGTGCAGGCCGGCTTCCAGACCATCGTGTCGCTGCCCATCCGCATGAAGGACCGCCTGATGGGCGAGGTCGATCTGTTCTATCACGCCCGCTTTGAGCCGCAGCCGGCCGAGCGTTCGCTGCTGGAGGCGCTGACCGCCCATCTGGCGGGCGCCATGGAAAACCTGCGCCTGAACGCCATGGAAAAGGAAGCCGCGGTGTCGCAGGAAAGATCGCTGCTGGCGCGCGAACTGCATGACTCCATCGCGCAGTCGCTGGCGTTCCTGAAGATCCAGGTGCAGCTCATGCGCGACGCGCTGGAGCAGGCTGATACCGGCCGCATGCGCGACGTGCTGGCCGAAATCGACCTGGGCGTGCGCGAAAGCTACGCCGACGTGCGCGAGCTGCTGCTGAACTTCCGCACCCGCGCCAGCGAGGAAGACATCGGGCCCGCCTTGCAGACCACGCTGCGCAAGTTCGAGCAGCACAGCGGCCTGCGGGCGTCGCTGCAGATGCAGGGCCATGGCCTGCCGCTGGACCCGCAGGTACAGGTCCAGGTGCTGCATGTGGTCCAGGAGGCGCTGTCCAATGCGCGCAAGCATTCGGGCGCCACGCAGGTGTGGCTCGATGTCCAGCAACAGCCGCAATGGCGCTTTGAGGTGCGCGACAACGGCGGCGGGTTCGCACAGCATGCGGCGCCCGACGAAACCCACGTGGGCCTGCGCATCATGAAAGAACGCGCCGCCCAGATCGGTGCCAGCGTGGACGTTGTGTCCACGCCCGGCCTGGGAACGTCGGTCATACTCCAGATGCCCAGCCCATGAGCCCATCCATCCGCATCCTGGTGGTTGACGACCACACCCTGTTTCGCCGCGGCCTGTCCGCGCTGCTGGCGCGCGACCCACAGCTGCAGGTGGTGGGCGACGCCGGCGACGCCGGCGAGGCTATCCGCCGCGCCCAGGAGCTGCAGCCCGACGTGGTGCTGCTGGACAACCACCTGCCCGGCGTCAGCGGGGTGGACGCCATCGGCTCGCTGCGCGAGGCCGCGCCCCAGGCCCGCATCCTGATGCTGACCGTCAGCGAGGACAGCCACGACCTGGCCGCCGCCCTGCGCGCGGGTGCCAGCGGTTACCTGCTCAAGACCATTGAAGGCGACGCGCTGGGCGATTCGCTGCGCCGCGCCATGCGTGGCGAAAGCGTGGTGGCGCCCGAGATGACCGGCAAGCTGGTGGCGGCCTACCGCGATGCGGCCGGCGGCGCTGCCGCCCAGGGACTTCCCTGCGCGCCCGCATCGGTGCTGGACCCGTTGTCCGCGCGCGAGCAGGACATCCTGCGCGGCATTGCGCGCGGCCAGAGCAACAAGGAAATCGCCCGGGCGCTGGGCATTGCCGAAACCACGGTCAAGATCCACGTGCAGCACGTGCTTCGCAAGCTGGACGTGAGCTCACGGGTCCACGCGGCCGTTATCGCAACCAGCAACGGCCTGGTTTGATCTGGCGCAAGCGCGCTGCCGTTTCGCGCGCGCCTAGTTCTTCAGGATGATGGCGCCGGCGCAGCGCATCGTTCCAGCGCCGCGCCCTGCCCTCCCCCTCTGAAGGATGCCGCAAAAGCAGCCCGGCTCCTAAAGTCCTTTCATCTCAAAAAGCCCGGGGGCTCGCATGGTGGACAGGAAAGGACAGGCGCTATCGGTGCTCATCGTGAGCACCCTGGCCTTCACGGTGTGTTTCATGGTGTGGATGATGTTCGGCGTCATCGGCATCCCGATCCGCAAGGCGCTGAACCTCAACGCAACCGAATTCGGCCTGCTCACGGCCACCCCGGTGCTGACAGGCTCGCTGATCCGCGTGCCGCTGGGCATCTGGACGGACCGTTTTGGCGGGCGCATCGTCATGACGGTGCTGATGGCGCTGACCGTGCCGGCCATCTGGCTCATGGCCTACGCCACGCAGTACTGGCACTTCCTGGTCATCGGGCTGTTCGTGGGCCTGGCGGGCGGATCGTTCTCCGTGGGCACGCCTTATGTGGCGCGCTGGTTCCCCAAGAACCGCCAGGGCTTTGCGATGGGCGTCTATGGCGCGGGCAATTCCGGCGCCGCGGTCAACAAGTTCATCGCGCCAGCCCTGGTGGTGGCATTCGGCTGGACGATGGTGCCGCAGGCCTATGCGGCCATCATGCTGGCGACCGTCATCCTGTTCTGGTTCTTCAGCCACAGCGACCCGGCCCACCTGGTACCGCCCAGCACGAAGTTCAGCGACCAGTTGCGCATGCTCAAGGACCCGAAGGTGCTCAAGTACTGCCAGTACTACTCCATCGTGTTCGGCGGCTATGTGGCGCTGTCGCTGTGGATGGTGCAGTACTACATCGGTGAATACGGGCTGGACATCCGCGCCGCGGCCCTGCTGGCGGCCTGCTTCTCGCTGCCCGGCGGCGTGTTGCGCGCCGTGGGCGGCTGGCTGTCGGACAAATACGGCGCGCACAGCGTCACCTGGTGGGTCATGTGGGTCTGCTGGATCTGCCTGTTCCTGCTGAGCTACCCCCAGACCGACTTCACCGTGCTGACGGTGGACGGCCCCAAGACCTTCCACCTGGGCCTGAACGTCTATGCCTTCACCGGCCTGATGTTCGTGCTGGGCATCGCCATGGCGTTTGGCAAGGCCAGCGTCTTCAAATACATCAGCGACGACTTCCCCACCAACATCGGCACCGTCAGCGGCATCGTCGGCCTGGCCGGCGGCCTGGGCGGCTTCGTGCTGCCCATCCTGTTCGGCGCGCTGATGGATTTCACCGGCATCCGCTCCAGCGCCTTCATGCTGATGTACGGCGTGGTCTGGGTGTCGCTGATCTGGATGTACTGGACCGAGGTGCGCCGCACCGAAGTCATGGGCAAGAACGCCACCTCTTTCAGCCTGCAGGGCTGACCCCCGGAGAACCCCATGAGCAACGACGTCACCGACTGGCGCCCCGAAGACCCCGCTTTCTGGGAAGCCACCGGCAAAAAGATCGCCTACCGCAACCTCTGGATCTCGGTGCCCGCGCTGCTGTGCGGCTTCGCGGTGTGGGGCATGTGGGGAATCATCACCGTGCAGATGATGAACCTGGGCTTTCCCTTCACCCAGGCCGAGCTTTTCACGCTGACCGCCATCGCCGGGATTGCCGGGGCCACCATGCGCATCCCCGCGTCATTCCTGATCCGCCTGGCGGGCGGGCGCAACACCATCTTCCTGACCACCGCCATGCTGCTGGCGCCGGCCTTTGGCACCGGCGTGGTGCTGCAGCACCCCGAATGGCCGCTGTGGGCATTCCAGCTCATGGCGCTGTGGTGTGGCGTGGGCGGCGGCAACTTCGCCAGTTCCATGTCCAACATCAGCACCTTCTTTCCCAAGCGGCTGCAGGGCACGGCGCTCGGCCTGAACGCGGGGCTGGGCAACTTTGGCGTGACCACCATGCAGATCGTCATCCCCCTGGTGATGACGCTGTCGATCTTCGGCACCCTGGGGGGTGAACCCACCACGCTGATCAAGGACAGCGGCTGGATCTTCGGCAAGATCGCCGCGGGCACGCCCACCTGGATCCAGAACGCCGGCTTTGCCTGGGTGCTGTCGCTGGTGCCGCTGTCCATCCTGTGCTGGTTCGGCATGAGCAACCTCAAGACAGTGTCCCCGGACGCGGGCAACCCGCTGGTGGCATTTGCCAGGATCACCTGGCTGTACACGCTGGCGTTCATTCCGTCCATCGTGGGCCTGTACCTGTACCTGCCCAAGCCCACCGGCCTGGGCCTGATCAGCATGTGGGTGGCGATCCCGCTGGACATCGTGAGCGCCCTGCTCATCATGAAGCTGGCCGCCTTCGGGCCCATGAAGGACAACGTCGCCAGGCAGTTCGCGATCTTCCGGGACAAGCACACCTGGTCGCTCACCGCGCTGTACATCGTCACCTTCGGCTCGTTCATCGGTTTTTCGATGGCGCTGCCGCTGTCGATGAAGGTGATCTTCGGCGTGAGCCACGTGCCCGACGCGGCCGGCGTGATGCAGCACACGCTGAACAACCCCAATGCCCCCACCGTGCTGGCCTACGCCTGGATCGGCCCGTTCGTGGGTGCGGCCGTGCGGCCCATTGGCGGCTGGATTTCCGACAAGGTCGGCGGCTCCATCGTGACCCAGATCATCTCGGCCGTGATGGTGGTGGCCTCCGTCGCGGTGGGCTACGTGATGATGAAAGCCTATGCCTCGGCCACGCCCGAGCAGTACTTCCCCGCGTTCCTGGGGCTGTTCATCGTGCTGTTTTTTGCCAGCGGCGTGGGCAACGGATCGACCTTCCGCACTATCGGCGTCATCTTTGACCGCCAGCAGGCCGGCCCGGTGCTGGGCTGGACCTCCGCCGTGGCGGCCTACGGTGCCTTCGTGGCGCCCATCGTGATCGGCGACCAGATCAAGGCCGGCACGCCGCAATACGCCATGTACGGCTTCGCCGTCTTCTATGCCCTGTGCCTGGTGCTGAACTGGTGGTTTTACCTGCGCGCCAACGCCTACGTGAAGAACCCCTAGCAATGGCCCACCCCCGAAGCGCCTGCGGCGATGCCCCCTCGGGCTTCGCCCTCTCCCCCTCAAGGGGGCGCAACCAGCGGCCCGGCAAAGCCGGTTCCGCGGTTGCCCCCGAATCGATGCCTCAACGACGGACCCAATCATCATGAGCCACTTTCTCGACCGCCTGAGCTATTTCTCCAACCCGCGCGAGGGCTTTTCCGGCGACCACGGTGTCACCACCGGCGAAGACCGCACCTGGGAAGACGCCTACCGCAACCGCTGGGCCCACGACAAGATCGTGCGCTCCACCCACGGCGTGAACTGCACCGGCAGCTGCAGCTGGAAGATCTACGTCAAGGGCGGCATCGTCACCTGGGAAACCCAGCAGACGGACTACCCTCGCACCCGCTGGGACATGCCCAACCACGAACCGCGCGGCTGCGCGCGCGGCGCCAGCTACAGCTGGTACCTGTACAGCGCCAACCGCGTGAAATACCCCATGGTGCGCGGGCGGCTGCTGCAAAGCTGGCGCGAAGCCCGCCTGTCGCATGACCCGGTGGCCGCCTGGGCCAGCATCGTCGAGGACGACGCCCGGCGCAGCGCCTACCAGCAGGTGCGCGGGCTGGGCGGCTTTGCCCGTTCCAGCTGGGACGAAGTCAACGAAATCGTCGCCGCGGCCAATGTGTACACCATCAAGAAGCACGGCCCGGACCGCATCATCGGCTTCTCGCCCATTCCCGCCATGTCCATGGTCAGCTATGCCGCCGGCAGCCGCTACCTGAGCCTGATCGGTGGCGTGTGCATGAGCTTTTACGACTGGTATTGCGACCTGCCGCCCAGCAGCCCGCAGGTGTGGGGCGAGCAGACCGACGTGCCGGAATCGGCCGACTGGTACAACAGCAGCTACATCATTGCCTGGGGCTCCAACGTGCCGCAAACGCGCACGCCGGACGCGCACTTTTTCACCGAGGTGCGCTACAAGGGCGCCAAGACGGTGGCCATCACGCCCGACTATTCCGAGGTCGCCAAGCTGGCCGACATCTGGATGAACCCCAAGCAGGGCACCGACGCCGCCGTGGCCATGGCCATGGGGCATGTGATCCTCAAGGAGTTCTATTTCCCCGAGGTCAACGGCGTCAAGGGCGAACGCAGCGCGTACTTTGATGACTACGTGCGCCGCTACACCGACATGCCCATGCTGGTGATGCTCAAGGAGCACACGCTGCCCAATGGTGAAGTCATCACCGTGCCCGACCGCTACGTGCGCGCGTCGGACTTCAACGGGCGGCTGGGCCAGGCCAACAACCCCGAATGGAAGACGGTCGCGCTGGACGAGAACGGCAAGGTCGTACTGCCCCATGGCGCCATCGGCTTTCGCTGGGGACCGGACGGCCGCGCCGATGAAGGCCAATGGAACCTGCAGGCCCGCGAGGCACGCCACGGCAACGAGGTCAAGCTCAAGCTGTCCGTGCTGGAAGGCGCCCAGCCCAGCGCCGAGACGGCGCGGGTCGGCTTTCCGTACTTTGGCGGCATCGTCAGCGAGAATTTTCCCAACAACGTGGCACCGGGCGGCCATGACGCCTCTACAGGTGACGTGCTGGTGCGCACCGTGCCCGTGCAGCGCATCACGCTGGGCAAGGCCGGCGAGGAGCGCTCGGCCCTGGTGGCCACGGTGTTCGACCTGCAGGTGGCCAACTACGGCGTGGCGCGCGGGCTGCCGGGCGAGCTGGCCGCCACCAGCTTTGACGACGATACGCCCTACACGCCCGCCTGGCAGGAAAAGATCACCGGCACGCCGCGCGCGCAGCTGATCACCGTGGCACGGCAGTTCGCCGAAAACGCCCACAAGACGCAGGGCAAGTCCATGGTCATCATCGGCGCGGCCATGAACCACTGGTACCACAGTGACATGAACTACCGCGGCGTCATCAACATGCTGATGATGTGCGGCTGTATCGGCCAAAGCGGCGGCGGCTGGGCGCATTACGTGGGCCAGGAAAAGCTGCGCCCGCAGACCGGCTGGACAGCCCTGGCGTTCGCACTGGACTGGATCCGCCCGCCCCGCCAGATGAACAGCACCAGCTTCTTCTATGCCCACACCGACCAGTGGCGCTACGAAAAGCTGGGCCTGGAAGAAGTGCTGTCGCCGCTGGCTGACAAGAAGGCGTTTGCCGGCAGCATGATTGACTACAACGTGCGCGCCGAGCGCATGGGCTGGCTGCCCAGCGCGCCGCAGCTGCAGACCAACCCGCTGCAGGTGGTGCGCGACGCCGCCGCCGCCGGCGTGGACGCAAAGGACTACGCCACCCAGGGCCTGAAGGACGGCACGCTGCGCATGAGCTGCACCGACCCGGACAACCCGGCCAACTGGCCGCGCAACATGTTCGTGTGGCGCTCCAACATCCTGGGCTCGTCGGGCAAGGGGCACGAGTACTTCCTGAAACACCTGCTGGGCACCAGCAACGGCGTGCAGGGCAAGGACCTGGGCCAGGAGGACGCCAAGCCCACCGAAGTGGTCTGGCACGACAAGGCCCCCGAGGGCAAGCTGGACCTGCTGGTCACGCTGGACTTCCGCATGAGCACGACCTGCCTGTACAGCGACATCGTGCTGCCCACGGCCACCTGGTACGAAAAGAACGACCTCAACACCAGCGACATGCACCCGTTCATCCACCCGCTGTCCACCGCGGTGGACCCGGCCTGGCAGTCGCGCAGCGACTGGGACATCTACAAGGGCTTCGCGAAGAAATTCAGCGAAGTCTGCGTGGGCCATCTGGGCGTGGAGCGCGACCTGGTGCTGGCACCACTTATGCACGACAGCCCGGCCGAGCTGGCCCAGCCCTTTGGCGTGAGCGACTGGGCGCGCGGCGAATGCGAGCTGGTACCGGGCAAGACGGCACCCAACATGCAGGTGGTCGAGCGCGACTACCCCAACGTGTACAAGCGGTTCACCGCGCTGGGGCCGCTGATGGGCAAGGCCGGCAACGGCGGCAAGGGCATCGCCTGGAACACCCAGACCGAGGTGAAGCAGCTGGGGGAACTCAGCGGCCTGGTCACGGCCGAGGGCGTGACGCGCGGCATGCCGAAAATCGAAACCGACATTGAGGCCGCCGAAGTGGTGCTGATGCTCGCGCCCGAGACCAACGGCCATGTGGCCGTCAAGGCCTGGGAAGCGCTGGGCAAGCAGACGGGGTTGGACCACACCCATCTGGCGCTGCACCGCGAAGACGAAAAAATCCGCTTTCGCGACGTGCAGGCACAGCCGCGCAAGATCATCAGCTCGCCCACCTGGAGCGGCATCGAAAGCGAAACCGTCTCGTACAACGCCGGCTACACCAACGTGCATGAACTGATCCCGTGGCGCACCCTGACCGGCCGCCAGCAGTTCTACCTGGATCACCCCTGGATGCAGGCGTTTGGCGAGGGCTTTTCCAGCTACCGCCCGCCGGTGGACCTGAAGACCACCGCCGAGATCCAGGGCATCAAGCCCAATGGCAACAAGGAAATCGCGCTGAACTTCATCACCCCGCACCAGAAATGGGGCATCCACAGCACGTACACCGACAACCTGCTGATGCTCACCCTCAGCCGCGGCGGCCCCTGCGTGTGGCTGAGCGAGGACGACGCCGCGCTGGCGGGCATCGCCGACAACGACTGGATCGAGTTGTTCAACATCAACGGCGCGATTGCCGCGCGGGCGGTGGTGAGCCAGCGCGTCAAGCCGGGCATGGTCATGATGTACCACGCCCAGGAAAAGATCGTGAACACGCCCGGCTCGGAAATCACCGGCGTACGCGGCGGCATCCACAACTCGGTCACGCGCATCGTACTCAAGCCCACCCACATGATTGGCGGCTACGCACAGTTCAGCTACGGCTTCAATTACTACGGAACCATCGGCACCAACCGCGACGAATTCGTGATCGTGCGCAAGATGAACAAGGTGGACTGGCTGGACACGCCCGTGGGCGAGGAGCTGGTGAAGGTCACGCAGGCCGAGGGGGAAAGTGCATGACCACGGCATCCGGTTCAGGAGCATGGCCATGGCGCTGAAACACCTGGCCCCTGGCGAGCTGGCCCATGCCGGCCCGCTGGGCAACGCCCTGCCCACCACACGCACGTTCACCCTCGTGCGCACCGATGACTTGCAGATCTTCCGCCTGGTGCTTCGCGCCGGCGCCGATCTGGCCGAGCACGCCGTGCCCGGCGCCATGGTCTTCCAGTGCGTCGAAGGCGAGGTGATCTTCCGCGCGCCCGGCTGCGAGCTGCACATGCATGCCGGCGACCTCACCCACATCGGCGCCGGGGCGCCGCATTCCGTCCACGCCGTGACCGACATGTCGGCACTCGTCACCGTGCTGGGCCACGCAACGGTCCGCCCACCCGTCCCCCTCAAGGAGAACAACACATGAGAATCCGCGCGCAAATCGGCATGGTGCTCAATCTTGACAAATGCATCGGCTGTCACACCTGCTCGGTGACCTGCAAGAACGTCTGGACCAGCCGCCCCGGCATGGAATACGCGTGGTTCAACAACGTCGAATCCAAACCCGGCATTGGCTACCCCAAGGAATGGGAGAACCAGGACAAGTGGAACGGCGGCTGGATACGCAAGGCCGACGGCTCGATCGTGCCGCGCCAGGGCGGCAAGTGGAATCTCCTGATGAAGATCTTCGCCAACCCGAACCTGCCGGAGATCGACGACTACTACGAACCCTTCACCTTTGATTACGGCCACCTGCAGTCGGCACCCGAAATGAAGGCCAGCCCCACTGCCCGCCCGCGCAGCCTGATCACCGGCAAGCAGATGGACAAGATCGTCTGGGGCCCGAACTGGGAGGAAATCCTGGGCGGTGAATTCAAGTCCCGCAGCGCCGACCGCAACTTCGACGACATCCAGAAACAGATGTACGGCGAATTTGAAAACACCTTCATGATGTACCTGCCGCGCCTGTGCGAGCACTGCCTGAACCCGGCCTGCGTGGCGTCCTGCCCCTCGGGCTCGATCTACAAGCGCGAAGAGGACGGCATTGTGCTGATCGACCAGGACAAGTGCCGCGGCTGGCGCATGTGCGTGAGCGGTTGCCCCTACAAGAAGATTTACTACAACTGGAAAAGCGGCAAGGCCGAGAAGTGCATCTTCTGTTACCCGCGCATCGAGGCCGGCCAGCCCACGGTATGCAGCGAAACCTGCGTGGGCCGCATCCGTTACCTGGGCGTGCTGCTGTACGACGCTGACCGCATCCAGCAGGCCGCCAGCGTGGAACACGACCGCGACTTGTACCAGGCGCAGCTGGACATCTTCCTGGACCCGCACGACCCCAAGGTGATTGCCCAGGCCCGCATGGACGGCATCCCCGACAAATGGATGGAGGCCGCCCGCAACAGCCCGGTCTACAAGATGGCCGTGGAATGGAAGGTGGCGCTGCCGCTGCACCCGGAATACCGCACCCTGCCCATGGTCTGGTATGTGCCGCCGCTGTCGCCCATCAGCGCGGCCGCCAATGCCGGCCACCTGGGACACAACGGCGAAATCCCGGACGTCAACCAGCTGCGCATTCCGGTGAAGTACCTGGCCAACCTGCTGACGGCCGGCGACACGGTGCCGGTGATCCGGGCGCTGGAGCGCATGCTGGCCATGCGCGCCTACCAGCGCAGCAAGCATGTGGACCAGGCACCCAACCGGGCCGTGCTCGACCAGGTGGGCATCAGCCAGGCCATGGTGGACGAGATGTACCACGTGATGGCCATTGCCAACTACGAGGACCGCTTCGTGATCCCCAGCACGCACCGCGAATACGCCGAGAACACCTTCAACGTGCGCGGCGGCTGCGGCTTTTCCTTCGGCAACGGCTGCTCCGAAGGCACCAGCGAAGTCAGCCTGTTTGGCAGCGGCATGAAGCGCACCATCCCCATCAAGGCGGAAATCTGATGCAACGCAACCCCCTCCACAACGACCTGGCCACCACGCTGCGCGCGCTGGCGCGCCTGCTGGAATACCCCGGCAGCGAGCTGCGCGGGCACCTGCCCGAACTGCGCGCGGCGCTGCACGGCGCGCGCGCCGTCAGCCGCCAGCGGCTGGCACAGCTGGACGCACTGGTTGACGGCCTGCTGGCGCAAGGCGACATGGATGCCGAAGAAAACTACGTGCAGCTGTTTGACTGCGGCCGGGCTACCTCCCTGCACCTGTTCGAGCATGTGCATGGCGACTCGCGCGACCGCGGCCCGGCCATGATCGACCTGGCCCGCACCTACGAGGCAGCCGGCCTGTACCTGGCCGAAGGCGAACTGCCGGACTACCTGCCGGTGGTGCTGCAGTTCGCGTCCACCCAGCCCGCGCCCCAGGCCCGCGCCTTCCTGGCCGAGATGGCCCACATCCTCAATGCCATCCACAACGCCCTGCAAAAGCGCAACAGCCTTTATGCAGGCGTGCTGGGCGCCCTGATCGAGATGGCCGGCGACACCACGCGCGCTACCGAAGTGCCGGACGAAGCCCCGCTGGACGAAAGCTGGGAAGAGCCGCTGGCCTTTGACGGCTGTTCCACCCAGGGCCAGGCCACGCCGGGCCAGGCCCAGCCCATCCGCATCGTCCGCACGAAGCCGCACGCCCAAGGAGCCTCCACATGAGCACGCTGAACGGTTTTCTTTTCCAGGTCTATCCCTATGTCTGCCTGACGGTCTTCCTGGTAGGCAGCCTGATCCGCTTTGACCAGAACCAGTACGGCTGGAAAAGCGATTCATCCCAGATGCTGCGCTCGGGCCTGCTGCGCTGGGGCTCCAACCTGTTTCACCTGGGCGTGCTGTTCCTGTTCTTTGGCCACCTGGTGGGGCTGTTCACGCCGCACGCGGTGTACGGCATCTTCATGACGGCCCAGACCAAGCAGATGCTGGCCGTGACGGCTGGCGGCATCGCGGGCGCGTTCTGCTTCGTCGGGCTGACCATGCTGCTGTACCGCCGCATCTTTGACCCGCGCATTCGCCTGACCAGCCACCCGACCGACATCGCGGTGCTGCTGGTGCTGTGGGTGCAGCTGGTGGTGGGCCTGATCACGCTGCCCTACTCGCTGCAGCACACCGACGGCAGCGTCATGCTGATCCTGGCTGACTGGGCGCAACGCATCGTCACGCTGCGCCCGGTGGACGCCACCGCCGTGGCCGCCCTGCCCTGGCCTTACCTGGTGCACATCGTGCTGGGCATGACGATCTTCCTGCTGTTCCCGTTCAGCCGGCTGGTGCATGTGTGGAGCGGCTTCGCGTCCATCTTCTACGTGCTGCGGCCCTACCAGGTGGCACGCTCGCGCCGCCTGAACCTGCCGCCCGGCCACAACCTGCCACCCCAGGGCCGCCGCTGAAGAAGCGCCCCGCCGAAGGAGAACACCATGGAAAAGAATGGATGCGGATCAGGCCATTGCGGTTGCGGCGGTGGGTCCGGCAATGCCAGTGCCGTGCTGCCCGAGCCGGTTGATTTCACGGCGGGCATGCCGCCCCATGAGGCGCTTGCGCCACCGGGGTCCACGCGCCCCACGGCCACTGTCAATGGCGTGGCGCTTCACCCCGACGGGCAGGCGCCCGATGACGACACGCTGCGCCAGCGGGCCTGCGCCGAGCTGCTGCGCCAGGCCGCGCAGGCCGCGGGCCTTCTGGCCGCCGATGACACGGCCCATGCCGACGGCGCGCAGAGCGAAGCCGCCACCGCCGCCATCGAGGCCCTGCTGGAGCGCGAAATCCGGGTGGACGCGCCATCCGAAGAGGCCTGCCGGCGCCACTACAACGCGCACACCGCTGCGTACAGCAGCGGTGAGAGGCTGCGTGCCCGGCACATCCTGTTTGCCGTGACCCCGGGCGTGAACGTCACCGCGCTGCGCCAGCGGGCCGAGCGCGTGCTGCTGGACGTGCGTTGCCACGGCGACGACAAGGCCAGCGCCGACGCGGCCTTTGCGCAGGCGGCAGCCCAGTGGTCCAACTGCCCCAGCAGCACCCAGGGCGGCGAGCTGGGCTGGCTGACCCGCCAGGACTGTGCGCCCGAATTCGCCCGCGAACTCTTCGGCCTGAAGGACATGGGCGTGCTGCCCCGCCTGGTGCACAGCCGCTTTGGCCTGCATGTGGTGGAAGTCACCGCGCGCGAAGCCGGAACGCCGCACCCTTTTGACACCGTGCGTGATGCCGTGCGCCTGGGCCTGCAGCAACAGACCTGGGCGACCGCGCTGCGCCAGTACCTGCAGCTGCTGGCCGGCCAGGCCCATCTGGTGGCCGTGCCGCTGGAAGGCAGCGACACGCCGCTGGTTCAGTAGCGCAATGCCAGACGACCTGCTGCTGCGGCTGCGCCGCTTTCACGACCACACGTTTCCCGGTTCCGCGCAGCAATTCCAGGACCTGGTGCGCGACGGCCAGCACCCGACCATCCTGTTCATTGGCTGCTCGGACTCCCGCCTGGTGCCCTACCTGCTGACCGGCACCGGGCCGGGCGAGCTGTTCATCGTGCGCAACGTGGGCGCGTTCGTGCCGCCTTACGACGGCAGCGCCGGCTACCACGGCACTTCGGCGGCCATCGAATTTGCCGTGCTGAACCTGCAGGTGTCGCGCATCGTCGTGTGCGGCCACAGCCATTGCGGCGCCATCCGCGCCGCCTACGAAGGCGTGGGCGACGACGCACCCAACCTCAAGGCCTGGCTGGGCCTGGCGCGCGAGGCGCTGCTGCCGGTGCAAGCGGGCCCGGAGGCGCTGCGCCGCACCGAGCAGCGCGCGGTGGTGTTGCAGCTGGAACGGCTCATGGACTACCCCATGGTGCGCCACGCGGTGGACGCCGGCCGCATGACGCTGCACGGCTGGCATTACGTCATCGAAGACGGTGAAATCCATGTGTTTGACGTGCAGCAAGGCGCGTTCGTGCCGGCCTCGGTATCACTGCACAGTGGCACCGGCCCTTACCAACCTTATGTGGAACACGATGGACAGATACTCACCGACTGAGTCTGGGACTCAGTCCGACGCTGCATCAGGCCCCGGCGGCCTGCCGCCCCAGGCCATCAGCCAGGACGTATTGCGCGAAAAATACCTCAAGCCCGGCGAAACCGGTGCCCAGGACATCTACCGCCGGGTGGCGCGCGCGCTGGCATCGGTGGAGCCCGCCGCCAGCCGGGCGCACCATGAGACCCTGTTCCTGGACAACCTGCGCGCCGGCGCCATTGGCGCGGGCCGCATCATGAGCGCGGCGGGCACGGACATCCAGGCCACGCTGATCAACTGCTTTGTCCAGCCGGTGGGCGATTGCATCCAGGGCTGCGACGACGAAGGCTTCCCCGGCATCTACGAAGCGCTGCGCGAGGCCGCCGAGACCATGCGCCGCGGCGGGGGCGTGGGCTACGACTTCTCGCGCATCCGCCCGCGCGGCGCGCAGGTCAAGGCCACCGCGTCGCTGGCCTCGGGGCCGTGCAGCTACATCAACGTGTTTGACCAGTCGTGTTCCACGGTAGAGAGCGCGGGCGCGCGGCGGGGCGCCCAGATGGGCGTGCTGCGCATGGACCACCCCGATGTGCTGGAGTTCATCCGCGCCAAGCGCACGCCGGGGCGCTGGAACAACTTCAATGTGTCGGTCGGCGTGCCTGACGCCTTCATGAACGCCCTGGCCGCTGACGGGCCGTGGGAGCTGGTGCACCGCGCCCGCCCCGGCGACGCGCTGCTGGCGCAAGGCGCCCACCAGCGGGCCGACGGCCTGTGGGTGTACCGCACCCTGCCCGCGCGCGAGCTGTGGGACACCGTCATGCAGTCGGCCTACGACTATGCCGAGCCCGGCATCCTGTTCCTGGACACGATCAACCGCGACAACAACCTGGGCTACTGCGAGGCCATCGCCGCCACCAACCCCTGTGGCGAACAGCCGCTGCCAGCCTACGGCTGCTGCGACCTCGGGCCGGTGATCCTCACGCACTTTGTGCGGCACCCCTTTGGCTTTGCCGGTGAGCCGGCATTCGACTTTGAAGCGTTTGCGCAGGCTGTGGCTACGCAGGTGCGCGCGCTGGACAACGTGCTGGACCTGACCTGGTGGCCCCTGCCCCAGCAACAGGCCGAGGCGCAGGCCAAGCGGCGCATTGGCGTGGGCTTTACCGGCATGGGCAATGCCCTGGCCATGCTGTGCCTGCGCTATGACGCACCCGAAGGCCGGGCGATGGCTGCGCGCATGGCGCAGTGCATGCGCGACGCCGCCTACGCGGCATCGGTGGCGCTGGCACGCGAAAAAGGCGCCTTCCCCCGGTTCGACGCCCAGGCCTACCTGGCCAGCGGCACCTTTGCCAGCCGGTTGCCGCCCGCGCTTCAGGAGAGCATCCGTCAGCACGGCATCCGCAACAGCCACCTGCTGTCGATCGCCCCGACCGGCACGGTGAGCCTGGCGTTTGCCGACAACGCCTCCAACGGCATCGAGCCGCCCTTTTCATGGACCTACCTGCGCAGGAAGCGCGAAGCCGACGGCAGCACCACGGAATACACCGTGCAGGACCACGCCTGGCGGCTGTATGAATCGCTGGGCGGCGACGTGACGCAGTTGCCAGCGTACTTCGTCTCGGCGCTGCAGATGAGCCCGGCCAGCCACATCGCGATGATGCAGGCCGTGCAGCCCTTTGTGGACACGGCCATCTCCAAGACGGTGAATGTGCCGGCGGACTGTCCATACGACGACTTCAAGGGCCTGTACCTGCTGGCCTGGCAGGCCGGGCTCAAGGGCCTGGCCACCTACCGGCCCAACACCATCCTGGGCTCGGTGCTGGAGACGGGCACACCAGCCGCCAGCGCCGCGCCCGATGCGGCTGCAACGCCCGACCCCATGCGGGCCGTGATTGAAAGCAGGCCGCGCGGCGCGCTGGCGGCGGTGGCTGAAAAGATCGAATACTGGACGCAGCAGGGCCGCCAGAACCTGTACCTGATCGTGTCCTTCCTGCCGCTGGCCGACGGGCGCGAACGGGCCATCGAGTTCTTCATGCCCGTGGGCCAAAGCGGCGAATCGCAGCAGTGGATCACCTCCACCATGCGCATGCTGTCGCTGGCGGCGCGCGGCGGCTTTCTGGAACGGGCCCTGAGCGACATGCGCAAGGTAGCCTGGGACCGCGGGCCGGTACGCCTGGGCAGCGTGGCGCGCCAGGACGGCACGCCGGTGCCCCTGTGGCACGACAGCGAAGTGGCAGCCGTGGCGTATGCGATCCAGAACATCATTGCCCGGCGCAACGCCCCCGCCGGCACGGCCGGGGATGGCCTGGCCACGCCAGAGCCACCCGCTGGTAACGCCATGCCGGCCATGGCGGGCGCCAAATGCCCGGAATGCGGTGCCCACGCAGTCATCCGCAAGGACGGTTGCGACTGGTGCACCCAGTGCGGCCACATCGGCTCATGCGGGTGAGCCGGTGGCGGGCCTTTCAGGAAAACACCAGCGGCTCGCCTTGCGGGTCCAGTGCCATGTACGGCGCCAGATCGCCCGCGCGCAGGCCCTCGACCATCCTGGCCAGCGCCGCATCCACGCGCGAGGCCGCAGGCGGCTGCCCGTCCTGCCCCGCCAGCGTGGCAATGAACACCACCTGCCAGGGCGGGCAGGCGCTGCGCGCTTCTTCCACCAGCGCCTGGAAGCTTTGAAGCTCGTCCGGCGTCTTGTCCACGCAAGCCAGCGGCTCCAGCACGCCGCCCTGCCCGGCGTCGAACCCCGCACGCTGCGCCGGCGTGGCGTCGTCGGGCAACCGGGCGGCGGCAAACACAAAAAGAAGCTGCTGCGGCTGGGACTGGGCCGCGGCCGCCTGCAGCAATTGGTCGAAGTGGGACAAGGTGCTCATGGCCACAGCATCCTTCAAATCGGCCCGCCCTGCTTGACCCGCATCAAACGACCCCGGCCCCCGCTGGCGCAGGCACTTTCCACCTGCGCCACCGCCTGACACCTCAAGGAGCCCGGCATGAAGCCCCTCATCACCATTCACGAACCGCGGCGCGCGCCAGCGGCGGCGCCCGGCTTTGCCCTGTGGCAGTTGGGCTTTCGCCCGTTTTACCTGCTGGCCAGCGCCTTTGCCGCACTGTCCATCGGGCTGTGGGCGCTGCAATTCGCGGGCTGGCTGGGCCAGCCCTATCTGCACGGACCCCTGTGGCATGCCCATGAAATGCTGTTTGGCTTCACGCTGGCGGTGATCGTGGGCTTTTTGTTCACCGCCGGGCGCAACTGGTCCGGCCTGCCCACGCCCACGGGCCTGCCGCTGGCCGCGCTGGCGGCCTTGTGGGTCGCTGCCCGCGTGCTGGTGCTGACGCCCTTTGGCTGGGCTGCGGCGCTGGCCAACGTGGCCTTTCCGCTGGCGGCCGCGGTCGCGCTGGCCATTCCGTTCGTGCGCGCGGGTGTCCGGCGCAATTACTTCTTCATCGCGCTGCTGGTGCTGCTGGCCGCCGCGGCGCTGGCCATCCACCTGGAGCGGCTGGGCGTGCTGGCGGTGCCCAGCTGGCTGGGCGTGCAGCTCGCGCTGGACATCGTGCTGTTCATCATGGTGGTCATGGGTGGGCGGGTGATTCCGATGTTCACCAACAATGGCGTGCCGGGCGCGCGGGCGACGCGCCAGCCGGTGGTGGAAAAAGCCGCGCTGGGCCTGGTGCTGGCGCTGGCGGCTGCCGACGCCGCACAGCTGCAAGGCGGCTGGCTCGGGGCGCTGGCGGGCGCATGCGCGCTGGCGCATCTGGTGCGCTGGCTGCTCTGGCAACCCTGGAAAACCTGGCGCGCACCGCTGGTGTGGGTGCTGCATGCCGCCTACCTGTGGATCGTGGTGCACCTGGCGCTGCGCGCGCTGGCAGCGCTGGCCTGGGCAGCGCCCTCCACGGCAACGCATGCGCTGACCGTGGGCGCGGCGGGCGGGCTGATCATCGGCATGATGACGCGCACCGCCAGGGGCCATACCGGCCGGCCGTTGCGCGCCAGCCGGGCCGACCTGGCGTGCTACCTGCTTGTGGGCGCCGCCGCCCTGGTGCGCGTGCTGGTGCCCTGGGCCGTGCCCGCATGGACGATGCCCGCGGTCCTGGTGTCGGCGGCGCTGTGGTCCAGCGGCTTCGCCCTGTATGCCGTGTGCTACTGGCCGGTGCTGACCCGCGCGCGGCTGGACGGGCAACCCGGCTGAAGGCGCCCGCAGGGCCGGTGACACAATCGGCCGCATGACATCTGAAGGCCCGGATCTTTTTGGCGACGCGGGCCCGCCAGTGCCCCCACCGGTCAGGAAAGCCGCGCGCCCTCGTACCGGTGTGCTGCCCGGCGTGCTGCCCGCCGTGGTGGATGCAGACACCCGCCGCATTGCCGACGCCGTGCCACGGCGCATCCGCCTGGGCACGTCGTCATGGAGCTTTCCAGGCTGGACCGGCCTGGTCTGGGGCAACGCCTGCAGCGACGCGGCGCTGGCCAAAAGCGGGCTCGGCGCCTACGCCCAGCACCCCGCGCTGCGCACGGTCAGCCTGGACCGCACGTTCTACCGGCCGCTGTCGGCCAGCCAGTACGCGGCCTATGCCGCCCAGGTGCCGGACGACTTCCGCTTCGTGGTCAAGGCGCCCAGCCTGATCACCGATGCCGTGGTGCGGGGCGAAGCCGGGCGCGGCATGCAACCCAACCCGGCGTTCCTGGACCCTGCGCTGGCGGTGTCTGAATTCGTCCAGCCCGCGCTGGACGGCCTGGGTGCGCACATCGGCGCGCTGGTCTTCCAGCTCAGCCCGTTGCCTGCCGCCTGGCTGCAACGGCTGCCCGAGCTGCTGGAGCGCCTGGCGGCCCTGCTCGCTGCGCTGCCACCGCTCAAGCCGGTTGCGCCTGACGGCATCGTGGCGGTGGAGGTGCGCAACCCGGAACTGCTGACGCCAGCCTTCGCTGCCGTGCTGCGCGCGGCGGGCGCCACTTACTGCCTGGGTTTGCATCCGCGCCTGCCGCCGGTGCAGGACCAGTTGCCCGTGCTGCGCGCGCTGTGGCCGGGGCCACTGGTGTGCCGCTGGAGCCTGCACGGCCGCCATGGCGCGCAGGGCTACGAAGAAGCCAAGGGGCTGTACGAACCCTTTGACCGGCTGGTGGACCCGGACCCGGCCACGCGCGGCGTGCTGGCCAGGGTGATGGCCGCCACGGCCGCCGCCGGGCACAACGTCTATGTCACGGTGAACAACAAGGCCGAGGGTTCGGCGCCGCTGTCGGTGCTGGCCCTGGCGCAGGCGGTGGGCGGCTCAGCGCCCGGGGCCGCCGGCCCGGTGGGCCAGCTCGACGGCGCTTCCTGAGAGGTTGAAGCTCACCGTGGGCACGGTGAAGTCGCTGAACGGCGCGCCCAGGGCAATCTCGCCCTTGCCGTGCAGCACGCATTCGTCGCGGCGCAGCGCCAGCTCGGTGTCACTGCCGGCAAAGCGCACCCAGGTGCCGTAGCTGCTCAGGTCGGTCAGCACAAAGGTGCCGTTGCGCCATTCGATCTTGGCGTGCAGGCGCGACACGCGCTGGTCGTTGACGACGAACTCCGCCTCCACCACCCGGCCCAGGTGGATGGGCAGGTCCGTGGACTTGAACGAGGCGTTCACGTCCAGCCATGACAGCTCGATCTGGCCCAGCACGGTGTCCGTCCGCTGGGCCTTGAGCAGATCCAGCGAACCCGGCGCCGTCAGCAGTTCCGACACCACTTCCTCGTGCCATTCAATCCGGTACACCACGCGCTTTTCGGCCTTGCCGCGGATGCTGATGGGGCCCAGGCTGCGAAAGCGCACACCCTCCGGCGGGTTGGCAATGCGGTCCACCACGGTGTCAGTGGCCCAGATCTGGTCCGCGCCGGACAGGTCGGACAGGCGCGAAGCCACGTTCACCGCGTCGCCATAACAGTCGCCGTCCACTTCGACGATTTCGCCGCAGGCCACACCCACCTGCAACCGCATGCGCAGCTTGGGCGGCCAGTTGAGAATGCGTTTGAGGTGGTTGCGCTGCAGCTCGACCACGGCGTTGACGGCATCGCTTTCCCGCGGAAATACCGCAAGCACGCCGTCGCCCAGGGTTTTGACAACCCGCCCGCCGTGGGCCTCGCAGACCTGGCTGATCCATTGGGTCAGGCGGGTAATCGCCTGCGTCGCCTTGGCATTACCCAGGGCCTCAAAGACGCCGGTGCTTCCCGTCAAGTCTGCAAATACAACCGTACTATTGACAGCCATGCCCCGCCGTTGTGGAGTTGTTCTGCGGCGAGTTTAGAGCATGTGCGCCTGCGCCACGCTCGGCGCGAATCCGATCAGAAAATAGAATTAACCTCACGAATCGTTACCAAGTGATTGATTTGGCGTGTTGTTTTCCGTTAACTACGTCACAGCTTTGACTTGCGTTCAGGGCATGCTCGGCATAAGTTGTCAGACCCCCACAGCAAATTCGTTTCCCGTACGACAAAAAAAGAGCCCATGCGTTGGATCAAACCCAATCTTCGAAGCAGCATTTACGGATTGCTGGGCGCATCGTCCCAGCCTTCGGAGTCCATGCTGGAGAACGGCACGGAAGACATCCGCCAGGCCATGCTGGACATGCTCGGGACCACCGGCGCCCAGCAGTTCCCGCAGGTCACACGCCGCGTGCGCTATGCCAATGACGTGCAGGCGCTGTGGTACCTGCGTGGCGACCTGATGGCCGCCCTGTCAGCCATGCAGGGCGAAGTCCAGGCGCGTGAGCAGATCCTGAGGCTCACGGCGATGTTCAAGGGGCTGTTGCCCGCCGGCCTCACGTCCCGCCCCAGCCCGCTGATCGGCTGAAACCGCGCGGCCTGGGCCGCAGGTTCAGTGGGCGTGGCCCCACAGCATGAAGGCGTCGCGGCCCTCCACGGCCAGGTCAATCCGTGCGCCCACCGGCAGCAGCACCTTGGTAGGCACATGGCCAAACGGCAGGTTCTGCAGCACAGGCGCCTTCACCTGGGTGCGCAGCCAGTCCACCACCGTCTGGAGTTTGAAGCCCTTGTCGTGCGGCACCAGCTTGTAGTTGGTGAACTGCCCCATGACGATGGCCTTTTGCTGCGCCAGCACGCCCGCGTGCAGCAGCTGCGTCAGCATGCGCTCCACGCGGTAGGGGTGCTCATGCACTTCCTCCAGGAACAGCACCCCGCCCTTCACGGCGGGCAGCCAGGGCGTTCCCACCAAGCTGGACAGCACCGCCAGGTTGCCGCCCCACAGCACGGCGTCCTTCACGGCCCACACGCCGTCCTTGCGCGCGGGCAGCGGCGGCGTGTTGCGTGGCAGCTGCCAGCCGGTACCTTCGCCCTGCCCGCCAATCAGGTCGTCAAAGCAGGCTTCCATGATGTCGTCGGGCGTGCCGTCCACGCCAAAATCCTCGCCCACCGCCGGGCCGGCCCAGGTCACGGCGCCGGCCTTGGCCAGCACCGCGCACTGGAAGGCGGTGAAATCGCTCAGGCCCACGAACCGGGTGCCGCCCTGCACGGCCTTGGCCACGCGCTTGTAGTCAATGGCGGGCAGGATGCGCGTGAGGCCGTAGCCGCCGCGCGATATCAGGGCCACGTCGGCGCCGCTGGCCGCCGCGCGGTGGATGGCGGCCACGCGGGTCGCGTCATCGCCGGCAAAACGCATGTGGCTTTTCAGCGCGGCTTCGTCGATTTCGACCTCATGGCCCAATGCGCGCAGGCGGGCCACGCCGCGCCTGAAGGCCGCCTTGTCGCGCACGGCGCTGGACGGCGAGAAGATGTAGATGTGTTTTTTCACGGCTTGAAGTATCCCACCGCGGCCTGCGCCACCGCCTCGCCGTGCTCCTGCACGAAATGGCCGGCCTGCGCCAGCACCAGGGGCGGCGGGCAGTTGCGGATCAGTTGCTGCAGTTCCTGCATCACGGACGGGCCCAGCACCGGGTCCTGTGCGCCCACGGCCATCAAGGTCTGGCCAGACCAGCGCTCGCGCCAGAAGCCGCGCGCCGCGCGCGCGACGGCAGCCCCATCCGCATCGGGATGTTCGGGCACCATGGGCGGGAAGGCGCGCAGCGCGGCGCGGTGGCCCTTGTCGGGAAATGGCGCGTTGTAGGCCGCGCATTCCGCGGCGCTCATGTGCGGATTGCCGCGGGCAAACAGGCGCCCCACGTCAAATTCAGGGTTCTTCGCGCACATCTCGCGCCAGGCCAGAAAGCCCGGGCTCAGTGGCGCATCGCCCGCGGCCAGCGTGGTGTTCATGGCCAGCAGGCCGCTGTAGCGCTGCGGCGCGTCCATGGGCAGCGTCAGGCCCAGCAGGCCGCCCCAGTCCTGCACCACCAGCACCACATGGCGCAGGTCCAGCCGCTGCACCAGCTCCAGCAGCACCTGGCGGTGCCAGCTGAAGCTGTGGGCCGTGTCTTTCTTGGGTTTGTCGCTTTTGCCAAAGCCGGGCATGTCCGGTGCCACCACGCGTCCGCCACCAGCCAGGAAAACCGGGATCATCCTGCGGTAAAGATAGCTCCAGGCCGGGTTGCCATGCAGGCACAGCCAGGTCAGCGGTGCATCGGCGGGGCCTTCGTCCAGGTAATGCAGGCGCAGGCCGCCCAGGGCGGGCAAGTCATGCAGGTAGCGTGGCGCCCAGGGGTAGCCGGGCAGGCCGTCAAACCGCGCGTCGGGCGTGCGCAACGCGTCGTCGCGCAGCGGTGAAGCCGCGCTGCGCGCGGCTTCGCGGCGCGCCTGGAAAAACGTGCTCAGCACCGCCCCGCACTCGTGTGCCAGCACACCGCCAGTCACCTGGGTCTGGTGGTTGATGCGGGCGTTGCCCAGCACATCCAGGGCTGAGCCAGCGGCGCCGGTCTTGGCATCGGGCGCGCCAAACACCACCCGCGTCAGCCGGGCATGCAGCATGGCGCCGCTGCACATGGCACAAGGCTCCAGCGTGACGTACAGCGTGCAGCCGTCCAGCCGATAATTGCCCAGGCGCGTGGCCGCCGCGCGCAGCGCGGCGATCTCGGCATGGGCGGTGGGGTCATGCGTGCCCACGGGGGCGTTGCGCCCGGTGGCGATGACTTCACCGTTGTGCACCACCACGGCGCCCACCGGAACCTCGCCCGCGGCGGCGGCCTCGCGCGCCTGCGCCAGGGCCAGCGTCATGAAGCGGATGTCGTCCGGGTGGCTCATCGGCGGCTCACCCGCCCAGGCCCAGCTCGCCCATCCAGGCGGCCAGGGCGCGCTGGTTGTCATTGCCTGCGGCATACGCCGCTTTCAGCGCCGCGTGCGATTCCGGGCGGTGCTGGTTGAGCTTGACCTTGCATTGCAGCTCGGTCACCCGCAGCTCAAAAGCCATGATGCCGGGCAGCATCCTGTTGGCGAAATCTTCGCCCAACGCGCGCCACTGGTCGGCGTACGGCGGCTCGTGGTCGCCGATCAGCTTCTTGAGCAGGCGGTCCTTGGCCGGGCCGTCCTCCACCAGCGTGGCCTGCACCGTGCAGTGCACCGCCATGTAGTTCCAGCTGGGCACGCGGGCCAGGTCGGGGTACACCTTGGGCGACAGATAGGCGTGGGGCCCCACAAAGGTGACCACCGCCACCGGGCGGGCCTGCAGGTACCGCCAGTGCGGGTTGGGTTTGGCACAGTGGCCCAACAGCACCAGGCCGCCCTGCCCGTTCACGCTGTCCGTGCCGTCCGCCCGCTCCTCCAGGTGCAGCGGCAGGTGCGTCACAAAGGGCAGGCCCGCGTCGTCCACTGAAATCAGGCTGGCAAACGGGTGCTCGCGCATGAGGCGCACGGCGGTGGCACGGTCGGTCGATTTGAATTGGGGCGGCTGGTACATGCGCGCCATTGTGCCGCTTGTGCCGCGCCAGCCGGGCGCGCGCCGGTCAGTCTTTCAGCCCTGCCACCACCGTGGCCCACAGCTCGGTCGCCGGGTTGGCGGACTTCATGTCGCCCAGGAAGGCCAGGCCAAACGCCAGGTCCAGCGTCAGGTCCATGTGGATGCCGGGCATGTCCAGCTTGACGTGCGGGTAAGTGAACGCCGCCAGGCTGCCTTCGATTTCCAGCTGTGATGCGCCGGGCACCAGCGCGCAGAAGTCGCGCTCACCCAGGCTGCCCAGGGCGCCGTGCGTGGGCAGGCGCCGGCGCAGCACCTGGGCCAGCAGCTGGCGGATGATGCCGGCCTGCGCCTTGTCGCCGTCCCCCGTCAAGGCGGCGTAGTTGCGCACCCGCACGTAGCACAGCGCAGCCGTCGTGCCCTGGCGCATGCAATCCGCCACGGTCATGCTCACGAGCTCACGGAAGCTGCGGGCATTCCAGCAGCCGGTGGCCGGGTCCACACTGGCGCGCCGTTCGGCCTGGCCCAGCGCGGTGATCAGCTGGCGCTGGGTGGTGCCCATGGCGTCCAGGCGAAGCTCGGCCTCGGCCATGGCGGCCAGGTCCTCCATGCCCAGGATGTCCTGCTGTGTGAAGTTGCGCACCTGGTTGTCCAGCGCGCACAAAGTGCCCACGCGCACGCCCGGCGCAATGGTCAGCGGGATGCCCAGGTACGAGCGGATGTAGGGCGGGCCGGTGACCAGCGGGTTGTCCCAGAAGCGCGGGTCATTGGTGGCATCGGGTACGGCCAGCACCTTGCCGGACGCCACCGCATGGCCGCAAAACGAGATGTTGCGAGGCGTCTCCGCCTCCGCCAGGCCCTGGGCCGAGCGGAACCACTGGGCGTCGCGCTCCACGATGGAGATCAGCGCAATGGGCACATTCAGCAGGCGGCGCACCGTGCGCGTGATGCGGTCAAACCGCTCTTCGCGCGGCACGAACGCGCACAGGGCCTGGTCCATGGCCGCCAGGCGTTCGGCTTCGTTGTCGGGGATGGGGGGAGCGATCATGGTGATGGGTACGTCTCAGGCAGGAGGTGTACGCAACAGGGCCGCGCGCGGATTCATTCCCACTCGATGGTGGCCGGTGGTTTGCTGGACACGTCATAGGTCACGCGGTTGATGCCGCGCACCTCGTTGATGATGCGGCTGGACACCTTCTTGAGCAGCGCATAGGGCAGCTCGGCCCAGTCGGCCGTCATGAAGTCGCTGGTCTGCACGGCGCGCAGGGCCACGACGTAATCGTAGGTGCGGCCGTCGCCCATCACGCCCACGCTCTTGACCGGCAGGAACACGGTGAACGCCTGGCTGGTCAGGTCGTACCAGGTCTTGCCGGTGGCTTCGTCGCGGAAGTTGCGCAGTTCCTCGATGAAGATCGCGTCGGCACGGCGCAGCAGGTCGGCGTATTCCTTTTTCACCTCGCCCAGGATGCGCACGCCCAGGCCGGGGCCGGGGAACGGGTGGCGGTACACCATCTCGGGCGGCAGGCCCAGCGCCACGCCCAGCTCGCGCACCTCGTCCTTGAACAGATCGCGCAGCGGCTCCAGCAGCTTCAGGCCCAGCTGTTCGGGCAGGCCGCCCACGTTGTGGTGGCTCTTGATGGTGACGGCCTTCTTGCTCTTGGCGCCGCCGGATTCGATGACGTCGGGATAGATCGTGCCCTGAGCGAGCCACTTGGCTCCTTTGGCGCCTGCGCTGGTCAGTTTTGCTGCCTCCTGCTTGAACACCGTGACGAATTCACCGCCGATGATCTTGCGCTTGGCCTCCGGGTCGCTCACGCCGGCCAGCTTGCCCAGGAACAGCTCGCTGGCGTCCACGCGGATGACCTTGGCGTGCAGCTTGCCCACGAACATGTCCATGACCATGTCGCCTTCGTTCAGGCGCAGCAGGCCATGGTCCACGAACACGCAGGTCAGCTGGTCGCCAATGGCGCGGTGAATCAGCGCCGCCGCCACGGACGAATCCACGCCGCCCGACAGGCCCAGGATCACCTCCTCGTCACCCACCTGCTGGCGGATCAGGTCCACGGCTTCGGCAATGTGGTCACGCATCACCCAGTCAGGTTTGGCCTGGCAAATACCCAGCACAAACCGCTCAAGAATGGCCTTGCCCTGCTGGGTGTGGGTGACTTCCGGGTGAAACTGCACGGCATAGAAATGCCGGGTTTCGTCGGCCATGCCGGCGATCGGGCAGCTGTCGGTGCTGGCCATGAGCTTGAAGCCCGGCGGCAGCTCGGTCACCTTGTCGCCATGGCTCATCCAGACATTGAGCATGCCATGGCCTTCCGGCGTGGTGAAGTCGGCAATGTCTTTCAGCAACGCCGTGTGGCCCCGGGCGCGCACGGCCGCAAAGCCGAATTCGCGCTTGTGGCCACCTTCGACCTTGCCGCCCAGCTGGTGGGCCATGGTCTGCATGCCGTAGCAAATGCCCAGCACCGGCACGCCCAGCTCGAACACCGCCTGGGGCGCCTTGTCGGTGGTGTCCTCGTACACGCTGGCATGGCTGCCAGAGAGGATCACACCCTTGAGGGTGCCGTCGGCGGCGTACTGCCTCACCCACTCGTCGGTCACGTCACAGGGATGGACTTCACAGAACACATGCGCTTCGCGCACGCGCCGGGCGATCAGCTGGGTGACCTGTGAGCCGAAGTCGAGGATGAGGATTTTCTGGTGTGTCATGCCTTGGGGGGGATACGCAGTACCTGTCCGGGGTAAATCTTGTCGGGGTGCGACAGCATGGGCTTGTTGGCCTCGAAGATCTGCATGTACGCGTTGGCGTTGCCGTAGAACTGCTTGGCGATGGCGCTCAGGGTATCGCCCCGGCTGACCAGGTGGTACTGGCTTTCGTCGGCCGGCTCGGCGCATTGCATCTCGTCAGCCACGCCCGCCACGTGTTGCACGTTGCCGCAGCACAGCACGATCTTTTCGCGGATTTCCTGGGTGGCCACCAGGCCGCTGACAGTCACGATCTGGTCTGCGCCGTTGAAGCTCACCGTCAGGCCATCGGTTGGCAGGTTCTGCGTGCTGATGTAGTGCTTGATGGCCTCTGATGCGGCGGCGTTGGCCGCGGCTATTTTTTCCTCGTTCGTGGGCTCGGCAATGGCCGCAGCGACCTCCGGCTTCTTGCCGAACAGCTTTTCGCCCGCTTCTTTCAAAAAAGAGATCATTCCCATAAAGCACTCCTGGTTGGTTGGAGCCACCGTTCTACACGATCGGCGTGACGCGTGGGGCGGCCTGGCTCAGTCGGCGCGGTAATTCGGCGCCTCTTTCGTGATCTGCACGTCATGGACGTGGCTTTCACGGATGCCCGCCGAGGTGATTTCCACGAATTCGGCCTTGTTCTTCATCTCTTCGATGGTCGCGCAGCCGCAATAACCCATGCTGGCGCGCACGCCGCCGGCCATCTGGAACACGATGGACACCAGCGAGCCCTTGTACGGCACGCGACCCTCGATGCCCTCGGGCACCAGCTTGTCGGCATTGGGGTTGCCCGTGGTGGCTTCCTGGAAGTAGCGGTCGGCGCTGCCCTGCTGCATGGCGCCGATGCTGCCCATGCCACGGTAGCTCTTGTAGCTGCGGCCCTGGTACAGCACGATTTCGCCCGGCGCCTCTTCGGTGCCGGCGAACATGCCGCCCATCATGACGGTGCTGGCACCGGCGGCAATGGCCTTGGAGATGTCGCCGCTGTAGCGGATGCCGCCGTCGGCAATCAGCGGCACACCGCTGCCTTGCAGCGCCGTGGCCACATTGTCAATGGCCATGATCTGGGGCACGCCCACGCCCGCAACAATGCGCGTGGTGCAGATGGAGCCGGGGCCAATGCCGACCTTGACGGCGTCCGCGCCGGCCTCGGCCAGCGCCAGCGCAGCCGCGCCGGTGGCGATGTTGCCGCCCACCACGTCCACCTGGGGGTAGTTCTGCTTGACCCAGCGCACCCGGTCGATCACGCCCTTGCTGTGGCCGTGCGCGGTGTCCACCACGATGGCGTCCACGCCGGCCTTGACCAGCGCCTCGACGCGTTCCTCAGTGCCCTCGCCCACGCCCACGGCCGCGCCCACGCGCAGCCGCCCGGAGGCATCGCGCGCCGCATTGGGAAAGCTGGTCTGCTTGGTGATGTCTTTCACCGTGATCAGGCCCTTGAGCTCGAACGCGCTGTTGACCACCAGCAGGCGCTCCAGCTTGTGCTTGTTCAAAAGCGCCTTGGCATCGGCCAGCGTCGTGCCGTCGGGCACCGTGATCAGCCGCTCGCGCGGCGTCATGATGTCGCGCACCTTCACGTCGTAGCGGGTCTCGAAGCGCAGGTCCCGGCCGGTGACGATGCCGACCACCTTGCCGCCGTCCAGCACCGGAAAGCCGGAAATGCCCAGCTCGTCGGACAGTTGCATGACCTGCAGCACGGTGTGTTCGGGGGTGATGACCACCGGGTCGCGCAGCACGCCGGATTCATAGCGCTTGACGCGTGCCACCTCGGCGGCCTGCTGTTTGGGGGTGAGGTTTTTGTGAACGATCCCGATGCCGCCTTCCTGGGCGATGGCAATGGCCAGGCGCGCCTCGGTCACCGTGTCCATGGCGGCGGACACGAGCGGCAGGTTCAGGCTGATGTTTCGGGAGAATTGCGTCGCAAGGGACGTGTCCTTGGGCAGGACCTGGGAGAACGCCGGCACCAGCAACACATCGTCGAAGGTGAGCGCTTTTCCTAGAAGGCGCATGAGAAAGCTCCAAAAAACGGATTGTACCCGCGCACTTGGTACTAACCCTGAAGACCCGTCCGCCTGCAGCGTGACGCAGTTGCCTGTAACAGCTTGGGCACCTGCGGGTGCGGCGCTACACTGGCATGCATGAAACTGCTTCACGCCCTCACGGCCGCCCTGGCATTGGCCCTGCCCGTTGCTGCAGCCGCCCAGTGGCAATGGATCGACAAGGATGGCCGCAAGGTCTTTTCGGACCAGGCGCCGCCGTCTGACATTCCCGCCAAAAACATCCTCAAGCAGCCTGCGGCCCGCGCTGCCGCAGCGGCGGCGCCCGCCCCGGCTGATGGCGCGCAGGCCGCTGCGGCCGATGCCGCCAAGACCGCAGCCGCCGCGCCCAAGGCAGCCGCCAGCGCCCCCCGGCTGAGCGGCAAGGACAAGGAACTCGAAGAAAAGAAAAAGCAGGCCGAAGCCGCCGAGGCCGCCAAGAAGAAGGCCGAGGAAGAGCGCCTTGCCAAGGCCAGGGCCGACAACTGCGAACGGGCCAAGCGGGCCAAGGCCTCAATGGACTCCGGCATGCGCATCGCCACCACCAATGCCAAGGGCGAGCGCGACTTCATGACCGACGCCGCACGCGCTGCCGAGAGCAAGCGCCTGGGTGAAATCATGGCGGCTGAATGCGGCCCGGCCCCCAAGCTCTGATGGCGCGCGCCGCCCGCGCTCAGTAACCCGCTTTCGCGCCGGCGCGCCGGCTGGCAAACAGGCCAGCCGACCGCGCCCCCTGGCGGGCAAAACGCTCGCGGCGTGCCACCTTGGGGTCCACCAGCAAGGGGCGGTAAACCTCCACACGGTCGTGGTCCCGCAGAACCTGCGTCAAGGCGGCCTTGCGCCGCCACACGCCCACCGACAGCGCAGCCAGCTCTTGGGCGCCGGGCTCCATCAGGCCGCTGGCCTGCAGCGCCTGCTGCACCGTGGCACCCGCGGGCAAGGTCAGCACCGCTTCGCGCACCGTGCGCGGGCCCGGTGACAACATCACCACGACGCGGATGAGCGCCTGCTCAGGCATAGACCTGCTCAGCCCGTTTGACGAAAGCGTCCACCAGGCTGCCCGCGATACGGTCAAACACCGGCCCCACCAGCGCTGCCAGCGCGACGTTGTCAAAGCCGTAATGCAGGTCAAGCTCCACCCGGCAGGCCCGCTGGGTGCCGTCACCCAGCGGCACAAACCGCCACTGGCCGTCCAGCGTCGAGAACGGGCCGTTGAGCAGCTTCATGGCCACTTCGCGGCCTGGCACATGGGCGTTGTGGGTGGTAAAGGTCTGGCGGATACCGCTGAAAGCAATGCCCACCTCGGCCTTCATGCCGCCAGCGTCGGTTTCAAGCACGGCGGCGTGGTCACACCAGGGCAGAAATTCGGGGTAGCGGGCCACGTCGGTCACCAGGGCGAACATTTCTTCGGCGCTGTACCAGATGAGGACGGACTTGTGGACGTGTTTCATTCTGCGAAAGGTGCCCGTGGGAACGTAAAATCGCGGCCCACGGCGCAATTGCATTGTATTGAGGCCACGGAACCCCACATCACTTCATGGCCAAGAAACCCGACACCTCCGCGCGCATCGCCGACAACAAGAAGGCCGCGTACAACTACTTCTTCGAGGAGCGCTTCGAGGCGGGCATGGTGCTGCAGGGCTGGGAAATCAAGGCCCTGCGCGAAGGCAAGGTGCAGCTGACCGATGGCTACGTAGTGATCCGCGACGGAGAGCTGTTCATCGTGGGTTGCCAGATCAACCCGCTCAAGACCGCGTCCACCCACGTCAGCCCGGATGCCGTGCGCACCAAGAAGCTGCTGCTGCACAAGGACGAGATCCGCCGCCTGATCGGCAAAGTCGAGCAGAAAGGCTACACCCTGGTGCCGTTGAACCTGCACTGGAAAGCCGGCAAGGTCAAATGCGACATCGCGCTGGCCAAGGGCAAGGCCGAGCATGACAAACGCGACACCATCAAGGACCGCGAAGGCAAGCGCGAGGTGGAGCGCGCAATGAAATCAAGGCATCGATAACCCCCCTGAGCCGCTGCGCGGCTTCCCCCCCAGGGGGACGCCACCAGTGGCCCGGCGGAGCCGGTTCCACGGTGGCCGCTGGCCGGGCTCAGCGCAACGTTGCCAGTGGGTGCGCGTGATCGGGCCAGGGGCTCACGAAGAACGGCTGAACCATTTCTGGCGTGACGTCTTCAATGCGCGGCGGGTTCCACCTGGGTGCGTGGTCCTTGTCCACGGCCAGCGCGCGGATGCCTTCCACGGTTTCGCTGGCTGCGCCGGGGCGCAGATGGAAGCAGTGGCGAACCAGGTCGCGCTCCATGCGCAGGTCGTCGGCCAGGCCCATGGCGCGGCCGCGCCGCACCTGCTCCAGCACCACGTGCAGCATCAGCGGTGAGCGGTGGCGCAGCAGCGCTGCCGTCTCGCGCGCCCAATCCGAGGTGTCTGCCTCCAGGGCGGCGATGATCGCTGGCACGCTGTCCAGCGCGAAAAAATGGTCGATGGGACCACTGGCGCGCGCCAGCGCCGACTGCGCAGCTGCCGACTCGGCATCAACCTGCGCCGGCAGGGCCTGCGTTCCCAGGCTCACCAGGCTTTCCCACAGGTCGGGCAGGTCTTGCGACGGCATCATCACGTCTGCCAGCTGGGCCGCCAGGGCGTCCGCGCCGCCGATGACGCTGCCGGTCAGGGCCAGGTATTCCCCCATGTAGCCAGGGCAGCGCCCCAGGAAGAATCCACCGCCGACGTCCGGAAAGAGTCCGATGTTGGTCTCGGGCATGGCCATCTTGGTGCGTTCGGTCACGATGCGCACCCTCGCGCCCTGCGAGATTCCCATGCCGCCGCCCATGACGATGCCATCCATGAAGGCAACGTAGGGCTTGGGATAGGTGTGGATCAGGTGGTTGAGCGCGTATTCCTCTGTGAAGAAATCTTCCAGCTGCGGATTGCCTGCGAGCGCCGACTGGTGGAAAAAGCGGATGTCTCCGCCAGCACAAAAGGCGCCGAAAACGCCCTCTTTGCCCGTGCCGCGAACCGCCACGACTTCCACGGCCGGGTCATCACGCCACGCCAGCAACGCGGCCGTGAGCTCGCGCACCATACCGAGCGACAGCGCATTCAGCGCCTTGGGGCGGTTCAGCGTGATCAGGCCGGCACGGCCCCGGATTTCTGCCACTACATCGCTCATTGAGAAACCTCCGTGCTGCGAACTGCGGTGCGAGCGCCTTCGGGCGGCCGAGCGGCGCTCATGCGCGTTGCCTCCAGCCAATCAGTTCATTGACCACCAGCGCACCCAGCACTAGAGCACCGCCGGCCAGCACGTTCGGGCCCGGTTGCTCGTTGGCGCCAAACCAGGCCAGCGCAATGCCAAAGATGATTTCCAGCAGCGCCAGCAATGAGACCTCGGGTGCCTTGAGCACGCGCGCGCAAATCACCGACAAGGTGCAGGGAATGGCCAGTTGGACCAGGCCCAGCAGGCCCAGCCAGGCCACGTCGGTGGCGGTAGCCATCAAGGGGAATGACAGCGGCAAGGTCACTGCGCTGGAGATCACCGCGCCCACCAGAACGCAGGGCACCAGGTCCAGCTTTTCGCCGTGGGCCTGGCTGCGCTGCGTGACCGTCCACTGCACCGCGCCCGCGATGGGGACGCACAGGGCCACCAGCGAACCGATCAGCACGCCCGGCGCCCCAAGGCTCACCTGCGAGCCATACATCCAGCCGATGCCGATGCCGGCCACCACGATCGCACCCCAGGTGCGCAACGGCAGCTTGTGGCCAATGAAAACACGGGCGATCAGTGCCGTGAACAGCGGGCCGAGCGCCATCGTCACCAGCACGTTGGCCACGGTGGTCAGCGTCAGCGCCACCATGAACGCGGTGAACATCACGCTCCAGCACACACCGGACAGCCAGAAGTACGGGCTCCTCCAGTGCATGTTGCGAAACACCGTGCGGCCTTGCCACAGCGGCAGGATCACCAGCAGCGACACCATGGTGAAAAAGCTGCGCCAGAACGTCACTTCGAAGCTTTTGGCGTGTTCCAGCTGGCGCGTCACCACGCCGGCGATGGACCACATCAGGGTCACCGCCACCATCAGCCAGACGGCCTGTCCGTGTTTGAGCGTCATGCGGACCGCCGCCGGGCCGCCCCAAGGCGGTCACGGCCCCCTCGGGGGGCAGCGACCACACGCAGTGAGGGAGCGTGGGGGTTCATGCGTCACGCGATGCGCGTTTGCGCTCATGTTCCTTGAGGAAGCGCTTGCGCAGCCGGATGGACTTGGGCGTGATTTCGACCAGTTCGTCGTCCTCGATGAACTCGACCCCGTATTCCAGCGTGAGCTGGATCGGCGGGGTGATCTTGATGGCGTCTTCCTTGCCGCTCACGCGGAAGTTGGTCAGCTGCTTGGTCCGCGTGGCGTTCACCACCAGGTCGTTGTCACGGTTGTGGATGCCGACGATCATGCCCTCGTACACGGGATCGTTGGCACGCACGAACATGCGGCCACGGTCATCCAGCTTGCCCAGGGCGTAGTTGAAGATTTCACCGTCGTCCATGGAAATCAGCACGCCGTTCTTGCGCCCGCCGATGTCACCCTTGTGCGGCTCATAGCCGTCAAAGATGTTGCTGATCAGGCCCGAGCCCCGCGTGAGGTTCAGGAATTCATTGGTGAACCCGATCAGCCCGCGTGCCGGGATGCGGTATTCCAGGCGGACCCGGCCGCGGCCGTCCGGCTCCATGTTGACCAGGTCGCCCTTGCGCTCGCCCAGGGCCTGCATCACGCCACCCTGGTGCTGTTCCTCGATGTCGGCCGTGACCATTTCAATCGGCTCGTGGCGCACGCCATTCACGTCCCGGAACACCACGCGCGGCTTGGAAACAGCCAGCTCGTAACCTTCACGGCGCATGTTCTCCAGCAGGATGGTCAGGTGCAGTTCACCGCGGCCCATCACTTCAAAAATGCCTTCTTCGTCGGTCTCCGACACGCGCAGGGCCACGTTGTGTTGCAGTTCCTTTTGCAGGCGGTCCCAGATCTGGCGACTGGTCACGAACTTGCCTTCGCGCCCGGCCAGCGGGCTGGTGTTCACGCAGAAGTTCATGGTCAGCGTGGGCTCGTCCACTTTCAGCATGGGCAGCGGCGCCGGGTTGGCCGGGTCAGTCACCGTCACGCCGATGCCGATATCCTCGATGCCGTTGATCAGCACGATGTCGCCGGGGCCGGCCACCGGCGTCTGCATGCGGTCCAGGCCCTGGAACGTCAGCACCTGGTTGACGCGGCCCTTGAAGGACTTGCCGTCCGGGCCTTCCATCACCAGCACGTCCTGCATGGGCTTGAGCGTCCCCTGGCTGATGCGGCCCACGCCAATGCGGCCCACGAACGTGGAGAAGTCCAGCGCCGAGATCTGCAGCTGCAAGGGCGCGGACGCATCACCGGCATTGGCGGGCACATGCTTGAGGATGGTGTCGAACAGGGCCGACATGTCCGGGCCCCACTGCTCCCCCTGGCCACCCTCTTCCAGCGATGACCAGCCGTTGATCCCGGAGGCATACACCACCGGGAAATCCAGCTGCTCGTCCGTTGCGCCCAGCTTGTCAAACAGGTCAAACGCGGCATTAACGACATGCTGCGGGCGGGCGCCGGGCTTGTCCACCTTGTTCACGACCAGGATGGGGCGCAGGCCCAGGGCCAGCGCTTTCTTGGTCACGAAACGGGTCTGGGGCATCGGGCCTTCCTGGGCGTCGATGAGCAGCACCACGCTGTCCACCATGGACAGGGCGCGCTCCACTTCGCCGCCAAAGTCGGCGTGGCCGGGCGTGTCCACGATGTTGATGTGCGTGCCCTTCCAGGTCACGGCGCAGTTCTTGGCCAGGATGGTGATGCCGCGTTCCTTTTCAATCGCGTTGTTGTCCATCACGGTGTCCACCACCTTTTCGTGGTCGGCAAATGTGCCCGACTGGCGCAGCAGCTGGTCAACCATCGTGGTCTTGCCATGGTCCACGTGGGCGATGATGGCGATGTTGCGGATTTGCTTGGTGCTCATTTTTGGGTTTCCAGGATTTGCTGTATTTCAGGGGGGCTCAGCAGACGCCCCGGGATCAATTCGCCGGCTTTCACATGGGCCGTGCCCAGCAGCGTGCGCGGCGTGCCGAACACCGCCACCTGCTCGCTGTCGCGCCAATCGCCGCGCCGGCGCAGGCCGCTCAGGAAGCGTCCGGCATTGTCGCCATCCAGCGTGACGCTCTCGTGGCCGGGCAGCAGCGCCTCCAGCGGCAGCAGCCGGGCCAGGCGTTCGGGCTCGGCCATGGCTTCCAGCGCCTGCAGCGTGACGCATTGGGTCACATCAAACGGGCCGGTCGCTGTGCGCCGCAAGGCGGTCAGGTGGCCGCCGCATCCCAGGGCTTCGCCGATGTCTTCGCCCAGCGTACGGATGTAGGTGCCCTTGCTGCAATGCACGCGCAGCCGCACAAATGGCGCCTCGGCCTGCAGGCCGGCTTCCAGCAGTTCCAGCGAATGGATCGTCACCTCGCGCGCCTCGCGCTCCACCGTTTCGCCGTCGCGCGCGTACTCGTACAGGGCCTTGCCGTCGCGCTTGAGGGCGCTGTGCATGGGCGGCACCTGGCGCACCAGGCCGGTAAAACTGTCCAGCACCTGCACCAACTGGCCCAGCGTGCAGCGCACTGGCCGGGTGTCGATGACATCGCCCTCGGCATCGGCCGTGGATGTCCTCACGCCCAGGCGCACGGTGGTCTCGTAGGTCTTGTCAGCGTCCAGGTGCAGCTGGCTGAATTTGGTGGCCGCGCCAAAGCACAGCGGCAGCACGCCGGTGGCCAGCGGATCCAGAGTGCCGGTGTGGCCCGCCTTTTCGGCGCGCAGCAGCCATTTGCATTTCTGCAGCGCGTTGTTGCTCGACAGGCCCAGCGGCTTGTCCAGCAACAGCACCCCATGCACGGGGCGCCTCACGACCCTCGTGCGCGGCGCTGTCATTGCTATTCTTCGTCTTTGGAACGCGAAGCGACAGCCTGCGCAATCAGCGCATTCATGTCGGCGGCACGCTCGGTGGTGCGGTCAAACACGAAATGCAGCGTGGGCACCGTGTGGATGTGCAGGCGCTTGAACAGGCCATTGCGCAGGAAACCCGCCGCATGGTTGAGAGCCTGCTCGCATTCCTGCGGATCGCCCACCAGCACGCTGAAGAACACCTTGGCATGGGCGTAGTCAGGCGTGACCTCGACCGAGCTCAGCGTCACCATGCCCAGCCGCGGATCCTTGACCTCGCGGATGAGCTCGGCCAGATCACGCTGGATCTGGTCGGCTACCTGGTAGCTGCGGTTGGGCTTGGCGGGCTTCTTTTTCATGGCTCAGTACCCTGGGCTCCTTCGTGGGCCACCGCGGAACCGGCTCTGCCGGGCCGCCGGTGGCGCCCCCCTGGGGGGGAGGCGCCGAAGGCGCTTCGGGGGGGCTTACAACGTCCTTGCGATTTCCTTGACCTCGAAGAACTCCAGCTGATCACCTTCCTTGATGTCGTTGTAGTTCTTGAGCTTGATACCGCACTCGAAGCCTTCCTTGACTTCGCGTACGTCGTCCTTCAGGCGCTTGAGCGTGTCGATGTCGCCGGTGTACACCACCACGTTGTCGCGCAGCAGGCGGAACTTCGCGGTGCGCGTGACCTGCCCCGAGGTGACCATACAGCCCGCCACGGTACCGATCTTGGACGCCACGAACACGGTGCGGATCTCGGCCGTGCCAATGACTTCCTCGCGCTTTTCAGGCGCCAGCATGCCCGACATGGCGGCCTTGAGCTCGTCCACCGCGTCATAGATGATGTTGTAGTAGCGGATGTCCACGCCATTGCCTTCGGCCAGCTTGCGCGCGCCGGCATCGGCCCGCGTGTTGAAGCCGATGATCACCGCCTTGGAAGCGATGGCCAGGTTGACGTCGGACTCGCTGATGCCCCCCACGGCGGCATACACCAGCTGGACCTTCACCTCGTCGGTGGACAGCTTGAGCAGCGACGCGGCCAAAGCTTCCTGTGAACCCTGCACGTCGGCCTTGACAATGATGGGCACCATCTTGACTTCGCCAGCCGTCATGTCGGTGAACATGTTTTCCAGCTTGGCGGCCTGCTGCTTGGCCAGCTTGGTGTTGCGGAACTTGCCCGCGCGATAGGTCGCGATTTCACGTGCGCGGCGCTCGTCGGCCAGCACCATGAACTCGTCACCGGCTTGCGGCACCTCGGTCAGGCCCTGGATTTCCACCGGGATCGACGGGCCCGCTGTCTTGATGGGCCGGCCGTTTTCGTCCAGCATGGCGCGCACGCGGCCGTAGGTCTGACCCGCCAGCACCACATCGCCGGTCTTGAGCGTGCCGGACTGCACCAGCACCGTGGCCACCGGGCCGCGGCCCTTGTCCAGCTGCGCCTCGATCACCAGCCCCTTGGCCATGGCATCCACCGGCGCCTTCAGTTCCAGCACCTCGGCCTGCAACAGTACCTGTTCCAGCAAGGCATCAATGCCAGCGCCGGTCTTGGCGGACACAGGCACGAACGGTGATTCGCCGCCGTACTCTTCGGGAACGACCTCCTCGGCCACCAGTTCCTGCTTGACCCGGTCCGGGTTGGAGTCGGGTTTATCGATCTTGTTGATCGCCACCACGATGGGCACACCCGCAGCCTTGGCATGCTTGATGGCTTCCTTGGTCTGCGGCATCACACCGTCGTCGGCCGCCACCACCAGGATCACGATGTCGGTGGCCTGTGCGCCACGGGCCCGCATGGCGGTGAACGCCTCGTGGCCTGGGGTGTCCAGGAAAGAGATCATCCCGCGCTCGGTTTCCACATGGTAGGCGCCGATATGCTGGGTGATGCCACCCGCCTCACCCGACGCCACCTTGGCGCGGCGGATGTAGTCCAGCAGCGAGGTCTTGCCGTGGTCCACGTGGCCCATGACGGTCACGACCGGTGCGCGCGGCAGCGGTTCGCCCTCGGCGGCGGCCACGTCCTGGTCGGTGAAGGCTTCGGGGTCGTCCAGCGCGGCCACGATGGCCTTGTGGCCCATTTCCTCGACCACGATCATGGCGGTGTCCTGGTCCAGCGGCTGGTTGATGGTGACCATCTGGCCCAGCTTCATGAGGTGCTTGATCACCTCGGACGATTTCACGGCCATCTTGTGCGCCAGTTCGGCCACGGTGATGGTTTCGGGCACGTGGACCTCCAGCACCCGGGCTTCAACCGGTGCGGCCTGGACCTGCTCATCGCGCTGGTCACGGTCATTGCCACGGCGCCCACGGGGGCCGCCGCGCCAGTTGTTGCGCCCCACGCCGCCAGAGGCGTCGCCGCGCGTCTTGATTTCCTTCTTCTTGGCCGGGTCTCCCGCCCAGCTGGACGACAGCTTGGCGGACTTGACTTCCTTGCCAGCGCCGGGGCCGGCGGGTGCCGCGGCGCCAGGACGCGGCGCACCCGCAGCCGGCTTGTGCAGCGTGCCTTTCACGCCGGACTTGGCGGCTTCCGCCGCCTTGGCCACGGGCTTGGGTTCCTCGGGCTTCTTGGCAACCAGCACCTTCTTGGGCGTGGACATCATCGAGCGGATGGCGGCAGCCTCGGCTTCGGCCTTGCGGCGGCGCTCACCCAGATCGGCCGCGCGCGCGGCTTCCTCGTCGGCGCGTGCCTTGGACTCGGCAGCGGCTTTCTCGCGGGCTTCAGTCTGGGCACGGGCTTGCGCCTCGGCCTTGGCGGCGGCCTCATCGGCCACATCTTTGCCAGCCGGCGCCACGGCTTGCGCCTTGGCCTCGGCCTGCTTCTGTTCGTTGGCAGCCTGGGCGGCCTTTTCCGCAGCCTCACGCTCGCGCGCTTCCTGCTCCTCGCGCTGGCGGCGCTTTTCGGCCAGCTCTTCTTCCTGGCGGCGGATCAGCTCGGCCTGGCGGCGGGCTTCTTCCTCGCGGCGTGCGAGTTCGGCGTCGTCAATGAGCGGGGCCGACGGCGCCTCGGCGGCGGGCTCGGGGGCTTCGACCACGGCGGTGTCAGAGCCCTCGTCGCGCTTGATGAAGGTGCGCTTCTTGCGCACTTCGACCTGGATCGTGCGGGCCTTGCCGGACGAATCCGCCTGCTTGATCTCGCTGGTGGACTTTTTCACGAGCGTGATCTTCTTGCGCTCGGGCGAAGCCGTGCCGTGGCTGGCCTGCAGGTAGCCCAGCAGCTTTTGCTTGTCGGCTTCGCTGAGGGCGTCCGCCGGGGACGCCTTGGGCACGCCTGCGCTACGCAATTGCTCAAGCAGCGTCTCGGTTGATTTCTTGAGTTCGGATGCAAACTCGGCGACGGTCGTACTGGACATGTGTCGTGTTACCTTTCATGACCGTTACTCTTGAGAGGCGGCGGCACTGGTAAACCAGTGTTCGCGCGCCTTCATGATCATGGCTTTGGCCTCGTCCGCGGACTGGCCGGTGATATCAGTGAGTTCATCAACAGCCAGGTCGGCCAGTTCATCGCGGGTGTGCACGCCGGATTCGGCAAGCTTGGCGATCAACTCGGGGGTCAACCCTTCCAGGTCACGCAGGTCCTGCGAGACTTCTTCCACGCTTTCCTCGCGTGCAATTTCCATGGTCAGCAAGGCGTCCTTGGCGCGTGAGCGCAGCTCGTTGACCGTGTCTTCGTCAAAGCTTTCGATTTCCAGCATCTCCTGCAGCGGCACATAAGCCACCTCTTCCAGGCTGGTGAAGCCTTCGGCGATCAGGATGTCGGCGATTTCCTCGTCCACGTCGAGCTTTTCCATGAACAGCTTGCGCTGCACGCTGGTTTCCTCGGCCTGCTTCTGGGCGGACTCGTTGGCGTCCATGATGTTGATCTTCCAGCCCGTGAGGTCGGAAGCCAGGCGCACGTTCTGGCCGCCGCGGCCAATGGCGATGGCAAGGTTCTCCTCGTCCACCACCACGTCCATGGCGTGCTTTTCCTCGTCCACCACGATGGAACTCACGTTGGCAGGCGCCAGCGCGCCGATCACGAACTGCGCCGGGTCCTCGGACCACAGCACGATGTCCACGCGCTCGCCGGCCAGCTCGTTGGTCACGGCATTCACGCGGGTACCACGCACGCCCACGCAGGTGCCGATCGGGTCCACGCGCTTGTCATGGCTGAGCACGGCGATCTTGGCTCGGCTGCCCGGGTCACGGGCGCAGCTCTTGATTTCCAGCAGGCCCTGCTCGATCTCGGGCACTTCCTGGCGGAACAGCTCGATCATGTATTCGGGGGCCGAGCGCGACAGGATGATGGGCGCGCCGCGCAGCGTGAGGTCCACCTCCATGATCATGGCGCGCACACGGTCGCCGTTGCGCAGGTTTTCCTTCGGGATCATTTCGCTGCGGCGCAGGCGGCCTTCGACGCGGCCGGACTCCACGATGATGTCGCCCTTGTCCATGCGCTTGACGGTGCCCACGAAGATCTTGTCGCCGCGCGACATGAAGTCATTGAGCAGCATTTCACGCTCGGCGTCGCGGATTTTCTGCAGGATGACCTGCTTGGCCGCCATGGCACCGATGCGGCCGATCGGCACGGACTCCACCGGCTCCTCAATGTAGTCGCCCTCTTCCACATCGGACACACGCTCCCTGGCGTCCATCAGCAGCTCTTCGGCGTCCGGGTTCTGCAGGCCGGCGGAATCAGGCACCACCAGCCACCGGCGGAAGGTTTCGTAGTTGCCGCTGTCGCGGTCCACCGAAACACGGATGTCCACCTCGCCCGAATACAGCTTCTTGGTCGCCTGCGCCAGGGCGGATTCCACCGCGCCAAACACAACGTCACGCTCGACGTTCTTTTCGCGCGAGATGGCTTCCACCAGCATCAACATTTCGCGATTCATTTCACAACTCTCCTGTTTGATCGGTCGGCGACCGGCCGGGCTTGCGCCCCTTGAAATCCACGATCGAAGCCAGCCGCGCCTCTTTCAGCTCGTCCAGCGTAAAACCCAGTACCTGCAAGGGCGCGGGCACGCGCTTCCTGCTGACCTTCTGCCCCGGCTTGACGGCGGGCTCGTCGCTCCAGACGATCTGCCAGCCACCGGCGGCGGCGCGCTCCAGCGTGCCCCGAAACTTCTTGCGGTTGGCGGCCACCTGGCCACCCGCGGCGCTGCCCATGGGCGCCTTGAGCGTGACGTCGATCACCTCGCCGGCGAAACGCTCGAAATCCTGTTCGCGGCGAAGGGGCCGGTCAATGCCCGGCGACGACACTTCAAGCCGCTTGTATTCAACTTCCTCGACTTCCAGCGCGAACTGCAGCTGGCGCGTGACTTTCTCGCAGTCTTCGACGTTGACAAACTGCTCGGGCACGCCGGCCTGCCAGGGCAGGTCGATCGTGATGCGCAACAGGCCACCGGCGGAGCGTTCGATCTCCACCAGCTCATAGCCCAGCCCGGTCACGGTTTGTTCAACGATCTCCTGCAGTGCCACTTTTACCTGTTACTCCAATGCCACACCCATGCTCCATCCACGTCGCCGGGCCAAAAGCAAACGCCCAAAAAAAACGGGCGGTGAATACCCGCCCGTTTGGTCGTGAACTATGGATTGTACTGCGTAAAGGCTTGATTTGCAACGAGTTATGAGGCAGAAGCGACCAGCGTGCGGGTGTAGTCATGTTGCGGCGCATCCAGCACCCGGCCCACCGGCCCGGCCTCCAGCACCTGACCGTCCTTCATGACCATTACGTCATGGGCCATTGCACGGATAACGTCCACGTCGTGGGTGATCAGCAGGTAGCTCAGGCCCTTGTCGCGCTGCAGGCGCTGCAGCAATCTGAGTACTTGTTTCTGAATGGTCACATCCAGTGCGCTGGTCGGCTCGTCCAGCACGAGCAGCCGCGGCTGCACCACCAGCGCCCTGGCGATGGCGAGCCGCTGGCGCTGCCCACCCGAAAATTCATGGGGATAGCGCGCCAACAGCCCAGGAAACTGGGTTTCCTCCAGGCCCACCTCCGCCAAGGCGGCCGTGACGCGCTCGCGCCGCAGGCCGGACGCCAGGCCAGGTTCATGCACCAGCAGGCCCTCGCCCACGATCTCCTCCACCGTCATGCGGGGCGACAGGGACGAAAACGGGTCCTGGAACACCACCTGCACCGTGCGGCGCAAGGCTTTGTTGGCCGCGGCGTCACGCCCCCAGGCCTGGCCCGCCACCGCCAACTTGCCGCTGGACGGCATCAGGCCAAGAGCCGCCAGCGCCAGCGTGGACTTGCCGGAACCGGACTCCCCGATCACGCCCAGCGTGCGGCCCGGCAACACCGTGAAGCTGGCCCCCTGCACAGCCACGAATTCACCGCGCCGGAACCAGCCGCGCACGCCGGGAATGGCCACCGGGTAGCCCACGCGCAGGCCGTCGGCCTGCATCACCGGCTCAGCGGCGGCGTTTGCCACGACGGCTTCATCGCCGTCCCGCTCGGGCCGGCTGTCGATCAGCTTGCGGGTGTAGGGGTGCTTCGGGTCGGCAAAAACATCCGCCACCGGCCCGTGTTCGACCAGATGGCCGTTTTCCATCACCGCCACCCGGTCAGCGAACTTGCGCACCAGGTTCAGGTCGTGCGTAATCAGCAGCACAGCCATGCCGTTGCGCCGCTGCAGGTCCGACAGCAGGTCCAGGATCTGTGCGCGCAGCGTCACATCCAGCGCGGTGGTGGGCTCGTCGGCCAGCAGCAGGCGCGGCTGGCAGGCCAGCGCCATGGCAATCATGGCGCGCTGGCGCTGGCCGCCTGACAGCTGGTGCGGGAAGGCGCCCGCGCGCCGCTCAGGCTCGGGGATGCCGGTGCTGGCCAGCAGCCCGATGGCGGCCTGCCAGGCCTCCTTGCGCGACAGGCCCTTTTTCAGCTGCAGCACCTCGGCGATCTGTTCGCCCACGGCAAACAACGGGTTCAGCGCCGTCATGGGCTCCTGGAAGATCATGGCGATCTCGCTGCCACGAATGCCGCGCAACGCACGCTCCGGCAGCGCCAGCAGGTCGCGGCCATCGAACTGCGCGCTGCCGGATACATCGGCATTCAGCGCCAGCTTGAGCAGGCTCAGGGCCGTGACGGTCTTGCCCGAGCCGGATTCGCCCACCAGCGCCAGCTTTTCGCCGGGCTGGATGGAGAAGTCCACGCCATGTACGACCTCCTTGCCACTGAAAGCAACGCGCAACCCCTTGACGTCCAGCAGCGCTGTCATTTTTCGGCCTTTCGCGGGTCCAGCGCGTCGCGCAGCGCGTCACCCATGAAGGTCAGCAGCAGCAGCGTGAGCACCAGCACGCCAAAGGTGGACAGCGAAATCCACCACGCATCAATGCTGTTCTTGCCCTGGCTGAGCAGCTCGCCCAATGACGGCGTACCGGGTGGCACGCCCAGGCCGAGGAAGTCGAGCGAGGTCAGCGCCAGGATGGCCGCGCTCATGCGAAATGGCAGGAAGGTCACCACCGGCGTCAGGCTGTTGGGCAGGATGTGGCGCCACATGATGCGCAGGTTGCCCACGCCCAGGGCACGCGCGGCCCGCACATAGTCCATCTGCCGGTTGCGCAGGAATTCCGCCCGTACATAGTCCGACAACCCCATCCAGCCGAACAGGCTGAGCAGCACCAGCAGCAGCGCCACGCTGGGCGCAAAGACGGCGCTGAAGATGATCAGCAGGTACAGCTCGGGCATGGCGCCCCAGATCTCGATGAAACGCTGGAACGCCAGGTCGGTCTTGCCGCCGAAATAGCCCTGGATTGCCCCCGTGACCACGCCGATCAGCACGCCAATGGCCGTGAGCGCCAGGCCGAACAGCACGTTCAGGCGGAAACCATAGATCAGCTGCGCCAGCAGATCGCGGCCGCGGTCGTCCGTGCCCAGCAGGTTGTCCAGCGTGGGCGCCGACGGGTTGGGCGATTTGGCGAAGTAGTTGATGGTCTTGGCGCCGTAGGGATTGGGCGGGTAGATGGCCCAGTTGCCGTCCTTGCGCAGCTGCTCGCGGATGAAAGGATCCAGGTAGTCGGTGGCGGTCTGGAAGTCGCCGCCGAAGGTGGTCTCGGGGTAGTCGGTGACCAGCGGCAGGTAGTAGCTGCCGTTGTAGCGCACTACCAGCGGCTTGTCGTTGGAGATGATTTCCGCGAACAGGCTCAACACCACCAGCGCGCAGAACAGCACCAGGCTCACAAAGCCCAGCCGGTTGCGCCGGAAGCGCTGCCAGGCGCGGCGCGTGGGGGATGCGGAGTTAGTCGAACCGTACACGGGGGTCCACCCAGACGTAGCAGAGGTCGGAGATGAGCTTGGTCACAAGGCCGATCAGCGTGAAAAGGTACAGCGTTCCCATCACGACCGGGTAGTCGCGCCGGATCACGCTTTCGTAGCTCAGCAGCCCCAGCCCGTCCAGCGAGAACAGCGTCTCGATCAGCAGCGAACCCGTGAAGAACGCGCCAATGAACGCCGCCGGAAAGCCGGTGACGATCGGGATCAGCGCGTTGCGGAAGATGTGCTTCCACAGCACCTGGCGGTCGGCCAGGCCCTTGGCACGCGCCGTCAGCACGTACTGCTTGCGGATTTCCTCAAGGAAGGCGTTCTTGGTCAACATGGCCGTGACCGCAAAGCTGCCCAGCACCATGGCCGTGACCGGCAGGGTGATGTGCCAAAGGTAGTCCACGATGCGCGCGCCCCAGCTCAATTCGTCCCAGTTGCTGGAGGTGAGGCCGCGCAGCGGAAACCACTGCAGTTGCCCGCCAAAGATCACCAGCAGCGCCACCCCCAGCACAAAGCCCGGTATCGCATAGCCCACCAGCACCAGCAGGGTCGTCACCAGGTCAAAGCGCGTGCCGGCCCGCACCGCCTTGGCCACGCCAAGCGGCACCGCCACCAGGTAGCTGATGAAAAACGTCCACAGCCCCAGGCTGATGGACACCGGCAGCTTCTCCCGCACGAGCGTCCAGACGTCCTTGTTCTGGAAGAAGCTCTTGCCCAGGTCAAACCGCGCGTACTGGCCCAGCATCTGCACGAAGCGTTCGTGCGCGGGTTTGTCAAAACCGTACAGCGCCTTGATCTGCTCCAGCCGCTTCGGGTCCACGCCCTGCGCGCCGCGGTAACTCAACCCCCCGCCCTCGGCCGCGCCACCCGTGCCCGCCTTGGCTTCGGCCAGGTACTGCTCCACCGGCCCGCCCGGCACGAACTGCGTGACCACAAAAGTCACCAGCAGCACCCCCAGCAGCGTGGGCACCATGAGCAACAGGCGTTTGAAGATATAAGCAGCCATATCAGGTACTCGGGCTCCAGCCAGCGCCGCCGCGGAACCGGCTTAGCCGGGCCGCTGGGGGCGCCCCCTGGGGGGAGGCGGCCGCAGGCCGCTTCGGGGGGGTCGTCATTTCTTCCACCAGGTGTCGATGGCCCAGGCTTCGCTGTTGGCGTACGGGGGGCTCACCGCTGGCAATGCCAGGCGCCAGGCGTTGTAGGCAATGCGGTGTGTGCCGGCGGTCCACTGCGGGATGAGGTAATGGCTATGCGCAATGATGCGTTCCAGCGCCCGGCAGGCCGGCAGCAGCTCGGCCTTGGTGCGCGCTCCGGTCATGCGCCGAATCATGTCGTCCACCGCCGGGCTCTTGACGCCCGCGTGGTTGCCGGAGTCTTCGGTGTCGGCGGCCTTGCTGCCGAAAAGATCGGCAAACTCCTGGCCCGGCGTGTGGGTGCCCTGGTAGGCCAGCGAGGTGATTTCAAAGTCGAATTTCTGCAGCCGCTGCTGGTACAGCGCAAAGTCCACCGGCCGGAAGCGCAGCTGGATGCCCAGCTTTTCCAGATTGCGCATCCATGGCGAGACCACGCGCGCACCGGATTCGTTGCTGTCCATGTATTCCAGGGTGAAGGCCTCGCCCTTGCTGTTGCGCAGCACGCCGCCCTGCACCTCCCAACCCGCCTGGCGCAGCAGCTCCCGCGCGCGGCGCAGGTTGGCACGCAGCGATGAATCGCCATCGGTGCGCGGCGGCACGTACATGGGGCCAAACACCGCATCAGGCACCTTGCCGCGCCAGGGCGCCAGCAGCGCCAGCTCCTCGGGGCCGGGCTCGCCCGTGGCCTGGCAATCGGTGTTGCCGAACAGGCCCGCCACGCGCTGGTAGGCGTTGTAGAACATCTGCCGGTTCATCCACTCGTAGTCCACGGCCAGGCCCAGGGCTTCGCGCACACGGGGGTCCTTGAGCTTGTCCTTGCGGCTGTTGAGCACATAGCTCTGGAAGCCCGCCGGCAGCCGGTGCTTGAATTCGCCCTTGACCAGCTCGCCGGAGGAAAAGCGTTTGCCGTTCACGCGGCGCGCCCAGTCGCCGGCGGAAAAGAAGCGCATCAGGTCAAATTCACCCGCCTTCAGGGCCTCCAGCCGCGCCGTGTTGTCCTTGTAGATCTTGACCGTGATGCGGTCGAAATTGGACGTGCCGCGCTTGACGTTCAGGTCGCGCGCCCAGTAGGACGGGTCGCGCACGTAGGTGATGTCCTTGCCGAAACGCACCGGGCCGATCCTGTACGGGCCGCTGCCGATGGGGATGTCCATCACGACCTGGTCAAAGCGCTTGGGCTTGCCGTTGTCCATGCCCCACTTGCGGCTGAACACCGGCAGACCGCCGACCGTCAGCGGGATTTCCCGGTTCTGGCGCTTGAAACGGTAACGCACCGTGCGCTCGTCCAGCACGTCCAGCCCGGCCACGTCGTCCAGCGCCGTCTTGTAGGCGGGCGACGTGTAGGGCCCCATCAGCGTGTCAAAGCTGTGCTTCACATCGGCGGCCAGCACCGGGTCGCCGTTGTGAAAGCGCGCCTGCGGGCGCAGGCGGAAGGTGGCCGACAGGCCGTCGGGCGACACGTCCACATCCTCGGCCAGCAGGCCGTAGCCGGCGCCGGTTTCGTCCAGCGAGCCGGCCAGCAGGCTGTCAAACATCAGGCCTGACAGGTAGGCCGGTGCCGAGCCCTTGATGGTGAAGGGGTTGTATTTGTCGAAGGTGGAAACCCGCAGGTTGCTCACCAGGCGCAGATCGCCACCCTTGGGCGCATCAGGGTTCACATAACTGAAGTGCGTGAAGCCCGGCGGGTACTTCAGGTCGCCCCACAGCGCATAGCCATGGGCCGCCCACAGCGGGGACGACACACCCGACGACATGACCCACAACAGCCCGGCCAGCAATTTGCGCATGCGACAATTCTGCACAGATTTTCAACCCGAGAGACTTATGGGATTCCTGACCGGAAAAAAGTTGCTGATCACCGGCGTCTTGTCCAACCGCTCAATTGCCTATGGCATTGCCAAGGCCTGCCACGAACAGGGGGCGGAACTGGCCTTCAGCTATGTGGGCGAGCGCTTCAAGGACCGCATCACCGAGTTCGCCGCGGACTTCGGCTCCAAGCTGATTTTTGATTGCGATGTGGGCAGCGACGAGCAGATCGCTGCGCTGTTCAGGGACCTGTCGGCCCACTGGCCCAAGTTTGACGGCTTTGTGCACGCCATCAGCTTTGCGCCGCGCGAGGCCATTGCCGGCGACTTCCTGGACGGGTTGAGCCGCGAGGGCTTCAAGATCGCGCACGACATCAGCGCCTACAGCTTCCCCGGCATGGCCAAGGCCGCCCTGCCCTATCTCAATGACAAATCGGCCCTGCTCACGCTGACCTACCTGGGCGCCATCCGCACCGTGCCCAACTACAACACCATGGGCCTGGCCAAGGCCAGCCTGGAAGCGTCGGTGCGCTACCTGGCCGAATCCCTGGGCCCCAGGGGCATTCGCGTGAACGGCATCAGCGCCGGCCCCATCAAGACGCTGGCAGCCAGCGGCATCAAGGGCTTTGGCAAGATCCTGAGCGTGGTGGCCGAAGCCTCCCCCATCCGCCGCAACGTGACGATCGACGACGTCGGCAACGTCGCCGCCTTCCTGCTGAGCGACCTGGCTGGCGGTGTGAGTGCAGAAATCACGTACGTCGATGGTGGTTTCAGCAACGTAGTAGGCGGGATAGCGGAATAACCCCCCGAAGCGCCTGCGGCGCCTCCCCCCAAGGGGGGCGCCACCAGCGGCCCGGCGAAGCCGGTTCCGCGGTGGCCCTGGAATTGCGCTGCGGACAGGTCAGTTTTTCACGCAATCGGCGTAGTAGCGCACCACGCCGTCCGGGCCGGCCTCTTCCACCAAACCGTGGATGTCGGTTTCAAAGCCTGGGCACTGGGCGTTGAATTCGCGCGAGAACTTCAGGTAGTCCACGATCTTCTTGTTGAATACTTCGCCGGGGATCAGCAGCGGGATGCCAGGCGGGTACGGCGTGACCAGGCCCACGGTGATGCGGCCTTCCAGCTTGTCGATCTCCACCCGTTCGGTCTTGCGGTGCGCAATGTGCGCATAGGCATCAGCCGGCTTCATGGCCGGCGCCAGGTCTGACAGGTACATCTCGGTCGTCAGGCGGGCGATGTCGTAGCGGGCATACAGCTCGTGCACGTGCTGGCACAGGTCGCGCAGGCCCATGCGCTCATAACGGCGGTGCGCCTGGCAGAACTCCGGCAGGATGCGCCACATGGGCTGGTTCTTCTCGTAGTCATCCTTGAACTGCTGCAGCGCGGTCAGCAGCGTGTTCCAGCGGCCCTTGGTGATGCCGATGGTGAACATGATGAAGAAGCTGTACAGCCCGGTTTTCTCGACCACCACGCCGTGCTCGGCCAGGAACTTGGTCACGATGGACGCAGGGATGCCGGTCTTGTCGAACTTGCCGTCCAGGTTGAGACCCGGCGTGACGATGGTGGCCTTGATCGGGTCCAGCATGTTGAAGCCATCGGCCAGCTGGCCGAAGCCGTGCCACTTGCTGCTCTTCTTGCCCTTGGCGTCGCTGCGGATGATCCAGTCTTCGGCACGGCCCACGCCCTCGTCCACCAGCTTTTCAGGGCCCCAGACCTTGAACCACCAGTCGTCGCCATACTCGTCGGCGATCTTGCGCATGGCGCGGCGGAAGTCCAGCGCCTCCATGATGGACTCTTCCACCAGCGCGGTGCCACCGGGCGGCTCCATCATGGCGGCGGCCACGTCGCAGCTGGCGATGATGCTGTACTGCGGGCTGGTGCTGGTGTGCATCAGGTACGCCTCATTGAACAGGTGGCGGTCCAGCTTGGCGGTCTGTGCGTCCTGCACCAGCACGTGGCTGGCCTGGCTGATGCCGGCCAGCAGCTTGTGGATGGACTGCGTGGCGTACACCACGGCGTTCTTCGGCCGCATGCGCTTCTTGCCCATGGCGTGGTAGGCGCCGTAGAACGGGTGGAACGCCGCATGGGGCAGCCAGGCTTCGTCAAAGTGCAGGTTGTCCACGTAGCCGTCCAGCATGCCCTTGATGGTTTCCGTGTTGTACAGAACGCCGTCGTAGGTGGACTGGGTGAGCGTCATCACGCGCGGCTTGATCTTGTCGGCATCCACGCCCTTGAGCAGCGGGTTGGCGCGGATCTTGGCCCTGATCGCCTCGGGCTCGAATTCGCTTTGCGGAATGGGCCCGATGATGCCGAAGTGGTTGCGCGTGGGCTTCATGAACACGGGGATCGCCCCGGTCATGATGATGCTGTGCAGGATGGACTTGTGGCAGTTGCGGTCCACCACCACCACGTCGCCTGGTGCCACCGTGTGGTGCCACACCATCTTGTTGGACGTGCTGGTGCCGTTGGTCACAAAAAAGCAGTGGTCGGCGTTGAAGATGCGCGCGGCGTTGCGCTCGCTCTCGCCGATGGCACCGTTGTGGTCCAGCAACTGGCCCAATTCCTCCACCGCGTTGCACACGTCAGCGCGCAGCATGTTCTCGCCATAGAACTGGTGGAACATCTGCCCCACCGGCGTCTTCAGGAAGGCCACGCCACCTGAATGGCCGGGGCAGTGCCAGGAATAGGAGCCATCTTCGGCGTAGTCCAGCAGCGCCCTGAAGAACGGCGGCTGCAGCCCTTCCAGATAGCTCTTGGCCTCGCGGATGATGTGGCGCGCCACGAATTCGGGCGTGTCCTCGAACATGTGGATGAAGCCGTGCAGCTCGCGCAGGATGTCGTTGGGCATGTGGCGGGATGTCTTGGTCTCGCCATACACATAGATCGGCACATCCAGGTTCTTGCGGCGCACTTCCTGGATGAAGTTGCGCAGGTTCAGCACCACCGGGTCCAGCTCGGGGCCGGGGGTGAACTCCTCGTCGTCGATCGACAGGATGAACGCGCTGGCGCGGCTTTGCTGCTGCGCAAACTGCGAGAGGTCACCATAACTGGTCACGCCCAGCACCTCGAAGCCCTCGGTCTCGATGGCCTGCGCCAGCGCGCGGATGCCCAGGCCGGAGGTGTTCTCCGAGCGGTAGTCTTCGTCAATGATGACGATGGGAAAGCGGAACTTCATGCGGGGCCTCCAGACAGGCGGGGCAAAAATGGCGAAACAAGGCGCGAAGTGTAGGGAAAAAACATGTCCTACCCCTTGCGGTGACACTGAATGCACCCAAAATGTGGTGCAACCCATACAAAGCGACGGAGGAACCCATGAGTGAACCCACGGTGTGGTGGATATTGGCTGGTGCTGCGGTGGCTGTCGAGTTGCTGACGGGCACCTTTTACCTGCTGATGCTGGCAATCGGTCTGGCCGCCGCTGCGGTGGCGGCCCACACAGGCGCGTCCATGCCCGTGCAGCTGGTGGTCGCGGCGCTGGTGGGCGGTGGCGCCGTGGCCGCCTGGCACTTCCAGCGCAGCCGTCAGCCCAAGGGGCCACCAGCCAGCGCCAACCGCGACGTGAACCTGGACGTGGGCGAATCCGTGCACATTGACGCCTGGCATGCCGATGGCACCGCCACGGTGAAGTACCGTGGCGCCAGCTGGACCGTCATCCCCGCGCCGGGCGTGGTGCCGGGCACCGGCGCGCACCGCGTGCGAGAAGTGGTGGGCAACCGCCTTGTTGTCGAAAAAGCCTGACTCCCCCATCCCCCAAGGAATCCCCATGGAAATCGCGATCATCCTGTTCGTCATCGCCGTCATCTTCATCACCCGCTCGATCAAGGTCGTGCCGCAGCAGAACGCCTGGGTGGTCGAGCGGCTGGGCAAATACCACGCCTCCCTCACGCCGGGCCTGAACTTCCTGGTGCCCTTCATCGACAAGGTGGCCTACAAGCACAACCTCAAGGAAATCCCGCTGGACGTGCCCAGCCAGGTCTGCATCACGCGCGACAACACGCAGCTGCAGGTCGATGGCATCCTGTACTTCCAGGTGACCGACCCGATGCGGGCCAGCTATGGCTCGTCCAACTACATCGTGGCCGTGACGCAGCTGGCCCAGACGTCGCTGCGCAGCGTGATTGGCAAGCTGGAGCTGGACAAGACGTTCGAGGAGCGCGACATCATCAACGCGCAAGTGGTGCAGGCCATTGACGAGGCAGCCCTGAACTGGGGCGTGAAGGTGCTGCGCTATGAAATCAAGGACCTCACGCCGCCGGCCGAGATCCTTCGCTCCATGCAGGCGCAGATCACGGCCGAGCGCGAAAAGCGCGCGTTGATCGCCGCGTCCGAAGGCCGACGCCAGGAACAGATCAACATTGCCACCGGTGAACGCGAGGCGTTCATTGCGCGCTCGGAAGGCGAAAAGCAGGCCGCGATCAACGCCGCGCAGGGCGAGGCCGCGGCCATCACCTCGGTGGCTGACGCCACGGCCCAGGCGATTGAACGCATCGCCGCGGCCATCCGCCAGCCGGGGGGCGAACAGGCCGTGCAACTGAAAGTCGCGGAAAAGGCTGTCGAGGCCTATGGCAAGGTCGCCGCCGATGCGACCACCACGCTCATCGTCCCCAGCAACATGACCGAAGTGTCGGCGTTGATCGGCTCGGCCATGAAGATGGTGCAAACCGGCAAGACAGGCGCGGCGGCGTAGGCCAACAAAAAAGCCCCTGTGAAGGGGCTTTCCGGAACAAGGCCAGGTCTCGGGAGGACTGGCACTTTGACATTGCTGGCGGAGCAGGCGGGATTCGAACCCGCGGAGGGCTATTAACCCTCACACGCTTTCCAGGCGTGCGACTTAAACCGCTCATCCACCGCTCCAGCGCCTGCGAGTATAGCAGTGCGCAACCCTGCACTGCCCGGCTTCGCGCAGCCGCAACCATGCGCCAGCCCGTGGCCGGGAGCCTGTTCCAGCACGCCAATGCGCGCGCTTGATATGGCGCAATACGACATTTGCCCCGCGCATCATCATGAAGATTCACGCAATAGCGAGGCAATATGGACACAAGCAGCAGCGACTACCCTGGCGACGTATCCACGACAGGGGTCATCGGGATCGGGCGAACGGACTACGGCGTGATCGACCGGGTTGGCGACGTGGACTGGTTTCGTGTCAGCCTGAAGGCGGGCCAGACCTACAAGTTTGAAATCGAGGCAGGATCAATCAACGGCCTGTTTGATCCACAACTGTCGGTCCACGGAATGTCTGGTGAACTCGTCATCCGGGCCACGGTGGGCCAAGGCTTTCAGTCCAAGCATGTCGAGTTGACCCCCACCGCCGCAGGCGACTATTTTCTGGTGGCCAGCGGGGACACGCTGGTAGGCACCTACCGTATCAGCGCGACCAACCTCACCACGGGCGCGGTGGACCCGATTCCAATCACGGGAACACAAGCCGCGGACTCTCTTTACAGCACATCGTCCGCCGACAGCATTGATGGCGGAGCGGGCGTGGACACCGTGACCTATTCCGGTGCCAGGAGCGGCGCCACGATCACCCGCACGGCAACCGGCTACACCGTGACACAAGCAGGCGCCCCGCAGGATACCGACACGCTGGCCAACATAGAGAAGCTGCAGTTCTCCGACAAGACCGTCAACCTGACGGTGCGCGCGAGCGCGTCCAATCTTGCAGCGCCGGATCTGAAACTGCTCCAGGAGCTGTACCTTGCGTTTTTCAACCGGGTGCCGGATGCCGACGGCCTGGAGTACTGGATCAGCGAATTCCGGGCTGGCACCACCATCAAGCAGATTGCGGATGCCTTTTACGCGGCTGGTGTACAGCATTCGAGCCTGACGGGGTTTTCCGCAGGCATGACGAACGATGATTTCGTCAATGTGATCTACCGCAATGTATTGGGCCGCCAGGGTGGCGCAGACGCGGAAGGCCTGGCTTACTGGAGCAACGCACTGGCAACCGGGCAGGAATCCAAAGGCTCCCTGGTCACAAGTATTCTGGGCTCTACGCATTCGTTCAAGGGCAACACGACCTGGGGCTGGGTCGCGGACCTGTTGGACAACAAGGCCACCGTATCCAACCAGTTTGCGGTCCAGCACGGGCTTGGTTACACGAACGCTGAAACGTCCATCAGCGAAGGAATGAGAATTGCAGCCGCCGTGACGGCCACCGACACGCAGACTGCCATCTCGATCATCGGAGTCAACGACGCGCTGTTCCTGTACTGATGGCAGGCAAGCAGCCAAAAAAAAGCCACCTCGCGGTGGCTTTTTGCTGGGTGCCGAAGATCAGTTCAGCGCGGTCTTCTTGCCGTCCTTGTAGACGTACAGGGTGATCGCGGGGTTCTTCAGTTCACCATTGGGTTCGAACTGGATCGTGGTGGTCACACCCTTGAAGTTCGACTTGATCAGCTCAGGCGTATAGACCTTGGGATCGGTGGAGTTGGCGCGCTTCATGGCGTCCACCAGCAGGAACGTGGCGTCGTAGGTGTACGGGCTGTACACCTGGAACTGGCCCGGGTACTTCTTGTCGTACTTGGCCTTCCATGCGGTGCCGCCGGGCATCTTGGCCAGCGAGGCGCCGCCTTCAGCGCAAACCACGTTGGCCAGCGTCTTGGCGCCGGCAGCCAGCTTGGCGATTTCAGACGTGCAGATGCCGTCGCCGCCAAAGTACTTCACGTTGGCCATGCCCAGCTGTTCCATCTGGCGCAGCATCGGGCCGGCTTGGGGGTCCATGCCGCCGTAGAAGATGGCGTCCGGGCCCTTGGCCTTGATGGCGGTCAGGATGGCCATGAAGTCGGTGGCCTTGTCGGTGGTGAACTGTTCGTCCACGATCGTCAGGCCCTTTTGCTGGGCCGTCTTCTTGAACACTTCGGCAACGCCCTGGCCATAAGCCGTGCGGTCGTCGATGATGGCAACCTTCTTCAGCTTGAGCGCGTCAGCGGCATAGAACGCCAGGCCAGCGCCCAGGGCGTTGTCGTTGGCGATGATGCGGTACGTGGTCTTGTAGCCGGGCTTGGTCAGGTTGGGGTTGGTGGCAGCGCCCGTCACATGGGGGATGCCGCAGTCGTTGTAGACCTTGGAAGCGGGGATGGTCGTGCCCGAGTTCAGGTGGCCCACCACGCCGGCGACCTTGGCGTCGCACAGTTTCTGGGCGGCAGCCGTGCCCTGTTTCGGGTCGGCGGCGTCGTCTTCTGCCTGGATTTCGAACTTGATCTTCTTGCCGCCAATGGTCGTGCCGGCGGCGTTGATTTCCTCAATGGCCATGCGGACGCCGTTTTCGTTGTCCTTGCCATAGTGCGCCTGCGCGCCGGAGACCGGGCCCACGTGGCCAATCTTCACGACCGTTTCCTGCGCGGCAGCCATGCCGGCAACAGCGGCGATAGCGGCGGCAACAGTCAGTTTCAACTTCATTTGCATAAAAAGCCTCCAAGATTTAAGGAAAAGGTTGAGATGTATTTTGTGACTCAACGGCCGCGAACATATCGCAATTTCCGGGCCCAAACCATAGGGAACACGCTAGGTGGATACCGATAAGGGGGTTTACTCTGACGACAGCCGGGCTTATGCCAGGCCCGCCCGCGTTCAGCGGCCGCCGGGCGGCGGCGCGCCGGTGCGCCCGGACAATTCCTGCGCCACGGCGTCGGACACCGACTGGCGCACCACCAGCTCGATTTCCTCGCGCAGCAGCGGCCCCAGGTTGCGCGTGTGCTCCAGCACCAGCGTGGCGATGGCTTCCCGCAGGCGTCGCTCAAGTGACAGGTCCACCCGCTGCATCACGCGGTGGATCACCTGTTCCTGAAGCTGCTCCAGCGAAAAGGCTGCACCGTCTTCGGGCGCGGCAGCCGGCTGCACCACTTCGGTCAGGGTGGGCACGTACCGCGGCGGCGTCCTGGGCGCGCCAGCCATCAGGCCTGCTCCTTGAGGGCCAGGTCATGCCGGGTGATGGCGTAGCCGCGGTCGGTGTAGTGCTTCCAGCGGCTGCGTGCCTGCTGGCGGTCGTCATCATCCAGCGTCACCACCTCGATCAGCCGCTCAAAACGCTCAAACCCGTCGGGCACCGGTCCGCCCAGGTTGACCAGCACCTGGTGGTGCGGTGTGTCGTGCACCGTCTCGGCCAGCACCACGGGCGACGCCGCCAGCACCGAGGGCTCGGCCCGGGCGTGGCAATGGGGTACGAATTCCAGTGGCGAGAAGGTCCACAGCGTGCTGTCCAGCTCGCGCAGCAAGCCGCCCTCGCCCGTCACAACCACCCTGGCGCCGCTGCCCACGGCCTTTCGCAGCAGGCGGCAGGCATACGAGAGCCTGTCCGGCGCGTTGAAATGGAAGGCGACTTCGGTCATGCCCGCAGGGTTATTTGCGCTTGCGTGGGGCGCGGGCCGGCTTGGGCTCGCCAGCCTGGCCGGCAATGTAGTCCAGCAGCAGCGCCACGGGCCGCCCGGTCGCGCCTTTGGCGGCGCCGCCTTTCCAGGCGGTGCCAGCAATGTCCAGGTGCGCCCAGGGCATCTTGGCGGTGAACTTCTGCAGGAACTTGGCCGCGGTGATGGCGCCACCCGCGCGGCCGGCCACGTTGCCCATGTCGGCAAAGTTGGACTTCAGGCCGTCGCCATAGTCGTCATCCAGCGGCATGCGCCAGCACGGGTCCAGCGCCTGCTCGCCCGCCGCATGCAGCGCCTGCGCCAGGGCGTCGTCCGACGCGAACAGGCCGCTGCGCACCGCACCCAGCGCGATCATGCAGGCGCCAGTCAGGGTGGCGATGTCCACCACCGCACGGGGCTTGAAGCGCTCGGCGTAGGTCAGCGCGTCGCACAGGATCAGGCGGCCTTCGGCGTCGGTGTTCAGGATTTCGATGGTCTGGCCGCTCATGCTGGTCACCACGTCACCGGGCTTGATGGCGCGGCCGTCAGGCATGTTTTCGCAAGCAGGGATCAGGCCCACCACGTTGACGGCCGGGCGCAGTTGCGCCAGCGCGCTGAACACGCCCAGCACGCTGGCGGCGCCGCACATGTCGAATTTCATTTCGTCCATCTCGGGTGCGGGCTTGATGGAGATGCCACCCGTGTCAAAGGTGATGCCCTTGCCCACCAGCACCACCGGCGCATCGGCGCGCGCGCCACCGTTGTAGCGCAGCACGATGAAGCGCAGCGGCTCGGCCGAGCCCTGGGCCACCGCCATGAACGAGCCCATGCCCAGCTTGGCAACTTCCTTGGGGCCCAGCACTTCGCAGCTGATGCCTGGCGCCTTGGCCAGGGCCTTGGCCGCGTCGGCCAGGTGGGTGGGCGTGGCATGGTTGGGCGGGCGGTTGCCCCATTCCTTGGCGGTTTCAATGCCCTTGACGGCGGCCACGCCATGGTCGAACGCATCGCGCACGGCGGCGGCGTCGGGCACGGCCACGAGCACCTGACGCAGCTTGCGTGCATCCGCCTTGGGCTTGGTCGTGGTGTAAACATAGCTGGCGTCCGCTGCCGCCTGGACCGCAGCGCGCACCGCGGGGCCGGTGGCTGCGCCGGCAAAGCACAAGGTCAGGCGCTTGACGGCGGCGGCCTTGAGGGCGCCCACCGCGCCCTGCACCGCCGTTCGCACGGCCCTGGCCGATGCGTCGCCGCAGCCGGCCAGCACCACGCGCGGGGCGCTCACGCCGCCGGTCTTGTACAGCTGCAGCTGCTTGCCGGCCTTGGCCTCCAGGTCACCGGCCTTGAGCGCCGCGGCGGCCAGCCGGGCCAGCTCGCCGCGCCCGGGCTTGAAGCCCTCGGGCAGCAGCACCACCAGCGCATCACACTTGTCGGCGCAGGCGCCATCCAGGTCCAGGGTCTTGAGTTCGAAGTCCATAATCCGGTGTTTGTTGCGTACAGCGCCGCGTTGGCCGCGCAGAATCCAACCGATGTTATTCCATTCCTCCCTCCGCAAGGAGCTGGCCCGCAGTTTCGGGGCGACGCTGGTGGTGCTGGTCACGATCGTGATGACCATGACGCTGATCCGCACGCTGGGCCAGGCCACGCGCGGCAGCGTCAACCCATCGGAAGTCATGATGGTCATGGGCTACACGGTGCTGGGCTACCTGCCGCCCATCCTCACGCTGAGCCTGTTCATCGCCATCGTGGGCACCATCTCGCGCATGTACCGCGACAGCGAGATGGTCATCTGGTTTTCCAGCGGGCGCGGCCTGTCGGGCTTTTTGCCGCCGCTGTTCCGGTTCGCCTGGCCGGTGCTGGTGGTGATCGCGGTGCTGGCGCTGGGCATATGGCCCTGGTCCAACCAGCAAACCCAGGACCTGCGCGAGCGGTACGGCAAGCGCGGCGACCTGGAGCGCGTCACGCCAGGGCAGTTCCAGGAGTCGGCCAGCGGCAGCCGCGTGTTCTTCCTGGACAAGGACACGCCGGACAACCGCTCGGGGCGCAACATCTTCATTTCCACCAACGAGCGCGGCCGTGAAACGGTCACCTCGGCGCGCAGCGGGCGCATCGACATCATCAACGACAGCCAGTACCTGCTGCTCAGCAACGGCCAGCGGCTGGAATCCAGCCGCGACGGCGCCGAGCTGAAAATCAGCGAGTTCGAGGAATACGGCAACCGCGTGAGCGGCGCCGACCTGGGCGTCGGCGGGGACTCCCCCGCCAAGGCGCGCTCCACCCTGGCGCTGTTGCTGGAGCCCACGCGCATCCATCAGGGCGAGCTGGCCTGGCGCATCGGGCTGGCGCTGGCCGCGCTCAATTTCGTGGTGATTGCCGTCACGGTCTCCAGCGTCAACCCGCGGGCCGGGCGCAGCGGCAACCTGGTGTTCGCGCTGTTCGCGTTCATCGTGTACTACAACCTGCTGAACCTGGGCCAGAGCTGGATCGGCTCGGGCCGGGCCAGCTTTGCCGGTTTTTTGCTGGTGCTGCACGGTGGCGTCATGGTCATGGGCCTGCTGTGGCTGGCCAAGCAGCACAACAACTGGACCTGGCGCGTGCTGCTGCGCCGCCGCCAGCCGGCCGCCAGCGCCGGGGAAAGCGCGCCTTGAAAACCCTGCGCCGGCTCATCTATACCGAAGTGCTCGCTTCGGTGCTGTTCGTGACGCTGGGCTTCCTGGCGCTGTTCTTCTTCTTTGACTTCGTGGACGAGCTGCCCAACGTCAGCAAGAACGGGGATGACGGCTACCAGGTCACCCACGCACTGGCCTACGTGGCGCTGCTGCTGCCCAGCCACCTGTACGAGCTGCTGCCCATCGCGGTGTTGATCGGCACGATCTTCGTCATGGCCCGGCTGGCGCAGAGTTCGGAATACACCATCCTGCGCACCAGCGGGCTGGGGCCCTGGAAGGCGCTGCGCATGCTGATGAGCCTGGGGCTCATGTTCGTGCTGCTCACCTTTGCCACGGGGGACTACCTGGCGCCCATCGCGGACCGCACGGCCCAGTTGCTCAAGACGCGCTACCAGGGCCGCATCACCGTCGGCCAGACAGGCGCCTGGATCAAGGAGCGCCAGGCGGACAACGCCTACACCGTGAACGTGGGCGCGCTGTCACCCGACGGCGACATGCAGGGTGTGCGCATTTTCGAGTTTGACGCCCGCGGCGCGCTGGTGTCGCAGACGCAGGCACCGCGCGCCAGCTTCGGCGCCGATGATGCCTGGACGCTGCAGGACGCCGAACGCAGCGAATTCACCCCGCGGGCCACGGGCACCGGTGCGGACGCGGGCATCAAGGTCGAGCGCCGGCACATCGACAGTTACCGCTGGCCCACCGGCATCAGCCCCGAAATGGTGTCAGTGGCGCTGCTCAAGCCGGACCGCATGGGCACCATCGCGCTGTTCCAGTACATCCAGCACCTGAGCGCCAACGGCCAGACCTCGCAGCGCTACGAAATCGAGTTCTGGCGCAAGGTGTTCTACCCCTTGAGCTGCCTGGTCATGGTGGCGCTGGCGCTGCCGTTTGCCTACCTGCACTTTCGCAGCGGCAGCATTACCACGTATGTGTTCGGCGGCGTGCTGGTGGGCATCAGTTTCTTCCTGTTGAACAACGTGTTCGGCTACATCGGCAACCTGCAGAACTGGTGGCCCTGGCTGACGGCGGCCGCGCCGGGTCTGATCTATTCCATGGTGTCGCTGGCGGCCTTTGGCTGGCTGGTGCTGCGAAGGTAGCGGCGATGTACTGCGTGATCCTTTTTGCGCATGGCTCGCGCGACCCGCTCTGGCACCGCCCGGTCGAGGCCGTCGCCGCGCGCATGCGGGCACTGGCGCCGCATGTGCCGGTGCGCTGCGCCTACCTGGAGCTCAGCACACCGGCCCTGCCGCAGGCCGCGGCCGAGCTGGTGGCGGCGGGGGCCACGTCGGTGCGCATCGTGCCCATGTTCCTGGGCACCGGCCGCCACGCCCGCGAAGACCTGCCGGCGCTGGTGGAGACCTTGCGCGCCAGCCACCCGGCCACCCGGTTTGAACTGCCGCCGGCCGTGGGTGAAGATCCGCGCGTGATCGAGCTGCTCGCCTCCCTGGCATTGGAGCCCACGCGTCCGGTTTGATAGATACATGAGGCATAATGAATTTCAGTTTTAGTAGAAATTCAATATGAACCTGCATCAGTTCCGTTTTGTCCAGGAAGCGGTCCGGCGCAACCTGAACCTGACCGAAGCTGCCAAGGCGCTGCACACCTCGCAGCCGGGCGTGTCCAAGGCGATCATCGAACTGGAAGAAGAACTGGGCGTGGAGATCTTCACGCGCCACGGCAAGCGCTTGAAGCGCGTGACCGAGCCCGGCCAGCATGTGCTCAAGAGCATCGACCTCATCCTGCGCGAGGTCGGCAACCTCAAGCGCATTGGCGAGCAGTTCAGCGCCGAGGACAGCGGCACGCTGTCCATCGCCACCACCCACACCCAGGCGCGCTATGTGCTGCCGGTGCCCGTGGCCAAGCTGCGCGAGGCTTACCCCAAGGTCAACGTGAGCCTGCATCAGGGCTCGCCCGACCAGGTGGCGCGCATGGTGCTGGACGAGGTGGCCGAGATCGGCATCGCCACCGAATCGCTGTCCGACTACCCCGACCTGGTCACCCTGCCTTGCTACGAATGGCAGCACGTGCTGGTGCTGCCGCTCACGCACCCGCTGGCCAAAAAGGACCGCATTTCGCTGGAAGACCTGGCTGCCGAGCCCATCATCACCTACCACCCGTCGTTCACCGGGCGCACGCGCATCGACGCCGCGTTTGCCCAGAAGAAGCTCACACCGCGTATCGCGCTGGAAGCAATTGATTCGGACGTGATCAAGACCTATGTGCGCCTGGGCCTGGGCATCGGCATCGTGGCCGAGATGGCGGTGCGCGACGACGGCAGCAACAGCGACCTGCTGGTGCGCCCGCTGGGCCACCTGTTCGGCCAGAACGTGGCCCGCGTGGCCTTCAAGCGCAGCGCTTACCTGCGAAACTTCGTCTTCAAATTTGCCGAGTTGCTCAGCGACCGGCTTGACCGCAACCTGATCGCCAAGGCCATGACTGGCCACGTGAATGATTACGAATTGTGATTCCCCCCGAAGCGGCCTTCGGCCGCCTCCCCCCAAGGGGCGCCACCAGCGGCCCGGCAAAGCCGGTTCCGCGGTGCCCCTGACAAATACACGTTGATACTTGCATCCATGACAACCCTAGAACGCACCCCTGACGTCCAGACCAAGCTGCCCGCCGTGGGCACCACCATCTTCACCGTGATGTCCCAGCTGGCCGCTGAAAAAGGCGCGGTCAACCTGGGCCAGGGCTTTCCGGACTTTGACTGCGACCCCAAGCTGGTGGGCGCCGTGACGGACGCCATGGTCAAGGGCCTGAACCAGTACCCGCCCATGACCGGCGTGCCGGTGCTGCGCGAAGCCATCGCCACCAAGATCGAAGCCATGTACGGCAGGCGGTACGACGCCACCAGCGAAATCACCGTCACCGCCGGCGCCACGCAGGCCATCATCACGGCCATCCTGGCCGTGGTGCGCCCGGGCGACGAAGTGATCGTGCTGGAGCCCTGCTATGACAGCTATGTGCCCAACATCGAACTGGCCGGCGGCACGGTGGTGCGCGTGCCGCTCACGCCCGGCACGTTCCGGCCGGATTTCGGCAAGATCGCCGCCGCCATGACGCCGCGCACACGGGCACTCATCATCAACAGCCCGCACAACCCCAGCGCCACCGTCTGGTCGCGCGAGGAGATGCTGGCGCTGCAGGACCTGCTGGCCCCCACCGACGTGCTGCTGATCAGCGACGAGGTCTACGAACACATGGTGTTCGACGGCCAGCAGCACCAGAGCGCCGCGCGCTTTCCCGGCCTGGCTGCACGGGCCTTCATCGTCTCCAGCTTCGGCAAGACTTACCACGTCACCGGCTGGAAGGTGGGCTACGTGGCCGCGCCCGCGCCCCTGACGGCGGAATTCCGCAAGGTCCACCAGTTCAATGTGTTCACCGTCAACACGCCGGTGCAGTACGGCCTGGCGCAGTACATGGCCGACCCCACGCCCCACCTGGAACTGCCGGCGTTTTACCAGCGCAAGCGCGACCTGTTCCGAGACGGCCTGCGCAACACCCGCTTCAAGGTGCTGGACACCCAGGGCAGCTATTTCCAGTGCGTGGACATCTCGCAGGTGAGCGATCTGAGCGAGGCCGATTTCTGCAAATGGCTCACCACCGAGATCGGCGTGGCCGCCATTCCGCTGTCGGCGTTCTACGGTGACGGTTTTGACCAGCGCGTGGTGCGTTTTTGCTTCGCCAAGAAGGACGAAACGCTGAACACCGCGCTGCAGCGCCTGGCCAGGCTCTGAAGCCCATGGCGTCACCCGCCACCCCAGCCGCCAGCGCACCGGGCTGGACCGGCGAAGCCGCCGGCGGCGCGGTGGCCGGCCTGGTGGCGGTGGCCTACGCGCTGTCGTATGCGGCGCTGCTGTTCGCAGGGCCCCTGCACGCGCTGCTGCCCCTGGGCCTGGGCCTGTGCCTGGTCAACGCCATGGTGGGCGCGTTCTGGCTGTCCTGGCGCAGCCAGCTGCCTTTTGCGATTGGCGGGCCGGACGGCAACACCACCTCCATCCTGGCGGCCATGGCCGCCGGCGTGACGCTCTCGGGCGCAGGCCAGGCCACGGGCACCGTGCTCGCATTGCTGCTGCTCACCACGCTGCTGTGCGCCGTGCTGTTCCTGGCGCTGGGCTTTGGCCGCATGGGCCGGGCGGTGCGCTACATCCCCTACCCCGTGATCGGCGGCTTTCTCGCGTCCACCGGCTGGCTGATCGCCGCCGGCGCGCTGCGCGTGGCGGTGGACTTGCCCGGCGGCCCCGCGATGTTTACGGGCGTGCCAGCCGCCCTGGCCGATCCGCGCCTGTGGGTCACGCTGGTGCTCGCGGGCGGCTGCTTCGTGCTGCTGCGCCGGCGCAGCCACCCGGCGGTGTTGCCCGGCCTGCTGCTGGGCGGCATGGTGGTGGTGCTGGCGGGGCTTCACCTGGCCGGCTTGCCGCCTGATGCGGCGCGCGCGGCCGGCTGGCTGTTTGAATCGGCGCCGGTGCAGTGGGCCCCGCCCTGGCAGTGGCTGGACGCGGCCGGCATTGACTGGCGCTGGCTGGCTGGCCAGTGGCTGGACATGCTGGCCGTGGCGGCTGTGGCCATCATCACCGTGCTGCTGGGCGCCACCGGGCTGGAAGTCATGTCACGGCGCGACATCTCGCTGGACCACGAGCTGCGCACGCACGGCTGGCTGAACCTGCTGTGCGCGTCGCTGGGCGGCTACCTGAGCCTGGTGTCGGTCAGCCGCAGCGCGGTGCTGCTGGAAAGCGGCGCGCGCACGCGCGCCGCCGGCATGCTGGCCGCCGGCGTGTGCGCGGTCGCGCTGGCCAGCGCCGGCATCCTGCTGGGCTGGGTGCCCAAGGTGGTACCCGCGGCCTTCCTGCTCTATCTGGGCCTGGCCATCCTGCATGAATGGGTGATTGATTCGCGGCGGCGCCTGTCGCTGGTTGACTGGACGCTGATCGTCATCATCCTGGGCATCACCGCCACCATTGGCTTCACCGTGGCGGTGCTGGTGGGGGTGCTGGCCAGCTGCCTGAGCTTTGCGTTCAACTACAGCCGCGTAGGCGTGGTCCAGCACGACCTGGACGGCACCCAGTTGCACAGCTCGGTCGCGCGGCCCAACATGCACCGGCAGTTGCTGGCGCTTCACGGCAAGGGCATCCGCGTGCTGGTGCTGCGCGGCGTGATCTTTTTTGGCACGACCAGCAGCGTGCTGGACCGGGTACGCAGCTTCCTGGACGTGCCCGCGACCGGTCGCGTGCTGGTGCTGGACTTCACCCATGTCGCGGGCGCCGATTCGTCCGCGGCCTTGACATTCACCAAGATCGGGCAACTGGCCCAGGCCGCAGGCGTCACGCTGCTGATGTGCGGCCTGAATCGCGAAACGCTGGTTGCGCTGTCTGGCAGCACCGTGGCGCCGGCCGCCCACCCCACGCTGGAACGCGCCCTGGACACGGCCGAAGAGGCGCTGCTGCGCGCCCACGGCCAGGACCCGATGGGAGCACAGGAACCACTGGCCGCATGGATGCTGCGCGAGTTTGGCGACGCCGTGCACTGTGAGCGCCTCATGCCTTTGCTGCAACGCCAGGTACTGGGCGCGGGTGGCGTGCTGATGACCCAGGGCGACCCGTCCAACGGCGAGCTGTACCTGATAGAGACCGGCCGCCTGGGCGTCACCCTGCGCGGCCAGAACCTGGGCCAGCGCCTGGCCAGTCTCATGGGCGGCAACATCGTGGGCGAAATGGCGCTGTATTCCAGTGCGCCGCGATCCGCCACCGTCACGGCCGAAACGGACACCGTGGTCTGGACGCTCACGCGCCATGCGCTGGAAGGCCTGCACCTGCAAGCGCCCGACACCGCCATGCAGTTTCACGCCTTCGTCATGCGCACCATGGCCGAGCGCGTGCGCCTGGCCAACGGGACCATCGCCGCGCTTCAGCGCGGCGCGTGACTACGCCGGGGCAGGACAGGCCCTACGACACGGCAGGACAAAGCCTGTCAACAGGCCTCGGGCAGGAATGAAAGACTCCTTGCACAACTTCCAAGGAGAAAACCATGTCCCTGTCTCTCATCCTGCTCATCGTCCTCATCCTGCTGCTGATCGGGGCGCTGCCTACCTGGGGTTACAGCCGCAGCTGGGGCTACGGCCCTACCGGCGGGCTGGGGCTGGTGGTGGTGGTGCTGCTGATACTGTTGCTGATGGGCCGCATCTGACGCACGGGCGCAGCGCCCAGGCCCTGCAGCGGCAGCAACGGGTAAGGCGGGCCGGCCACGCCACAGCGCGCAAAATGCCCGGCGGCTGCCGCCTCATGGCGTGCGCGTTCCGCTTCGGGCGCGTGCAACGACAGCAGCCAGTGCAGCCTGGCGCGGTCGTAAAGCAGGTCGTCCGGCGCGCAGCTGTCAAGGCCTTTGTGCCATTGGTGAACCGCCTCGGCGCAGCGGCCTTCCAGGGCCGCCATCGCGCCCTGGTACAGACAGCAGCGGGCGTCAAAGATCTGCATCCCGCCGGCCAGCTTGAGGTACCTTCTGGTCAATGCGCGCGCCAGCACCAGCGCGTGATCATCGCCCGCGCTGCGGCGGCCCGCCACATGCAGCACGGCATCGATGATGACAGCCAGTGGCGCCAGCGGATAAATGCGGGCGCCGCCCTGCATGTTGCGCGACAGGTCCAGGATTTCCTGGGCACGCTGCAGCACGCCATCGTCATCGCTGCGCGCCGCCAGCAGCAGCGCCTCGTTGGCCAGCAGGCGTATTTCCTCTAGCTGGATGCGCCGCGCGGGGATGGCATGGATCATCTGCAGGCAGGCCATGGCGGCATCCAGGGTGCTGGTGCCGGTGCGCAGCCACAGCTGCAGCTTGAACAGCAGGGCAAACCGCAGGATGGCTGGCTGCTCGGTGCGTCGCGCGCCCTGCTCCGCGACCGCCACCGCCTCGCCCAGCTGGACAAACGCGCCCCGGTGAAGCCACATCGTGCTGATCTGCATCTGGCATTCCTGGGCGTCGTACCCGTAGCCCAGCGCGGCCAGCGTGGCCGCGGCGCGGCGGAAATGGGCCTCCACCTCGTCCCAGCGCCCGGCGCTGATCATGGCGTGCCCCAGCGCCCGGTCCACGGCCGCTTCGCGCACCGGGTCCACGTCCTTGAGTTGCGCCCGGATGCGGCGCAGCAGCAGCGAATTGAGCCGCGGGCGCCGGCGCACCGGCTCCAGTGACAGCAGGCGCGTCATGAAGGCCAGGCGGGCGTCCGCCATGCCCGAGCGCTGCGCGGCCAGTGCGCTTGCCGTCAGGTAGCCCATGAGTTCGGCCACGCTGGCCCCGTTGACAAACCGCTGCGTCAGCAGCGAATGCAACGAGTGCGCCAGCGAACGCTGCGCCAGGCGCTGCACCGGGTCGCGGGCCGGCCTCGCCAGCAACGCCTGCGCCATGTTGGACAGCGTGGCAAGCCACGCCCGCACCGTGCCGCGGGGCAGCGCAATGCCCGCCAGCGCCACGGCGGCCGCGCAGTGGTCATTGTTGCGAAAGTAGCCATGCTGGCTGTGCACCACTTCGCTGGCCATGTGGTGCCAGATCATCCGCCACGCCGGGCTTGCCTGCGGGTGGCGGGCCAGCACCGACTCCATCAGGCGGTTGGCGGCGTGGTGCCAGCCCAGGCGGTGGTAAACGTTTTGCAGCGCCAGCAGCGGCGGCTGGATTTCATCGGGCGACGCCCAGTGCAGCGCCATCTCGAATGCCGACGCCACGGTGGCAATTTCACGGTGTAGCGTTTCCAGCACGGCAGCAGCCTGGGGCCCCCGGTTGAGTTGGGCACAGGCGGCCACCAGCCGCGCCAGCGCCGCATGGGCAAACACCTGGCGGTGATCTCCGGCATCCGGCAATGTGTCCAGCATCATGAGCCCGTACTGGCGGGCCATGGCATGCATGAAAAGCCGCCCCGGCGCATCCCGGCTCAGGATGGACCGTTCCACCAGCAGCATGATCTGGTTGTCATTGGTGCCGGCGCAGTCATGCGCCCAGTCCAGCGCAAACGAGCCCTTGAACAGCGCGCAGCGCGCCCAGGCCTCGCGCAGGCCCGGCGCGAGTTGCGCCCAGGTGTCATCCATGACGTCCTGCAAGGTGCTGTAGCGGTAACCCGGCATGTGCAGGCTGGAGTCGGGCCAGTCGCCTTTTTCGAGCCTGTGGACCAGCTCGCGCGGCTGCAACACACGCAGGGACTGCGCCGCGAACTGGATCGCCAGCGGCGAGCCGTCCAGCAGGCGCACCAGCCGGCTGAGCAGGTCATGGTCCTGCCGGTCGTCCAGCACCACGCCGGCGCGGCGTGCGCAGGCCAGCAGAAGCTCCACGCCAGGGTCGCGGTGGTGCGCCTGTGGCGGCGCCGTCAGGCCTTCCAGTTCATAGGTCCAGCCGTGGGTGGTCGCCAGACGGGTTCTGGAAGTGACCAGCAGCAGGCACTGCGGCGCGGCCTGGGCCACGTCCAGCACGGCGGGCGCCGCCTTGACGCAGGCCTCGAACCCATCAAGCCCGAGCAGGATGCGGCGGTCGGCCAGGTGCGACTTCAGCAGCGCCAGGGGCTGGGCGGTGAGCGTCAGGTCCAGACCCAGCGCCGACCCCACGACGCCCACGAAATGGTCCTGACTGGCCTGCTCGTCAATCTCCTCATCCATGAAATCAAAACTGCAGGCCACCTGGCCGTCGGGGTAGGTACCCGCCAGATCCTGCGCCAGCGCGCGCGCCAGGCTCGATTTGCCCACCCCCGCCGGCCCGAGCAGCACCACCAGGCGCTCGCCTTGTGCCACGCGGTCGCGGATGTGGCGCAAGTCTGCGTCGCGGCCATAAAGCGGCGTGCCAGGCGGTGGCGCTGCGTCCTGGGCCGGCGCTGCCGGCGTGGCCGCAGCCACATCCGGTGCGGGCGCCAGCGCAACGCCGTCCAGCGGTGGCGCCTGCACCGGCCCCACCTCGCCCCGGCGCACCTGCTCGGCCAGCAGCGCGAGGGCCACCGACGGCCGGGCGCCCAGCTCCTCGGCCAGCGCCCTGCGGCAACTCTCGAAGCGATCCAGCGCCGCCGCAGTGGACCCGGCTTGGGCCAACAGCCGGATCAAAGGCAATTGCGCCTCTTCATTCCAGGGCTCGATCTGCGCCCACAGGCCCAGATGGTGAATTTCGCGGTCAACCTTGCCAAGCCGGCGTGCGGCCTGCACCAGCTCGCGCAGCAACACCACGGCGCGGCGGTCGATTCGCTGGCGCTCGGCCGTGACCCAGTCTTCAAACCCCGCGCAGTCGCGCAATGTGAAGTCCTGCATGAACACGCCGCGGTACCGGGCGATGGCAGCCTCATGCGCCGCCACGGGCTGTTGCAGCAGTGTGTCCACCGTATGCTGCAGCTGCAGCGCGTCCACATCGAGCGCGGCATCGGGCGAAAGCCCCACGCTGTCAGCATCGGCGTGGATCAGCCCGGGCAAGGACTGCCGCAGCTTGGTCAAGGCGAGACGAAGGTTGGCGCGGGCGCCGTCATCGCCCGTCTCGCCCCAGAACATGTCGGCCAGCAGATCGCGCCGCGCCCGCTTGCCACTGATGGCCAGATACACGACCAGGGCCAGCGATTTGGCGGGCAGCACAACAGGCGCGCCAGCCAGCCGCACGTCCGGTACGCCCAACACCGCCAATGTGATCCCTGCCGTCACATGAACCCCCAACAACGATTTCGTCTGCTTGGGCTGAATGTTGGCACAAATGTACGCTTCAGCCCAGCGGGTCAGCCCGTGTCAGGTGACCAGTTGCGCCCAAACCTTGTCCAGCCGCTTGACGCTGACCGGCTGGGGCGTGCGCAGCTCCTGCGCGAAAAAGCTCACGCGCAGCTCCTCCAGCAGCCAGCGCAACTCCTGCATGCGCTCGTCCACCACGCCCTTGCGCTCGGCCACCAGGCGCCAGTAGCGCTGCTCCTGCGGGCGCAGCTCGGCCAGTTTGGCGGCGTCGCGCGCGGGGTCGGCGCGCAGCTTGTCCAGGCGCAGCGTTACCGCCTTCAGGTAGCGGGCGAAATGCTGCAACTGTGGCCAGGGCGTGGCGGCCACAAACCGTTTGGGCATGAGCCGTTGCAGCTGCTGGGCCACATCGGCGGTGGCGTCGGGCTGGTTCTTGGTGTCCTTGAGCTTGCGGGCGGCGGCAGCGTACTCAATCAGGATCTGCCCCGCCAGGCGTGCTACTTCATTGGCGATCAGCGTCAGCCGGCCCCTGCCCTCGTCCACCCGGCGCCGGAAAGCCGCCTCGTCCTGAGGCAGCGGCTCCAGTAAAAACGCGCGGTCCAGCGCCACGTCGATGATCTGGTCGCGCAATTCCTCCTGGGTTCCCAACGCCATGTAGGCAACCGCCATCTTCTGCAGGTCAGGGATGTTCTTTTCCAGGTACTTGAGCGCATCGCGGATCTGCAGCGCAAACAGGCGGCGCAGGCCGGCACGGTGCTTGGCCGCCGCCACCCCGGGCTCGTCGAATACCTCGATGGTGACGGCGTCGCCACTATCCACCAACGCCGGAAAGCCGATCAGCGTCTGCCCCCCTTTTCGGATTTCCATGAGCTCGGGCAATTCGCCAAAGGTCCAGGCGGTGTGTCTTTCTCCTCCCCCCGCTGGGGGGAGGCTGGGAGGGGGGCTCGCGGGCCGGGATTGATGAGGCTGCACAGCGGGCGCCCCGCCCCCACCCTGCCCTCCCCCAGCGGGGGGGGGAGAAAGAGATGGGGAGGGCCTTGTCTTCAGCCCCGCCAACGCCTGGAACGCCCCGCGCGCCTGGGCGCCCAGCTCAGCCTTCAGCGCACCCAGGTTGCGCCCCATGCCCAGCTGGCGGCCGTGCTCGTCCACCACGCGGAAGTTCATGAACAAGTGGGGATTGAGCATGTCCAGCTTGAAATCAGCCCGCTTCACATCCAGGCTGGTCTGGTCGCGCACCATCTTCAGCAGTGCGTCGGTCAGTGAGCCGGTGCCAAAGGCCGGCGGCTGTGCCAGCGTGGCCGCCAGGCGCGCCGCCGATTCAGGCAACGGCACAAAGCGCGAGCGCGGGCGCTGCGGCAAGCTCTTGAGCAGCGCCTGGACCTTGTCCTTGAGCATGCCAGGCACCAGCCATTCGGCACGCTCGTCGCTGGCCTGGTTCAGCACGAACAGCGGCACCGTCACCGTCATGCCGTCACGGGCATCGCCCGGCTCGTGCAGGTAAGCCACGGCGCAGTCCACCCCGCCCAGGCGGATGGTTCTGGGAAACGCGTCCGTGGTGATGCCGGCGGCCTCATGGCGCATGAGCTCGTCACGCGTGAGCTTGAGCAGGTCGGGCTGCCGGCGCACCTCGTCGCGGAACCAGGCCTCGAAGGTGGTGCCGCTGTACACATCGGGCGGCACCTGCTGGTCGTAAAAGGCAAAGATCAGCTCGTCGTCCACCAGCACGTCCTGGCGGCGCGACTTGTGCTCCAGTTCTTCCACCTGGCGCACCAGCTTCTGGTTGGCCGCCAGGAACGGCAGCTTCGTTTCCCACTGGCCCGCCACCAGCGCCTCGCGGATGAACACCTCGCGCGCGGCCTGCATGTCCACCCGGCCAAAGTTGACGCGCCGGCCGCTGTACACCACCAGGCCATACAGCGTGGCGCGCTCCAGCGCCATGACCTCGGCGGACTTTTTCTCCCAGTGTGGGTCCAGCAGCTGCTTCTTCAACAGATGCCCCGCGACCTGCTCGATCCACTGCGGGTCGATGTTGGCGATGCCGCGGCCAAACAGGCGGGTGGTTTCCACCAGCTCGGCCACCACAATCCAGCGACCCGGCTTCTTGCTCAGGTGGGCGCCAGGGTGGCGGTAAAACTTGATGCCGCGCGCGCCAAGGTAGACGTCTTCTTCTTCCAGCTTGCAGCCGATGTTGCCCAGCAGGCCGGCCAGCATGGACTTGTGCAGTTCCTCGTAGCTGGCAGGCTGCGTGTTCAACCGCCACTTGTGTTCGGCCACCACGGTGTGCAGCTGGGTGTGGATGTCGCGCCATTCGCGCACGCGGCGCACGCTGACGAAGTTCTGGCGCAGGAGCTGCTCATACTGGCGGTTGCTGAGCTTGTGTTCCTTGCCGTGCCCTCCTCGGGCATCGTTGATCCACTTCCACAGCTTCAGGTAGCCGCTGAACTCGCTCTTCTCGTCATCAAACTTCACATGGGCCTGGTCAGCCTGCTGCTGCGCGTCCATCGGGCGGTCACGCACGTCCTGCACGCTCAGGGCACTGGCAATCACCAGCACCTCGTCCAGCGCGCCACGGGTGCGCGCCTCCAGGATCATGCGGCCCACGCGCGGGTCCAGCGGCAGGCGGGCCAGTTCCTGGCCCATGGGCGTGAGCTCATTGGCGTCGTCCACCGCGCCCAGCTCATTGAGCAGCTGGTAGCCGTCGGCAATCGCGCGGCCAGACGGCGGCTCGATGAACGGAAAGCGCGCCACATCGCCCAGGTGCAGCGACTTCATGCGCAGGATCACGCCGGCCAGCGAGCTGCGCAGGATTTCCGGGTCGGTAAAGCGCGGCCGGCTGTTGAAATCCTTCTCGTCATACAACCGGATGCAGATGCCGTTGGCCACCCGGCCGCAGCGGCCCGCGCGCTGGTTGGCCGCGGCCTGGCTCACGGGCTCGACCAGCAGCTGCTCGACCTTGCTGCGAAAGCTGTAGCGCTTCACGCGCGCCGTGCCGGCGTCAATCACATAGCGAATGCCGGGAACCGTGAGCGAGGTTTCGGCCACGTTGGTGGCCAGCACGATGCGCCGGCCGCTGTGGCTGTCAAACACCCGGTCCTGTTCGGCCTGGCTCAACCGCGCAAACAGCGGCAGCACCTCGGCGGTGCGCGTCAGCGGGCTGTGCGACAGGTGTTTGCGCAGGTGGTCGGCGGCTTCGCGGATTTCGCGCTCGCCGGGCAGGAAAACGAGGATGTCCCCACCCGCGTTGCCTTGCCACAGTTCGTCCACGGCATCGGCAATGGCGTCATTCAGGTCGTGGTCGCGGCTTTCCTCGAATGGTCGCCAGCGCTGCTCCACCGGGAACATCCGCCCCGACACCATGATCACGGGCGCCGGCCCCTTGGCCGAAGCAAAGTGCTGCGCAAACCGGTCCGCATCTATCGTGGCCGAGGTCACCACCACCTTCAGGTCGAGCCGGCGCGGCAATATCTCGCGCAGGTAGCCGAGCAAAAAGTCGATGTTCAGGCTGCGCTCGTGCGCCTCGTCGATGATCAGCGTGTCATAGGCCTTCAGCAGCGGGTCGGTCTGCGTCTCGGCCAGCAAAATGCCGTCGGTCATGAGCTTGACCGAAGCGTCGCGGCTCAGGCGGTCCTGAAAGCGCACCTTGTAGCCCACCACCTCGCCCAGTGGCGTGGCCAGTTCCTCGGCGATGCGCTTGGCCACGCTGCTGGCGGCAATACGTCTTGGCTGGGTGTGGCCGATGAGCTGACCCTTCTGGCCGGCGGGCGCATTCAGCCGGCCCCTTCCCATGGCCAGGGCGATCTTGGGCAGCTGCGTGGTTTTGCCCGAGCCCGTCTCACCGCAGACGATCACGACCTGGTGCGCCGCGATGGCGGCCATGATCTCGTCACGCTTGCCCGAGACGGGCAGGGATTCAGGAAAGGTGATGCTCAGGGAAGGCAAGGCTCGGGCGCTCAAAGCCCGTGATTATCGGCTCTGGACGGCTTCATCCGGCGGCAATTCCGCGATCTGCCCCGCCGCCTGGTCGTACCAGGCGATGCGGCTGGGGTAGGCCCAGGCACTGCGCGACATGGCGCGCGCCATGGACACGGCGCTGGCCGCGCGGATGTTGGGATGGGCCGCGGCCAGCACGCCCACACCCACGTCGGCCTCCCAGTAGGTCTGGCCCGATTCAAGCGCCGCCGGGTCGCGGCTGGTGCTCAGGGCCACCGGCCGCTGCAGCCGGGCCACCACGGCGCGCGCCAGGCGGATCAGCCGCTCGGGGTTGCGCATGTTGCGCAGCAGCAGCAAGAAGCCGTCGTCGCCCAGGCGGCCCATGTCCACACCGCCGCTGACCGATCGGCGCAGCCGCGCCGCCGTGACAAACAGTGCATGGTTCACGGCCGCCCGGCCGTGCAGCTTCTCCAGCGCATACAGGTTGCTGATGGCCACGGCCACCACGCCCACCGCCAGCGGCTCGCCGTCATGCCGGTAGAACGCCGCGCCAACCATCTGGCCGGTTTCGGCATGCGAGCGCATGCGCGTCACCGGGTCGTACGCAGGACCATAGGCCATGACCTGGCGCAGCTCGATGAGGTAGGAATAGCGCCCCCAGAGCACGACGGCAATGATGGCCAGGTAGCCGGTGGCGGCCAGTGCGCTGACCGCATGAAGTTGCCAGGGCACCTTTCCACCAGCGATGGCCGTCCAGCTCAGGCCCGCCAGCGCCACCAGCATGCAGAACACCGCGGCCACCGCCGCCCAGGTGAGCCGGTCACCGCGCAGCGCACTGCGCACCGCCGTGCCCAGCGCCAGCACGCCCAGCGCGCAGGCCACGCCAGCGCTCAGGGTCAGCGCCTGGCCGGGCGGCAGCATCCAGCCGCCCACCAGCACGGCAAAAGCCCCAAAGGCCAGCGCGCCAGCCGCCTTGCGGGCCGCGTGGCGCTGGCGCAGCAGGCCCAGCATGTACAGCAGCATGTAAGCCAGCAACGACGAGGTGATGGTGGCCACGTGGGCGAGCATGCGCGTGGCCGTGTCCTCGCCACCCACGGGCAGCCAGCCCAGGAAGGCAATGACGAACAAGGCCGACGCCAGCGCCGACAGCGCCGCATTGATGCCGATGCGGCGCAGCCCCCGTGCCCAGGCAAACGCGGAGCCCGCCAGCATCAGCCCCACCGATCCAAAGTAGCTGCCCCAGAACCCTGTCGCGATTGCTTCCATCCCCTGTACCGCCTGAACCAAACGTCACACTCTAGCCGCGCTGCAGGGCCGAGGCAAACGCCACTACACTCCTGCCGATGTCCGCCGTCTTCAACTTCACCTTCGTGCCGTGGTTCCGCTCCGTGGCGCCCTACATCCACACGCACCGGGGCAAGACCTTTGTGGTGGGCATTTGCGGCGAAGCCATCGCCGCCGGCAAGCTGGCCCACCTGGCACAGGACCTGGCCCTCATCCAGAGCATGGGCGTGCGCATCGTGCTGGTGCACGGCTTTCGGCCGCAGGTGAACGAACAGCTGCGCGCCAAGGGGCACGAGGCCCGTTATTCCCATGGCATGCGCATCACGGACGAGGTGGCGCTGGACTGCGCGCAGGAGGCCGCGGGCCAGCTGCGCTATGAGATCGAGGCCGCCTTCAGCCAGGGCCTGCCCAACACGCCCATGGCCGGCTCCACGGTGCGCGTCATCTCGGGCAATTTCATCACCGCACGGCCGGTGGGCGTGCTGGACGGCGTGGATTTCCAGCACAGCGGCCTGGTGCGCAAGGTGGATGTGGGCGGCATCACCCGCACGCTGGACTTTGGCGCCATGGTGCTGCTGTCGCCGTTCGGCTTCTCGCCCACGGGCGAGGCCTTCAACCTGACCATGGAAGAAGTCGCCACCAGCGTGGCCATTGCGCTGCAGGCCGACAAGCTGATCTTCGTGACCGAAATACCGGGCATCCGCATCAAGCCCGATGAGCCCGAGGGCGAAGACAACCCGATTGACACCGAGCTGCCGCTGGCCGCCGCCGAGAAGCTGCTGGCCCAGGTGGCGCCCGGCCAGCGTCCCACCGACACCGCGTTTTACCTGCAGCATTGCGTGAAGGCCTGCAAGGCGGGCGTGGAGCGCAGCCACATCCTGCCGTTTGCGCTGGACGGCGCGCTGCTGCTGGAGATTTACGTGCACGACGGCGTGGGCACCATGGTGATCGACGAAAAGCTGGAAGAGTTGCGCGAGGCCACCGCCGACGACGTGGGCGGCATCCTGCAGCTGATCGAGCCTTTCGAGCGCGACGGCACGCTGGTCAAGCGCAGCCGCACCGAGATCGAACGCGACGTGGCCAACTACACCATCATCGAGCACGACGGCGTGATCTTTGCCTGCGCCGCGCTGTACCCCTACCCCGAGGCGCGCACGGCCGAGATGGCGGCCCTGACGGTGTCACCCCAGAGCCAGGGCCAGGGCGACGGTGAAAAGGTGCTGCGCCGCATCGAGCAGCGCGCCCGCGCCATGGGGCTGGACAGCATCTTCGTGCTGACCACGCGCACCATGCACTGGTTCCTCAAGCGCGGCTTCGTGCAGGTGGACCCGGACTGGCTGCCCGACGCCCGCAAGCGCAAATACAACTGGGACCGCAAGAGCCTGGTGCTGGTCAAGAAGCTCTGATCCTTTTCAGGCGAAGCAGGGATGGGCGCGGCCTGCCTGGCCTGACAAAGGATTGAATGTGCAGGGGAACCCTGCGGCCGCATCGCGGTCACAGGGAAAAGATACACTTGCTTACGACCTCCCTCGCGCCACGATATGTATCTGGCGGCGCCCCGCTGCGCTGCCTGTCCGATGACCTTGCAACACCCTTTTTCTTTCCCGCCCCGCCTCGCCTCTTCCGGTCTCGTGCGGCTCTGGCTGTTTGCCCTGCTGCTGGGCGCCCTGCTCCTGGCCATGCCTGCCGGCCGCCTGGGGGCCCAGACGGTGTACGGCGTGGGCCTGCAGGGCTCCAACAACCGGCTCTTCTCTGTCAACCCCGCCACTGGCGCGGCGACCAACCTGTGCGCGCTGGGCCTGTCCAGCGTGGCCAACGGCGTGAGTCCGCTGGACGGGCTGGTCTACTACATCGAAGGTGGCACGGGCAGCAACCCGGACCTGCGCCGCATCAATCCCGCCACCTGCGCCGACCAGTTCCTGGGCACCACCAACCTGGTGGGCAGCATCATCCGCATGACCTTCTGCCCTGACGGGCGGCTGTACGCGGCGTCCAACACCGGCACGGGCACCAACAATTCGGCATCGCTGTACATCTGGGAAATCAACCCGCTGACGGGCCAGCGCGTGCGCCGCATCACGCTGAGCAGCGTGCGCGTGGAAGGCAGCGGGGACATGACCTGCGTGGACAACGGCGACCTGTACATCCTGGCCAACGCCACGCGCGGAAGCTCGGCGTACCGCCTGTACCGCGTGGCCGGCACGGACCTGCAGACCGTGGCCAACAACGGCGCCGTCACGGCCACCGGCATCGGCACCAACCTGGGCCTGACCGGCACGCCCAACGGGCTGACGGAAGTGACCAACGCGGTCACCGGCTGCGCCGCCAATATCAACACCTACCCCTGCCTCATTGCCAGCACAGGCACCACCAACCGCACCTGGGGGATCAACACCCAGAATGGCTCGGCCGCCAGCATCGGGGTGACGGGCTTCACGCTGAACGACCTGTCGCGCTCGTTCCCCGTGGACGCGCAGGTGGCCAAGGCGCGCACCAGCCCCGCCGTCATGACCCAGGGCGACAACCTGACCATCAGCTACACGATCACGGTGACCAACGCGGGGCCGGGCCTGATCGGCGGCGGCGCGACCGTGACCGATACACTGAACCCGGCGATCTTCAACGCGGCCGCGGCCACGTGGACCTGCGCGGTGACCAACGCGGGCGACGCCAACAGCAGCATCGACACCGCCTGCAACGCAGCCAGCGGCACCGGCAACATCAATCAGACCGTCACCCTGGCACCGGCCGGCGTCATCACCTACACGCTGCAGGCGCCGGTGCTCAACACCTTCAACGGCACGGCCACCAACGCCGCCACGATGGCGCTGGTGCAGAACGTGACCGACCCGGTGCCCGGCAACGACACGGGCGACGCGCCCGGCACCACGGTGAACGCGGCGACGGTACTTACGATCTCCAAGGCCAACACGGGCACGGCCATCGTGGCCGGCACCACCACGAGCTACGTCATCACCGTGGCCAACACCGGCTTTGCCGATGCCGACGACACCGCCGTGCGCGACGCCGACACCGACGGCCTGGCCTGCACGCAGGTGGCGTGCACGAGCGCCGTGGGGCCGGGCGCCGCCTGCCCGCCGCCGGCCAACGTGACCATCGCCAACCTGCAGAACCCCGGCCCGTCGGGCGGCATCCGGCTGCCGGATTTTCCGTATGGCACGACGGTGACGTTCACGGTCACCTGCCTGGTCGAAAACCCCTGAGCGCGCCGCTGCGGACCGTCCTGCGTCCCACCCTTCCGTGTAGGACCGATTCGCCGGCTCAGCCCCGGCGAGCCCACCGGCGCGCCAGCAGAAGCAGCAGCACCGCACTGAACACCGCAAAACAAACGAATGACCAGTTGGCGATCGACAGGCCCAGGAAGGTCCAGTCGATCTTGGTGCAGTCGCCGCTGCCCTTGAAGATCATGGGCACGGCGCGCTTGAGCGGGAAGGTCTCGATCATCCCGTAGAAGTCGCGCCCGCAGGACACCACCTCTGGCGGGTACCACTGCAGGAAGCTCTGGCGGGCGGCGACGAACGCTCCGAAGCCCGACATCAGCAGCGCCAGCACGCCCAGGCCCAGGTGCGCCGCCCGGCCCTTGAAGATCGCGGCCAGCAGGGCCAGCACGCCCACCAGGATCAGCGCGTAACGCTGCACGATGCACATGGGGCACGGTTCCAGCCCCACCCCGTGCTGCAGGTACAGGCCAAAGGCCAACATGGCCACACAGGCGGCTGCAATCGCCGCGAACACCCGGCGCGGGTGCGTATCAAACCAGTTCAGCAAGATGCGTCCTCAAACACGGCGCAGCCGTGTCAGGCCGCGCCTTCTTCTTCAAACAAACGGGCTTTGCGCGGCGTAACCACCAGCGTTTCACCCTCTTTCAACCCCAGGTCCCGGAACTGCTGCGCGGAGATCTGCGCCTCAATCAACGGGTCACGGTGGGCATTGTCCGATGGTTTGGCGTCTTCCACCGGAATAAGTTCCAGCCGGGCCACCGGGCCCACGCTGATGGCGCGGTCCAGCTGCACCACGATGCCCTGGCTGCCGGGAGCATAACGCTGCACGTCCAGGTCATACGGGCGCACATAGCCGTGACCTGGGATCAGGTTCACATCGCCCAGAAAGCCGTGCACGAACGGGCTGGCCGGGTGTTCCCACACGTCCTGGGGCGTGCCCACCTGCTCGATTTGCCCCTGGTTGATCACGACCACGCGGTCGGCCACCTCCAGCGCTTCTTCCTGGTCGTGTGTCACGAAGATGCTGGTCACGTGCAGCTCGTCGTGCAGGCGGCGCAGCCAGCGGCGCAGTTCCTTGCGCACCTTGGCGTCCAGCGCCCCAAAAGGTTCGTCCAGCAGCAGCACCTTGGGTTCCACCGCCAGGGCGCGGGCCAGCGCGATACGCTGGCGCTGGCCGCCCGACAGCTGCGCCGGGAAGCGGTCGGCCAGCCAGTCCAGCTGCACGAGCTTGAGCAGGTCGTGCACCTTCTGCTGAATCTGCGTTTCAGGCGGGCGCTGGCCGCGCGGCTTGACGCGCAGGCCAAAGGCCACGTTTTCAAACACCGTCATGTGCCGGAACAGGGCGTAGTGCTGGAACACGAAGCCCACCTGACGCTCGCGCACATGCTTGGTGGTGGCGTCCTCGCCGCTGACGGCAATGCTGCCCTGGTCGGGCGTCTCCAGGCCGGCAATGATGCGCAGCAGGGTTGTCTTGCCGCAGCCCGACGGGCCCAGCAGCGCGACCAGCTCGCCCGATTCGATGTCCAGCGACACGTCGCGCAAGGCGCGGAATTCGCCAAACTGCTTGCTGATATTGCGGATTTCAATGCTCATGGTGTTGTGCGATGGATTTGATGGCAAGGGTGACAAGGGCCAGCAGCGTCAGCAGCGACGCCACGGCAAACGCGGCCACGGACTGGTACTCGTTGTAGAGCACCTCCACATGCAGCGGCATGGTGTTGGTCTGCCCGCGGATGTGGCCTGAGACGACCGACACCGCGCCAAACTCGCCCATGGCCCGCGCGTTGCACAGGATCACGCCGTACACCAGGCCCCACTTGATGTTGGGCAGCGTCACGCGCCAGAAGGTCTGCCAGCCGGTGGCGCCCAGCACGATGGCAGCCTGCTCTTCGTCGCTGCCCTGCGCCTGCATCAACGGGATCAGCTCGCGCGCAATGAACGGGAAAGTGACGAAGATGGTCGCAAGGATGATGCCGGGCACGGCGAACACGATCTTGATGTCGTGCGCCGCCAGCCACGGCCCAAACCAGCCCTGCGCGCCAAACACCAGCACATAGATCAGGCCTGCCACCACGGGTGACACCGAAAACGGCAGGTCCACCAGCGTGGTCAGGAAGGCCTTGCCACGGAATTCATACTTGGCAATGGCCCAGGCCGCCGCAATGCCAAACACCAGGTTCAGCGGCACGGCGATGGCTGCGGTAATTAGCGTCAGCCGGATGGCCGACCAGGCATCGGGCTCGCGCAGGGCTTCCCAGTAGGCCCCTGCCCCCTTGCGCAGCGCCTCGGCAAACACGGCCGCCAGCGGCAGCACCAGGAACAGCAGCATGAACACCAGCGCCACGCCAATCAGCGTGCGCCGCACCCACGGTGTTTCGGATATCGGGGACAAAGGTCGGGAACGCCGCGGAACCGGCTTTGCCGGGCCGCTGGCGTTGCCCCCTTGAGGGGGAGGCGGCGGCAGCCGCTTCGGGGGTGTTTTCATTTTCTTTGCCATGCCTGCAGCGCGTTGATGACGAACAGCATGGCAAACGAGATCAGCAGCATCACCACCGCCACGGCGGTGGCGCCCGCATAGTCGTACTGCTCCAGCTTGCTGATGATGATCAGCGGCGTGATCTCGGACACCATGGGCATGTTGCCGGCGATGAAGATCACCGAGCCGTATTCACCGATGGCCCTGGCAAAAGCGAGTGCGAAGCCGGTCAGAAGCGCAGGCAGGATGGCCGGGAAGATCACCCGCAGGAACGTCTGCAGCCGCGTCGCGCCCAGGCACAGCGCGGCTTCTTCCAGCTCTTTCTCCACATCCTCCAGCACCGGCTGCACCGTGCGCACCACAAATGGCAGGCCGATGAAGATCAGCGCAATCACCACGCCGTTGGGGTTGTAGGCCAGCTTGATGCCGTACGGCTCAAACAGCTGGCCGATCCAGCCATTGCCCGCCAGCAGCGCCGTGAGCGAAATGCCGGCCACGGCCGTGGGCAGCGCAAACGGCAGGTCCACCAGCGCGTCCACGATCTTCTTGCCAGGGAATTCATAGCGCACCAGCACCCAGGCCACCAGCAGCCCGGACACGAGGTTCACCAGCGCTGCAATGAGCGACGCGCCAAACGTGAGCCGGTACGACGCCACCACGCGCGGCGAACTCACGGCAGCCCAGATCTGCTCCCAGCTCAGCGTGAGCGTCTTGAAGACCAGCGCCGACAGCGGGATCAGCACGATCAGGCACAGGTAAAACAGCGTGAAGCCCAGCGTGATGTGAAAGCCGGGCAGCACGCGCCGGCTGCTGCGGCGCGCGGGCGCCCCCGCCGCCGGCAGCGGCGCATTCAAGGTCGCGGAGGTCATTTGACGGTATAAATTTTGTCGAACTGGCCGCCGTCGTTGAAGTGCACTTTCTGTGCTTCGGCCAACGAGCCGAAGTACTCCGACACCGGCACCAGCGTCAGCGGTTTGAAGGTGCTGGCGTGCTTCTTCAGCACGGCGGTCGAGCGTGGGCGCAGCGCGTGCCTGGCCGCGATCTCCTGCGCCTCGTCGGAATACAGGTAGTCCAGGTAGGCCTTGGCCAGCTCACCCGTGCCCTTTTTGGCCGTGGTGCGCTCCACCACCGCCACCGGGTTCTCGGCAATGATGCTGACCGACGGGTGGATGGCGTCCACCTTGCCAGCGCCGAACTCACGGTCCACCGACAGCACCTCCGACTCGAAGGTGACCAGCACGTCGCCAATGTTGCGCTGCAGGAAGACCGACGTGGCATCGCGGCCGCCGCGCGCCAGCACCGGCACGTTCCTGAACAGCCTGGCCACGAACTCGGCGGCCTGGGCGTCGGTGCCGCCTGTCTTGCGCACATAGGCCCAGGCGGCCAGGTAGGCCATGCGGCCATTGCCACCGGTCTTGGGGTTGACCACCACCACGCTCACGCCGGGCTTGACCAGGTCGTCCCAGTCCTTGATGCCCTTGGGGTTGCCGTTGCGCACCAGGAACAGCATGGTGGACGTGGTGGGCGATGCGCCGTTGGGGAACCGTTTGGCCCAGTCCGGCGCCACCACGCCGCGGCCCGCCAGGAAGTCGATGTCCGTCGTGGTGTTGAACGTGACCACATCGGCGTCCAGCCCGTCGCCCACGGCGCGCGCCTGCGCGCTGGAGCCGCCATGCGACTGGTCCACCTTCACGTCCTTGCCCGTGGTCTTCCTGTAATGCGCAACAAATGCGGCGTTGTAGTCCTTGTAGAACTCGCGCGATACGTCGTACGACGAGTTCAGCAGCGTCTGTGAGGCGGCGATGCCGCTGGCGGCGACGGCGATGGTGGCCATCAGGGTCTTGAGTCGGGTTTTCATGCGGTTTCCAGAGGTTGCGGGATGAAAGGAACCGGGGCGTCCGCCAGCGACTGCAAAAGCGCCAGCCCCAGCGGCCATTCGCCATGGCCGGATTCAACGTTGATGTGCCCTGCCCCTTGCAGGCGCACAAATTCACTGCCCCAGGCGCGCGCATAGGCGCCAGCCAGGCGCACCGGGCAATACGGGTCGTTGCTGCTGCCCACGACGATGCTGCGGTAGGGCAGCCGCGCAAACGGCACCGGGGCAAAGTCAGTCAGCACGGCCCGGCGCTCGGGATCGGCCGGGGCCACCAGCAGCGCGCCCTGGATGCGCCGGGCGGCGTCGGGCGGCAGGTGCGCCGTGGCGATGCAGCCCAGGCTGTGGGCGGCGATCACAACCGGGCCTGGCGCCTGGCTGATCTGACGCGCCAGCGAGTCCACCCAGGCGTCACGCGTGGGGCTGATCCAGTCGTCCTGCACCACGCGGCGCGCGCCGGCCAGCCGCTCAGCCCACAGGCTTTGCCAATGGCCCGGGCCGGAATCGCGCCAGCCCGGCACGATGATGAAGGTGGCCATGAGTCACTCCTTTAATGCCTGAAAAGCATTGTGGGGAGCAACCCTTAAAACCCAAACGAATATATGGCTGTTTGCTTATGGGTTGTTTGCTTATGCCCGATCACGCCGCGGCGCGGCCAGCCCCTCCACCGTGGCGCGTTCACCCAGAAAGTCCAGAAAGCGGCGCACGGCAGGGGCCATGCCGCGGCGTGACGGAAACACCGCATGCAGCACGCCCTGGCGCGGCGCCCAGCCGGGCAGCACCTCCACCAGCCGGCGGTCGGTCACCTCGTCGCGGCACATGTAGTCGGGCAACGCGCAGATGCCCGCGCCCCGCACCACCGCCAGCTTCAGCGTGAGCAGGTCATCCGCCACGTAGCGCGGCTGGTGGGTAAACGAATGCACCGCCCCGCCCGGGCCCACCAGCTCCCAGGTGGCACGCCCGTCCACGGCCGACATCGCCACGGTGTCGAGTTTTTCCAGGTCGTCCACCGTGCGCGGGCGGCCCTGGCGGGCCAGTTGCGACGGGCTGGCCACCAGCAGGGTGCGGGTGAGGCCCAGGTTCTTGACCACCAGGCTGCCGCTGTCGTCCAGCGTGGTGCGCACGCGCAGCGCCACGTCCACGCCCTCCTCCACCAGATCCACCACCCGGTTGCTCACCCGCATGTCCACGCGCACCTGGGGGTAGCGCGCCAGAAACACCGGCAGCACCGGGCCCACGGTGGTCTGCGCCAGCGTGACCGGGCAGGCCACGCGGATGGTGCCGCGGGGCTCGGCCTGCACCTGGGCCACGGCTTCGGCGGCGGCCGCCGCCTCATCGCGCATGGCTGCGCAATGGCGGTGGTAACGCTCGCCGGCCTCGGTCAGCGACAGCTTGCGCGTGGTGCGCTGCATCAGCCGTACACCCAGGCGGGCTTCCAGTTCGGCCACGCGGCGCGACAGCCGTGATTTGGGGATGCCCAGCGCACGCCCCGCGGCCGCAAAACCACCCCGGTCCACCACCTCGGCGAAGTACAGCATGTCGTTCAGGTCTTGCACAGGCACTCCACATTCGAGTCACATTCGACCCATATTCAGAACAATCTATCGCGTTTTTTCAGTCTTATCAATCAATCGACCCATCTTTACAATCTATTCATCGCCGCAGCCTGCGGCAACCTACCGGAAAACATCATGAAATTGCTGCACATTGATTCGAGCATCCTGGGCACCGCGTCGGTATCGCGCCAGCTCACACAAAGCATCACCGCGCAGTGGCGCGCTGCCCATCCTGGCACCGTGGTGGACTACCTGGACCTGGCCACAGACGCACCCAGCCACCTGTCAGCCCAGTCGCTGGGCTTTCGCCTGCCGCCCGGCACGCAGGATCTGAGCGATGGACAACGCCGGGAAAATGCGGTCTCCGAAGCGCTGGTCAGCCAGTTCCTGGCGGCCGACGTCATCGTGGTCGGTGCGCCGCTGTACAACTTCTCGGTCCCCAGCCAGCTCAAGGCCTGGATTGACCGCATCGCCCAGGCCGGCCGCACCTTCAAATACACCGACAAGGGCGCCGTCGGCCTGGCTGGCGGCAAAACGGTCATCGTGGCATCGACCCGCGGCGGTGTGTATTCCACCAGCGACGCCGGCAACGCCATGGAGCACCAGGAAAGCTACCTGAAAACGGTGTTCGGCTTCCTGGGCATCACTGACGTGCGCTTTGTGCGCGCCGAAGGCGTGGCCATGGGCGACGCGCCCCGCGCCCAGGCACTGGCCGCGGCGGATGCGCAGATCCTGGCCGTGGCGGGCTTGCCAGCCAATGAAGCCCAGGCTCAGGCCGCTGCCTGACCGGCCAAAGAGTCGCGAATGTGACAAGTCTCACGCCAAATATGAGTACTTGAACGCTATACAACTTGAATTAATGATTACTTTAGGTCACTATTTACCGCAGGGAGCAATTTGCGGGTAACAAGACCTTGAGCATGAGGCAGCCCGCACAGCTCACAAGGCGGGCACCATGACAACCTGGTTTGCACAGCAGCTGCCTCAACCGTTACGCGTAGCACCCTGGCGGGCAGACGCGCAGCCCTGGCGCAAGCCGGCCGCCCTGGCGGCCGGCGCATTGGCCCTCTGGACGCTCTGGAACCTGGCCGGCCTGAACGGCAACGCCCTGCTCTGGCAGGCAACGCTGGGCGCACTGTTCTTCATGGCTGGCGTGCGGCATGCCCACCAGGCCGCGCAACGCACATGCCAGCAACAGCTACGCGCCCTGGCTGAAGCCAGCCATGACCTGCGCCAGCCCGTGCACGCGCTGGCACTCAACCTGGCCGACCTGTCGCAGCAGCCTCTGCCGCCCACGGCGCGCCGCGCGCTGGACGATGCACGAGCCTGCGCCACGGACTTGCACGACATGTTCCACAACCTGCTGGGCCTGTCGGCGCTGGAATCAGGTTCGCACCAGCCTAACACCAGCGTCTTCAGCCTCGACCGGGTGCTGGAACGCACCGAGCAGACGTTCGCGCCACTGGCACGGGCGCGCAACGTGCAGTTGCGGGTACGCACGGGCGGCTACCTGGTACACAGCGATCCGGTCATGGTCGAACGCATCCTCATGAATTTCACCAGCAATGCGTTGCGCCACGCACACGGCGGGCGCGTGCTGGTGGCCTGCCGCGTGCGCGGCAGTACGCTGCGCCTGGCTGTTTACGACAACGGCTGCGGCATACCGCTGGCGCAGCAGCAGGCGGTGTTCAGCCCGTTTTGCAAGCTGACACCACAGCGGCCCGGCCAGCATGACGGCTTTGGCCTGGGCCTGGCCATCGTCGAGCGGCTGGCGCGCGCGCTGCGCGCGCCGGTCGTGGTGCGTTCAGCCCCCGGGCGCGGCTCGATGTTCGCCATCGACCTGCCGCTGGCGCATTCCGATCTGTAGCAAACCCCTTTAGGAGCCATGATGAACAAGACCGTGCTGGTGGTAGACGACCACCCGATGTTCCGTGATGCCATGACCCGCCTGGTTGAAGAGCCCGGCGGGCGCCGCGTGATCTGCGCCGCCACCGCCGAAGAGGGCCTGCACAAGGTCCGTGAACAACCCGTGGATCTCGTGCTGCTGGACCTGGGCCTTCCCGGGGCATCGGGCGTGGACGCGATCACGCTGTTTCGCCAGGCTTGCAGCGCGACCCTGGTGGTCGTGTCCGCGTCCGAACACCGCCAGGAAATTGCATCCGCCATGCGCGCCGGCGCAGGCACAGTGGTGTCCAAGGGCGTATCCCGCGAAGTACTGCAATCCACGGTGGAGCAGGCGCTGAACGGTACCCTGCAGCCGGCGGCCAGCCCCAAATGGATACGGCCGACCGGGCAACTCGCCGTGAGCACGGAGCCGGGCCGCGGCCTGACGCCGCGCCAGCAGGAAATCGCCACGCTGCTGATGAACGGCCACCCGAACAAGGAAATCGGCATGCGCCTGGGCCTGGCGGAAATCACCGTCAAGACCCACCTGACGGCCATCTTCCGGCTGCTGGGGGTGGTCAACCGCACCCAGGCCGTGGTGGCGATCCGCCGCCTGGGCGTGGATTGTGCGGAAACCCTGCCCGCGCAGGTCAGCTTGCCGGCGCCGCTGGGCGACCTGTCCACGCGGCTGCCCGTGGAGTCAGGCCTGCGCCACGGTGAAGGCTGGCGCGCCACCGCCTGACGGCGCAAACACCCCGGCTGCCCGGCTGCCCGGCGGTGCGCTACACGGGCAAGACTGCGGGCTTGCGGGGCCCCAGCACGGCGCAAAGGCCGGCCGCCGCCTGCAATGGATCAGCCGTGCCAGCCTTCACGAAACCGTCCAGTTGCTGCGCGATCCCATGCGGGTCGATCAGCGCGCTACGCAATGCCCCGAGCGCGGCATGCAGCTTTTGCGCATCTGAACGCAACGCCGGAGTCAGTCTGGCGATGTCAACCAGCTCCTTCATGGCGTCTTCCAGCACATTGATCTGCCTGGCTGCGTAGTTGACTTCGTCCAATGCCTTGCCGAACTGCTGGACGTGGCCCGGGGTCTTTCCGCTTCCGTCCTGAACCTTGTCCGCCAGCGCCAAAGCCGCTGCCAGCGTCATCGTGATCCGCGTGGGCAACTGCGCTGCCAGGGCGGTGACACCCAGCCTGTTTCTGAGCCCGTCCAGCTTCAACGCCTTGGGGTCGCCTGTCAGCAACGGTGACTTCTCCAGCTCAGCGGTCGTCCGTTGCAAGGTTTCCAGCGCCTGGGCCAGCGGGCGCATGGCGTCAGGCAACTTGCGTAGCCGGTCCCCCATCTGCACGCCGGCCAGCAGTCTGGCGGTGGGCTTGGCCGCCTTGTCCGTGACGCCGGCGAGGGCATTGGCGAAGCCGGAAAGATCATCCAGACCCGACGTGTAGGTCGGCGAAATCTTGCCGGTGTCCTTGTCCACCCTGTTGGCACTGCGGGACAACCCGATTTGCCCCGCAAACCACTGGACCTCTGAAGGCCCGGCGGATACCGGTTCGGGCAAAGGTTCCGCAACGACGGGGCGCTCAGGGGCTGGCGCGGCCCCGTGTGCTTGCCAGCACTCCAGCAGTTCAGCGCGCGCCGACAGGGCGGCTGCCTCCTGGTCAGCCGGGGGCAGGTTGCACCATTGCTGCATGTGGCTGTCGATGCAACCCGCCACATCCGCGCCCCCTGCCTTGTCGCCGGAGTCACGCAGTTCCCTGTCCAGCGCTTTCAGAATGCCATGCCCCAATGGGCCACAGGCGTTCGGGGCGTGGGTCTGCATCTCGGCGCTGTGGAATGTGACCTGGCGTTCTTCAATACCAGCGGCCGCCAGCCGCGCCAGGAGTTCGTCCTGGATGCGTTTGCTGCTGGGTGCGCTCGCATGGGTATCCATCACGTGGCAATGCATGCCGCCCGCATTGTCTTTCCGGATGACCAGCGGCATCCAGTGCGGGTAGCTGCTGTCACCGGTGTGTATCCACGCGGCCTGGCAGGCTGGCCCCCCACTGGCATGTACCGTCGCCACGAGTTCCCTCAGGGGTTCGGTGAACATGGCCTTGACGACGTCGTCCGTGCGTCCGGTGATGTTCATGTTCAGCGGATGCGGGTACAGCGGCAGCGTTGACAGGGTCCTGGCGGCGCCTGTGAGCTCACGTTCATTGGCATACCGCCCCGGCGCCAGCAACTTGTCGCCGCTGTCCAGCGACGAGCCCCCCTGGCTGATCTGGCGCTCCAGGTAGGCCTGCGCCTGGTCCTGCGTCAACGGTGCGCCGGCGGGTGGTCCACACCGCCCGCCCAGGTAGGCAACCGTGGCGGACAAGGGTTGATCGCCGCCCGCACGGGGCAACGCATTGGCGCTGAGCACCAGCTCACACATGCTGTGCGCGGCGGCTTTCAGGCAGGAACGCAGGTCCTGTTTGCCGTGATCGTTGAGCAGGTTCGCACCGGCAAATTCGTTGGGGTCGGCATGAAGCTGTCGCAAGGCGGCCTGGGCATCCTTGCCTTGCGGGCTGTTCCCCGCAGCCAGATTGACCAGCATGTCGATGGCGAGATCCCGCTCGTCGCCCGTGAGCTGGGTGATGTCGCATGCCAGCTGCCGGACATCCGCCACCTCTGCAGGCGCGCCCGCGGGTGCGGCGCCAGCGGGCGGCTGCACGGGCTGCATGAACCGTGTGTACGAATCGGGGATCTGCTTTGCAACTTCCATGTTCAATTCCCCGGTGCAATCAGCGACAGCAACACGTTGTCCTTCCACTCGCCGTTGACCTTCATGAAGTCGCGCGAATAGCCCTCAATGCCAAAACCCAGGCGGCGCAGCACGGCGGCGCTGCGCAGGTTGTCGGGCTGGTGCGACGCCAGGATGCGGTGCAGCCGGTGTCGCTCGAACATGGCCGCGATGGCGGGTGCCAGCGCGGCATGCATCAGGCCGCGGCCCTGCAGCGCGCGGTCCATGCGGTAGCCCAGCCAGCAACAGTCAAACTCGTCGTGCACGATGCCCGAGAAGCTGATCACGCAGCCCACTTCGGGCTGCGGGCTCGACTTGAGAAAGCCCAACAGAAAAACGCCCGTACCGTCCTGAACGGCGCGCTGCTGGTCCGCCAGCACCTGCTCCCAGAATGCCGGCTCGGTCATGCCCGGCTCCAGCGACATGGCCAGCCTGAAGTGGTCGCCATTGCGCTGGTGCAGGCGGGCCAGCAGCGGCGCGTAGGCGGGCGTAACGGTCACAAGCTGCCAATCGGGGGGCTCCAGCCAGACGGCACCGCGCTGAGGCGCGCGCGGCAGCGTCGCCGCGCTCACAGGTCCTTTATCAATCACGGTCACGGCGGCTCCTTACTTGCTTGCATGGCTTTTGCACACCGCGGTTGCCCAGCAGGCCCAGCCGCTGCCAGACGGGCACGGTGCTGCCCAGGAAATGCGCGGCGTGCTGCTCGTGTTCTTCCTGCGCCTGGGCGCTTGCGCCCTGGGCCGTGACGGCACGGCCCAGTTCGGCTGCGCTGCGCGCCCCGCCCTGCCAGGCCAGCCAGAACAGCCGCTCGATGGCGCTGGTGTCGATGCCATTGCCCGAAACCGGCGACGCCAGGCAACGCAACGTGCCGTCGGCCAGCGAGCGCTGGGCGATGGCTTCGTTGAAGGCCGGGGCACGGCTATCGCGCACGCGCTGCACGTCGTCTTCAAACACCGGGCAAATGTCGCGGCGCGCAATCAGGCGCGACAGGTTCAGCACCAGGTCGTCCACCGCCCAGCCCGTCTCTGCTGTGTCAGCACGCAGCGCGGCCAGGGTCAGCGGCTGGGTGGCGGCTGCCAGTTGTTCCAGCAGCGGACGCAGGCGCGACTCGTCCAGCGCCATCTTGCCGTAAGGCGTGGACAGGAACATGGGCACATCGGCCACAGGACGGGCCAGCACCAACTTCACCTCGTCCAGCGCGGCCAGGCGCTGTGCGGGCGTCAGCCGCAGCGAGCCGCGGGTGAACACGTCGCGCCGAAAGCGCCGGTTGAGCACGAAATCGGCCGCCGTCTCACACAACGATGTGCCCAGACTGGCGTCCAGGAAGCTCGCGCCAGCCAGCCGGTCGCGCACCTCGCCCGCCACGTCCGACAGGTGGACCGAGCAGGCAAAGTTCAGCCGCGCGGCCTGCAACTGCTGCGCAACGTCGGCAAAGTAGCTCAGGCACCACGACTGGTTGAAGTATTCATGCGCCAGGCTGCCCGGTTCCTGGCGCAGCATGTCGTCCAGCGCCTGGCTGGCGCGGGTGTTCTCCGTAAAGAACGCGCTGCCATGGCGGCGCAGCGACTGCGCGAACCGCAGTGCCTGGGCGATGCGCGCGGGCGTCGGTGCGCCCGGCGCGCCGGCCTGCTCGGTGTGCAGGTACAGCAGGTCGCGCAGGGGCTTCTCGGCATTCCAGCCGGGCAGCACGTTGTAGCTCATGAAGACCGCGCCGCCGGGCTTGAGCTTGCGGCGCATGAATTCCACCAGCGCGTGCTGCGCCGCCGGGCTCACCCAGGACCAGACGCCGTGCAGCACGATGAAATCAAAAGGCGGCGTGGGGGTTTCCAGCATGGCCTCGAAGCCCAGGTCCAGCCATTGGGCGCTGACGCCCGACTGGCGCGCGAGCGAACGCGCGTTCAGCGCATGGTCGGGGTTGAAGTCGGTTCCCCAGAACTCTCCGCGCGGGTTGGCCGCGGCATGCAGGTTGGCCGACACGCCCTGGCCGTAGCCCAGCTCGCAGTAGGTGTAGGCGCCGCCGTCCGACGGCAGCGCCAACCCGTTGACGAGCAGGTGCCAGCGCAGGTACCAGCAGTTGATCGACCAGCTGGACGTGCCCACCGCGCAGGTGGAAATCGAGGCCATGATCGTGGACATCAGCACCGACAGCGCCAGTGAACTGGGCGTGAGCTGGTCCGGACGCATTGGCCGCGTGAACTTCGAGCTGGGCCGCCAGACGGAGCTGACCGCGGCCAGCAATTCAGCCCGGGCGGGCAACTTCCTCATGGCCCAGCTGCGCGCGCTGGAGACCAGGGGCGATGCGGAAATCATGAGCCGCCCTTCGGTGCTCACGTCCGACAACATGGCGGCGCTGCTTGACCTGTCGGAGACGTTCTACATCCGCAGCCAGGGCGAGCGGGTGGCCAACGTGACGCCGGTGACCGCCGGCACCACGCTGCGCGTGACACCTCATGTGGTGGACGTGAACGGCAAGCTGCTGGTGCAGCTGAAGATCGACATCGAGGACGGCCGCATCAGCGCGCGCCAGGTGGACTCGTTGCCCACGGTGGGCCGTACCAACATCAGCACCGAGGCCACGGTGGATAGCGGCGACGCGCTGCTGATCGCGGGCTATGTGTCCACCAACGACCTGGCATCCAGGGACCAGGTACCCGTGCTGGGTGACATCCCCGGCGTGGGCATGCTGTTCTCCACGCGCACACGCACCGTGCAAAAGCGCGAGCGCATGTTCCTGATCCGCCCTCGGGTGGTGGGGTGGCCGGGGCAGGCGCCGATTGCGCCGCCGGTGGCGGCGCGCCCGACGCCGCGTGCGCCGGGCGCGCAGTAGCAGCCGTCCACCTGGAATACACCGTGGCGACAACGCACCCATCGCAACCGGCGGGGCCTGTGTGAGATGTCAAGGAAGCGCCAGCCGGATGGTCACTGACCCATCCCGTGCCGTTTCGAGAACTTCAAGGCCGCTGGTTTCGCCGTTCCCTGGCAATCGCACGTTCATGTGCAAACCGTCTAGCGCCACGATTTCGCCGGTCAGGACAAGACCATCCGCAAACGCAAGATTGACCTTCTGTGATGGCATCAACATGCGTGGGGTGAACTGCAATTCGCTTATCGGATCGCTGACGCTCGACAGCACACGCGGCCTTGCGTGAGCGGCGGCGGTCCGCTCCATGCTAATTGACTCTCTGGGTACAGGCCCGGGCGGCATGCTTGTCGTGCCCGGCACTTTGGTATCTTGCGGTCTCTTGGTGGGCGTTGGGTGAACATGGACTACTTCTTTGTCGCCAACTTCACTTCCCACTTCCGGCTCCACAGCCCCCCCCGGCGACATGAATTCGGCCTTGACTGGCGACGGTGTTTGATTCTCTTCGTCACTTGGCACGGGATACTTGTCCTCCTTGACGTGCGGCGTGGACTCCTTTCGCTCGCCAATCGATTGAAGGGGCGTCCATTTGCGATCCCGCAACAGCAACTGTTCCGTCTCGTTGTATTCCAGAAAAAAAGCGTTCCTCTCGGCAAAGCTTTCAAACTGTTCTTCTGTTTCCATCGCGCGCTCCACGATCCCCAGCTCTCTCGGGGACATGCGCGCTACACGGTCCGTCGTCATGGCGCCCCAGCCGGCTTTTGAGAACGCATGAGCCACATTGCGGATTTCGGATTTCATCTGCTTGCGCTGTTTTGTCGTGAAGGCCGGATGCCCGTCCAGTTGGCGAATCTCGTCCACGCAGCGCGCAAGATTCTTGACAATTGTGTCGAACTCGCGCGCGGCCTTTCTGAATTTCGTGGTTACACCCACCGACTTCGCGCGGATGTCCATGATGGACGCAGCCACCGAACCGATGGCCGTGCCGAAGGCACTCCATTGGTCCATATCGCGATCCGCCGACGCAACAAGTTGTGCCAGATCGGTCACGAATGTACCCATCAGGGCGCGCATGGCACCATGCCGCACAGCGAGCTGGCCCCAGTCCGCCGGGGTCTTGGCGTCGTGGCTGATCTCCAGCACTGCGCCCTGACGGGGCGCAACCACCCTCTGCGAAACAATGCTGTAAACCTCGTCCGCGGCTTCCACCAACATGCTGCCAATGGCTGGCGCAGTCATGGCACACAGCCTGGTGATCCTATCAAACGAGCGTTCGTCGGAAGCCTCTCCCAGAATGCCGCGCAGACCTTCGGGAACGGTCACATACGCATTGATGAAGATGGTGGCGGTGTACATCGTCATCTGCCAGCCCAGGCGGGTGTCGTCAAAGGTCTTTTTTTGTTGCCCGACGAGTTCTTGGCCCGTTTTCATATCCACGATCTTCAGCTTGGGCATCCAGCCGTTTGTTCCTTGCTGGATGGTGTCGCGTGTCAGACGACCCAAGCGCCAGCCGAGCATCATGCCGGCGAGGTCATAGGCCAGCAGCATGGGCTGATCGGAATTGTCTCCGTACGACTCGCGCACCACCACCGCCACGGACAATGCGGTAGGCAGCAGGCTTACAAGGTGCCGACTGACGGTACCCAAGGGTTGCGCTGGCACGTCCCCGCCGTTGAGCTTGGTCGCCACCCATTCATAGACACTTGATACCGCCTTGTGAATGCAGGTCTGGTCGAAAAGAAACGTGCCGAACGTTGCCAGCCCGAGAAAAGCGAAGTCCGCATAAAGATCCCCAGACGTATCGCCGGAGGAGTGACTGGCGTGATAGGCCTCCTGCATCGCCATGCGGACCCCTCCTTGAATGACGAAAGCCGCGCCCTGGGCCAAAGCCGCCCTGGTCGCGAACTGCAGCGCGGCGCCGGTGATGCTCCAGCCCGTCGCGGGTGTCGGGCGTGGCCGCTTGGTATCGGCGACAAAGGGCGCCGTCACGCCGGGTGATGTCGGGGTCTGTCTGGATTGAACCACGTCAGGCATCCTTTCAAACAGCACTGGCGAACGCCGCCGCCAGGTTCTCGCGAATGGACAGAACAGCTCCGGCTTGGGTACGGATGCCCGCGAGCAATTGCAACGGTGGCATGTGCGTATCCAGCGCCATGCAGGTTCGCAGCACGTAGTCGCGCGTGATCGGTCGCCTGCAGATCACCGCGCCGCTGTTCAGGTTGAGCATCCAGGCATTCGCCTCGGCCAGTTCCGCGGCGGCGCGCGGATGGAACGTGTGCGCAGCCCCTATGTCCGCATGCAGGTGCAACCATGCCGGCATGGGCGCCATGTGGCTGACCTGCACCTGGACACCACGAGCCTCCAGCAGAAACGATGACACCCCCGACGGCAGGCTCTGTACGGCCAGTCCCGGTAGGCCCAGCGCGGTGCTGAACCGCTCGCACAGCCCGGCAAATGCGGTGGACGGGCTCTGCCCTGCCACGGGCTTGGGTATCGCGGCCAGCGCCATCCGCTGTTGCTGCGCAGGCAAGTAAGCAGCAATCAGGTTACCGGCGCGCCAATTGCCCGCGGCCTCGCACTGTGTCTCGAGCACGCGCAGCAGCACCTGCGGCTGCGTGTCAGCCGGCCAAGACTGCTGCAGAACAACGTCATGGGTCTGCGGGTCGCGGCTGAAAACCGCGCCCGACGGATCGAGCAGCAGGAAGTTGGCTTCCAGCAGATCGCCCCATTGGGCTTCTTCGTCCTTCGGTGGCATCGGGCCAAAGTGGACGCGGCTGTACAGGCGTTCTGCTGCCTCAGCCTCGCAGACCAGCTCGACCCCGACCCCGTACATCGTCATGTGGGCGGACCACGGTCCATCGCCATCGCCATCGCCCTGCAACTGCGCCGGGGCTTGTCCGGCCAGATAGCCAAGCTCATGACACAGTTCGAAAAATCGTTTGCTCATGTGTCGCACCAACAGTCTGAATGGCTTCATCCTAGATGCGGTATCACACAGCCGCCATATACAGATGGCTGCGCGCACCGAGCAGCATGCGGACTTTCATATCGAGGCATGAGAGCGGGCTGCAGCGCGACTTTGGTCTGTGGCAACGCATTCCAAAGCGCCCTAGCATGGATTCACAGGTCAAACGGGTTCACGGGCCAAGCCCCCGCCTACGAGTGCGGTCCCGCTGAACAAGTCTCTCCAGGGCCGGGGTGTCTCCTTCGTCTCCTCCCCCGGCTTTTTCACCGCCGCACCTGTGCGGCGGTTTTTTTGGCGTGGTGGCGTCAGCCCCGCCGCGCCGCCTCAATCGCCGCGATGTCGATCCTGGTCATGGTCATCATCGCGTCGAACACGCGTTTGGCCACCGCCGGGTTGGGGTCGGCAATGCCGTCGGTCAACGCGCGTGGGGTGATCTGCCAGGACACGCCCCAGCGGTCCTTGCACCAGCCGCAGGCGCTGGTCTGGCCGCCGTTGTCCACGATGGCGTTCCACAGGCGGTCGGTCTCAGCCTGGTCGTCGGTGGCGATCTGGAATGAAAACGCCTCGGTCTGCCTGAACTGCGGCCCGCCGTTCAGCCCGATGCAGGGGATGCCCGCCACGGTGAATTCCACCGTCAGCACGTCGCCCTGCTTGCCGTCGGGGTAATCGCCCGGTGCATGGAAGACCGGGCCCACGCGGCTGTCAGGGAAGGTTTTTGCATAGAAACGGGCGGCGTCCAGCGCGCCGCCCTCGTACCAGATGCAGATGGTGTTCTTGCTCTTCATCGCGCTACTCCTGTCGGGTTGGGTTTGCCGGATTGTGAGCGTCCGGCCTTGCACGACGAACAACGGCGCCGCAAATCGACAGAAGCAGGCGACTTTTCAGCTCTCCCTCAAAGCTTGGCGATGGACACTTCGGTGGATTTCACCAGCGCCACCACATCCGAGCCAACGCCCAGCTGCAAGTCGTCCACCGACCGGGTCGTGATGACGGACGTGACGATGCCCCAGGGGGTTTCGACATCGACTTCGGACACGACGTCACCGCGGACGATTTCGCGCACCTTGCCCTTGAACTGGTTGCGTACGTTGATGGCTTGAATGGACATGAGGTTCTCCAGGTTGAAAAGTGAAAAGGAATCAGATGGCCCAGCGCAGGCCATGCGCCGGCGTGGCGGGCCAATGCGGGTCGGGCGTGGTGTGGGCGTCGGGCTTTTGCAGCACGCGGTCCAGGATGCGCTTTTCCAGCGCGGCAAAGCCGGCGTCGCCATGGCTGCGCGGACGGGCCAGTGAAATGCGCTCGTCCAATGCAATGCGTCCGTCCTCGATCAGGATCACGCGGTCGGCCAGGGCCACGGCCTCCTGCACGTCGTGCGTGACCAGCAGCGCGGTAAAGCCGCTTTGCTGCCACAGGCCCTCGATCAGGCGGTGCATCTCGATGCGCGTCAGCGCGTCCAGCGCGCCCAGCGGCTCGTCCAGCAGCAGCAGGCGCGGGTTATGCACCAGCGCACGCGCGAGTGATACGCGCTGGCGCTGGCCGCCCGACAGCCGCGCGGGCCAGTCGCCGCCGCGGTCGCCCAGGCCCACGCTGGCCAGCACCTCCCCCGCGCGCGCCTGATGTGCCCTGGGCAGGCCCAGCGTCACGTTGTCCAGCACGCGCTTCCACGGCAGCAGGCGCGCGTCCTGGAACATGATGCGGGTGTCGTCCCGCAGGCCGGTGATGTCCTGCCCGCCGGCCAGCAGGCGGCCGCGCGTCACAGGCTCCAACCCCGCCACCAGGCGCAGCAAGGTGCTCTTGCCGCAGCCGCTGCGGCCCACTATGGCCACAAACTCACCCGGCTCGATCACCAGGTCGTTGTGGCGCAGCACCTCGCGCACGCCGTAGTTCTTGGACAGGCCCCGCAGTTCAAGACGAACGCCACTCATGCTGCGCTCCTGTGGTAGCCGGGGTGCCACCGGAGCCAGTACCGTTCCAGGCCGCGCGCGAACACGTCGGCCAGCTTGCCCAGCAACGCATACAGCAGGATGCCCACCAGCACCACGTCGGTCTGCAGGAATTCACGGGCATTCATGGTCAGGTAGCCAATGCCGGCCTGCGCCGAGATGGTCTCGGCCACGATCAGGATGACCCACATCAGCCCGAGCGAAAAGCGCAACCCCACCAGGATGGACGACAGCGCGCCGGGCAGGATGACCTGGCGGTACAGCTGCCAGCGGCTCAGGCCGTAGGTGCGCCCCATCTCGATCAGCCCTGGGTCCACATTGCGGATGCCGTGGAAGGTGTTCAGGTAAATCGGGAAGAACACGCTCACGCTGATGAGGAACAGCTTGGCCGATTCATCAATGCCGAACCACAGGATCACCAGCGGGATCAGCGCCAGCGCCGGGATGTTACGCAGCATCTGGAACGTGGAATCCAAAAGCGTCTCGGCCAGCCGCAGCGAGCCGGTCAGCAGCCCCAGCACCAGGCCCAGCCCGCCGCCAATGGCCAGGCCGGCCAGCGCGCGGCTGGCGCTGACCTTCACATGGGTCCACAGCTCGCCGGATGCCGCCAGCGTCCAGGCGGCCTTGACCACCTCGTGAGGGGCGGGCAGCACGCGGGTGGACAGCAGGCCGAATGCCGAAGCGAGCTGCCAGGCTGCGATCAGGCTGATGGGGAGCAGCCAAGGCAATCCGCGCTGCACTGCGGCGCGCAGCCATGGATGGCGGGTCAAGCCCGCCATGACAGAGCTGCGGGGCTTGTCATCCCGGACTTGATCCGGGATCCACGCCTCGTTCGTAGCGCCTGCACTCGTCTGCAATTCGGGTATGTGTGTGCTCATGGTCAGCTTTGCGACGCGCGCGGCGCATAGTTGTTGGCCACCACCTCGCCAAACGGGCCATTCAGCTTTTGCCCCGGCAGGCTGCCCTGCAGGTCTGAACGCAGGCGCCGCGGCAGCAAGGGAAACACCAGCTCGGCAAAGCGATAGGCCTCTTCCAGGTGCGGATAGCCCGACAGCACGAAGGTGTCCAGCCCCAGCGCGGCGTATTCCTCAATGCGCTGCGCCACCTGCTGCGGGCTGCCCACCAGGGCCGTGCCCGCGCCACCGCGCACCAGGCCCACGCCGGCCCACAGGTTGGGGCTGATCTCCAGGTCTGCGCGGCTGCGCTTCTTCCCTCCCCCATGCAGCGCAGCCATGCGCCGCTGTCCTTCTGAATCCATTTTCTGGAACGCGCTCTGTGCACGGATCACCGTGTCGTCGTCCAGCCGGCTGATCAGGTCGTCGGCCGCCTGCCAGGCCGCCTGTTCCGTCTCGCGCACGATCACGTGCAGGCGGATGCCGAACTTCACCGTGCGGCCATGCTTTGCGGCACGTTCACGCACGTCGGCCACTTTTTGGGCCACGTCGGCTGGCGGCTCACCCCAGGTCAGGTAGGTATCCACCTGCTCGGCCGCCAATTCGTGCGCCGGCGCCGATGACCCGCCGAAGTACACCGGCGGATACGGCTTTTGCAATGGCGGGAACAACAACCTGGCGCCCTTGACGCTCAGATGCTTGCCGTCGTAGTCCAAGCTTTGGCCATCGTGGCTTCTGGCGATGATTTCGCGCCAGATGCGGATGAACTCCGCCGACTGCTCATAACGCGACGCATGGTCCTGGAATACGCCGTCGCCTTCCAGCTCGGTCTGGTCGCCGCCGGTCACCAGGTTGATCAGCAGGCGCCCGCCCGACAGGCGGTCGAACGTGGCGGCCATGCGGGCGGCGAGCGACGGCTGGTGCAGGCCGGGGCGCACGGCCACCAGGAACTTGAGCCGTTTCGTCACCGGCAGCAGCGACGCCGCAACGACCCAAGGGTCTTCGCACGAGCGCCCGGTGGGGATCAGCACCCCCTCGTAGCCCAGGTTGTCGGCCGCCTGGGCAATCTGCTTCAGGTAGTCATGGTTGACCTCGCGGGCGCCCTCGCTGGTGCCCAGGTAGCGGCTGTCTCCGTGGGTGGGGATGAACCAGAAAACTTGCATGGCCTTCCTTTACTTTGCTGCGAGCGACAGGCCTTCAGGCCGCCACACGATGTCGGAAACGCGCACGGGCTTGGGGATCAGGCCCAGCTTGTGGAACGCATCGGCCACGCGTTGCTGGTCGGCCACGGTCTGCGCATTCAGCGGCCCCACGGGCGAGCGCGGGCGGCGCTGCAGGAACAGGCTGACCACGCCCGCGTCCAGCCCGCTGAAGCCGGCGATGAGCTTGATCGCCTCGCCCCGGCGCTCCTGCACCAGCTGGTCGGCGCGCGTCAGTTCCTCAAACAGCGCGTTGAGCGCCTGGGGGTGCTGCGTGGCGAACGGGCGCGACGCCAGGTAGAACGAGTTGTTGCTGGACAGCTCGCGCCCGGTGGTCAGCACGCGCGGCTTGATGGCCAGCTCGGTCGCGGCATAGAACGGGTCCCAGATGGCCCAGGCATCCACCGCCTTGCGCTCAAACGCGGCGCGTGCATCGGCCGGGGCCAGGTAGATGGGCTGGATGTCGTCCCACTTCAGGCCGGCCTTTGCCACCGCCTGCACCAGCAGGTAATGCGCGCTGGAGCCTTTTTGCAGGGCAACGCGCCGCCCTTTCAGGTCGGCCAGCCGTTTCAGCGGTGAATCCTGGAGCACCAGGATGGCCGAGCTGTCGGGCTTGGGCGGCTCCGCGCCCACGTACAGCAGGTCCTTGCCCGCGGCCTGCGCGAACACGGGCGGCGAATCGCCGGTCAGGCCGAATTCCAGGCTGCCAACGGACAGGGCCTCCAGCAGCTGCGGGCCGGCCGGGAATTCAACCCAGGCCACTTTGGTGTGGGGCAGGCGCTTTTCGAGCCAGCCCGATTGCTTGATGACGACCAGGTTGGCGGCCGACTTCTGGTAACCGATGCGCAGTTGCGCAGGTGCGCTGTCCGGCGCCTGGGCGCGGCTGCCAGCGGCCCACAGTGCGGCGGTGGTGGCCAGCAGGCGCAGGAAGTTGCGGCGGATCGGCGAGGTGATGGGGTTTGACATGGATGGGCTCCTTACTGCGCCGGGTTCCAGGCGGCTTCCTTGACGGAGACAGCCTTGGGAATCAGCTTGAGTTCATGGAAGGTGTCGGCGATCTTTTGCTGGTCGGCCACCACGGCATCGGTCAGCGGCCGCACGTTGAATTCGTAGCGGCGCAGGCTCAGCTCCACCACGTCCAGCGGCAGGCCCTGCAGCGGCGCGATGATTTCTGCCGCCTGGCGCAGGTTGGCCTTGAGCCAGCGGCCGCGCTCCACCGAGTCTTCAAACAGCGCCTCGATCACCTTGGGGTTCTTGCCCACGAAGCCGCGCTCACCCAGGTAGTACTGGTAGTTGTTGACCACGCCCTTGCCATCGGCCAGCACGCGGGCGCCGATGGTCTTTTCAGCCGACGCCTGGAACGGGTCCCAGATGACCCAGGCGTCCACGGCCTTGCTTTCAAACGCGGCGCGGGCGTCGGCCGGGGCCAGGTACACGGGCTGCACGTCCGACAGCTTCAAGCCGTTCTTTTCCAGCAGGCGCACCAGCAGGTAATGCACGTTGCTGCCCTTGTTCAAGGCCACCTTTTTGCCCTTCAGCGCGGCCACGGATTGGAGCGGCGAATCCTTCGCCACCAGGATGGCCTCGGCCTGCGGCGCGGCCGGGTCGTGGCCGAAGTAAACGAACCTGGCGCCAGCGGCCTGGGCAAAGATGGGCGGCGCTTCGCCCACGTAGCCCACATCCACCGATCCAACGTTCAGGCCCTCCAGCAGTTGCGGGCCGGCGGGGAATTCCACCCACTTCACGCCAAAGCCCAGCGGGGCCAGGCGCTTTTCCAGCGACCCTTGCGCCTTTTGCAGCACGAACAGGCTGGCCGACTTCTGATACCCGATGCGAAGCTCGGCCCTGGCCTGCGCTTGCGCCACGGGCAGCAGCAGGAAACTCGTGACCAGCAGCGCAGCCAGGAGCACGACAAGGGCGATGGCCAGGTTGCGCAAGGCCAGCAGCCAGCGCAGGGAGGGAACAGCGGCTTCGGCGCTGTCAGTGGTGATTTGACTCATGGAACTGTCCTTTTTTCATGGGTGGCGGGCGCAGGTATGCTCTGCCGCCCGCACGGGCGGTTTGACCGGGAAACACGGGAATGCGGCGGCTCGCCCCAGGCACAGGGGCGAAGATTGACCGCAACGGGGTGTCAGACGCTACATCGCACGCGCGAGAACGGCACGGGCTCGAAGCCAGCCGTGGCCGGCGCCCGGTGGCCACTGTGCAGGCCTTCGTTGAACAAAGTGGCCACGGCTTCGTCCAGCCGCGCCGTGATGTCGGGGCCCACGGTGTAGGCACCTTCGGGCGTCAGCGCCACCTGGGCATCGGTCGCATAAATGCCCGGCAGGATATGGCGCGCAGCCAGCGACTGCAGCACGGGGCGCAGCGCATAGTCCAGCGCCAGCATGTGGTGCGGGCTGCCGCCGGTGGCCAGCGGCAGCACCAGCTTGGCCTTCAGCGCGGTCTGCGGCAGCAGGTCCAGGAACACTTTCAGCACGCCGCTGTAGGCCGCCTTGTACACCGGCGTGGCCACCACGATGGCGGCGGCCCGGTGCACCTGGTCAATCGCGCGCGCAATGCTGTGGTGGGCCGTGTCAGCCAGCAGCAGGGCCTGCGGGGGCAGGTCCCGGATCTGCAGCCGCTCGACGTACACGCCGCGCTGTTGCAGCCGCTGGTGCACGGAATCCAGCAACGCCGCCGAGCGTGACCGCTCCGAAGGACTACCAGCAACAAGCAGAACGGACATGGTGATGAGGGGTTTTTCGGGCGAAGTGAAACCTGTCATGCCGGACTTGATCCGGCATCCATCGTGGCGTGCCAACATGGATTGCGGGTCAAGCCCGCAATGACAGACCGGTGGTTCTATTTCTTCGTGTAGATCTGGTCGAAGCTGCCGCCATCGGCAAAGTGGTCCTTGTCGGCCTTGGCCCAGCCACCGAATGCCTCGTCGATGGTGAACAGGTTCAGCTTGGGCAACTGCCAGGCGTACTTGGCCTGTGCCTTGGCGCTGGTCGGGCGGTAGAAGTGCTTGCCAATGATGTCCTGGGCTTCTTCGCTGTACAGGTACTTCAGGTACTCCTCCGCCACCGTGCGGGCGCCTTTCTTGTCCACATTCTTGTCTACCACGGTGACCGGCGGCTGCGCGAGGACCGACAGCGACGGATAGACAAAGTCAACCTTGCTGCCGAACTCCTTTTCCAGCAGGTAGGCCTCGTTCTCCCAGCTGATGAATACGTCACCCTGGTTGCGCTGGGCGAAGGTCACCGACGAGCCCCGGGCGCCGGTGTCCAGAATCGACACGTTGGCGTAGAGTTTCTGCACAAACTCCTTGGCTTTCGCATCACCGCCGTACTTGCGCTTGGCAAATTCCCAGGCCGCCAGGTAATTCCAGCGCGCGCCGCCCGAGGTCTTGGGGTTGGGCGTGATGACGTTGATGCCGGGCTTGATCAGGTCGTCCCAGTCCTTGATGCCCTTGGGGTTGCCCTGGCGCACCACCAGCACGATGGTGGAGGTGTAGGGCGACGAGGCCAGCGGCAGGCGCTTTTGCCAGTCCTTGGGCAACCAGCCGCCGTTGGTGTGGATGGCGTCGATGTCGCCAGCCAGCGCCAGCGTCACCACGTCGGCGTCGAGCCCGTCAATCACCGAGCGCGCCTGGCGGCCCGAGCCGCCGTGGCTTTGCTTGATGGTCACGTCCTGGCCGGTCCTGGCCTTCCAGTGTTTGACAAAGGCCTGGTTGTATTCGACGTACAGCTCGCGCGTCGGGTCATAGGACACATTGAGCAGCGTCACCGGCGCGCTGGCCTGGGCGAATGCGGTCACGCCCGGCAGGGCCAAAGCGGCTGCAGCGGCTGCGGCCAGGGGAATCTTGATAAAGTCGCGGCGAAGGCTCATAACGGTCTCTCAGTGCATGGAAATGTGAACAGGAGCCGATTCTGGAAGCCGCTCTTCAAAACTGGAACCAATAAGATTTCAGTTGTTAATTTCAAAAACATCCTAAACACCCAAAGGCACCCCATGGCCCGTACCGTCAATTGCGTCAAGCTCGGCCGCGAGGCCGAAGGCATGGACTTTCCCCCCTACCCCGGTGAGCTGGGCAAGCGCATCTGGGAGAACGTGAGCAAGGAAGCCTGGGCCCAGTGGCTCAAGCAGCAGACCATGCTGGTCAATGAAAACCGCCTGAACCTGGCTGACCAGCGCGCGCGTGAATACCTCAAGCGCCAGATGGAAAACCATTTCTTTGGCGCCGGCGCCGACGTGGCCCAGGGCTACGTGCCGCCCACCAATCCCTGATTTCCACCCGCTTTGAAGCACCCATGACGGCCCGCCGCTGCGCGGTCATCGGCGGCGGCATCGCGGGCGCCAGCGTGGCGGCCAGCCTGGCGCGGCGCGGCTGGCAGGTGCAGGTGCTGGACGCCGCGGCGCAGCCCGCCGCCGGTGCATCGGGCCTGCCCGTGGGCCTGTTTGCCCCGCATGTCTCGCCAGACGACGCGATCCTGTCGCGCCTGACGCGCGCCGGTGTGCAGGCCACGCTGCAACAGGCCCGCGCCCTGCTGGTGCAGGGCCAGGACTGGAACGCCAGCGGCGTGCTGGAGCACGGCGTGAAAGGCGCAAGGCGCCTGCCTGCGCACGACACCAGCTCGCGCCCCGCCACGCCCGCCGAACGCGCAGCCGCCGGGCTGGCCGCCGATGCGCCCGCGCTGTGGCACGCGCAGGCCGGCTGGCTCAAGCCGGCGCGGCTGGTGCGGGCGCTGCTGACCCAGCCGGGCATTGAATGGCGCGGCCACTGTGCCGTGGCAGCCGTGGTGCGCCATGGCGCCGGCTGGCAGTTGCAGGATGGCGCCGGCTGGCAGTTGCAGGATGGCGCCGGCTGGCAGTTGCAGGATGGCGCCGGCTGGCTGGTGCAGGATGCCGCCGGCCAGTGCCTGGCCGAGGCGCCGCTGGTGGTGGTGGCCGCCGGGCCGCACAGCGCGGCGCTGCTGGGTGCGCGCCTGCCGCTGCAGCCGCTGCGCGGCCAGATCGCCTGGGGCCGCTGTGGCGACGCGCGGCTGCCGCCCTTTCCCGTGAACGGCCACGGCAGCCTGGTGGCGGGCATTGCGCATGAAGGCGCCGCGGCCTGGTTCGTCGGATCCACCTTTGAGCGCGCCAGCACCGACACCCAGGTGCGCCCGGACGACCACGCCGCCAACCTGGCGCGGCTGCAGCTGCTGCTGCCGGCGGCGGCGCGTGAACTGGCGCCACAGTTCAGCGGCGCCGCGGGTAGCCCGGCGGTGCGCGGCTGGGCCGGTGTGCGTGCCACGCTGCCCGACCGGCTGCCGGCCGTGGGGCCGGTGGATGAAGCCGCGGCGCCGGGCCTGTGGGCCAGCACCGGCATGGGCTCGCGCGGGCTGACGCTGGCGGTGCTGTGCGGCGAGCTGCTGGCCGCGCGGGCATCTGGCGAGCCCGCACCGCTTGCCCCGCAGTTGGCGGCGGCCCTGGCCGCGCAGCGCTACACGCGCTGAAGCAAGGCGTGCAGCTGCGCAGGGTCGTAGGGTTTGACCCAGGCGACGGCACCGTGCAGCCGCGCGCGCAGACGCCACAAGAGGGGCGGGGCGCAAAACACAAGATGTGGAATGGGCGGCTGGGCGCCGCGCAGTTCACGCAGCACCCACGCCACATCGGCCAACGCCGCGTCGGCAATGACCAGCTGGTAGTGCGCCTTGCTCACGCAGGCCAGGCCTTCGGCGCCGGTCACGGCCTCGTCCACGTCTGTCAGCTGCGCCAGCGCCAGCCGCGCGCGCAGGTACAGGCGCTCTTCCAGGCTGGGGTTGATGACCAGCACGCGCGGGGCCGGGGCCTCGGGCTGGCCGCCCGGCGGCGCCGTGTCAGGCCATGCCTCTTCGGACGTCACCACGTCAAGGCCCAGGTCCAGGTCCATATCTGGCAGGATGCCGAACAGGCTGTCCATCGCCTGCACCACATGGGGCCAGTGCAGCGGGCGGCTGAAGGTCCGCAAGGCACCCGGCGGCGGGTTGTCGCCGACCCAGATGAGCTGGGTCGCGGCGTCCTGCTGCAGGCCCAGGGCCAACTGCGCCTCGTAGCTGTCGCCATCCACCAGGGCCAGCCGCGGCGCTGACGGCGCCTCGGGCGCCCACAGCAGGTAATGCACCGGGCCGGCTTCAGACAGGCGAAACAAGGTGTTGAGCGCATGGCGCTCTGTGTCGTCAAACCCCATCACCTTCACGAATACCTGTTCAGCCATGTCGCGCCTCGCCCCTCTCACCGCCCGCCCCGCAGGCCCTGTTTGTCTGGTGCTGATTATGGTTGCAGCCAACCGGCCCTTATCCGACCCACCGCCACAAATGCCCGCAACCCCGCGCCAGCACTGGCGCATAAGCTTATCTGCATAAAGCGTGAACGAAAAAATCGTTGGGATTCATATGCGCGCTGCGTACAGTCGCGCCCATGCATGAAGCGGCGTTTGTCCTTGCGGGGTTTTTTGTTGGCGTGATCGTCGGGCTCACCGGCGTGGGCGGCGGCTCGCTGATGACGCCCATCCTGATCTTCGGCTTCGGCATCAAGCCGTACATGGCCATCGGCACCGACCTCCTGTTTGCCGCCTTCACCAAGGGTGGGGGCTCGCTGGCGCTGGCACGGGCCCGCCTGATCGACTGGCCGGTGGTGGGCCTGCTGTCGCTGGGCAGCATTCCGGCCGCGCTGGCCACCATTTACGTGCTGCACCGCGTGGGCCCGGCCGATCCGGCCGTGCAGCACATCATGACCACCACACTGGGCGCAGCCCTGCTGCTCACCGCCGCGGCCACGCTGTACAAGGCCGTCAAGGGCAAGGCCACGCCCCGCCACATCGACGCGGCCCAGCTGGCGCTGGCGGCCCGCCCGCGCCACCGGGCGCTGCCGGTGCTGTTTGGCGCAGCCATCGGCACGCTGGTGTCGCTCACCTCCGTGGGTGCGGGCGCCATTGGCGTGACGGCGCTCATGCTGCTTTACCCCGCGCTGCCGCTGCCGCGCATCGTGGCTGCCGACATCGCCTACGCCGTGCCGCTGACGCTGGTGGCCGGCCTGGGCCATGCGTCCATCGGCTCGGTGGACTGGCAACTGCTGGGCCTGCTGCTGGCGGGCTCGCTGCCCGGCATCTGGCTGGGCTCGCGCCTGGTGGCGCGCACGCCTGACCGGGTCATCCGCTCATTGCTTTCCGTCCTGCTGGCCTACGCCGGCGCCAAGTTGATCTCCATCTGAAGGAGACCCCACGATGTACCAATACACCGATTTCGACAAGAACTTCATCAAGCTGCGCGCCGCGCAATACCGTGAACAGCTGGGCCGCCACCTGGGCGGCACGCTCAGCAACGAGGAATTCCTGCCGCTGCGCCTGCAAAACGGCTGGTATGTGCAGCGCTACGCCCCCATGCTGCGCATTGCCGTGCCGTATGGCGAGATCTCCAGCGCCCAGCTGCGCGTGCTGGCCAAAATTGCCCGCGAATACGACCAGCCATCCGATGAACTCTTTGCCCAGGCACGTGCCACGCAGGACGCGCTGGGCCCCGTCGCCCTGCCCGGCGGCGGCTCGGCGCACTCGAAGCTGACCACGGGCTACGGCCACTTCACCACCCGCCAGAACGTGCAGTTCAACTGGATTCCGCTGAGCAGGAGCGCCGACGTGATGGACCTGCTGGCCAGCGTGAACATGCACGGCATCCAGACCAGCGGCAACTGCATCCGCAACATCACCAGCGACGAGCGCGCCGGCATTGCCATTGACGAAATCGCCGACCCCCGGCCGTTTGCCGAGATCCTGCGCCAGTGGAGCACGCTGCACCCTGAATTCGCCTTCCTGCCGCGCAAGTTCAAGATCGCCATCACGGGCGCCATCGAAGACCGCGCCGCGGTCGCCTGGCACGACGTGGGTCTGCATGTCATCCGATCCAGCGATGGAGAGGTGGGTTTTCGCGTCCTCGTTGGCGGCGGCATGGGCCGCACGCCGGTCATTGCCACGACCATCCGCGAGTTTTTGCCCTGGCACCAGATCCTGAACTACCTGGAAGCCGTGGTCCGCGTGTACAACCGCTGGGGCCGGCGCGACAACAAGTACAAGGCGCGCATCAAGATCCTGGTCAAGGCCGAAGGCCAGCGCTACATCGACGAGGTGGAAGCCGAGTACCGCAGCATCCTTGATCACGATGGCGCCCCCCACACCATCAGCCAGGCCGAACTGAACCGCGTGAGCGCGTCGTTTGTGCCGCCCGCGCTGCAATGTGACCGCAAGACGGCTGACGCCAAGATCGCCCACATCCTGCGCGCAGCCGCCGAGGACGACGTGGAATTCGGCCGCTGGCTGCACCAGAACGTGGCCCCGCACAAGAACCCCGACCTGCGCGCGGTCACGCTGTCGTTCAAGCGCCTGGGCCAGGCCCCCGGCGATGCCACGGCCGACCAGTTGGACAAAGCCGCCGAGCTGGCCGACCTGTTCAGCGCCGGCGAGGCCCGCGTCACGCACGACCAGAACCTGCTCTTGCCCTGGGTGCGCTGCGACGCCCTGCCCGAGCTGTGGCGCGCCGCGCGCAAGGCCGGCTTTGCCCGCCCCAACATCCGGCTTCTGACCGACATGATCGCCTGCCCGGGCGGTGATTTCTGCTCGCTGGCCAATGCACGCTCGCTGCCGCTGGCCGAAGCCATTACCGCGCGTTACCAGGACCTGGACGAACTGCATGACCTGGGCGAGATCGACCTGCACATCAGCGGCTGCATCAACAGCTGCGGTCACCACCACAGCGGCCACATCGGCATCCTGGGCGTGGACAAGGACGGCAAGGAGTGGTACCAGATCACGCTGGGCGGCTCCGACGGTTCAGCCCTGAGCGGCGAGCCCGTGCCCGGCAAGGTCGTGGGCCCGTCGTTCAGTGCCGCCGAGGTGCCCGAGGTGATCGAGGCCGTACTGGACACCTACCGCGAGCACCGCGAGACCCGCGGCGACAAGGCAGAGACCTTCATCGACACGCTGCGCCGCGTGGGGATGGAGCCGTTCAAGGCCGCCGCCAATGCCGCGCGCTTTGCCAACCTGCAAGCCGCCTGAGGACCGCACCATGAAACTGATCAAATCCGCTGAACAGGCCGGCACCGCCGGCAAGGTGATCACGCTGGCCAATGACGCCAGCCCGCTGGAGCTGCTGCTGGACGGCGTGGACTGCATCGAGTTGCAGTTTCCCAAATTCACCGACGGCCGGGCGTACAGCCAGGCTTTCCTGCTGCGCCGCCGCCTTGGCTTTGCCGGCGACATCCGCGCCACCGGCGACGTGCTGGTGGACCAGCTGGCACAGATGCAGCGCTCGGGCTTTTCCAGCGCCGTGCTGCGTGAGGACCAGGACGCGGTGCTGGGCGAGCAGCTGCTGCGGCACTACCCGGCGTTCTACCAGGGCGATGCGGTCCATACCGCGCCCCATTTTGCGAAGGTGGCGTGAACATGGGCAATGCGATTGAACTGAACGCCCGGCCATCGGCAGATTTCGACCTGAAGCTGGCCGAAACCAGGGCCCTGCTGCGCCGCGCCGCTGCCGCCTATGCGCCGGTCAAGCAGGCGTCCAGCCTGGGCGCCGAGGACGTGGTGATCACCCACCTGATCAACAGCCTCGAACTGGACATCCCCGTTTTCGTGCTGGAAACCGGCATGCTGCACCCGCAGACGCTGGCGCTGCTGGAGCGCACCCGCGCCACCTCGCGCGCGCCGGTGCAGGTGTACCAGCCGGTCAATGAAACCGTCATCCAGTTCGTGGGCCGCGAAGGCAAGGACGCGATGTACAAGAGCATTGAGCTGCGCAAGGCCTGCTGCCACATCCGCAAGATGGAGCCGCTGGAGCGCGCGCTGGCCGGCCAGCGCGCCTGGATCACCGGCCTGCGCAAGGAGCAATCTCAAGCCCGCGCCGACGTGCCGCTGATCGACACCAGCGACGAAGGCAAGACCGGGCGGGTCAAGCTCAACCCGCTCGCAGCCTGGACCTGGGGTGACGTGTGGCACTACATCAGCACCAACGGCGTGGACTACAACCCGCTGCACGACGAGTTCTTCCCCAGCATCGGCTGCGCGCCGTGCACCCGTGCCATCAGCCTGGGCGAGGACTTCCGCGCCGGGCGCTGGTGGTGGGAGGCGGATATGGAAGGTGGAGCGGCCAAGGAATGCGGCCTGCACGTGAAGAACAACGAACCGCAAGAAAAGGTGGCCGCATGAACGCCCGCACCGAACCCCAGCTGCTCACGCACCTGAGCAACCGCCACCTGGACGCGCTGGAAGAAGAAACCATCTTCATCCTGCGCGAAGTGGCCGCCACGTTCGAGCGGCCCACGCTGCTGTTCTCCGGCGGCAAGGATTCGCTGGTGCTGCTCAAGTGCGCCGAAAAGGCCTTTGGCAAAGGCCGCATCCCCTACCCGCTGCTGATGATCGACACGGGCCACAATTTCCAGGAGGTCACGGATTTCCGCGACTTCCGCGCGAAGGAGCTGGGCGCCGAGCTGATCGTGCGCAGCGTGGAAGATTCCATGAAGCGCGGCACCGTGCGCCTGGCGCACCCCGGTGAAAGCCGCAACGTGCACCAGTCGGTGACGCTGCTGGAGGCGATTGATGAATTCCGCTTTGACGCGCTGATCGGCGGTGCCCGCCGCGACGAGGAGAAGGCCCGCGCCAAGGAGCGCATCTTCAGCCACCGCGACAGCTTTGGCCAATGGCAGCCCAAGGCCCAGCGGCCCGAGCTGTGGACATTGTTCAACACGCGGCTGCAGCCGGGTGAGCACTTTCGCGTGTTCCCGATTTCCAACTGGACCGAACTGGACGTGTGGCAGTACATCGAGCGCGAGCACGTCGCGCTGCCATCCATTTACTACGCGCACCAGCGCCAGGTGGTGGAACGCAAGGGCCTGCTGGTCCCGGTGACGGAGCTGACGCCGCCGCGCGAGGGTGAAACCGTGCAGACGCGCACCGTGCGCTTTCGCACCGTGGGCGACATCACCTGCACCTGCCCGGTGGACAGCCCCGCGGCGTCCGCCGCCGAGGTCGTGATTGAAACCCTGGCCGCCGACGTGAGCGAGCGCGGCGCCACCCGCATGGACGACAAAACCTCAGATGCTTCAATGGAGAAGCGCAAGAAAGATGGGTACTTCTGATGGGCGCCGCACACATGGAACACCTGAGCACTGACACCAGCACGGCCCTGCGCTTCATCACCTGCGGGTCGGTGGACGACGGCAAGAGCACGCTGATTGGCCGCCTGCTGGTGGACAGCAAATCCGTCCTGCAGGACCAGCTGGCTGGCGTGCAACGCGCGGGTGAGACCGACCTGGCGCTGCTGACGGACGGCCTGAGCGCCGAGCGCGAGCAGGGCATCACCATTGACGTGGCCTACCGCTATTTCGCCACGCCAGTACGCAAGTTCATCATCGGCGACACGCCGGGCCATGAGCAGTACACGCGCAACATGGTCACGGCGGCGTCCAGCGCCGACGCCGCCGTGGTGCTGGTGGACGCCACCAAGCTGGACTGGCAGAACCCTCGGCTGGAGCTGCTGCCGCAAACCCGGCGCCATTCGCTGCTGGTCAACCTGCTGCGCGTGCCGTCCATCGTGTTCACGGTGAACAAGCTGGACGCCGTGGCCGACCCGGCATTGGCCTTCGGGCACATCAGCGCCGCGCTGCAGGCCTTTGCCGCCGCCGCCGGCATTGCCGTGCGCGCCATCGTGCCGGTTTCAGCCCTCAAGGGCTTCAACGTGGTGGACGCAGAGCCTGGCTGGGCCGGCTACCACGGCCCCACCCTGCTGGCGCTGCTGGAGCAATTGCCCGCCACGCCCGCCGATACGACCGAGGCCTTTGCGTTCCCGGTGCAGTGGGTGGAGAAATTTTCCTCGTCGTCGGACACCTCGCAGGGCCGCCGCGTGTTCTGGGGCCGTGTGGCCACCGGCGGCGTGCAGCCCGGCCAGGCCGTGAAGGTCATGCCCGGCGGGCAGACCGCGCACGTGGCCCAGGTGCTGGACCATGTGCGCGAGCCGCGCCCCGTGCTGGCCGGCCACAGCGCCGGCATCGTGCTGGACCGCGAGGTGGACGTATCGCGCGGCGACTGGTTGCTGGCCGATGCCGGCGAACAGGGCGAAGCGGCAGTGACGCCCCTGCGCGACATCCAGGCCACCGTTGCATGGATGGACGACGAGCCGCTCGTCGCCGGGCGTGTGTACTGGGCGCTGCATGGCCACCGCTGGGTCAAGGCCAAGGTGCGCCGCGTCGTGCACCGGCTGGACGTGAACACACTGGCCGAGGAAGACGCCTCCCAGTTACCGCCCAACGCCATTGGCCATGTGGAGCTGGCCTTGCAGGAGCCGCTGGCGGCCCTGCCCTATGCCCGCTCGCGCGTGCTGGGCGCCCTGGTGCTGGTGGACACCGCCACCCACAAAACCTCGGCCGCCGCGCTAATCCGTTGACCCGCATCAATCGACCCTTTGACCCACGTGGCTACGATGGCAGCCGCATAGACGGAAACCCAATAAAATCAAGGGTTTGTACCGATCACACGAAAAATCCCAATGACTCACGTTGTCACCGAAGCCTGTATCCGCTGCAAATACACCGACTGCGTGGATGTCTGCCCCGTGGATTGTTTCCGCGAAGGCCCCAACTTCCTCACGATCGACCCGGACGAATGCATTGACTGCGCCGTGTGCATTCCGGAATGCCCGGTCAACGCCATCTATGCCGAGGAAGACGTGCCGTCCGACCAGATCGCCTTCATCCAGCTGAATGCCGACCTGGCCAAGCTGCCCGGCTGGAAGAGCATCACCAAGCGCAAGGAGCCCCTGCCCGACGCCGACGACTGGAAAGACAAGGCCGGCAAGCTGCCCGAGCTGCTGCGCTGAGAACCCATGAACCTCCAGCCCGGCCAGGAAGTGATCAGCACCGCCGCCATCCATGACGGCCCGATCGAGACCGACGCGGTCATCATTGGCGCGGGCCCGGTGGGCCTGTTCCAGGTGTTTGAGCTGGGCCTGCTGGAAATCAAGGCCCATGTGATCGATTCGCTGGCCTACCCAGGCGGCCAGCCGGTGGAGCTTTACCCCGACAAGCCCATCTATGACATCCCGGCCATCCCCGTGTGCACCGGCCAGGAACTGACCGACGCGCTGCTCAAGCAGATTGAGCCCTTTGGGGCGACCTTCCATCTGGGCCAGACCGTCACGCAGGTCCAAAAGCAGGACGACGGCCGCTTTGCGCTGCAGACCTCGCGGGGCACGCGCTTTCTCACCCGCACCGTATTCATTGCGGCGGGCGTGGGCGCCTTCGAGCCGCGCACGCTCAAGGTGGACGGCCTGGACAAATTCGACGGCTCCCAGCTCTTCTACCGGGTCAGGAATCCAGCCGACTTTGCCGGCCGCAACCTGGTCATCGTGGGCGGCGGCGACTCCGCGCTGGACTGGACCCTGAACTTCGCGGCCGATGGCCCCCACAAGGCCGAAAGCGTCATCCTGGTCCACCGCCGCGACGGCTTCCAGGCCGCGCCGGCCAGCGTGGCCAAGATGCGCGCGCTGTGCGAAGCCCTTGAAATGCAGTTCATCGTGGGCCAGGTCACGGGCTACGACGAAAAGGACGGCAAGCTCACCGGCGTGAAGGTCACCGGCGCCGACGCGGTCACCCGCGTGGTGCCGCTGGACATGCTGCTGGTGTTTTTTGGTCTCTCACCCAAGCTCGGGCCCATCGCCGAATGGGGCCTGGACATCGAGCGCAAGCAGTTGGTGGTGGACACCGAAAAGTTTTCGACCAGCGTGCCCGGCATTTTTGCCGTAGGCGACATCAACACCTATCCGGGCAAGAAAAAGCTCATCCTGAGCGGCTTTCATGAGTGCGCGCTGGCGGCCTTTGGTGCGGCGCCCTTCATCTTCCCGGACAAGAAAATCCACCTGCAGTACACCACCACCTCGCCCAAGCTGCACAAGGTGCTGGGCGTGGAATCCCCCGTCTTCGATTAAACTTCGCACCGCGTTCGCAAGAGCGCACATCCGCTAGGGGTGTTGCCCGGCTGCCATCGGCAACCGGGCGACTGAGAAAGTCCCTTTGAACCTGATTGAGGTAATCCTCGCGCAGGGAAGCAAGCTCTCCGGTGGCGCCCTTTTCTCCCGGGCAACCTGCCACCCAGGCAAGCCGACCTGCCATTACGTTGGAAGACAAGACGTCATGGCACACCACACGCCAAACCACCCGCCAGCCCGCCGGGGCCGCTGGCCCTTGAACCGCCTCACAGCCGCGCTCGCCACAGGCATGCTGGCCTGCAACCCTCTATGGGCGCAGGACGCCACGCTCAAGCCAGTGACCGTGAACGACAGCACCGCCGCGCCCCAGGCCGATGTGACGGGCTTTAGCGACGTGCCCCTCAGGGAGGTGCCCATCTCGGCCACGGTGGTCAGCCGCGAACAGCTGCAGCAAAGCGGCGCGCGCCGCCTGGCCGACCTGACGCAGTTTGACGCTTCGGTCACCGACGCCTACAACTCGCCAGGCTACTGGGACTACCTGAGCATTCGCGGCTTCACGCTGGACAACCGCTTCAATTACCGGCGCGAGGGCCTGCCCATCAGCGCCGAAACATCCATACCGCTGGACAACAAGGAACGCATTGAAATCCTCAAGGGCACCAGCGGCATCCAGGCCGGCACCAGTGCCCCAGGCGGGCTGGTGAACTACGTGGTCAAGCGGCCCACGCAACGCGACCTGCGCGAGGTGCGGCTCGAAGCCACCAGCCGCGCCAGCGTGCTGGCCGCCGCCGACCTGGGCGGGCGCTTTGGCACAGACCGCGCATTCGGCTACCGGCTGAACATGGCCGCGGAACAATTGCGCCCCGTGACGCGCGCACTGGATGGCGAACGACAGCTGCTGGCCCTGGCCGCCGACTGGCGCATCAACCGCGACAGCGTGCTGGAAGCCGAAATTGAATGGAGCCACAAGCGCCAGCCCAGCCAGGCCGGCTACAGCCTGCTGGGCAGCCAGCTGCCGGCGCCGGTGGACCCGCGCATCAACCTGAACAACCAGCCCTGGTCGCTGCCCTCGGTGTTTGATGCCTTCACGGGCACCCTGCGGTTCGAACAGGCCATCAACAGCCAGTGGCGCTGGTCGGCCCAGCTGGGCAGCCAGACGCTCAAGACCGACGACCGGCTGGCCTATGCGTTTGGCTGCGGCGCCGAAGGCAACTTCGACCGGTATTGCACGGACGGCACGTTTGACCTCTACGACTTCCGCAGCGACGGTGAACGGCGCCGCCAGCAGGCGGCCAGCGTGCAGCTCAAGGGCAGACTGTCCACCGGCACCGTGGCGCACGACCTGTCGTTGGGCCTGCTGACCAGTCAGGTGCGCAACCGTTTCAACCGCCAGGCCTTCAACTATGTGGGCACGGGCAACGTGCAGGGCACGGCCGTCGTGCCTGCCGATCCGGCACTGACCGACGAAAGCACCAACCGCGACGAAAAATCCGTGGAGCTGTCCGTGCAGGACGCCATCCGCTGGAACGACCGCTTCACCACGTGGCTGGGCCTGCGCCACACGCGGCTGGAGCGCGACAGCGTGCGCACCAATGGCACGCGCCCCACCGCCTACAGCGATGGCCTGACCACGCCGTGGCTGGCGGCCAGCTACAAGCTGCAAGGCGACACCACCGTCTACGCCAGCTGGGGCGAAGGCGTGGAATCGCAGGTGGTACCCAACCGCGCGGCGCAGTACACGAACGCCGGGGTGGCGCTGCCCGCCCTGAAATCAAGGCAGCTGGAAGTCGGACTCAAAGGCGGTCAAGGCGGCTGGGGCTGGCAACTGGCGGCTTTCCAGATCAAGCGCCCCATGAGCAACCTGGACGCCTGCAGCCGGCTGGGCATCACGCCCTGCCTGGGCCGGTATGACGGCGAGGCCGTGCACCGTGGCCTGGAGGCCAGCACGCAATGGGCCGGCGGACCGTGGCGCCTGGGCGCTGGCGTGACGCTGATCGACGCCAAACGCCAGGGCAGCACGGCCGAGCCCGCCATCAACGGCAAGCGCCCCACCAACGTGCCCGACAACGTGCTGCGGGCCATGGCGGCCTGGAAGGTGCCCGCCGTGCAGGGGCTGGAATGGCAGGCACAGCTGTCGCGCGAAGGCCAGCGCAATGTGCTGCCCGACGGGTCAATCACCCTGCCCGCCTGGACACGGCTGGACACCGCATTGCACTACGACACGCGCCTGGGCGGCACCGCGACCCGCTGGACGCTGGGCATCGAGAACCTCACAGACAAGCGCTACTGGAAAGAATCGCCTTACCAGTTCGGCCATGTGTACCTGTATCCGGGGGCCGCACGCACATTGCGCCTGTCATTCACCGCGAGCCTGTGAAAACGCCAGAATTTGACGCTATAATCTGAGGCTGTTCCTCGATAGCTCAGTCGGTAGAGCGCCGGACTGTTAATCCGTAGGTCCCTGGTTCGAGCCCAGGTCGAGGAGCCAGAGAAAACCTGAAGGCCCCGCACGCAAGTGCGGGGCCTTTTGTCATTTGCGGCTCGTCATTGGGCCGGTGTTCCGGCGTCTGCTATAAACCCTTTTGATACAAAAGCCAGCCAGAGGAGCGGGTATGCCCATTGAAGACATGGTCCAGGTCAGTGAAGCCCTGGGCAAAGTGACGATCATCACGCGCGCCAGCAGCAAGATCGTCATCGACGATCCCAACAAGACACTGTGCCTGCACGACATCAACGGCAACAAGATCGAAATGGGACCCGAGGGCATCACGATCACCAGCGTGAAGGACCTGACCTTTGTGGCGGCAGGTCACATGCAGTTGCAGGCCACGGGCAACATCACCACCGCGGCGCGCGCCGATGTAGTCCACACCGGCCTCAACATCAGCCAGACCGCCCAGGTTGGTTACGTGGCCAAGGGCAACGCTTCGGCCGAGCTGTCGGCGGCAGGCACCACGACCGTCAAAGGTGCGATGGTCATGATCAACTGACCGGAGCAGACACCATGCCGCCTGCCGCCAGAATCACCGACATGCACGTCTGCCCCATGCAGACGCCAGCCATCCCCTCGCCCATTCCCCATGTGGGCGGCCCCATCACCGGACCGTGCACGCCCAATGTGCTGGTCGGCGGCCTGCCCGCCGCGGTGCTGGGTGACATGTGCGTGTGCGTCGGTCCGCCGGACAGCATCGTGAAGGGATCGGCCACCGTCATGATCGGCGGCAAGCCCGCCGCCCGCATGGGCGATTCCACCGCCCACGGCGGCTCGATCGCGCTGGGCGCCTTTACCGTCATGATCGGCGGCTGAATGCCCGCTGCGCACCGGGTCGCCCCCGCGTAGCCCTGTGCCCATGAAGCTTCCCTGGCTGGAACCTGGCGAGCCTTTTCCCGACGTGGCCCGCGCCTGGGGCGCTTCGGATCCCGCCCCCGGCCTGCTGGCCGCCGGTGGGGCGCTGGATGTCGCAACCCTGACCAGCGCGTATGGCCGCGGCGTGTTCCCCTGGTTCAGCGAAGGCCAGCCCATCCTGTGGTGGAGCCCCGACCCGCGCATGGTGCTGCATGTGGACGAGTTCAGGCTGCACCGCTCGCTGCGCAGGACGCTGATGCAATTCCGGCTGGACACCCGCTGCGAAATCCGCATCGACAGCGCCTTTGACGATGTGATCCGCGCCTGCGCCGGCAGCCCGCGGCCCGGGCAGTCAGGCACCTGGATCGTGCCGCAGATGGTGGCGGCCTACCAGACACTGGCCCGCGCGGGGCAGGCCCACAGCGTGGAGACCTGGATCAACGGCGAGCTTGTGGGCGGCCTGTACTGCGTGGCGCTCGGCCGGGCCGTGTTTGGCGAGTCGATGTTCACCCGTGTGCCTGATGCATCCAAGATCGCGCTGGCAGCGCTGGTGGCGCTGTGCCGCCAGCACCAGGTGCGCCTGATCGATTGCCAGCAGAATACCCGCCACCTGGCGTCGCTGGGCGCGCGTGAAATCGAAAGGGCAGCGTTCGTGAACCATGTCGCACAAGCCGCCACTGAACCCGGACCCTCCTGGCATTTCGAGCCCGTATACTGGCAGCAACTCCTGCCCGCCGCCACAGCGTGACCCATCTCAAGGATCTTCCGCTTCAGGCCTTGCAGTTTTATGCAACGGCGCCCTACCCGTGCAGCTACCTGACCGGCAAGCAGGCGCGCTCACAGGTGGCCACCCCCAGCCACCTGATCCACAACGACACTTATTCCGACCTGGTCACCAGCGGCTTTCGCCGCAGCGGCATGTTCACCTACCGGCCGTATTGCGACGGTTGCCGGGCTTGCATCCCGCTACGCGTGCGGGCCGATGAATTCACGCCCGACCGCAGCCAGCGCCGTGCCCGCAACCGCCATCAGGGCCTGCAGGCGCGGGTGCTCAAGCTGTGCTTTGTACCCGAGCACTACCACCTGTACCTGCGCTACCAGACCGGGCGCCACGCCGGTGGCGGCATGGACCACGACAGCATCGACCAGTACACCCAGTTCCTGCTGCAAAGCCGCGTGAATTCCAGGCTGGTGGAATTCCGTGAGCCCACAGATGATGGCTCGCCAGGCGCACTGCGCATGGTGTCCATCCTCGATGTGCTGAATGACGGCTTATCGGCGGTGTATACCTTTTACGAGCCCGACGCTGCCGCCAGCTACGGCACCTACAGCGTGCTGTGGCAGATTGAGCAGGCCCGCCGGCTGGGGTTGCCACACGTCTACCTGGGCTACTGGATCAGCGAAAGCCCCAAGATGAATTACAAGGCACGCTTTGCGCCCCACGAGGTCCTGATCGACGGCCAATGGCTGCCCGGCGATTCCGTGTCGCCTACCACGATTTCATAAGATAAAATTTGGCTGTCCAAGCGATTGGGGAGCCCATGAAAAAATCCAACCAGAGCGTTCCCGCGACACCGACCATCCAGGTCATTGAGCGGATGTTTTCGCTCATCGACGTGCTGGCTTCGCGCGAAGAAGCGATTTCCCTCAAGGAAATCAGCGAAAAAACCGGCCTGCACCCGTCCACCACCCACCGCATCCTGAATGACCTGGCCACGGGCCGGTTCGTGGACCGCCCCGAGGCCGGCAGCTACCGGCTGGGCATGCGCCTGCTGGAGCTGGGCAACCTGGTCAAGGGCCGGCTGAGCGTGCGAGACGCAGCGTTGGCGCCCATGCGCGAGCTGCACAAGCTGATCCAGCAACCCGTGAACCTGAGCATGCGCCAAGGTGACGAGATCGTCTATATCGAGCGCGCCTACAGCGAGCGCTCCGGCATGCAAGTGGTACGCGCCATTGGCGGCCGCGCGCCGCTGCACTTGACCTCCACCGGCAAGCTGTTCCTGGCCGTGGACGACCCGCAACGCATCCGCGCCTATGCAACCCGCACCGGCCTGGCGGGCCACACGCGCAACAGCATCACCCAGCTGCCGGTGCTGGAGCGGGAACTGGCCAAGGCGCGGCAATATGGCATTGCGCGTGACAACGAAGAACTGGAACTGGGGGTGCGTTGCATGGCCGCCGGGATTTACGACGACCAGAACAAGCTGGTCGCGGGCCTGTCAATCTCGGCCCCGGCCGACCGGCTGGACGAAAACTGGCTGCCCAAGCTGCAGTCAACGGCCAGCGAAATTTCAACCGCGCTGGGCTACAAGCCGAACGGCGTCAGCCGTTGACCTGGCGGATGACGATGTTGCCTGGCGATTGAGGCGCTGCCGGGGTCGACTCTACCCAGCGCCGCACACGCTCGGCGTCTCCCAGGCGGCTCAGCTTGCCCGCCGAGTCCAGGAACACCATGATGAGCTTGCGCCCGGCAATTTTTGCCTGCATGACCAGGCACTGCCCGGCCTCGGAGATATAGCCGGTCTTTTGCAGGCCGATCTCCCATTCGGGGTTCTTCACCAGCCGGTTGGTGTTGTTGTACTGGAGGGTGCGGTTGCCCACGGCCACCTGATGGCCCGGCGAGGTGGACAGCTCGCGCAGCACGGGGTCGTTGTAGGCCACCGTCACCAGGGTGGCGAGGTCCTTGGCGCTGGACTGGTTGCGGCTGGACAGCCCGGTAGGCTCCACATAACGGGTATCGCCCATGCCGAGCGCGCGGGCGCGCGCATTCATCAGCTTGACAAACGCATCCAGGCCACCGGGATACGTCCGGCCCAGCGCATGGGCGGCACGGTTCTCGCTGGACATCAACGCCAGGTGAAGCAGCTCGCCGCGGCTCAGCTCGGTGCCCACGCGCAGGCGCGAGGTGCTGCCCTTTTCGGTATCCACGTCGTCCTGCGTGATGGCAATCATCTCGTCCATCGGTAGCCGGGCTTCGCTGATCAGCAGGCCCGTCATGAGCTTGGTCAGCGACGCGATCGGCAGCACGGCGGAATCGTTCTTGCTGAACAGCACTTCGCGGGTTTCCTGGTCGATCACCAGCGCCACGCTGGATTTCAGGTCCAGCAGATCCTGCGTTCCGTGCAGGCCGGCGAGCTGCCCATACGAGGGACGGGGCGCTGCGGCGCGGATCACGGACCGTCGCTTGGCGACCGGCTTGGCGGCCTTGCGGCTGACCACCAGCGAGCTCTTGCTCTTCTTGGCAGTGGTCTTGTTGCGGCTTTGTGCCTGGGCTGCGGGAATGGCAAGCACCGTGGAGATCACGGCAATTGCAAAAATTTGTAGGAAACGGTTCAAAGCATTGCTCGGCAAAAAGGATGTACCAAGGACCATGAGTGAACTCCTGTACAAGGCGGCGACCGGCGCAGTGTACAAGCTCATAAAAAATCGCGCAAGATCAAAGACTTGCGCGATTTTCCTCAACCAGAGCAGGAATTATAAAAATAAACCTCAGCCTTGAGCCGCCACACGGTCAGCTTTACTTTGTAACTTGTTGAGCGCACTGAGATAGGCTTTTGCAGAGGCCACCACGATATCCGGGTCGGCGCCCACGCCATTGACCACGCGGCCGGAGTTCTGCAGGCGCACCGTCACCTCGCCCTGGCTCTCGGTGGAGCCGCTGATGGCATTGACGGAATACAGCACCATTTCGGCGCCGCTCTGGACGTGCGTTTCAATGGCCTTGAGCGACGCGTCCACCGGGCCATTGCCATCGGACTCGCCCCGGACTTCCTTGCCATCCACCGTGAACACCACACGGGCATGGGGCCGCTCGCCGGTTTCGCTGTGTTGCGACAGCGAGACAAAGCCATACTGCTCCTTCTCGTGCGTCACACTTTCATCGCTGACCAGCGCCAGGATGTCCTCGTCGAAGATCTCGCTCTTGCGGTCAGCCAATTCCTTGAACTTCATGAAGGCCGTGTTGATGTCGGCCTCGCTTTCCAGTGCCACGCCCAGTTCCTGCAGGCGCGCCTTGAAGGCGTTGCGCCCGCTCAGCTTGCCCAGCACGATCTTGTTGGCCGACCAGCCCACGTCCTCGGCGCGCATGATTTCATAGGTGTCACGCGCCTTGAGCACACCGTCCTGGTGAATGCCTGACGCATGGGCAAACGCGTTGGCTCCCACCACGGCCTTGTTGGGCTGCACCACGAAACCGGTCGTCTGGCTGACCATGCGGCTGGCGGCAACGATATGGATGGGGTCGATGTTCATCGACAGCCCGAAGTAGTCCTTGCGGGTCTTCACGGCCATCACGATTTCTTCAAGCGAGCAATTGCCCGCGCGCTCACCCAGGCCGTTGATGGTGCATTCCACCTGGCGCGCACCGCCAATCTTCACACCCGCCAATGAATTGGCCACGGCCATGCCCAGGTCGTTGTGGCAGTGCACAGACCAGATGGCCTTGTCGCTGTTGGGAATGCGCTCGCGCAGCGTCTTGATGAAATTGCCGTACAGCTCGGGCACGGCATAACCCACGGTATCCGGCACGTTGATGGTGGTGGCCCCCTCGGCAATCACCGCTTCCAGCACCTTGCACAGGAAGTCCATCTCGCTGCGGTAGCCATCCTCGGGCGAGAACTCGATGTCACCGCACAGGTTGCGGGCAAAGCGAACGGACTGTTTGGCCTGCTCCAGCACCTGGTCGGGCGTCATGCGCAGCTTTTTCTCCATGTGCAGCGGGGATGTGGCAATGAAGGTATGGATGCGGGCACGGGCCGCCCCCTTCAGCGCCTCCGCCGCGCGCGAGATGTCGCGGTCGTTGGCGCGCGACAGCGAGCAGATCGTGGATTCCCGGATCGTGTTGGCGATGGCCTGCACGGCTTCAAAGTCGCCATTGGAACTGGCGGCAAAGCCGGCCTCGATCACGTCCACCTTGAGCCGTTCGAGTTGGCGCGCAATGCGCACTTTCTCTTCACGCGTCATGGACGCGCCGGGCGACTGTTCGCCATCACGCAGGGTGGTGTCAAAAATGATGAGTTTGTCGGTCATTGCAATGCTCCTTGTTCTGTACGGTCCTCGGACGCGGCCGAAGTGCTGGATTGTGCCCGTTGCAGGCCGGACATGATGGCCTTCAATGAGGCGGAAACGATGTTGGCGTCCATGCCAACGCCAAACAGGGTCTGGCCGTTGACGCGCAGCTCCAGATAGGCCACGGCCCGCGCGTTGGCGCCTGCGCCCACGGCATGCTCGTGGTAGTCCAGCACCCGGATGGACTGACCGGTGGCGTCATTGAGCCCACGCACGAAAGCATCAATGGGGCCAGTGCCCTCACCGGCCACCACATGATGCTGGCCATTCACCTGGACATCCGCCGTCAGGCGTACGCCCCCGGCGGCGGCATCGCTGACCCGATGCGCCGGCGCGGGCACCGCCTGCAAGCCGTATTCGCGTTCAAACAGCTGCCACAGGTCCTGCGCGGTCAACTCCTTGCCTTCGGTGTCCATCACCGCCTGGACCACCTGGCTGAACTCGATCTGCAGGCGCCTGGGCAATTCCAGCCCGTACTCACTTTCAAGCAGGTAGGAAATGCCCCCCTTGCCAGACTGGCTGTTGACGCGGATCACGGCTTCATACGAGCGGCCTACGTCCTTGGGGTCGATGGGCAGGTACGGAATGTCCCAGGCGTCGCCGTCTTTGCGCGCGGCGAACGCTTTCTTGATGGCGTCCTGGTGCGAGCCCGAAAACGAGGTGTAGACCAGATCGCCCGCATACGGGTGGCGCGGATGCACGGGCAATTGGTTGCAATGCTCGACCGTGCGGCGTATTTCGTCGATCGCCGAAAAATCCAGCCCCGGCGATACACCCTGTGTGTAGAGGTTCAGCGCCACATTCACGATATCCAGGTTGCCGGTGCGCTCGCCATTGCCAAACAGGCAACCCTCAATCCGGTCCGCGCCGGCCATCAGCGCAAATTCGCCGGCGGCGGTGCCCGTGCCCCGGTCGTTGTGGGGATGCACGGACAGCACGATCGCGTCACGCCGCGCCAGGTTGCGGTGCATCCATTCGATCATGTCGGCAAAGACGTTGGGCGTGGAATGCTCCACCGTGGACGGCAGGTTGATGATGCACTTGCGTTGCGGTGTGGGCTGCCAGACCTGCGTCACGGCATCCACCACCCGCTTGGAAAACGCCAGCTCGGTGCCCGAGAACATTTCCGGCGAATACTGGAAGGTCCATTGCGTCCGCGGCTGTTGTGCAGCCATTTCCACAAAGAGTCTTGCCTGGCGGGTCGCCAGCTCGACGATACCGTCCTCATCCAGTCCCAACACGACCTTGCGCATCACGGGCGCGACGGCGTTGTACAGGTGCACGATCGCGCGCCGGGCGCCTTGCAGGGATTCAAACGTGCGACGGATCAATGGCTCGCGCGCCTGGGTCAGCACCTGGATCGTGACGTCCTCGGGGATCAGGTCTTCATCAATCAGGCGCCGCAGGAAATCAAACTCAGTCTGGGATGCCGAGGGAAAGCCCACCTCGATTTCCTTGAAGCCGATCCTGACCAGCATCTGGAACATCTGCAGCTTGCGTTCGACGTCCATGGGCTCGATCAACGCCTGGTTGCCGTCGCGCAGGTCCGTGCTCAACCAGATCGGGGCAGCGCTCAGGACGGCATCAGGCCAGGTGCGGTCACGAAGACCGATGGGCTTGAAGGCAGGGTACTTGCTGGCGGGTTGTTTCAACATGATGGTTCAAGGGTTGTATCAACCAGCAGCCCCAAAAGGAAAACGGCCCGCTGCTGGTGCAAACGGGCCGTTGATCAGGGATGCGCGTGCGCTACCGTCTCCGCCCGTCGGGGGATAGCAGTAGTGCCAGCGAAATCGTGTTCATGCCAATGACTTTAGCACAGTTCTTTATTTGTGGAGGCCGCGTTCTTCGGGCTCGTCGGTGGACGTGCTGATCACGCTGGTCTGCTGGCCCTTGAAGCGGCGCCAGCCATACAGCGCATAGCCGCTCAGGCCATACAACACGAACAGGCCAAACAACACAGTGGGCGGATGGATGTTGATGACGGCAATGCCCAAGGCAATCAGCACGATTGCAGCAAAGGGCACGCTCTTTTTCATCTGGATGTCCTTGAAGCTGTAGAACGGCACGTTGGTCACCATCGTGAGGCCCGCGTACAGCGCAAAGGCAAACATGACCCATGCCACGTCATAGCCCTTGACGCCTGTTTCGGTCATGAGCCAGATGAACCCCGCCACCAGGGCCGCCGCCGCAGGTGATGGCAAACCCTGGAAATAGCGCTTGTCCACCACCCCGGTGTTCACGTTAAAACGCGCCAGGCGCAATGCCGCGCATGCGCAATACACAAACGCGGCGATCCAGCCCCAGCGGCCCAGACCCTTGAGTGACCATTCATACGCAATCAGCGCCGGCGCCGCGCCGAAAGACACCATGTCAGCGAGCGAATCCATCTGCTCGCCAAACGCACTTTGCGTGTTGGTCATTCGGGCCACGCGGCCGTCCAGGCTGTCCAGCACCATGGCGCAGAAAATACCGGCTGCCGCCATGTCAAAGCGGCCGTTCATGGCCATGACGACAGCATAAAAGCCACCGAACAGCCCCCCGAGCGTGAAGAGGTTGGGCAGGATGTAGATGCCCTTGCGGCGCTTGCGCACCACAACGCCTTCGGCTGCCGGATGCTGGGGTTCGTGATTCATGGTTTGAGTTTAAGTCAGTGCCGCCCAAAAATGTAAAAAGGCCACCAGGGTGGCCTTTGCTTTGAGGAAAACCGCCGCTTCAGTTGCGGGTCTGGTCCACCAGCTTGTTTTTCTTGATCCAGGGCATCATCGCACGCAGGGTTTCGCCCACGGTCTCGATCTGGTGCTCGGCCATCAGGCGGCGCTTGCTCAGCAAGGTGGGTGCGCCCGCCTTGTTTTCCAGGATGAAGCTCTTGGCATATTCGCCGGTCTGGATGTCCTTCAGGACCTGCTTCATGACCTTCTTGGTTTCGTCGGTCACGATACGGGGGCCCGTCACGTACTCGCCGTATTCGGCGTTGTTCGAGATGGAATAGTTCATGTTGGCGATGCCGCCTTCATAGATCATGTCCACGATCAGCTTGAGCTCGTGCAGGCACTCGAAGTAGGCCATTTCAGGGGCGTAGCCGGCTTCCACCAGCGTCTCGAAGCCAGCCTTGATCAGCTCGACGGTACCGCCGCACAGAACAGCCTGCTCGCCGAACAGGTCGGTTTCGGTCTCTTCGCGGAAATTGGTTTCAATGATGCCGGCCTTGCCGCCACCGTTGGCCATGGCATAGCTCAGGGCCAGGTCACGGGCCTTGCCCGTCTTGTCCTGATGCACCGCCACCAGGTGGGGCACGCCGCCGCCCTGTGCATAGGTGCCGCGAACGGTATGGCCGGGCGCCTTGGGCGCGACCATCCACACGTCCAGGTCGGCGCGCGGGGTCACAAAGCCGTAGTGGACGTTGAAGCCGTGGGCAAACACGAGCGAGGCGCCCGGCTTGATGTTGGCTTCGACTTCATTCTTGTAAACCGCGGCGATCTGCTCGTCGGGCAGCAGGATCATGACGACGTCGGCGGCCTTCACCGCGTCGGCCACTTCAGCGACCTTCAGGCCAGCCTTTTCGACCTTGGGCCAGGAAGCCCCGCCCTTGCGCAGGCCGACCACGACCTTCACGCCGCTGTCATTGAGGTTCTGTGCATGGGCATGGCCCTGCGAACCGTAGCCGATGATGGCGACCGTCTTGCCCTTGATCAGGCTCAGGTCACAGTCCTTGTCGTAATAAACCTTCATGGTTTCTCCTGTTGAAATCGTTGGATTGAAAAAGTGTTCTAGACGCGAAGAATGCGTTCACCGCGCCCGATCCCGCTGGAACCGGTACGGACGGTTTCAAGAATGGCGCTGCGGTCGATGGCCACCAGGAAGGCGTCGTTCTTGGCCTGGTCCCCGGTGAGTTCGATGGTGTAGCTTTTCTCGGTAACGTCGATGATGCGGCCACGGAAGATGTCGGCCATGCGCTTCATCTCCTCGCGCTCCTTGCCCACCGCGCGCACCTTCACCATCATGAGCTCACGCTCGGTGTAGGCGCCCTCGGTCAGGTCGACGACCTTCACCACCTCAATCAGGCGGTTCAGGTGCTTGGTGATCTGCTCGATCACGTCGTCGGAACCGGTTGTCTGGATCGTCATGCGCGACAGCGACGGGTCTTCCGTCGGTGCCACGGTGAGCGATTCAATGTTGTAGCCACGGGCCGAGAACAGGCCCACCACGCGGGAAAGAGCGCCAGGCTCGTTTTCCAGCAGCACTGCAATGATGTGTTTCATGTGTCTGCGGCCTGGCATTTCGCTGCCCTCCCCCACCGCCGGTAAGCGATGGGCTCGGCACGCGATAGCTTCGCCGTCCTTACGAGTTAGAGGTCTTCGCTGCCCAGCAGCATTTCGGTAATGCCCTTGCCGGCCTGCACCATCGGGAACACGTTCTCGGTGGGGTCGGTACGGAAGTCCATGAACACCGTGCGGTCCTTGAGCTTGCGCGCCTCGCGCAGCGCCGGCTCGACGTCCTGCGGGCGTTCGATCAGCATGCCCACATGGCCATAGGCCTCGGCCAGCTTGACGAAATTGGGCAACGCATCCATGTAGCTGTGGCTGTAGCGGCCTTCGTAGTCCAGCTCCTGCCACTGGCGCACCATGCCGAGGTACCGGTTGTTCAGGGACACGATCTTGATCGGCGTGTTGTACTGCAGGCAGGTGGACAGTTCCTGGATGCACATCTGGACCGAGCCCTCGCCGGTGATGCAGAACACCTCGCTGTCGGGCCTGGCCAGCTTGATGCCCATGGCGTAGGGAATGCCCACGCCCATGGTGCCCAGGCCGCCGGAATTGATCCAGCGCCGCGGCTCGTCAAAGCGGTAGTACTGCGCGGCCCACATCTGGTGCTGGCCGACATCGGAGGTGATGTAGGTGTCAGCGTCCTTGGTCATGTTCCACAGGGTCTCGACCACGTACTGCGGCTTGATCACCTCGGTGTTCTTGCGGTCGTACTTGAGGCAGTCGCGCTTGCGCCAGCCTTCGATCGCGTCCCACCAGGAACCCAGGGCGCTGGCATCGGGCTTGAGGCCCGACTCACGCACCATGGCGATGAGTTCGGTGAGCACGTCCTTGACGTCACCCACGATGGGGATATCGACCTTGACCCGTTTGGAAATGCTGGACGGGTCGATGTCGATGTGGATGATCTTGCGTTCGTTCTGGGCGAAATGCTTGGGGTTGCCGATCACGCGGTCGTCAAAGCGAGCCCCCACGGCCAGCAGAACGTCGCAGTTCTGCATGGCATTGTTGGCTTCAATCGTGCCATGCATGCCCAGCATGCCCAGGAATTTACGATCGCTGGCCGGATAGGCACCCAGGCCCATCAGCGTGTTGGTGCAGGGGTATCCCAGCATGTCCACCAGGGTGCGCAACTCCTGCGTGGCATTGCCCAGCAGCACGCCACCGCCGGTGTAGATGTAGGGGCGCTTGGCCGCCAGCAGCAGTTGCAGCGCCTTGCGGATCTGTCCGCCATGGCCCTTGCGCACCGGGTTGTAGGAACGCATCTCGACACTGTCGGGATAGCCCATGTACGCCGTCTTGTTGAACGACACGTCCTTGGGGATGTCCACCACCACCGGACCAGGCCGGCCACTGCGTGCGATGTGGAAGGCCTTTTTCATGGTGGCGGCCATGTCGCGCACGTCCTTGACCAGGAAGTTGTGCTTGACGATGGGCCGGGTGATGCCGACCGTGTCGCATTCCTGGAAGGCGTCCAGCCCGATGGCATGGGTGGGCACCTGGCCGGTGATGATCACCATGGGGATGCTGTCCATGTAGGCCGTGGCAATGCCGGTCACGGCATTGGTAACGCCAGGCCCCGAGGTCACCAGCGCCACGCCCACGTCTCCCGTGGCGCGCGCGTAGCCGTCAGCCGCATGCACTGCGGCCTGCTCGTGGCGCACCAGGATGTGCTGGATGGTGTCCTGCTTGTAAAAAGCGTCGTAGATGTGCAGAACCGCGCCGCCGGGGTAGCCCCAGACGTATTTGACGCCCTCGGCCTGAAGGGTCTTGACGAGGATTTCTGAACCGCGCAGCTCCTGCGAGCCGGATGCGGCGGATGCCGCTGCTGCCGAGATTTCGGCTTTTGAGATTTCCATGTTCAACCTTTGTGAATTTCTCTGACGAAAAACCTTGGGTGCCCCTTCAACGGTCTCTTGTGGAGCCGGACCGGGACTTAGAACCCAAACCATGGGCGGGCTGCTTGCACCGCCGGATCAGGGTTCGTTTGCCTTTTGACTTGCAGCGCAGATTATCGCATTGCAGCAACACCTTGGCGACTGGCGGGGCGGGCCGGTGCCATAATTTCCCGCTTCAAATGGCCGCTTTCCTGCGAAAACCGCCTCCAAAAAGAGACATTCCCCTTTTGCGCCCCGTCGTGGCACCCCTCCTTTGGCTACAGAACAAGAACTTTCGGATCTCCTGAAGGGCGTTGAGAAGCGGGCTTTCAAGCGCGCGCTGTACCACGTTCGCGACGAGGAGGCGGCGCTGGACATCGTCCAGGACAGCATGATGAAGCTGTCGGAACACTACGGCGACAAGCCCGTCGCCGAGCTGCCCATGCTGTTCCAGCGCATCCTGTCCAACTGCATGCTGGACTGGTTCCGCAGGCAAAAGTCGCGCAACGCCCTGTTCTCCAACATGGGCGACTTCGAATCGGCGTCGGAAGAAGGCGATTTCGATCTTCTGGAAACTTATCAGGCACAGGATGGCTCTCAAGGCACAGAAAGTACCGAGGACTCCACCAGTCGGGCCCAGATATTGCGTGAGATTGAAGACTCGGTCAGCCAGTTGCCGGCGCGTCAACGTGAAGCCTTCCTGATGCGTTACTGGGAAGACATGGACGTGGCCGAAACGGCTGCGGCCATGGGCTGTTCCGAAGGCAGTGTCAAAACGCACTGTTCCCGGGCAGTCCAGGCCCTCAGCAAAGCACTGAAGGCAAAGGGAATCCAGCCATGAACACCAAAGACCAACAACAAAACCAGCTCCTGCAGGACCGATTGGGCCGGCAGATAGCCGCCCGCCTGTCGGCCGATTCCGGCCTGTCCCATGAAGTTTCCGAGCGCCTGCGGGCGGCACGGGTGCGCGCCCTGGCCCGGCGCAAGGTCGTTTCCACGCCCGTACTGGGTGTGACCGGCGGAGTTGCAACCCTGGGCTTTGACGCAGGGCAGCCCGGGTTTTGGGGCCGCCTGGCCTCGGCCCTGCCGCTGGTGGCGCTGGCCGCCGGCCTGGTTGCCATCAACGTGATCCAGAACGAGAACCGGGCGGAGGAAGTCGCAGAGGTCGACGCAGCACTGCTCACCGACGACCTGCCGCCAGCGGCCTACGCCGATCCGGGCTTCATGCAGTTCCTCAACAGCGCTGGCGACCGCGCGCCCTGACCCATGCGCACCCCCTGCCTGGTCGTTGCTGCATGGGTGCTTGGCACGGCGTTGGCCGGCGCGGCTGTGGCGCAACAGGCCGCCCCGGCCAAAGCCGCACCAGCTGCCAGCCCGGCAGTCAAGGCCGCCAAGGCCGCGGGCGGGCCCGCCTGGGCCGAACTTTCGCCGGCGCAACAGCAGTCGCTGGCGCCCCTGGCGGCGCAATGGGGCACCATCAGCGAAGCCCAGAAGCGCAAATGGATCGCGCTGTCGCAAAACTACCCCAAGCTGTCCGCTGGCGAACAGGCCAAGCTGCACAGCCGCATGACCGAATGGGTTGCGCTGAGCCCCCAGCAGCGCACCCAGGCCCGGCTGAATTTCGCCGACACGCGCAAGATCCCGCCCGACGACAAGAAAGCCAAGTGGGAGGCCTACCAGTCGCTCACGCCCGAAGAAAAGGCGAGGCTGGCCGCCAAGGCCAAGCCCAAGGCCGCAGGCGCCGCCACCGCCGTCAAGCCCGTGCCACCGCAAAAGCTCGCCAAGGTGCCACCAAAGACCACCCCCGACCAGAAGGAACGCACGCGCATTGCCGCGCCGCCCCACCAGGTGGATCACAATACGCTCCTGCCGCAAAAGCGGGTCGCGGCCACGCCAGCGCCCGCTTCCCCGCCGTCCAACTGAGCTTTCCTGACCGCTGATGACTGTTTCAACCGAGGCGCGGCCCGATGCGCCAGGGCCCGCCGCGCCCGCTGCGCCATCCCTGTCCACCACGCCCGGCCTGCGCCGCCGCATGGCCTGCTGGCTGTACGAGGGCATGCTGTTGTTTGCCGTGGTGTTCGTCGCCGGCTGGCTGTTCAGCACGCTCGGCCAGATGCGCAACGCCATGGACGACCGCCGCCACCTGCTGCAGGCGTTCCTGTTCGTGGTGTTCGGCATCTATTTTTCGTGGTTCTGGGCGCGCGGCCAAACCCTGGCCATGAAGACCTGGAACATCCGGGTGGTGGACGTCATGGGGCGTCCGTTGACCCAACTGCGCGCCCTGGGGCGCTACGTGCTGAGCTGGCTGTGGTTCCTGCCGCCGCTGGCGGCCATCGCCCCGTTCAGGCTGTCCGGCGGCGAGTCAGCCGTGCTGGTGCTGGGCTGGGTCGTGGTCTGGGCTCTGCTCAGCCGGTTTCACCCGCAGCGACAGTTCTGGCATGACGCTCTGGCCGGCACGCGTCTGATCACGTCCGCGCCCCTGTCGCGCTAGCACCGTCATGTTGCGCGGCGACAATCCGGCCATGGGCCAAGTCAACCTCCAGAAAACCCGCACCGGGCTCAACCGCGTCTGGCATGCGCTGGGCTACTCCCTTGAAGGCCTGCGCGCCGGCTGGGGCGAAACCGCCTTCCGCCAGGAGGCCATCGCCGCCGTGGTGTTGCTGCCGCTGTCGTTCTGGCTGGGCCGCAGCTGGGTAGAGACCGCGCTGCTTGCCGGCTCGGTGCTGATCCTCATGATCGTAGAGCTGCTGAACACCGGCATCGAAACCGCCATCGACCGCATCGGCCCCGAATGGCATGACCTGTCCAAGCGCGCCAAGGACATGGGCAGCGCCGCCGTGCTGCTTAGCCTGGTGCTGTGCGCCGGCATCTGGACGGCGGCCCTGTGGCAAAGGTTTGTCGCATGACACCCGCCTTTTCCGTCTGCGTGTACTGCGGCTCGCGGCCTGGCGCCGACGCGGCCTTCGCGGAGGTGGCCCGCCAGACCGGCCACTGGATCGGCACCCACGGCGGCCAGCTGGTGTACGGCGGGGGCAACAACGGCCTGATGGGCATGGTGGCCGATGCCACGCTGGCTGCAGGCGGCCGCGTGGTGGGTGTGATCCCCAAGGCGCTGGTCGAAAAGGAATGGGCCAAGCTCGATTGCACCGAGCTGCATGTGGTGAACACCATGCACGACCGCAAGCGCATGATGGCCGAGCGCGCCGATGCCTTCGTGGCGCTGCCCGGGGGCATCGGCACGTTTGAGGAACTGTTTGAAGTCTGGACCTGGCGCCAGCTCGGTTATCACGACAAGCCAGTGGGCCTGCTCAACACCGGCGGGTACTACGATGAATTGCTTGCTTTCCTGCAATCCAGCGTCCGCCACGGTTTCATGAGCGACTGGCAGATGGGGCTGGTCCGCACCGGGAACGAGGTGCAGCCCCTGCTCGCCGATCTGGTGCAGGCGGCAGGCCTGACGGCCAACCGCGTCAACCTGACGGAAATTTAGACGGCCGACTCGTCTGTCTCGCCGGTGCGGATACGCACCACGCGTTCCACCGTGGTGATGAAGATCTTGCCGTCGCCGATCTTGCCGGTGCGCGCGGCCTTGACGATCGCGTCCACGCAGCGGTCGGCGTCGTCGTCCTTCACCACGACTTCCACCTTCACCTTGGGCAGGAAGTCCACCACGTACTCGGCGCCGCGGTACAGCTCGGTGTGGCCCTTCTGGCGACCAAAGCCCTTGACTTCCGTGACGGTCAGGCCGGTCACGCCGCATTCGGCCAGCGCCTCACGCACTTCCTCCAGCTTGAAGGGTTTGACGATGGCGGTGATCTGCTTCATGAAAAATGTCCCCTAAAGAAATTTGCTGGTAATAGGATAGCGCCAATCCTTGCCGAAGCTGCGGTGGCTGACCCTAATCCCCACCGGCGCCTGGCGGCGCTTGTATTCGTTGATCTTCACCAGGCGCGTCACGCGCTCGACGTCGGCACGGTCAAAACCGGCGGCCACGATCTCGTCGGCCGATTGGTCGTTTTCCATGTAGCGCTCCAGGATCGCGTCCAGCACCTCGTACGGCGGCAGGCTGTCCTGGTCTTTCTGGTCGGGGCGCAACTCGGCGCTGGGCGGGCGGGTGATGATGCGCTCTGGAATGGGGTTGGCGCCGGTGCCATAGGGGTCGTTGGCATTGCGCCAGCGCGCCAGGCGGAACACGGCTGTCTTGAACACATCCTTGATCACCGCAAAGCCGCCAGCCATGTCGCCATACAGCGTGCAATAGCCCGTGGCCATCTCGCTCTTGTTGCCCGTGGTCAGCACGATGCTGCCGAACTTGTTGGACAGCGCCATCAACATCACGCCACGGATGCGGGCCTGGATGTTTTCCTCCGTCGTGTCCTCGGGGCGGCCCGCGAATTCACGGGCCAGCGAAGCCTTGAACGCCTCGAACTCGGGCACGATGGAAATCTCGTCATAGCGCACACCCAGGCGCGCTGCCATGTCGCGCGCATCGATCCAGCTGATGTCGGCCGTGTACGGCGAAGGCATCATCACCGCGCGCACCTTGTCCGCGCCCAGCGCGTCCACCGCCACCGCCAGCACCAGCGCGGAATCAATGCCCCCCGACAGGCCCAGGAGCACGCCGGGAAAGCCGTTCTTGCCGATGTAGTCGCGCACGCCCAGCACCAGCGCGTCCCACAGGTCGGCCTCGGGACTGCGTCCGGGCGCCAGCGCGGCGCGCAGCACGGGCCCGCCCGTGCCCTCCTCGACCTGCACCATGAACAGGTCCGTGACAAAGCTGGGGGCACGCCCCGCGATGGCGCCATCGGCATTGACGGCAAACGAATGCCCCTCAAAAACCACCTCGTCCTGCCCGCCCACCAGATGGGCGTACACCAGCGGCAGGCCGCAATCGGCCACGCGCTCGCGCATCATCTGCTCGCGCTCGCCGCCCTTGCCCACATGAAAGGGCGACGCATTGATGACCGCGAGCAACTGCGCACCGGCGTCACGCGCCAGCCGGGCAGGCTCTTCAAACCAGGCGTCCTCGCAGATCAGCAGGCCCACCTTCACGCCGCCGGCATCAAACACGCAGGTGCCCTGCCCCGGCGTGAAGTAGCGGCGCTCGTCAAAGACCTGGTAGTTGGGCAGCTCGCGCTTGGCATAGGTGGCGATCACCTCGCCAGCGCGCAGCACGCTGGCCGCGTTGTGGCGCTGCTGCACGGCCACGCTGCGCGTGCGCCGGTCGCCCCCTCTCGGATGGCCCACCACCACCGTCATGTCCTTTAACCCGGCCAGTTCGCGGGCCACCGTTTTCACGGCATCATCACAGGCGGCGATGAAGGCCGGGCGCAGGAACAGGTCCTCGGCCGCATAGCCGCAGATGGACAGCTCGGGGGTCAGGAGCAGCCGGGCGCCGTCTGCATGGGCCGCGCGGGCGGCATCCACGATTTTTTTGGCGTTGCCCGGCATGTCGCCCACGACGAAATTGAGTTGGGCGACACAGAGTTTGAGAGTCATACCAGCAGTGCAAATCAGTTCAAACGATTATGTCATCCGGGTGCTGGCCTCACCGCTTGAGGTGACCGCGACCGACTGGAACGCCCTGCTGGCGCTGCAGCCCCACGCGGGGCCGTTCATGCGCCACGAGTACCTGGCCGCGCTGCACGAAAGCGGCAGCGCCACGCCGGCCACGGGCTGGACCCCGCGTTTCATGACGCTGTGGCGCGGCAATGAATTGCATGCCGCCTGTCCGCTGTACCTCAAGGACCACTCCTACGGCGAGTATGTGTTTGACTGGGCCTGGGCCAACGCCTACGAACAGCATGGCCTGGCCTACTACCCCAAGGCGCTGGTGGCCGTGCCGTTCACCCCGGTGCCCGGCGCGCGGCTGCTGGCGCGCGACGCGCAGGCGCGCCAGGCGCTGGTGCGGGCGCTGGTTGCCTACTGCGGCACGGAGAGCCTGTCGTCATTGCACCTGCTCTTTGCAGCAGAAGAAGACATTGCAGCTTGTGATGCTGAAAACCTGATGCAGCGGCACACCGTGCAGTTCCACTGGAAAAATGCAGGCTATGCCGATTTCGACGCCTTCCTGGCCAGCCTGAGCTAGGACAAGCGCAAGAAAATCCGCCAGGAGCGGCGCAAGGTGGCCGAGGCCGGCGTGACCTTCCGCCACGCGCTGGGCACGGCCATTACGGCGCAGGACTGGGATTTTTTCTACCGCTGCTACGAGCGCACCTACCTGGAGCACGGCAACGCGCCTTACCTCACGCGCGATTTCTTTGACCGCATGGCAGCCCACATGCCGCAGCACTGGCTGATGTTCATCGCCGTGCGCGATGGCCAGCCGATCGCCGCCAGCCTGATCGCGCTGGACGGCAGCGACACAGCCGGTACGGCGTATGGCCGCTACTGGGGCGCGCTGCAGCGCGTGGACTGCCTGCACTTCGAGGCCTGCTACTACCAGCCGCTGCAATGGTGCATGGACAACGGGTACGCCTGCTTTGAAGGCGGGGCCCAGGGCGAGCACAAGATGGCCCGCGCACTGATGCCGGTGCGCACCACCAGTGCGCACTGGCTGGCCCACCCCGCTTTTGCCGACGCGGTGCAGCGCTTTCTGGAACGCGAAGGCCAGGGCATTGACAGCTACGTGGACCACCTGGCGCAACGCAGCCCCTTCAGGGCAGACAAACCCTAGTTCGCGGCCCGCATGAGGTCGGGTAACGTGGTTCCAGAACCGGAGACACCATGAAATCACTGAGCGGGCTGGACGCGACCTTCCTGTACCTGGAAACACCCGAGACGCCGATGCACGTGGGCTCGCTGAACCTGTACGAGCTGCCTGAAGGCTTCAAGGGCAGCTTTCACAAGGCGCTGCAAGCCCACATTGCCAAACGCATGCACCTGGCGCCGGTGTTCAGCCGCAAGCTGGCCTTCATGCCGTTCGACCTGGGCCATCCGCTGTGGGTGGAGGCCGACGAGGTGGACCTGGACTTTCACATCCGCAAGGTCAAGGGCGCCACCATGACCGTGAAGCAGGCCGAGGCCATGGCGGCCAAACTGCATGGCAAGCTGATCGACCGCGAGCACCCGCTGTGGGAGTTCTATGTGTTTGACAGCATCAAGCCGCCGCCGGGCCTGACCGTCAGGGGCAAGCTGGTGGGTTTTTATTCCAAGATCCACCATGCCGCGCTGGACGGCAAGGGCGGCACCGTGCTGGCCAACGCGGTGCTGGACCTCGGCCCGGTGCCGCGCGACGTGCCCCCGCCCGACCCGGCCCGCCAGCGCCGCACGGCCGGCGACCTGAAGATCGGCGAGATGATCGGCGCGGTGTTTTCAAACTCGCTCACGCAGTACGCCAAGCTGGCCAGATCGCTGCCGTCAGCGGCATCTTCGCTGGGTGGCGCAGTGGCACGCCAGGCGGTCAAGGGCGGTGACAAGGGAATCACCAGCCTGCGGCCCAAGTCACCCATCCAGCTCGCGCCCAAGACGGTGTTCAACACGGGCATCACCACGCAGCGCGTGTTTGCCACCGCCAGCCTGCCGTTCAGCGAATGCCGCGCCATGGCCAAGGCCGTGGGCGGCTCGTTCAACGACATCGTGCTGTGGATCTGCTCGACCGCCCTGCGCAGCTATCTGGTCAAGCACGCCACGCTGCCCAAAAAGCCCTTGATCGCCGCGATGCCCGTGAGCCTGCGCGAGGAAAACAACAAGGAACTCAACAACCAGGCCTCCATGAGCCTGGTGGACCTGGGCACGCACCTGGCCCACCCGATGAAGCGCATGAACGCCATCATGGCGTCCACGGGCAAGGTCAAGCAGGCGCTGGTCAGCCTCAAGAGCGTGCTGCCCACTGACTACCCGTCGTTCCTGGCGCCGTGGATCGTGGGCGGGGCGGCGCGCGCCGCGCTCAAGACCTATGGCCGGTCGGGCTTTGCCGACCGGCTGCCCATGGTGGCTAACCTGGCCATCAGCAATGTGCCCGGCCCTCAGGTGCCGCTGTACCTGGCCGGCGCGCGCATGCTCACGTTTCACCCGCTGTCCATCGTGATGCACGGCCTGGCGCTGAACATCACGATCCAGACGTATGCGGGCAGCGTGGACTTCGGCATCATTGCCGACAAAAAGGCCGTGCCCCATGTGCAGGATCTGGCCGATGCACTGCAGGCCGCGTTCGAGGAAGCCCAAAAGTTGTACGCGCTGGGGCAAGCGTCAGTAGTAACCACTACGGCCCCGGTCGCCAAGGAGACGAAATCCAGGGTGCGCACCTCTAAAGCCGCAGCCCCTGCCCCTGCAAAAACCGCCAAAGCTGCTACCGTGAAGCCACGCAAGACAACCGCGGCAAAGCAGACAACCGATGCTCATGGCAACCAAACGACCCCACGAACCCCTGGACGACCTGCGCGCACCCAGCCTCGCACTGCTCGCGCTTGAGTTTCGCGCACCCTGGGAGTTCGGCTCGCTGCTGCCGGCCTGGCCAGCGCTGCAACGCGCGCCGGCAGGCGACGGCCATGAAGTCATCGTCTTTCCCGGCCTGAGCGCCAGCGACGCCAGCACCATTCCGCTGCGCCGCTACATCGGCTCGCTGGGCTACCAGACGCAGGGCTGGAGCCAGGGCTTCAACTTCGGCCCGCGCGCGGGCGTGCTGGAGGCAGCCAAGCGGCAGGTTCAGGAGGCCTGCGACGCCAGCGGCCGCAAGGTGAGCCTGCTGGGCTGGAGCCTGGGTGGCGTGTATGCGCGTGAGCTGGCCAAGGAAATGCCGGACTGTGTGCGCGGCGTCATCACGCTGGGCACGCCGTTTGCCGGCCCGCCCCGATCCACCAACGCCTGGCGCATCTACGAGCTGACCAGCGGGCGCAACATCGAGCGCGAAACAGCACAGTACAACCTGCCCGAAGCGCCGCCGGTGCCCACCACCAGCATCTGGTCACGCAGCGACGGCATCGTGGCCTGGCAAGGCAGCTTCCAGCATCCAGCGGACCACAACCCGCACACCGAAAACATCGAAGTGGTGGCCAGCCACATCGGCATCGGCCTGAACCCCAGCGCCTGGTGGGCCGTGGCCGACCGGCTGGCGCAACCCGAGGGGGGATGGGCGCCGTTTGACCGGTCAGGCCTGTTCGGCCTGAAGGGGCTGCTCTACCCTGACCCGCATCGGTAAGCCGCTCAGCCGTTCGCCTTCTGGTAGTTGGCGATGCCGTCCAGGATTTCCTGCCGGGCGGCTTCGGGGCCTTCCCAGCCCAGGATCTTGACCCACTTGCCTGGCTCCAGGTCCTTGTAGTGCTCGAAGAAATGGGCGATCGTCTTCAGGCGCAGCGGGTTCAGGTCTTCGGGCTTTTGCCACTGGGTGTAGATCGACAGGATCTTGTCGGTGGGCACGGCCAGCACCTTGCCGTCTTCGCCGGCCTCGTCCTGCATCTTGAGGATGCCGATGGGCCGGCAGGTCACCACCACGCCGGGGATCAGCGGCACGGGGGTGATCACCAGCACGTCCACCGGGTCACCGTCGCCGCTGATGGTCTTGGGCACGTAGCCGTAGTTGGTGGGGTAGTGCATGGACGTGCTCATGAAGCGGTCCACGAAAATCGCGCCCGATTCCTTGTCCACCTCGTACTTCACGGGATCGGCGTTCATCGGAATTTCGATGATCACGTTGAACGCATCGGGAACATTCTTGCCGGGGGAGACTTTGTCGAGGGACATGGTTCTTGTGAAGGGAAAGTAGGAAAAAGGGAGATCGGGATTAACCCTTATTTTACTTTCATGGGCCTTGCGCGTCGCGGAACCGTCACTTTTTCACGCTACAGTCCGCCCGTTGGCCAATCGTCTCCGCCAGTGGGGAGCGACGAGGAAGCAACGCAGCGGGGGTACCGCTAGCGTGGCACCCCCTCCAAGCGAAACAACGAAGGAGATTGACAAATGACAGGCAACTCGGCGCTGATTCTGGCGCTCGTCTGCGGGTTCGTGGCCGTGGCATACGGCTTCTGGGCACGCGGCTGGATCCTTTCACAAGACGCGGGCAACGCCCGCATGCAGGAAATCGCGGCGGCCATCCAGGCCGGTGCGGCAGCCTACCTGGCGCGACAGTACAAGACCATCGGCATCGTGGGCGTGGTGCTGGCCGTGCTCATCGGCATCTTCCTGGACGCCAAGACCGCCATTGGCTTCGTGATCGGCGCGGTGCTTTCGGGCGCCTGCGGCTTCATCGGCATGAACGTGTCCGTGCGGGCCAACGTGCGCACCGCGCAGGCCGCCACCAAGGGCATCGGCCCGGCGCTGGACGTGGCCTTCCGCGGCGGCGCCATCACCGGCATGCTGGTGGTGGGCCTGGGCCTGCTGGGCGTGACGGCCTTTTACTGGTACCTCACGGCCGGCGGCATCCCGGCGGACGGCAAGGCCTTCGCCGCCCTGCTGAACCCGCTGATCGGTTTTGCCTTCGGCTCGTCGCTGATCTCCATCTTTGCGCGCCTGGGCGGTGGCATCTTCACCAAGGGCGCCGACGTGGGCGCCGACCTGGTGGGCAAGGTGGAAGCCGGCATCCCCGAGGATGACCCGCGCAACCCGGCCGTGATCGCCGACAACGTGGGCGACAACGTGGGCGACTGCGCCGGCATGGCCGCTGACCTGTTCGAGACCTATGCCGTGACGCTGATCGCCACCATGGTGCTGGGCGCGCTGCTGGTGGCCGCGGCCCCGCTGAACGCGGTGCTGTACCCGCTGGCGCTGGGCGGCGTGTCCATCGTCGCGTCCATCATCGGCTGCTTCTTCGTGAAGGCCTCGCCCGGCATGAAGAACGTCATGCCGGCGCTGTACAAGGGTCTGGCGATTGCCGGCGTGCTCAGCCTGATTGCCTTCTTCTTCGTGACCAAGCAGCTGATCCCGGACAACGCCCTGGGCGGCGCCGGCGCGCAGATGAAGCTGTTTGGCGCCTGCGTGGTCGGCCTGGCGCTGACCGGCATCCTGGTGTGGATCACCGAGTTCTACACCGGCACACAGTACTCGCCGGTGCGCCACATCGCGCAGGCGTCCACCACGGGCCACGGCACCAACATCATTGCCGGCCTGGGCGTGTCCATGCGCTCCACCGCCTGGCCGGTGGTGTTTGTGTGTATCGCCATCCTGGTGGCCTACAGCCTGGCTGGCCTGTACGGCATTGCCATCGCCGCCACGTCCATGCTGAGCATGGCCGGCATCGTGGTGGCGCTGGACGCCTACGGCCCCATCACCGACAACGCCGGCGGCATTGCCGAGATGTCCGAGCTGCCCAGCAGCGTGCGCGACATCACCGACCCGCTGGACGCCGTGGGCAACACGACCAAGGCCGTGACCAAGGGCTACGCCATCGGCTCCGCCGGCCTGGCCGCGCTGGTGCTGTTTGCCGACTACACCCACAAGCTGGAAACCTACGGCAAGGCCATCAGCTTCGACCTGAGCGACCCGATGGTGATCGTGGGCCTGTTCATTGGCGGCCTGATCCCCTACCTGTTCGGCGCCATGGCCATGGAGGCCGTGGGCCGCGCCGCCGGGGCGGTGGTGGTGGAAGTGCGCCGCCAGTTCCGCGACATCAAGGGGATCATGGAAGGCACCGGCAAGCCCGAGTACGGCAAGGCCGTGGACATGCTGACGACCGCGGCCATCAAGGAAATGATCGTGCCGTCGCTGCTGCCCGTGGTGGTGCCGATCGTGGTGGGCCTGGTGCTGGGCCCCAAGGCCCTGGGCGGCTTGCTGATGGGCACCATCATCACCGGCCTGTTCGTCGCCATCTCGATGTGTACCGGCGGCGGCGCCTGGGACAACGCCAAGAAGCTGATCGAGGACGACTTCGTGGACAAGGACGGCGTGACCCACAAGAAGGGTGGCGAAACCCACAAGGCCGCCGTGACCGGCGACACCGTGGGCGACCCCTACAAGGACACCGCCGGCCCGGCCATCAACCCGCTGATCAAGATCATCAACATCGTGGCGCTGCTGATCGTGCCGCTGGTGGTGAAATTCCACGCCGGCTGATACGGCACTGCCCTTCAGCCAAAAGGCCCGCGCTGCGGGCCTTTTTTCATGGGCGAACGCAACATGGGACCCGTCCGGAATCGGTGGCCGGCAAGGCCTGGGGCCACCAAGTCAAACGATCAGGCCCAGACCACCGGCCCCTTGGCGCCGTACCACTTCTCGACCTTGTCGCCCACCGCCGCTTCAATGCGGTTGCGCTTGATCTTCATGGTGGGCGTGAGGCAGCCGTTCTCGATGGACCAGGGCTCGCGCGCCACCACGATCATGCGCAGTTGCTCGTAGTCCGCCACATTGGCGTTCACGCGCTTGAGCACGGCCGCCATCTCGGCTTCAAACTCCGCCTTGAAGGCAGCGTCGGCCAGCCTGGGGCGCACCGCCTCGGCCGGCACCACGATGGCATAGGCCGACTGCTGGCCCACGCCCGAGACCAGCGACAGCTCCACCAGCGGGCATTCGTTGATCATGTTTTCAATCGGCGCGGGCGCCACGTATTTGCCCTTGCCGGTCTTGAACAGCTCCTTCTTGCGGCCGGTCAGCTTGAGCTGGCCGCCGGGGCCTTCCTCGCCCAGGTCGCCGGTGCGGAAAAAGCCGTCCTCGGTGAACGATTCCGCGTCCAGGTCGGGCCGCTTGTAGTAGCCCACCAGCGTGCCTGGCGACTTGATCAGCACCTCGCCGTCTTCCGCGATGCGCCGCTGCACGCCGGGGAAGGTAATGCCCACGTAGCCCGGGTCCTTGAGCTGGTGCGTGGTGGTGTGCGAGAAGGCGAAGTCCTCGGTCATGCCGTAGCCCTCCACCAGGTGCAGGCCCAGGCGGCGGTACCAGGAAATCAGCGCGGGCGGAATCGGCGCCGAGCCGCTGCCGGCCTGGATCACTTCGTTCAGGCCCAGCTTGGTCAGCACCTTCTTGGCGACGATCTTGCCCAGGATGGGGATGGACAGCAGGCGGTCCAGCTTTTTCTGCGGCATGTTGGCAAACACGCCCTGCTGGAACTTGAGCCAAAGCCGCGGCACGGAGATGAACACCGTGGGCCGCGCGCGCTGCAGGTCCTGCAGGAAGGTGTCCAGCGATTCGGCAAAGAAAATATGCCCGCGCCCCAGCACGAAGCCCGCGCATTCCACCCAGGCCCGCTCGAAGATGTGGGCCAGCGGCAGGTACGACAGCACACGGTAGGTAAAGCCGGCGCCCAGTTCCGCCTCCTGGTAGGCCACGATGCCCTCGCTGGCGCGCGTCACGCGCTCAAAGCTGTGCATCACGCCCTTGGGCGTGCCAGTGGAACCCGAGGTGTACATCAGCAGCGCCAGGTCCGTGCCCGCGCGCGCAGGCTTGCCGGCAATGGGCTGGGCCTTGGCGACGATGCTGTCCCAGCTCTCATAGGGCGTTTTGGGCGCCAGCGGCATCGCGATGCAGGGCAGGCCCGCGGGAATGCCAGCGGCCTGCTGGTCAAAGGTGTCCAGCTTGCCCACGAACAGCAGGCTGGCTTCGCTGTGCTCCAGCACATAGCGCACGGTCTCGGCCGATTCGGTGGGGAAGATCGCCACCGTGGTACCACCGGCCATCCAGATGGCCAGCTCGGCCATCATGAAATGCGCGCAGTTCTTGGACAGGATGGCGATGCGCGCGCCGGGCTCGAAACCACGGCCCTGAAGGTGGGTGGCCATGCGGCGCGCCTGGTCCATCATCTGGGCCCAGGTGTAGTCCACCACCTTGCCGCCCCCCAGCGGCTGCGTCATGTACACCTGGCTGGCACGCGCGGTCTCGTGCTCGTAAACATAGTCAAGAATCAGTTTCTGGCTCGGCATGGTTCTTTGTTCCTCTGGGGGTGAATCGGACGAACCTGAGCCTAGGGCCTCGCGCGGCTGGCGAACAGCGGGGAAATGCCCATTCGTTTTTGAGGTGCGCGCCTAGAAACCCGCCCGCACCATGCGGCGGGCCTAGGGTTTTTCCTGAGGCACGCGGCGCAAGGGACCGCAAGGCCGCGCCGCCGGGCGCAAGTTTGTGACAGACAAGCCCACGTTTGCCGCACACCATGATGGGCTTTGATCCCGTTACCCCCTCCTACTTGAGGCCCCTGAATGCACGACTTTCTGCCGGACGAACCCATGATGACCGTGGCCGAACGCGCCGCCATCAACGCGGGGCCCTGGTTCTCATCACTGTCACCCACGCTGCGCCACGACATCCTGCGCCACGCCCGCGCGCGCCGCTACCCTGACGGGCGGCTGATCTGCGCGCGCGGTGACCCGGCCCAGGAATGGAGCGGCGTGGCACGCGGCGCGGTGCGCGTGAGCGGCGGCAGCGCCGCCGGCAAGCAGGTGATCCTGACCTATGTGGCGCCGGGCGCGTGGATTGGCGACGTGGGCATCCTGGCCGGCGGCGTGCGCACCCATGACGCCTATGCCCACGGCGACACCACGCTGGTGACCGTGCAAAAGGCCGACTTGCACGCCATCCTGGCGCGCCATATGGAGCTGTACGACGCGCTGCTGCGCCTGCAGGCGCGGCGGGTGCAGCACCTGTTCAAGGTGGTGGAGGAAGTCCACACCCTGTCGCTGCGCGAGCGCCTGGCCAAGCAGCTGGGCCGGCTGATGCGCTCCTACGGCGTGCCCTCGGCCGCCGACGGGCAGGAGGTACGCATCGGCCTGCAACTGGCCCAGGAAGACCTGGCCCAGCTGCTGGGCGCATCCCGACAGCGCGTCAACCAGCAACTGAAGGTCATGGAACGCGAGGAAGCCATCCGCATCCGCCCGGGCACGCTGGTGGTGCGGGACCCGCAGGCGTTGACCAGTTTGCCGGGGTAGCTCTCCCGCTCGGCCTCCACACCTGCGCTTCTTCTGGATAAGGCGTGCGGGGTACTCTGCTCCGCGAATGTCCTCCGGCGGGCTGCGCCCGCCTCCCCCTTTATTTCGCTGCGCAGAGCACCCCACCCACCTTATCCCGCCAACACCGAGGATCGCCACCGGCTGCACGCCGCCATGTAGCGGGTTGGCGGTGATGGTGCCCGGCGCAGCGAAATAAAGGGGGAGGCCTGTGCGCAGCACAGGCCGGAGGACATTCGCGGAGCCGGGCACCGTCAGCGCCAACCCGCGGACCCGCGACCAAAAAGACTCAAGCCGAAGTAGCAGCCCGAACCAACGCACTGGCCGGCGCAACCAGTTCACCAAGATGCGCCACGCGGTCCTGCTCGATGTATTGCAGCACCAGCTCATTGATGCCACCCACCACCGCCATGGCCATTTGCGGCGTGATGCCGCCCTGCAGGGTGCCCAGCATGAAATCGGCGATCTCCTGGTTCACGCGGCGGCGCGCCGCCAGGCCCGGCGCGCCCAGGCCCAGGATTTCAATGAACAGCGTGCGCATCAGGATCGGGTTCCCGGCCATGCAGCCCAGGTAAGCCGCCAGCGCCTGCTCCACCTGCGTCTGCCAGCCATGCGCCGGGTCAATCGCGCCGCGCAATACCTTCAGCGCGTTGCGGCTGGACGCCTCGTACAGTGCGATCAGGCAGTCGGCCTTGGTCTGGAAATGCTCGTAGAAAGTGCGCCGCGACACACTGGCCTCGCGAACGATGTCGGCAATGGTGGTGTCGGCATAGCCTTTGGCGGCCACGGCATGAGCCATGCCCTCCAGCAGGCGGCTGCGGTGTTCATGCACTGGTGCGGCAGTTTCGGGCATGAAAGGGATTTTGCAACAGGTACTTGACAGTACCAGTCCTGGACCTCATCATGCCGTCATCGGTACACAGCAGTACCAAGAAGGATTTCCATGTCAGACCTCGTCGTGCGCCGCCTGCTGATTGACCTGGAGGCCCCGTTCGCGCGCCACTGGTGCGGCGGCGACGCCTTTCGCACCGCCTTGTTCAACGCGCTGTCCATGAGCTTTCCGGTGGGTGAGCAGTTCTTCATCGACTCGGTGCGCAACGGCCTGAAGGCGCTGCCACCCGAGCTGCAGGACAAGTACCGTGCCGAGGTGCAGGGCTTCGTCGGGCAGGAGGCCACGCACCGGCGCATCCATGCGCTGTTCAACGGCCACCTGGAAAAGCAGGGCCTGGTCAACGACTGGGAGCCCCGCGCCAAAGAGCGCATGAAGCTGCTGGACGGGCTGGACCCGCGCCACCATCTGGGCATCACCGCCGCCAACGAGCATTTCACCGCCATCCTGGCCGACTGGATGCTGGCCAACCCTGACCTGCTGGCCAGCAGCGAGGAGCGCCTGCGCACGCTGTGGCTGTGGCACAGCGCCGAAGAATCCGAGCACAAGAGCACCGCGTTCGACCTGTACCAGGCCCTGGGCGGCAACCATGAATGGCGCATCAAATGGTTCAGGCGCATCACCACGGTGTTTCTGATGGATACCCTGCGCCAGACGCTCAACAACCTGCGCCGCGACGGCACGCTGTGGAAGTGGAGCACCTGGAAAAGCGCGGCCAGCTACCTGTTTGGCGCGCGCGGGCTGATCCGCCAGACCTACAAGCCCTGGCGTGAATACAAGCGCGCCGACTTCCACCCGCGCCAGCTGGAAACCAGCCTGTCCGAACGCTGGCTGGCCGACAACGCCAGCCGCTACACGCCCGTGGGCGCCTGAGCCGGGCCGTAGCCCGCCAGGCGTTGCAGCGCGGGCAGGTCGGTAATCTCCAGCCCGCCGCGATTCAACCGCAGCACGCCCATCACTTCAAGTTCCTTGAGGTTCTGGTTGATGGTCTGGCGCGACACCGCCAGCATCATGGACAGCTGCTCCTGCGACACCGCCAGGCTGCGCCGGTGCATACCCTGGTGCGCGTCGCGCCGCACGCCATAGCCCTCGGCCATCATCACCAGCCGGCGTGCCAGGCGCTGCGCCACCGGCAAGGAAGCCGCCTCTTCCAGCGCCACGAATGCCAGGCGCAGCTTGTGGCTCATCAACAGGCCCAGCTCGCGCCAGCGCGCGGGCGCATCGGCCAGCAGCCGCGCCAGCGCGGGCTGCGGCACATGCAGCAGCCGCGTGGCGCCTTCGGCCACGGCGTCGTGCGTGCGCGGCTGCCCGTCAAACAACGACACCTCGCCAAACCAGTGCGGCGGCTCCAGCAGCGTCAGCAGCACCTCGCGGCTGTCATCGCTGCGCCCGCTGGTGCCCGAGACGCGCACCGCGCCCTCCAGCACCGCATACAGGCCGCAGGGCGCGTCGCCGCGGCGAAACAGCGCCTGGCCCGCGGCCAGCGTGCGCACGCGCGCGGCCCCCATGAGCGCATCGCGCAGCGCCGGTGACAGGCGCGCAAACCAGGCGCCTGCATCCAGCAGCGCAAGCCAGTGGCGGGGGTCATCGGGGGCTGCAGGCGGCATGGAAAAGGTGCAAACTGGCGCTCAGGCCGCCGTGGGGTGTTTGCGGGTTGTGTCGGGTAGCCGACAGTACCGCGGCGCGGCCAAAGCGAGAATTCTCTCCACTGCACCGGAAGGAGACGCCCATGAAAACCCTGACCGACCAACTGGCCAACTACGCCGCCTACCACCGCGACCCGCGCAACATCACCACCCACTTCATCGGCATTCCCATGATCGTGCTGGCCATCGCCACGCTGCTGTCGCGCCCGGCCTTCATGCTGGGCGGCCTGCCGCTCACGCCCGCCTTGGCCCTGACCGGCGCCACCGTCATCTATTACCTGCTGCTGGAGCTGCGACTGGGCGCGCTCATGGCCGTGCTCATGGCGCTGAACCTGTACGTTGCCTGGTGGCTGGCTGGCCAGCCCACGGCGCTGTGGCTGGGCGCGGGCATGGGCCTGTTCGTGGTGGGCTGGGTGTTCCAGTTCGTGGGGCACTACTACGAAGGCAAGAAGCCCGCGTTCGTGGACGACCTGGTGGGCCTGTTCATCGGCCCGCTGTTCGTGGTGGTGGAGGCGCTGTTTGCCGCCGGCCTGCGCCGCGACCTGCAAGGCGCCATCGACGCGCGCGTGGGCCCGGTGCGCCGGGTCAATCCTCCCAGGGCGGCAGGCTATCGATCACCACTTCGCTGACTTTCAGGCCCACGGGCCGGGGCTTGGCCTCCAGCGTGAAGATGAAGGTCGCGCCCTGCCCCGGCTGTGACCGCGCATGAATCTCGCCGCCATGGCGCGTTACCACCGCGCGCGCCGTGGCCAGGCCCAGGCCGTCCCCCGGAAATTCAGCGCCCGAATGCAGCCGGGCAAAGGGCCTGTACAGCCGATCCTGCTCGGTGGCGTCAAACCCCACGCCGTTGTCCGACACAAAGAACGCGGGCGCTGCGGAATCGCCGTCGCGCGACGGCTCGCGGCCCATGCGGATCCAGGCGTTGGGCTGGTTGGCGGTGAACTTCCAGGCGTTATCCAGCAGCGCGTGCACCAGCAACTGGGCCAGCGCAGGGTCGCAGCGGCACCGCAGTCCGGGCTCGATTTCCACATGCACCACGCGCTGCGGGTCCCGCCGGCGCAGCACCTTGACATACGCCGTCGCCATCGCGCCCAGATCGGCCAGCACCAGCTCGAACGGCGCGCGGCCAATTTCGGTCAGGCGCAGCACTTCCTCCAGCATGTGCGCCACCCGCCCCGCCTTGCGCCGCACGCGCTCCAGCTCGGCGCCCGCCTGCGCGTCCAGCGTCTGCATGCGGCGCAGCGCGGGCAACACATCGGTGCGCAGCATGCGCATGTAGCCGCTGACGATCTGGCGCGATGCCAGCAACGCGGCCGCCGCCTGTCCGTAGGTGGTGTCCAGCCGCTCCAGCTGGCGGCGCAGGCGCGACTCCGTCGCCAGCCGCGACGTGACATCGGTGGCCATGACCAGCCGCGCCGGGCGGCCCTCGAACGTGATCGCGTGGTGCACGATGTCCACCAGCATCAGCTCGCCTGATTTCGTCACATGGCGCCAGATGCTGGGCTCGTCCTTCAGCGATGACGCGTTGCCCACGCGCTGCACGGACTGCGCAAACTGCTCGCGGTCATCAACCGGGCGGATGTCGGTGGCACGCATGGTCAGGAACTCGGCCTCGGTGTAGCCGTAGCGGCGCACCGCCGCCGCATTGACCGCCAGGAACTGCAGCGTACGGGTGTCAAAGATCCACATCACGTTGGGGTTGGCTTCAAACAGCTCGCGGTAGCGGCGCTCGCGCTCGCGCAGCTCGCCGATCACCTCCCAGTGCGGCGTGCTGTCGCGCAGAAACACGCCGATGCCGTCGCCCGCGGCAAAGAGCCGGATCTCGAACCAGCGCTGGTAGTGCCCGTGGTACTCCTCGTAGGCAAACGGGTTGCCGTGCCCGATCTCGCGCTCGCAGGCCTCGCGGGCCTCCTGCTGGCGCTCACCAGGGAACAGCGACCAGAAATCGCAACCGTCCATGTCGTCCAGTTCGCGCAGCACCAGGGCGGCCGCGCGGCGGTTGCAGAACTTGATGGACCAGGCACGGTCCAGCACCAGGAAGCCGTCATCCATTGCATTGAGCACGGCCTGCAGCTCGGCACTGGCGGCATCAGACGCCGCCAGTGCCGCGTCGCGCTGGCGGGCGCGGCGGGCCAGGCCGGTCCACATGGTGGTCAGCCCGCGCTGCAGCACCTGGATTTCGCGCACCCCACTGCGGCTGGCCGGATCCGGGCCCTGGTAGATACCCAGCTCAATCTGGCGCATGGCCCGGCCCAGCTGCTCCAGCGGGCGCAGCAGCCACAGGCGGCCCAGCCGCCAGATCAGCACCGCATACAGGGCCAGCAGCGCCAGCAGCGCCGCCATGAACACGCCCAGCTGCTGTGTCAGCGGTCGCACCAGCACTGCCACCGGCGCGCTCACCGCCAGCTGCAGCTTGCCCGTGCCCACGGTCACGGGCAGGACGTGGTGCATCAGCTCGCGCCGGTCCGCGCCCACGGTGCGCAAGCTGCCCGCGCGGCCCTGCGCCATGGCCAGCGTCACGCCCTCATCTACGCCCCCACCTACGACCTTGTCCACGCCCGGGGCCCCGGACGCAGCGCCGGCTTGCGGCGTGCTGGCCAGCACCGCGCCGGTGCTGTCGGCCACCACGGCGGACACACCCGCAGGCATGGGCACGGCGCGCAGGCGCTGGCCCAGCACGTTCAGGTCCATGCCCACGAAGGCCACCGCCTGCAAGGTGCCCTGGCTGTCGCGCACCGGGTGCGCGAACGGCACTGTTTTGCTGCCGCTCACGCGCCCCACCAGGTAGTCACCCATGGCATAGGGCGCACCGTTCACGATGGCCTTGAAGTAAGGCCGGTCGCCCAGGTCGATGGCCGCCGTGGACGGCGTGGAGCGGCACACCACGGTGCCGTCCAAAGCGATCACGCCAATGGACACATAGTGCGGGAAATGGCCGCCCAGGCGCTGCAGGTAGGCGTTGCAGGCGGGCCAGTCGGCGGCAATGACAGAGCGCGTGTTGCTGACCGCTACCAGAAACTGGCGCGTGGCCTCCAGCACCTGCTCCTGGCTGGCCACATGCAGGCTGGCCCAGGCCGCCATGTCGTGTTCAGCGCGCTCCACCACGGCGCGCCGCTGCACGTCCCAGGCCACCAGCAGCAACAGCAGCAGGGGCAACACCGCCAGCACCAGCAAGGCCAGCGCCACGCGCCGTGAACTCACCCCCCGCACACGCGGCGGCGTATGCGCAAAAACGCTGTCGGCAAAATCCTGGCTCACACGCCCCTCCTGTTTGAGAACTTTTTTATGTTCTTCTGCTATAAATTCAATAGCTGATCATGCAGTATTGGTGAGGCTTTGTCGTGTTAATTGTTGTAACAGGTAGTGCGCCGCGGCGTTTGCGCGAGAATCCTGTGCATGCAACTGAACTACATCGCCAACGCGTCCGTGCCATCGACATCGGGCCGCACCCTCCCCGTCATCGATCCCTCCGACGGCCAGCCGTTTGACGAGCTGCAGCGCAGCAATGCGCAAGACATCGACACCGCCGTGCGCGCCGCGCGCCAGTGCTACGACGCCGTGTGGACCAAGCTGAGCGCAGCCGAGCGTGGCCGCCTGCTCATGAAGCTGTCGGCCAAGGTCGCCGAACACACCGACGAGCTGGCCGCCATCGAACAGCGCGACTGCGGCAAGCCCACCAAGCAGGCCCGTGCCGATGCGCTGGCGCTGGCGCGCTATTTCGAGTTCTATGCCGGTGCCTGCGACAAGCTGCACGGCGACACCATTCCCTACCTGGACGGCTACAGCGTGCTGACCTGGCGCGAGCCTTTCGGCGTAGTGGGCAACATCGTCCCCTGGAACTACCCGATGCAGATCTTCGGGCGCAGCGTGGGCGGCGCGCTGGCTGCGGGCAACGTCTGCGTCGTGAAGCCGGCCGAGGACGCCTGCCTGTCGCTGATCCGCGTGGCGCAGCTGGCCGCCGAGGTGGGCTTTCCCGCCGGGGCCATCAACATCGTCACCGGCTACGGCCACGAGGTGGGCGATGCGCTGGCGCGCCATCCAGGCATCGACCACATCAGCTTCACCGGCAGCCCCAAGGTGGGCACCCTCATCCAGCAGGTGGCGGCCGAGCGCCACTGCCCGGTGACGCTGGAGCTGGGCGGCAAGAGCCCGCAGATCATCTTTGCCGATGCCGACCTGGACGCGGCCGTGCCCATGGTGATCAACGCCATCGTGCAGAACGCCGGGCAGACCTGCAGCGCGGGCTCACGCGTGCTGATCGAGCAGGCCATCTACGAGCCGCTGCTGGAGCGCCTGGGCACTGCGTTTGAAAACCTGCGCGTGGGTCCCGCCACCATGGACCTGGACGTGGGCCCGCTGATCCGCGCGAGCCAGCAGCAGCGCGTGTGGGACTTTCTGAGCGATGCGCAGCACGCCAACATTCCCATGGTGGCGCAGGGCCGGATCGTGGACGAAGCGCCCGAGACCGGCTACTACCAGGCCCCCACCCTGCTGCGCGACGTGCCGGTCAACCACCGCATCGCGCAGGAAGAAGTCTTCGGCCCGGTGCTGTCGGCCATGGCCTTCAAGGACGAAGACCACGCCGTCCAGCTGGCCAATGCCACCCAGTTTGGCCTGGTGGCCGGCATCTGGACGCGCGATGGCGCCCGCCAGCTGCGCATGGCAAAGCGCGTGCAAAGCGGCCAGGTGTTCATCAACAACTACGGCGCCGGCGGCGGCGTGGAGCTGCCCTTTGGCGGCTACAAGTCCTCCGGCTACGGGCGCGAAAAAGGCTTTGAGGCGCTGTATGGGTTCACCACGGTGAAGACAGTGGCGATCCGCCACGGCTGACCATGGCAGAACGCGTGATCCCCCTGGTTGACCAGCGCGCGCACACGCTGGCGGCCACCGTGCCGGTGCAGCCCGTGCCTGCCACCGGCCTGCTGGGGGACGCGCTGGGCCGGCCGCTGCGCGACCTGCGCATCAGCGTGACCGACCGATGCAACTTCCGCTGCAGCTACTGCATGCCCAAGGAAGTCTTCGACAAGGACTACCCCTATCTGCCGCACGCCTCGCTGCTCACGTTCGAGGAAATCACGCGGGTAGCCCGGCAGTTTGTCGCGCATGGCGTGCGCAAGATCCGCCTGACCGGCGGCGAGCCGCTTTTGCGCAAGAACATCGAGGTGCTGATGGAACAGCTGGCCGCCCTGCGAACCGTGGACGGCGCGCCGCTGGACATCACGCTCACCACCAACGGCTCGCTGCTGGCGCGCAAGGCCAGTGCACTGAAGGCCGCGGGGCTGCAGCGCGTGACGGTCAGCCTGGACGGGCTGGATGACGCCGTGTTCCGCGGCATGAACGACGTGGATTTCCCGGTGACCGATGTGCTGGCGGGGATCGACGCGGCACGCGCGGCGGGCCTGGGGCCGGTCAAGATCAACATGGTCGTCAAGCGCGGCACCAATGACCATGAAATCCTGCCGATGGCGCGCCACTTCAAGGGCACGGGCATGGTGCTGCGCTTCATCGAGTACATGGACGTGGGCGCCACCAACGGCTGGCGCATGGACGAGGTACTGCCCTCGGCCGAGGTGGTGCAGCGCATCCAGGCCGAGCTGCCTCTGGTGCCGCTGGAACACAACGCGCCCGGCGAGACCGCACAACGCTGGGGCTATGCCGATGGCAGTGGGGAAATCGGCGTGATCAGCAGCGTGACGCAGGCCTTCTGTGGCGACTGCAACCGCGCCCGCCTGTCCACCGAGGGCCAGCTGTACCTGTGCCTGTTTGCCACGCAGGGGCACGACCTGCGCGCGCTGGTACGCGGCGGCGCCAGCGACGCCGACCTGGCGTCCGCGATCGGTCACATCTGGCAGGGCCGCAGCGACCGCTATTCGCAGCTGCGCAGCGCGCTGGCGCCCGATACAGGCACCGGCGCCCGCCGCGTAGAGATGAGCTACATCGGCGGATGAACCCGGACATCACGGGCCTCGTGTTGGCCGGTGGCCGTGGCCTTCGCATGGGTGGGGTGGACAAAGGCCTGCAGGAATTCAACGGCACGCCCCTCGCATTGCATGCACTCCAGCGCCTGCGCCCCCAGGTGGGCAGCGTGCTCATCAACGCCAACCGCCACCACGACGCCTACCGCGCCTGGGGCGTGCCGGTGCTGGCCGATGCCTCGGCAGACTTTGCCGGCCCCATGGCGGGCGTGCTGGCCGGGCTGCAGCACTGCACCACCCCCTGGCTGCTGGCCGTGCCCTGCGATGCACCCTGGTTTCCACTGGACCTGGCCAGCCGGCTGGCAGCTGCCGCCGCGCGCGAAGGCGCGCAAGCGGCGGTGGCGCAGGACCGTGATGCACAAGGCCAGCCCCGCCTGCAGCCGGTGTTCTGCCTGGTGCACGTGTCGCTGCGTGAAAGCCTGCAAGCCTGGCTGGACGGCGGCGGGCGCCGAGCGCGCGACTGGCTGCAAGGCCAGCACACGGCAACGCAGATGTTTGACGGCCCCGGCGACGCGCAGGCGTTTTTCAACGCCAACACGCCGCAGGACCTGGCCTGAACCCTTACTTGGCCGGGATGGCCTCGTCCGGTGCCACGTCGTCGCCGTGGTAGCCGGGCTGCTCTTTGGCCTCGGCCTTGTTGGCGCCGGGCACCTTGTCGCGGGCAAACAGCGAATACATGGTGGGCACCACGAACACGGTCAACAACGTGCCCAGCGACATGCCACCCACGATCACCCAGCCGATCTGCTGGCGGCTTTCGGCCCCCGCGCCGGACGCCAGCGCCAGCGGCAGCGCGCCCAGCACCATGGCACCGGTGGTCATCAGGATGGGGCGCAGGCGCTGGGCAGACGCCTTGACCAGCGCGTCCACCATGGCCATGCCTTCTTCGCGCAGCTGGTTGGTGAACTCCACGATCAGGATGCCGTGCTTGGTAATCAACCCCACCAGCGTGATCAGGCCGATCTGTGAATACACGTTGAGTGAACCGCCCGACCATTTGAGCGCCAGCAACGCGCCGATCATGGACAGCGGCACCGCCAGCATGATGACCAGCGGGTCCACAAAGCTCTCGAACTGCGCGGCCAGCACCAGGAAGATGAACACCAGCGCCAGCACGAACACCACGGCCAGCGCGCCCTGCGAATTGCGGAATTCGCGCGAGGTGCCGTTCAGGTCGGTGGTGTAGCCGGGCTTGAGCACGCGCGCGGCGGCCTGATTCATGAACACCAGCGCCTCGCCCAGCGAATACTCCGGCGCCAGGTTGGCGGAAATGGTGGCCGAGCGGCGTTGCCCAAAGTGGTTGAGCTCGCGCGGGCTCACGCTTTCACTGACCTTGACCAGTGCCGACAGCGGGATCATCGTGTCGTTGCGCCCGCGCACATAGATGCTGTCAATGTCCTCGGGCGTGGTGCGGCCCGACGACTGGATCTGCACGATCACGTCGTACTGCTCGGCGTCGCGCTTGTAGCGCGTGACGTTGCGCCCACCCAGCATGGTTTCAATGGCGCGGGCCACCACGTCCACGCCCACGCCCAGGTCGGCGGCCTTGGCGCGGTCGATGTCAATGCGCAGCTCGGGCTTGTTCAGCCGCAGGTCCACATCGGGCTGCAGGATGCCGGGCTGCTTGGCGATCTCGTCCAGCATCTGGCGCACCACCTGGTTGAGGTTCTGGTAGCTGTCGGAAGTCTGGATCACGAAGTTGATGGGCCGGTCACGAAAGCCCTGGCCCAGCGAGGGCGGTGTGATCGGAAAGGCCGACACCCCCGGCAGCGCGGCCATCTTCGGGCCCAGCTCGCGCGCCAGCTCGATGGTGCTGCGCTTGCGCTCGTCCCAGTCCACGGTGCGGTAGGTCACGTTGCCCTGCGACACCGACGGGTTGCCCACGTTGGCGAAGATGCGGTCGAATTCCTTGTAACCCTGGCCCACGCGTTCCAGCTCGCGCGCATAGCGGTTGGTGTAGTCCAGCGTGGCACCGTCCGGCGCGGTGATGTTGGATGAGATCACGCCCCGGTCCTCAATGGGCGACAGCTCTGATCGCATGCTGGGGTACACCAGGGCAATGGCCGCCGCGCTGACCAGCATGACGCCGATCACGATCCAGCGCGCCTGCATGAAGAAGCTGCGCATCCGCGCACCGGCACCACGTTCGCCCGGCGCACGCTGGTAACCCGTGGTCACGACCCAGCGCAGCGTGCGGGCGTAGGCGTTCGACAGCCGGTTGAGGTTGTTCTCCATGAAGCGGTCAAACCGGCCGGGCTTGGGGTTGTGGCGCAGCAGCTTGGAACACATCATGGGCGTGAGCGTCAGCGCCACAAAGCCCGACACCACCACCGCACCGGCCAGCGCCAGCGCAAACTCGATGAACAGCCGCCCCGTGCGCCCCGGCGTGAAGGCCAGCGGCGCATACACCGCCACCAGCGTCGCCGTCATGGTGACCACCGCAAAACCGATTTCGCGCGCGCCCTTGATGGCGGCGGAAAACGGGTCCAGCCCTTCTTCAATGTGGCGAAAGATGTTCTCCAGCATCACGATGGCGTCGTCCACCACCAGACCAATGGCCAGCACCAGGGCCAGCAGCGTCAGCGTGTTGATGGAAAAGCCGGCCAGCCCCATCAGCGCAAAAGTGCCCACCAGGCTGACCGGGATGGTGATGATGGGAATGATGGACGCGCGAAACGTGCGCAGGAACACGAAGATCACCAGCGCCACCAGCACGATGGCCTCGATGATGGTGCGGTACACGTTCTTGATGGACCGGTCGATGAACACCGAGTTGTCGTTGGCGATGTCGATCACGATGTCGCCCGGCAGGTCCTGCTTGAGCTTGGGGATCATCTCGCGCACGCCGCGCGACAGGTCCAGCGGGTTGGCCGTGGCCTGGCGGATCACGCCGGCCGAGATCGCGTCGCGCCCGTTCAGGCGCACGGCGCTGCGCTCGTCAGCGGCGCCCTCCTCCACCCGCGCGACGTCGCGGATCTTCACGGGAAAGCCGTTGACGTTCTTGATCGTGATGTCGCCAAACTGCGTCGGGCGCAGCAAGTCGGTCTGCGAGGTCACGCTGAACTCACGCTGCTGCGATTCAATGCGCCCGCCGGGCAGCTCCAGGTTGCTGCGGCGGATGGCGTCCTCCACGTCCTGCGAGGTCAGGCGGTAGCCGGCCAGCTTCCCGGCGTCCAGCCACACCCGCATGGCGTACTTGCGCTCGCCATAGATGCGCACATCGGCCACGCCGGTCACCGTCTGCAGGCGCGGCTTGGCAATGCGGTTGACCATGTCGTTGATCTGCAGGCGCGACAGGGTGTCACTGGAGAAGGTCAGGAAGATGACCGGGAAGGCATCGGCTTCCACCTTGGCGATGACCGGCTCGTCAATGGCCTGGGGCAGGCGGTTGCGCACGCGCGCGGTGCGATCGCGCACCTCGGCGGCGGCCGCGTCCGGGTCCTTTTCGAGCCGGAAGCGCACCGAAATCTGGCTTTGCTCGGCGCGGCTGATCGACGTGATGACGTCCACCGCGTCAATGCCGGCAATGGAGTCTTCCAGCGGCTTGGAGATCTGCGACTCGATCACCTCGGCCGACGCGCCGGGGTAGCGCACCGTGACGGTCACCACGGGCTCGTCGATCTTCGGGTATTCGCGCACCGTCAGGCGGTCAAAACTCACGGCACCGACCAGCAGCACCAGCAGGGACAGCACCGTGGCAAAGACCGGGCGGCGGATGGAGATTTCAGCCAGTTGCATGAGGCAGGCTCCTCCAGTGTCAGGACTTGCCGCGCGGGCGGGCAGCGGCTTCGGCCGAAGCCATCGCCATGCAGGGGTTGGGGCCGTCCAGGCGCGGCGGCGCGGCGGCGGCCACGGCCGGCGCGCCTTGCGGGCCAGCCTGGGGCGGGCGGGGCCCGACCGCCGGACGCGCCATCTCGATCACGCGCACCGGCATGCCGTCGCGCTGCACCCGCTGCTGGCCGGCGGTCACGACCATGTCGCCAGGCTGCAGGCCGTCGGTGATCTCCACGCGGCCCGGGCGGCGGATGCCGACCTTGACTTCCACGCGCTGCGCGATCTTCGTGTCGCCGTCCGGCCCATCGACAAGCTTGATGACCATCTGGCGGCCACCCTGCGGCACGATGGCCTCCTCCGGGATCACGCGGGCGTTCTCGCGCTCGCCAAACACCGCGGTGACCCGCGCGAACATGCCGGGGCGCAACTGCAGCGCACGGTTGTCAATGCAGCCGCGGATGCCCACCGAGCGGCCATTGGCATCCACCAGCGGGTCAATGGCCTGCACCACCGCGGTGAATTTGCGCCCGGGCAGGGCGTCGATGTCCACCATGGCGCGCTGGCCACGCTGCACCTTGGTCTGGAACCGCTCGGGCAGGCGGAAGTCCACGAATATCGCGGCAATGTCCTCGATGTTGACGATGTCAGCGCCGTCTTTCAGGTAATCGCCCACGTTCACCGTGCGGATGCCAGTGATGCCGTCAAACGGCGCCACGATGCGCAGCCGCGCCGCCGTGGCCTGGGCCAGCGACAGCTTGGCCTGGGCCACCTGCAGGTTGGCCGCGCTCTCGTCCACCGAACGCTGGCTGATGAAGTTTTGCGCCACCAGCTCCTGGTTGCGCTTGTGGTTGGCCTGGGCAATGGACAGCTCGGCCTGGGCCTGCTGCACCTGCGCCAGCGGCAGCTGGTCGTCCAGCTGCACCAGCAGCTGACCCTTGCGCACGCGGTCGCCGTCACGGAAGTTCAGCTGGGTGATGCGGCCGCTGACCTCGGGCCGCACGATCACGCCCTGGCGTGACCGCAGACTGCCCACGGCCTGGGCGTCGTCGGTCAGGCGCATGGTTTCCACCCGCGCAACCTCCACGCCCGGCGGGCGCCCGGCTGCGCCGCCCGGGCCGCTGGCCGCGCCCCGCGGTGCGGGCGCCGCGGCCACGCTGTCGGTAGCCGGGCTGGACAGCTTGTTCTGATACCACCAGGCCGCGCCGGAGGCGGCAGCGATGCCAACGACGGCCACCACTGTATAGAGAGCTTTCGATGCCATGAAGGAACTGCAGGAATGGTTTGGGAACGACGTCACCGTTGGCGTGCCAACAAGTCTCGGAATGTATCAGGGCCACGCCTTCCGCGCTGCCCAAAGACCCCGGCACAACCCATGCGAAGAGCCGCCTGGGCCATGCATTTACCGTGCCTTTACATTGAGCGGCGGCCCAGCGCCTGCTCCACGCCCTTGTTGGCCAGCTCATCGGCGCGCTCGTTGCCGGGGTCGCCGTTGTGCCCGCGCACCCAGCGCCAGTCGATCCTGTGGCCGCCACCGGCCACCAGCGCGTCCAGCTTCTGCCACAGGTCCACGTTCTTGACGGGCTGCTTGGCCGCCGTGCGCCAGCCCCTGGCCTTCCAGCCGGGCAGCCATTCGGTGATGCCCTTGAGCACATACTGGCTGTCCACATGCAGCGTCACCGCGCAGGGCCGCTTGAGCGCGCCCAGGGCCTCGATCACGGCCTGCATCTCCATGCGGTTGTTGGTGGTGACGGCCTCGCCGCCAAACAGCTCTTTTTCGGTGCCGCCCGATTTGAGCAGCACGCCCCAGCCGCCGGGGCCGGGGTTGCCCTTGCAGGCGCCGTCGGTGTAGATGTCAATCGCGTTCAAAAGTCATGTCCTGTGTTGCAGCCTGATGGGCCTTGTTGGCCAGCGGCACGGGCGCCGTGGCCAGGGGGTTCGCATTCTTCCATGCCGGGCCCAGGAGGCGCATGCCGCGCACGCGCTTGACGGCCACCACGGTGTAGGCCGCGCCAAAGATCGGCCACCAGCGTTCGCCCGCACGGTCCATCCACTGCCAGCGGTTGAGCCAGGCCTCGCTGAAAAGCGCGGGCCGGTAGCAGCCAAACTGCGACGACTCCACCTCGAAGCCCAGCAGGCGCAGCCAGTCACGCAGGCGCCAGTAGCCGATGAAATCGCCCCCGTCGGGCAGGAACAGCCGGCCGAACCCGAGCCGGCGGTACAGGCGGGCGCGCCGCTGACGCAGGCCCCAGAGGCTGGCCGGGTTCAGGCAGCAGATCACCACCCGGCCCTCGGGCACCAGCACCCGGCCCACCTCGCGCAGCGTGGCGTGCGGGTCCACATGCATCTCCAGCGTATGGGGCAGGGTCACCAAGTCCAGGCTGTTCTCGGCAAACGGCAACGCGGAAAAGTCCGTGGCAAAAGCCGCGCGGCCATCGTCCGGCGGCGGCGCGGCGATGGCCTGCCATTTGTGCGGCATGCGGTTGGCCCGCAGGGTGTCCAGCTCGGGCAGGCCGAGCTGCAGCGCGTGATAGCCAAAGACATCGGCCACCAGTTCATCAAAGCGCGCACGCTCCCAATCGAGCAGATACCTGCCCGGCGGCGTTTCAAACCATTGACGCAAACCTATAATTTCCGCACTCATGACCTTGATTCCGCTGCCCGCCTTCACTGACAACTACATCTGGATGTTGCACGACGGCAGCCAGGCCGTGGTGGTGGACCCCGGTGACGCACAGCCCGTGCTGGACGCGCTACGCACGCACAACCTGCGGCTGTCCGCGATTCTAGTCACGCACCATCACCCCGACCATGTGGGCGGCGTGGACACCTTGCGCGACGCCACCGGCGCCATGGTGTACGGCCCCGCGCGCGAACGCATCCCCGAGCCGCTGACGCGGCTGAACGGCGGCGATGCCTGCACCGTGCTGGGGCTGCACTTTGACGTGATCGACGTGCCCGGCCACACGGCGGGCCACATCGCTTATTACTGCAAGGATTACGAAGGCGCCCCGCTGCTGTTTTGCGGCGACACCTTGTTCTCCGGCGGCTGCGGGCGCCTGTTTGAAGGCACGCCCGCGCAGATGCTGGCCTCGCTGGATGCGCTGGCCGCCCTGCCCGGCAACACGCGCGTATGCTGCGCGCATGAGTACACCTTGAGCAACCTGCGCTTTGCGCGTGCCGTGGAGCCCGCCAACACCGCGCTGGCCGACTACGAGGCGCATTGCAAGGCGCTGCGCGCCGCCGGGCAGCCCACCCTGCCCTCCACCCTGGCGCTGGAGCGCCGGATCAACCCCTTTTTGCGCACGCGCGAGGCCAGCGTGGTCAGCGCCGCGCAGGCCTTTGACGCCAGCGCGGGCGCCAGCGGAGAAACCGGCGTGTTTGCCGCCATCCGCCAATGGAAGAACGAATTCAAATGAAGCTCATCACCACCGCCGCGCTGGCCAGCCTGATCTGGCTGGCCGGTTGCGCCACGCAGGGCACGGCCACCAGCCCGCAAACCGCCTCCACAGCCACGCCGGCGCCCGCGGCGGCCACCCCGCCCGCGGCGCCCGCGCCCCATGTGGCGCTTATTCCGCGCGGCCCGCTGCAGCCCATCACGGCGGCCGAAGCCGCGTCCCGCGGCGTGGCCCATGCCGCGCCCCCGCCCGACCTGTGGGAACGCATCCGCCGCGGCTACGCCATGCCCAACCTGGACACCGACCTGGTACGCCAGCAGGAACAGTGGTACGCCAGCCGGCCCGATTACATCCAGCGCATGACCGAGCGCTCGCGCAAATACCTGTTCCACATCGTCGAGGAACTGGAGCGGCGCAACATGCCCAGCGAGCTGGCCCTGCTGCCCTTCATTGAAAGCGCGTTCAACCCGCAGGCCGTGTCCAGCGCGCGCGCCGCCGGCATGTGGCAGTTCATGCCGGCCACGGGCACCTATTTCGAGCTCAAGCAAAACGTATTCCGCGACGACCGGCGCGACGTGCTGGCGTCCACCCGCGCGGCGCTGGATTACCTGCAGAAGCTGTACGGCATGTTTGGCGACTGGCACCTGGCGCTGGCCGCCTACAACTGGGGCGAAGGCAGCGTGGGCCGGGCCATTGCCGCCAACCAGCGGCGCGGCCTGGGCACGGCCTATACCGACCTGAACATGCCCAACGAAACGCGCAACTACGTGCCCAAACTGCAGGCCGTGAAAAACATCGTGGCCAACCCCGACGCATTCCGCGCCGAGCTGCCGCTGATTGAAAACCACCCCTACTTCCAGAGCGTGGACATCACGCGCGACATCGACGTGGAGCTGGCCGCGCGGCTGGCCGACGTCAAGCTGGAAGACTTCAAGGCGCTGAACCCTTCGGCCAACCGCCCGGTGATCCTGGCGGCCGGCACGCCGCAGATCCTGCTGCCCTGGGACAACGCCACGGTGTTCAAGCGCAACTTCGAGGCCTACACCCATGGCCAGTACGCCAGCTGGACGGCCTGGACCGCGCCCGCCACCATGAGCGCCGCCGAGGCCGCGCGCCGCGTTGGCATGAGCGAGGCCGACTTCCGCTCGGTCAACAACATCCCGCCGCGCATGCTGATCCGCGCCGGCTCGGTGGTGCTGGCGCCGCGCACGGCCAAGACCGAGAACGACGTGGCCCCGCATGTGGCCGACAACGGCCAGCTGAGCCTGGCGCCCGAGGTGGTCACGCGGCGCACCGTTATCAAGGCCCGCAAGGGCGACAGCGTGGCCAGCATTGCCCGGCGCTACAAGCTGAGCGCCGCGCAGGTGGCCGACTGGAACGACGTGGGGGCGTCCGCCGCCTTCAAGCTGGGCCAGCAGATCGTGGTGTATCTGCCGGTGCGCGCCACCGCCAAAAGCCAGCACCGCGCCACGCGCCCGGCGGCACGCGGCAAGGCCGTCATCCAGAAAAAGCCCAGGCGCTAGGCTGGAACGCCCGGCGGCCGGAGCGGGTCAGAGTTTTTCGGTCTCGCCCTGGCGCGGCTGCCACTTCATGAGTCGCCGCTCGATGCGGCCCACCAGGCCGTCCAGCACCAGCGCAAACGCGGTCAGCACGGCAATGCCGGCAAACACGGTGTTCACGTCAAACGTGCCTTCGGCCTGCAGGATCAGGTAGCCCACACCGCGCGCCGAGCCCAGGTATTCGCCCACCACCGCCCCCACGAACGCCAGGCCCACCGAAGTGTGCAGGCTGGAGAACACCCAGCTGGTGGCGCTGGGCAGGTACACGGTGCGCAGCAGCTGCTTCTGGCTGGCGCCCAGCATGCGCGCATTGGCCAGCACCACGGGGCTGACTTCCTTGACGCCCTGGTACACGTTGAAGAACACGATGAAGAACACCAGCGTCACGGCCAGCGCCACCTTGCTCCAGATGCCCAGACCAAACCACATGGCAAAGATGGGCGCCAGGATCACGCGCGGCATGGAATTGGCAGCCTTGATGTAAGGGTCCAGGATGGCGCTGGCCGTGGGCGCCAGCGCCAGCCACAGGCCAAACACCAGGCCCAGCGCCGTGCCAATGGCAAAGGCGAGCAAAGTCTCCAGAAGCGTCACGCCCAGGTGCAGGTAGATGTCGGCCCGGCCGGGCAGGCCGTCAGGAAACAGCACGCTGGGGCCAAAGCCAAACGGCATGAACCAGGACCAGATGCGGCCCAGCACCTTGATGGGCTCGCCCAGGAAGAACGCGTATTGCGCATCGCGCGAGGCCAGCTGCCACATTCCCAGAAAAACAAACAGCACGCCCAGCTGCCACCAGCGCAGGTTTTTGTCAGAGGGCTTGAGGGCGGCGAACATTTCAAGCGGCTTTCTTGAGCTGTTGGGCATAGCCCTTGAGCACCTCTTCACGCATCACCGCCCAGATCTGCGTGTGCAGTTCCACGAAACGCGGCTGGGTGCGCACCTCGGACACATCGCGCGGGCGCGGCAGATCGATGGCGAACTCGCCCATGGGCCGGGTGGCCGGCCCGGCGGACAGCACCACCACACGGTCGCTCATGGCGATGGCTTCGTCTAGGTCATGGGTGATGAACAGCACGGCCTTCTTTTTGGACGCCCACAGGTCCAGCACCTCGTTTTCCATCAGCTGGCGCGTCTGGATGTCCAGCGCGGAGAACGGCTCGTCCATGAGGATGATGTCCGGGTCCAGCGCCAGCACCTGGGCCAGCGCGGTGCGCTTGCGCATGCCGCCCGACAGCTGGTGCGGGTAGCGGTCGCCAAACCCGCCCAGGCCCACACGCTCCAGCCAGGCCTGCGCCTGGGCGCGCGCCTCGGCATCGGGCACGCCGCGGTACTGCAGGCCCACCATGACGTTGTCGATGGCGCTGCGCCAGGGCATGAGCGCCTCGGTCTGGAACATGTAGCCCGCGCGGCGGTTGATGCCCGCCAGCGGCTGGCCAAACACCCGCACCTGCCCCGACGAAGCCTCCAGCAGCCCGGCGGCGATGTTCAGCAGCGTGGACTTGCCGCAGCCCGTGGGGCCCACCACCGACACGAACTCGCCCGCGCGGATGCGCAGCGTGGTGTCGGCCACGGCGGTGTAGCGCTGTGCGGCGTCTTCCCTTGAGCGGAAAGTCACCGAGATGTCGATCAGCTCAAGCGCGAATTCAGACATTCGCGAAACTCAGGCTTTGTATTTTTCTTTCGCCCGGCGCGCAAACTCGTTGGTGTAGGTCTTGCCCAGGTCGATCTTGTCGGCCTTGATGGCCGTGTCAAAGCTGGCCAGCGCGCGCAGCGCCGTCTTGGCGCCCTCTTCGGGCAACAGGCCGTCCAGCGAGATGGCTTCACGCACCTTGTTGAACGACGCCAGGTACAGCGCACGGTCGCCCAGCAGGTAAGCCTCGGGCACGGTCTTGATGATGTCGCTGGGGCCGGCCGTCTGCAGCCACTTGAGGCCGTGCACGATGGCGTTGGCCATGGCCTGGCAGGTGTTGGGGTGCTTCTGCACGAATTCGAGCGGCGCATACAGGCAACCCGCGGGCATGGGCCCGCCAAACACATCGGTCGTGCCCTTGAGCGTGCGCGTGTCGCTGATGATGCGGACCTCGCCCTTTTGCTCCAGCATGGTCATGACCGGGTCGGTGTTGCTCATGGCGTCGATCTGGCCCGAGCGCAGCGCGGCCAGCGCGCCGGCCGACGTGCCCACGCCCACGAAGCTCACGTCGCTGGCCTTCAGGCCGGCGCGCGACAGCACCAGGTTGGCCACCATGTTGGTGGACGAGCCGGGAGCGGACACGCCGATTTTCTTGCCCTTGAGGTCAGCCACGGTCTTGTAGGTGGGAATGGCCTTGGTGGACACGCCCATGGCGATCTGCGGCGCGCGGCCCTGCAGCACGAAGGCCTGGAACATCTGGCCCTTGCTTTGCAGGTTGATGGTGTGCTCGTAGGCGCCGCTCACCACGTCGGCCGAGCCACCCACCACCGCCTGCAGCGCGCGCGAGCCGCCGGCGAAGTCGGAAATCTCCACGTCCAGGCCTTCGGACTTGAAGTAGCCCAGCTGCTCGGCCAGCGTGAGCGGCAGGTAGTAGAACGCGGCCTTGCCGCCCACGGCGATGGAGACCTTGGTCTTCTCAAGCTTGCCCTGCGCGCGCAACGAGGGCACGGCCACGGCGGCGGCCGTCAGCGCGGCCAGCGAGGTAAAGGTGCGCCGGCGCAGCGGCGTGCCGAATGTATTTGTTGTCATGTTGGAAACCTCTCTTTTTTGCTTTGCTGGAGGTTATGCGCGCACGCAAGAACCCGCATCGGGAACATCCCGTGCGGGTTTGTACGTAATGTAAAAAAGCGGTTACACCGGGCCGGTCTTGCGCCCCGTGCGGCGGTAGGTCAGCAGCACGTTCCAGGTGTGCGGCGCCAGCGTGGTGTGCAGCGTGCCGGTGGGCGGCGTGGCGCTCTGGCCCATGAGGTAGCGCCAGGCCGCTGCGCACTGCTGGCGAAACAGCGCGCGGTGGTGCCAGTTGACGAACAGGCAATCGGGCTTGAGCTGCTGCACCTGGGCAAACTTCGTGCTCGTCCAGTCCTGGCCCAGCCCCACGTCGCGGTCATCGCCCTGGCCCGTCTGCGTGGTGTACACCGTGCTGCGCAGCGCCTGGTACTGCGCATGCTGGGCAATCATGCCGTCATAGCAGCGCAGCATTTCTGCTTCTGAATACGCGAGCCGCTTGGCCCATGCCGTGCCCCAGCCGGCCAGGTGATCCTCGGCCAGCATGCGCACCACCGTGCCGGGGCCAAAGAAGGTGTTGGTGCCGTTGCCGCCGATGTAGTTGCCGGGGTTGCCCACCAGCGTGGCATGGCGCCCCGGCATGGGGTAATAGGTGGCCTGGGTGGCCGCGCTGTTGGCCAGCGTGGCCAGCGTGGCCGCAAAGCCCATGGAGCGTTCGTCGCGCGCATAGAACGCCACGTAGTTGCGCACATTGGCCGGGATGTGCGTGCGGTGCTTCTGGAAATTGCCCGTGCCCGGCACCGGGTCCACCGCAATGATGTTCAGCGGCAGCTGGCACAGCTGCGGGTCCGCCGCCATGGCGTTGGCAAACATGTGGGTGGTGACGGCGCCGCGGCTCCAGCCGATGGCATTGACCTGCGTGACCGGCCGGTTGCGGCGAAACATCTTGATCTTCTGCATCTGCAGCGCCTGCTGGGTCACCTTGCGGTCGGGGCGGATGCGCTCCTTTTCGCGGCCCAGGAAGTTGTAGGTGATCTTTTCGTCGGCGATGGGAATGCCGGCCTCCTTGAGCACGCGGTAGTTCAGCTCGGTCAGCTTCGTGCGGCTCCAGGTGGCCTCGCCGCGGATCATGGCCAGCGCATGGGCCACGTTCTCTTCCCAGCCGCGGCCAAAGGCCACGCCGGTGGTGGTGGAGTAGTTGCCGGGGGTGACGAACTTCTCGTCCTCCTGCCAGTTGCCGCTGCCGGGGCCGTCGGCAATGATCCAGTCCACAAACTCCATGCCGGCGCAATGGCGTGCCAGGGTGGAAATCAGTTCGCCGCCGGGGTAGTCGGGGTTGGCAAAGTCAAAGCTGTTGGAGCCCGTGCCGCAGAAAAATACCGTGAATGCCGCCATTCAACCCCCCTTCCTGTATAGGCCGGGAGTATTACCCAACTAGCGGTAGCCGACAAACAGGATGCCGATGTTCACCAGCAGCGCCAGCGTCCACACCGCCGAACGCATGGCCGGCAGGCCGGCCACATACATCACCACATAGATCACGCGCAGCACGATCCACACAAAGGCCAGGATGTCCAGGCGCGCCTGCGCCGCGCCCAGCTGGTGCGCCACGATGACCGCCCCCATGAAAAACGGCAGCGCCTCGAAGCTGTTGGCCTGGGCCGCATTGGCGCGGGCGCGCCAGTCGGTTTGCCGGGCCATCCAGGCGCGCGGGTCGTGGTTGTCGTAGCCGCCTTCCTTGCGCGGCTTGCCAAAGGTGCCCGACTTGGCCAGCCATGCACAGCCCAGGGGCAGCAGCGCCGCGATCAGCAGGCACCAGTAGGCAAAGGTGAATTTGGCGTAGCCCATCTCGTGTTGTCCTTGGTTTTTCTTGGGGGGAAGGTCAGCGCCGGTCCACCAGCGCATGGGCAATGGTGCCCAGGTCCACGTATTCCAGCTCGCTGCCCGCGGGCACGCCCCGCGCCAGCCGCGTGACCTGCAGGCCGCGCGCCTTGAGCGCCTCGCCAATCACATGGGCCGTGGCCTCGCCCTCGGCGGTGAAATTGGTGGCCAGGATCACCTCCTGCACCGTGCCGCCGGTGGCGCGGTCAAACAGCTTTTGCAGGCCGATGTCGCGCGGGCCGATGCCGTCCAGCGGGCTCAACTTGCCCATCAGCACGAAATACAGGCCGCGGTAGGCGCTGGTGCGCTCCACGGCCGATTGATCCGCCGGGGTTTCCACCACGCACAGCTTGGTGCCGTCGCGCTGCGGGTCCAGGCAGGTGGCGCAGACCTCGCTGTCGGTGAAGGTGTGGCACTGGCTGCAATGGCGCACCGTGCCGGCGGCCTGGTGCAGCGCCCGCGACAGCATCTGCGCGCCCTCGCGGTCGTGCTGCAGCAGGTGAAATGCCATGCGCGAGGCCGATTTGACCCCCACGCCCGGCAGGCGGCGCAGCGCCTGCACCAGCGCCTCCAGCGAGTTGGAGTCAGCCACGGAAGGGGTTAATCAGACTAGAAGGGGAATTTCATGCCACCCGGGAGCCCAGGCATGCCCGCTGTCAGCTTGCCCATTTTTTCCTGGCTGGTTTCCTCCGCCTTGCGCACGGCGGCATTGAAGGCGGCGGCCACCAGGTCTTCCAGCATGTCCTTGTCGTCGGTCAGCACGGAGGGGTCGATGGTGATGCGCTTGACCTCGTGCTTGCAGGTCATCACGACCTTGACCAGGCCCGAGCCCGATTCGCCCGAGACTTCGACGAAGGCCAGTTCGTCCTGCGCCTTCTTGAGGTTGTCCTGCATCGCCTGAGCCTGCTTCATGAGGCCTGCGAGTTGTCCTTTGTTGAACATGGTGTGTCCTGGTTGCTTGGATTCAGATAACGGGCTTGATGCTGCCCGGCACGATTTTCGCGCCAAAGTCCCGCATCATCGCCTGAACGAAGGGGTCGTTGAGGATGATGTCCTCGGCCGCGCGCTGGCGCTCGGCCGCCGCCGCCTGGTTGCGCCGCGCCGGGCTGTCGGTCACCTGCCCCACCTCCACGGCCAGCTGCACCGCATGGCCTGCGGCAGCCAGCGCGTTCTGCAGGCGCTCGCGGCTGGTGGGCTGGTTCAGTGATTCGCGCTCCACGCGCAGGATCCAGTGGCCGGTGTCGCGCGCCACCAGCTGCGACTGCAACGCCAGCTCGCGCACCAGCGCGCTGATGCTTTCAGCCTCCACCAGCGCACGCACGGTGGCGTGCCAGAAATCACCCTCTTCCGTGGGCACCAGGGGCGCGGCGGCGCGGGGCGTGGACTCCTCGCGCGACTCGGGCTGCACGCGCACCGGCACGCCCACCACGGGGCTGCCGGGCTGGCCGGGGCCGGCGCTGGTGCGCTGCAGGGGTGGCCGCGGCACGGCGGGCTCCACCACGGGCAGCACCTGGCCGGGCGGCGCACCGACAGCGGGCACAGCCAGACGGGCCGGAGCAGGTACCTGCAGCGGCGCGGCGGGCGGGCGCGCGGGGGCGGCTACCGGTGCTGGTTCTGGTTCTGGTTCTGGTTCTGGTGCTGGTGCTGGTGCTGGGGCCGCGGCTCGCGCCAGCGCCTCCGGGGCTGCGGCTCGCGCCGCAGCGGGCTCACTCAGAGTTTTTTTTTCAGCCGCGCCTGACAAGGCACCGGGCTTGAAAGCCAGCAAACGCAGCAGCACCATGGTCAGCGCGGCGTATTCGTCCGGCGCCAGGCCCAGCTCGCCCCGGCCGTGCAGGCACAGGCTGTACAGCAGCTGGGTCTCGTCGGCCGGCAGGGCGGCGGCCAGGCGGGCGATTTCGGCGGCCTCGGGGTCGTTGGCGTCGGCCGTGTCGGCCATGGACGGCACGGCCTGCAGCACCGCCATGCGCTGCAGCACGGCGCTCATTTCTTCCAGGGTGGACGCCGCGCTCAGGCCGTTGACGCGCAGCGCCTCCGACGTTTCCACCACGGTGCGGCCGTCGCCACGCGCCAGCGCGTCGATCAGGCGGAACACATGGCCGCGGTCGGCGCTGCCCAGCATCAGGCGCACCGTGGCCTCTTCCAGCTTGCCGCTGCCAAAGGCAATGGCCTGGTCGGTCAGGCTCAGGGCGTCGCGCATGGAGCCGCGCGCCGCGCGCGCCAGCAGGCGCAGCGCGCCGGTATCGGCGGGGATGCTTTCCGCCTGCAGCACATGAACCAGGTGCTCCAGCACCGTCTCGGGCGCCATGGGGCGCAGGTTGAACTGCAGGCAGCGCGACAGCACGGTGACCGGCACCTTCTGCGGATCGGTCGTGGCCAGCACGAATTTGAGGTACTCGGGTGGCTCTTCCAGCGTCTTCAGCATCGCGTTGAACGCGGTGTTGGTCAGCATGTGCACTTCGTCGATCATGAAGACCTTGAAGCGGCCCTGCACCGGCTTGTACACCGCCTGCTCCAGCAGGCTTTGCACCTCGTCCACCCCGCGGTTGGACGCGGCGTCCAGCTCGGTGTAGTCCACAAACCGGCCCGAATCAATGTCGGTACAGGCCTGGCACACGCCGCAGGGCGTGGCGGTGATGCCGCCCTGCCCGTCCGGCCCCTGGCAGTTCAGCGACTTGGCCAGGATGCGCGACACCGTCGTCTTGCCCACGCCGCGGGTGCCGGTGAACAGGTAGGCATGGTGCAGCCGCTGCTGCGTCAATGCATTGGTCAGCGCCTGCACCACATGGGCCTGCCCCACCATTTCCAGGAAGTTCCGGGGGCGGTATTTGCGGGCAAGCACGAGGTAGGACATCCGGGCGATTCTAGATGGCCTGAGCCACCCAACGGGCTTGCGCCGTCGCCTACAATGCAACCTGACGGGCCTCCCCGCATGGTGAAGCGGCCAACCGGGTCAGGTGGGGAACCAAGCAGCCCTAACTGTGGAGCCAGTGCCGGGGGTAAGGCTCGTCAACTTCCCCTCTTCTTCTTTGTTGTGGTCCGCCGACTTGCACTGCGGTGGCCCGCGGATTTCCGCCACGGGGTGGCCGCTTCCGCTCATGTCCCCCGGACCGGGCTGCGCCCGGCCCTCCTCCTTTACTTCGCTACAGCGGCCACCCCGTGGCGGAAATCCGCTGCGTTGCTGGTTGCCATTGCCGTTGCGCACGTTCCGAGCATCATCAAAGCAACGTCAGCCCCCGATTTCCCCCTCTTTTCCCCTGTTCGTACAGGGTGCCAAAACCGCGCCGCGCGAGTACCATGAGTTCGCAACCATGGAGGTGCGTGTCATGAACAACGGTGTCGCTTCCCTGAACCTGTCTGTCCTGCGGATCAACCCCTTGCATGCGGCGCTGGCGCTGCTGCTGCCGCTGGCCTGTGCCGGCGCGCTGGCACAGGGTGCCGACCCGGCGCCCCAGCGATGGCAGTTCCAGCTGTCGCCCTCGGCCATGCCGCGCTACGAGCCGTCGCTGGGTGCCTCCGCCCAGTCCACCCAGCGCGCCGCGGTCACCGGCTGGGCCTTCACCTCACCGCGCTCGGCCCTGGGCCTGAGCTTTGATGTGTCCAGCCCCTCGGGCACCGGGCTGCTGCCGTCGCTGCGCGCGCCGGTGGTGAGCAGCGTGGACCTGGGCCTGCGCTGGCAGACGGCGCTCAGCCGCACCTCGCGGCTGGACCTGGCGGCCTGGCGTCGCAGCGCCACGCGGCCCGACCCATTGGGCCTGGCCAGCGACCCGGTCTATGGCACGAATGTGGAGATGCAGTTTGACTCGCTGAACACCTTTGGCTTTGCGCCGAAGCAAAGCGCTATTGGCCTGCAGATCAACAGCGGCGGCACCTCGCTCAAGGGCAATCAGTCCACGCTGTATTACCGCGCGCGGTTTTAACGCTAAGCCCCTTGCGTGGCATTTCCCTGCTCACGGTTCCGCTTCAAACTCGAACGCTACTCCCATGGAAGGCGCAGATCTTCTGAAGGCGATGGATTCGATACACCAGTCGAGTTGGTAACTCTTGAAGAGAACGATTCAATCGGTAGTCCCAAACGAACAGCTTTGACCCGCCCCTTAAGGCGAGCAGCTTGCGTTGGGTGGAAGCGTCCCAGTTGACCAACCTTCTGCGCAGCCTGCTCCGCGAGCACGCGAACCATTTCTGAATCGAGACCAGAAGACTGCGCCATCTCCAACTGCCTTACTTGTGCCCTCACTTGAGATCTTTTTTTCTGGCTTAACGACGGCTTGCTATTAACGATCAATTTCGTTGCAATCATTGGCTCAGACGCTGAAAAAATCTCATGCTTTGATCGCCCGGCCGTGAGTCCATTCTTTCTCAACATGCCGTAGACCTGCGCGATCACCCAAGTCTGCGTTTCCTTGGACGGACGGATCGAAAACGACATGGCTATATCGTCAACGTAGCGTGAGTAAGTGATGCCACGTGCAGCGAGCTTTGCGTGAAGAAGTGGCTCATCCCGCCAAAGTACGAGATTGGCGAGATACGAACTGGTAACCGCCCCTTGAGGCAGTGCGCCTTGCTTCGTCGTCAGGCTTGCTAGTAAATGAGCGACTTCGGGTGCGAAGCCGAAGAAGGCGCACCAAACATCCTCAACTTTCTCAGAAGTCACTGATGGGAAGAACTTCTTCACATCCTCACAAATAAGCAATTGCTTTTTCGTGTGTAGCTGCGCATTTGTGACGTAATCGCAACCCTTCAGACTCCCGTGCAAATAGTCTGGAAATTTGACGCGATCAAAAAATGTCGTCTTGATGCGACGATGAATTTCCTTGAGTTGACCCAATGCGTCAAAAGTTTGGCGGCTAGAACCTGGGGGTGGGGCGACAGTACGATAACGCTGGTCTGCGTTCTCAGCCACTACGCGCAAAGCCTGCTCTTCGAAATTCAGAGCACGTGCCAAGGCAGCGATCGATCTGACTGGCTTACAGCGATAACTCGGCTTGCTCAGGTACAGGGCCATTGAGGAGTTCCAATGCAGTAATCGCGAGTTGTCCAGCAAGATCCCGATTCAAATGCCCCAACTCACCGTCTTCAGCGCCTAGAAAAAAAAGAATCTCTAGCGGCATCGCAAGAGCAGAAGCAATACGGCGCAAAGTAGAAAGCGGTGGATCGCGTCTCGACCGCTCTAGAAGAGATAGATACGACACGGAAATTCCTGCGCGCTTCGCAAGCGCCGCCTGCGACAGCTTTCGCTTAGATCTCGCAAGTTGAATTGCCTGTCCGATGTTCATCAAGAAATCCAAAAGAAAACTAAGAATGGGCTTGGGGTGCCCATGACAGCTTCATAACCAGTCCCGGAAATTCGTCGTAATGCTGACGATCGCCGCTATGGCCTGAAGGGCACGCAGCATAAGCTTTTCAGCTTCTGCCGTGCTCTGGTGATGATCCTGAAGCTCTTCGAGCGACGCGATCGCACCATCCAGTTCGGGGCTGTCTGAATTTTTGTGTTCGAGGCGCTGAGAGACTTGTCCACGGCGGCGGTCGGCGCTTGCGACGAACCGAC
>JAIUOW010000008.1 GCA_020161775.1 Pseudomonadota bacterium
CCATGGTCAACGTGACCAATCGTGCCCACGTTCACGTGCGGCTTGGTACGTTCGAATTTTCCTTTTGCCATTTTTCGACTCCGAAAAAGTAACTAGATCAACATCCAACAAAACTGGTGCCCTTGGCGGGAATCGGACCCGCGACCTCTCCCTTACCAAGGGAGTGCTCTACCACTGAGCCACAAGGGCGAAAACCTTTCGCCGCGCGCCTGGATTGACTGTGGAGCGGGAGACGGGAATCGAACCCGCGTCATTAGCTTGGAAGGCTAGGGTTCTACCATTGAACTACTCCCGCGTCGGGCGCAAACTTCAACGACCCTTGCAGGCTCCCCAGAGCGCCACACAAATCAATCTTCAACACATTTCGCCAAGCCCCAAAAAAGGAGCTGGTGGAGGAGGCTGGATTCGAACCAGCGTAGGCGTAAGCCAACAGATTTACAGTCTGCCCCCTTTAGCCACTCGGGCACCCCTCCGGCGAACCTCGAAATATAGCACGGTTTTATGTCCGCTTCACAGCCCCGTGTGCATTGAGCTGCCAGAATCGGCTGGATGAATGCGCCCGCCACCCCACCCACTCGCACCATCAGCCTGGCCTTGCAGGGTGGCGGCTCGCACGGCGCCTTTACCTGGGGTGTGCTGGACGCCCTGCTGGCGGACCGGCGCATTGCGCTGGACGGCATCAGCGGCGCGAGCGCGGGCGCGGTCAATGCAGTGGCGTTGGCCAGCGGACATGCCCGCGGCCTGGCCACGGGGGCGGACCCGAGGCAGGCAGCGCGCGATGCACTGGCCCGCATCTGGGAGGCGGTGGTCACGCTCGGCCACGCGGGAGCAGCTTCTCAAAATCTCGCGAATCTGATTTGGGGCGGTCTGCCAAAGGAGTTTGCGCCTACAAACCTGGTTACGTCGGCCATGCGCAACTGGTTTTCACCGTACCAGACCAATCCACTGGACATCAACCCGCTGCGGGACCTGCTGGTACGCGAGGTTGACTTCCCGGCCATCGCCACGCTCCAGGCGCCCCGGGTCTTCGTGTCGGCAACCCATGTCAAAACAGGTAAAGCGGCGCTCTTCAGCGGTTCACGGCTTTCCGCCCAGGCGGTCATGGCCTCGGCCTGCCTGCCCATGCTGTTCCGCGCGGTGGAAATTGACAGCGAACCCTACTGGGATGGGGGCTATTCAGCCAACCCGGCCCTCATGCCGCTGGTGGATCATTGCGCCAGCGGCGACATCGTGCTGGTGCAGATCAACCCGGTGCTGCGTGATCACACACCGCAAACGCCAGGTGACATCCTGGACCGCGTGAACGAGTTGACGTTCAACGCCAGTCTGATGGCGCAAATGCGTGAGATCGACTTCATCAACCGCCTGCTGGCCGAAGGCCTGCTTCAGGGCAACCGGTGCCGCAGCGTGCTGCTGCACCGCATCGACGGCGGCGCCACCCTGCAGGACTACCCGGCTTCGTCGCGCGGCTCGGCAGATGCCGGACTCGTGCGCACGCTGTTCGAGCTGGGTCAGCAGTCAGGCCAGCAATGGCTCCAGCGCCACTTCGACGATCTGGGCCAGCGCAGCACGATCGACATCCGGCGCGACTACCTGGACGACACGCGCGTGGACAGCGTACGGCGCGCCAACAGCGCCACGCCCGTCCCCCGCCGCGGGCTGGGTTCGCTGATCAGCGCCCTGTTCAGGCGAAGGAAACGCTGACGCCGCGCGCGGCAAGCCAGCTGCGGGCCTGCTCGAAGTGCCCGCAGCCCATGAAAGGCACGGGCGGACGGTTGGCCGACAGCGGCGAGGGGTGGTTGGCCGTAAGGATCAATGCCTCGCGCCCGTGGTGCGAGGCCGTGGCTGAAATCAGACCCGACTTGGCCTGGGCGTGCGCGCCCCACAGCATGTAAACGCAGGGCGATGCGCTGGCCGCGACGGCCTGCAGCAAGGCGTCGGTCAGTTGCTCCCAGCCCTGGCCCGCGTGGCTGGCGGGCAGCCCCTGCTCGACGCTCAGGCTGGTGTTGAGCAGCAAAACGCCTTCGCGCGCCCAGCCCGCCAGGGAGCCCGACTCAGGAATGGGCAAGCCCAGGCTGCGCTGCCGCTCCTTGAAGATGTTGCGCAGCGACGGCGGCAGCCGCACGCCCGGTGCGACTGAAAACGCCAGCCCCTCGGCCTGGCCGGGCCCATGGTAGGGGTCCTGGCCCAGGATCACGACCTTGACCGCGTCCAACGCGGTGAGCTGCAGCGCGCGAAAAGGCTGTGGCGGGTACACCGTGGCACCGGCCGCCAGCCGCGCCGTAACAAACGCCGCCAGTCGCTGGCCGGGCGGGCTGGCCAGAAACCCGTGCACCACGCCTTGCCATCCCGCATCCACCGGCCACTGTTGCGGCGCCCATTGCGCCAGCACCGGCGCCGCGTCAAACCCCAGGTCGCCCTGTGTCATGTTGTTCAGGCGCCAAACAGGGCCGCCAGCGCCAGGCCGGGGTCGTCAGCGCGCATGAAGGCTTCGCCGACCAGGAAGGCATGAACGCCGGCGTCGCGCATCTTCTTGACGTCGGCCGGCGCCAGGATGCCCGACTCGGTCACCAGCAGGCGGTCAGCCGGCACCGCGGGGCGCATGTCCAGGGTGGTGTCCAGCGATACCTCGAACGTACGCAGGTTGCGGTTGTTGATACCCACCAGTGGGGTCTTGAGCTTGAGCGCACGGTCCAGCTCGGCGCGGTCGTGCACCTCCACCAGCACAGCCATGTCCAGGCCGCGGGCAAGGGCCTCGAACTCCGCCATCTGCGCATCGTCCAGGCAGGCGGCAATCAGCAGGATGCAATCAGCGCCCATCGCGCGCGACTCGTACACCTGGTAGGCGTCGATGATGAAATCCTTGCGCAGCACGGGCAGGTCGCATGACGCGCGGGCCTGCTTGAGGAAATCCACACTGCCCTGGAAGAACTGCCGGTCGGTCAGCACCGACAGGCAGGCCGCGCTGGTCTTGCCGTCGCCCTCGGCGTAGCTCTGGGCAATGTCCGCGGGGATGAAATCAGCACGCAGCACGCCCTTGCTGGGGCTGGCCTTTTTGACCTCGGCGATCACCGCCGCCTGGCCAGCCGCAATCCGGGCCCGCAGCGCGCCAGTGAAGTCGCGCGTGAGCACGCGGCTTTCGGCGTCGGCGCGCACGGCGGCCAGCGGCCGTTTGCGCGACGCGGCGGCCACTTCGTCACGCTTGACGGCCACGATCTGGTTGAGGATGTCGGACATGGTTCAGCCCGCCAGCGTCTGCGTTGCCGCGACAAACTGCGCCAGCCGTGTCTTGGCGGCGCCCGATTCCACCGCGGCGCGGGCCTTTTCCAGCCCCTCTTTCATCGAGCCCGCCAGGTTGGCGGCATACAGCGCCACGCCTGCATTGAGCATGACGATGTCGCGCGCCGCGCCGGGCTGGTTGTCCAGCACGCCCATGAGCATGGCGCGCGACTGCTCCGGCGTTTCCACCTTGAGGGCACGATTGCTGGCCATGGGCAGGCCGAAGTCCTCGGGGTGGATTTCGTATTCCGTGATCTCGCCGTTCCTGAGCTCACCCACCAGGGTGGCCGCGCCCAGACTCACCTCATCCATGCCGTCACGGCCATAGACCACCACGGCATGCTCGGTGCCCAGGCGCTGCAGTGCGCGCACCTGGATGCCCACCAGGTCGGGGTGGAACACGCCCATGAGGATGTTGGGCGCGCCCGCCGGGTTGGTCAGCGGGCCCAGGATGTTGAAGATGGTACGCACGCCCAGCTCCTTGCGCACGGGCGCCACATGCTTCATCGCGCTGTGGTGGTTGGGTGCGAACATGAAGCCGATGCCCACGTCCTGGATGCACTGGGCGATGGCTTCTGGCTTGAGGTTGATGTTGACGCCCAGCGCCTCCAGCACGTCGGCGCTGCCGCTTTTGCTGCTGACGCTGCGCCCGCCGTGCTTGCTGATCTTGGCACCCGCAGCCGCCGCCACGAACATCGAGCAGGTGGAGATGTTGAACGTGTGCGAACCATCGCCGCCGGTGCCCACGATGTCCACAAGGTTGGTTTTGTCAGCCACATGAACCTTGGTGGAGAACTCGCGCATGACCTGCGCCGCCGCCGTGATCTCGCCAATGGTTTCCTTCTTGACGCGCAGGCCGGTGATCAGCGCGGCCATCATCACGGGCGACAGCTCGCCGCTCATGATCATGCGCACGATCCTGAGCATTTCGTCGTGGAAGATTTCGCGGTGCTCGATGGTGCGCTGCAGCGCCTCCTGGGGGGTGATGGGCATGGGGGTCTCCATTTATTGCGCCGGATTGTCTGTGAAAGCGAGCTTGAGGCCAAAGCCGGCAAACATGGCGCCCGCGATGCGGTCCAGCCAGTGCATGCCTTTTTGCACCGCGCCCACGCGCGAGGCCAGCCACGCCGCCGCCAGCGCCCAGCCGATGTTCACCCACAAGCCGTTGAAGTTGAACAGCAGGCCCAGCAGCAGGAACGCCAGCGCCTTGTTTTCCACGGCCGGCGCGATGAACTGGGGAACGAACGCCAGGAAGAACAACGCCACCTTGGGGTTCAGCGCATTCGTCCAGAAGCCGCGCAGGAAGATCGTCTTCAGGTCAGCCGCCACCGGGTCGGCGCCGTCCAGCGCCATGGCTGAGGGCGCGCGCGACATCAACATGCGCAGGCCCACGTACAGCAGATAGGCGGCGCCCAGCCACTTCAGCACGGTGAAGGCCGTGGCCGAAGCGGCCATCAAGGCACTCACCCCCACCGCCGCCGCGAAGATGTGCACGAAGCAGCCCGCCGTAATGCCCAGCGCCGCCACGCTGCCCGCGCGCGCGCCATGGCGCAGCGCATGGGTCACGATGTACAGCACGTCAGGCCCGGGCGTCAGGTTCAGCAGCAATCCCGCCGCGATGAAAAGCAACAGCTGTTCCAGTGCCATGGTCAGGTTCCGAAGTAGTGGCGGATCGCGGCCACGGCGCGGTCCACGCCCGCCGCATCCACGTCCAGGTGGGTTACAAAACGCAAGCGGTACAGGCCGGTCGCCTGGATGCCTTGCGCCGCCAAGGCGGGCAGCAGCCCGGCTGACTTGTCCCGCGCGCCTGCGGTCAGGTCGACGAACACGATATTGGTGTGCGGCGGCTCCACCTGCACGCCGTCCAGGCCCGCCAGCCCATCAGCCAGCCGCCGCGCCAGCGCATGATCATCGGCCAGCCGGTCAATGTGGTGGTCCAGCGCATGCGACGCCGCTGCCGCCAGCACGCCGGCCTGGCGCATGCCACCGCCGGCCATCTTGCGGATGCGGTGGGCGCGCGCGATGAACTCCTGGCTGCCGCACAGCGCCGAGCCCACCGGCGCGCCCAGCCCCTTGCTGAAGCAGACCGACACACTGTCAAAGCATTGCGCAATGCGCCGGGCCTCGGCGCGGGCGTCTGCACCAGTCTGCGCGGCCTGAGCCACTGCGGCGTTGAAAAGGCGCGCGCCGTCCAGGTGGCGCGCCAGGCCTTTGCGTCGGGCCAGGTCTGTCGCCTCTTGTACATAGGCGAACGGGATGAGCTTGCCGCCCAATGTGTTTTCCAGCGCCAGCAGCTTCGTGCGCGCGAAGTGCGCATCGTCGGGCTTGATGGCGGCCTCGATGTCGGCCAGCGGCAGGCTGCCATTGCTTGCGTGGTTCAGCGGCTGTGGCTGCACGCTGCCAAACACCGCCGCGCCGCCGCCTTCCCAGCGGTAGCAGTGCTGCATCTGGCCCACGATGTATTCGTCGCCGCGCTGGCAGTGCGAAAGGATTGCGCACAGGTTGCTCTGCGTGCCGGTGGGCACGAACAGCGCGGCCTCAAAGCCCAGCATCTGCGCGATCTTGTCCTGCAGTGCGTTGACGCTGGGGTCATCGGCAAACACGTCGTCGCCCAAGGGCGCCGCGGCCATGGCGGCGCGCATGGCAGGCGTTGGCTGCGTGACGGTGTCGCTGCGCAAATCCACGGGTGTCATGCGTCGCTCCGCCGGGCCGCCCCAAGGAGCGACAGCCCCCTCGGGGGGCAGCGCAGTACACGAAGTGACAAGCGTGGGGGCCTCATACTTGCTCCAGAAAGTTCTTGAGCATCGCGTGGCCGTGTTCGGTGAGGATCGATTCGGGGTGGAACTGCACGCCCTGGATGGGCAGGCTTTTGTGACGCACGCCCATGATCTCGCCGTCGTCCGTCCAGGCCGTCACCTCCAGTTCATCGGGGCATGTCGCGCGCTCGATTGCAAGTGAGTGGTAACGGTTGACGGTGAACTGCGCCGGCAGCCCCGCAAACACGCCCTGCTGCGTGGTGGTGATGACACTGGTTTTGCCATGCATGAGCTGCCGTGCGCGGATGATCTTGCCGCCGAACGCCGCGCCGATGCTCTGGTGACCCAGGCACACGCCCAGGATGGGAAGCTTGCCAGCGAAGTGCTGGATGGCAGCCACCGAAATCCCGGCCTCGGCCGGCGAGCACGGCCCTGGCGACACCACCAGCAGGTCGGGGTTGCGGCCCGCCACGCCCTCGACCGTGATTTCATCGTTGCGGAACACTTCCACCTCGGCGCCCAGTTCACCAAAGTACTGGACGATGTTGTAGGTGAAGCTGTCGTAGTTGTCGATCATGAGCAGCTTCATTCCATGCCCTCCTCAACCAGCTCGGACGCACGCAGCAAAGCACGCGCCTTGGCCTCCGTCTCTTTCCACTCCAGCTCGGGCACCGAATCCGCCACCACGCCTGCCGCCGCCTGCACGTACAGCACCTGGTCCTTGATCAGGCCGGTTCGGATGGCAATGGCCACGTCCATGTCGCCCGCATAGCTCAGGTAGCCACAGGCGCCGCCGTACAGGCCGCGCTTGGTCAGCTCCAGCTGGTCGATCAGCTCCATGGCATGCACCTTGGGTGCGCCGGTCAGCGTGCCGGCCGGGAAGGTGGCCTTGAGCACGTCCATGTTGGTCATGCCGTCATTGAGGATGCCTTCCACATTGCTCACGATGTGCATCACGTGGCTGTAGCGTTCCACGGCAAACGCCTCGGTCACCTTGACGGTGCCGGTCTTGGCGATGCGGCCGATGTCGTTGCGCGCCAGGTCGATCAGCATCACGTGCTCGGCGCGCTCCTTGGGGTCGTTGACCAGTTCCTGCTCGACGGCCTTGTCCTGCTCGGGCGAAGCGCCACGCGGGCGCGTGCCCGCCAGGGGACGGATGGTGATTTTCTGAGCGGGCTTGCCTTCGTGCTCCACCTGTTCCTGGCGCACCAGGATCTCGGGCGACGCGCCCACCACATGGAAATCACCAAAGTGGTAGTAATACATGTAGGGCGACGGGTTCAGCGACCGCAGCGCACGGTACAGGCTCAGCGGCGATTCGGTGTAGCGCTTCTTGATGCGCTGGCCCACCTGCACCTGCATGAAGTCGCCCGCGGCGATCAGCTCCTTGGCGCGCTCCACCGCAGCAAGGTAGTCGGCCTTGGCAAAGTCGCGCTCGGCCGGGAAGGTCTGGCTTTGCCGGATGACCGGGGCGCTCACCGAATACTTGAGCTGCTCGCGCAGCTCGCGCAGGCGCTTCTTGGCGTTGGCAAAGGCCTCGGGCTGTCCCGGATCGGCATAGACGATGAGGTACAGCTTGCCCGACAGGTTGTCGATGACGGCCAGCTCCTCGCACTGCAGCAGCAGGATGTCGGGGCAGCCCAGCGTGTCGGGCGGGCATGTCTTTTCGAGCTTCTTTTCGATATGGCGCACGGTGTCGTAGCCAAAGTAGCCCGCCAGGCCGCCGCAAAAGCGCGGCAGGCCGGGACGCAACGCAACCTTGAAGCGCTTCTGGTAGGCCGCCACGAAGTCCAGCGGGTTGCCGGCCGCGGTCTCGATGACCTTGCCGTCACGCACCACCTCGGTCAGCGCGTCGGCGCCAAAGCCGCTGGCACGCACCAGGGTTCGAGCGGGCAGGCCAATGAAGCTGTAACGGCCAAAACGCTCACCACCCACCACGGATTCGAGCAGGAAGCTGTATTTGCCGCCGTCGCGCGAATGCGCGAGCTTCAGGTACAGCGACAACGGGGTTTCCAGATCGGCAAATGCTTCCGCCATCAGCGGAATGCGGTTGTAGCCGGCCTGCGCCAGGCTTTTGAATTCGAGTTCGGTAATCAAGATATGAGCCTTTCAGTGCTCAGCGGCCGTGCACTTGGAAGCCGGGCCGCGTTCATTCAGACCAATGCCTCAGGGTGAGGCGCGGGGCACGGGCTGCCCCGTGCTGTCAGGTACGCACGCAATCAGGCTTACGCCAGGGCCAGGCTCCCCGGTCGCTCAAACCTGTGATGGTGGTGCGGTGAATGAACATGGCCGCCAGTGTAGCAAAGGCCGCACCAACACAAACCATAACTTTGGGATGCACTCGAAAACCCTGTTGCGGGTTATTCCAGCAGGATTAACAATGGAAAAAGCACGACCGTTCTTTTTTTGGAGACATGCATGAAAAGTCTGAAGCAGTTCGCTGCAGGTGCCCTGATGTGCCTGCTGGCCGCAGGCGCGGCGGCACAGGTCAATGTGTCGGGCATCAAATATGAAGAGTCCGTGGACGCGCGTGGCACAAAGCTGCAGCTCAACGGCGCGGGCGTGCGCTACAAGGCCGTGTTCAAGGTGTACACCGCCGGCCTGTACCTCACCAGGAAGGCCGGAACCCCGGACGAGGCACTTGCAGTGACAGGCCCCAAGCGGCTGAGCATCGTCATGCTGCGCGACATCGACTCCGGCGAGCTGGGCAAGCTGTTTTCGCGCGGCATGGAAGACAACATGGACCGCGCGGCGTTTTCCAAGCTGGTGCCGGGCGTGCTGCGCATGAGCCAGATATTCTCGGACCACAAGAAGCTGGTCGCGGGCGACGCGTTTTCCATCGACTGGATTCCGGGCACCGGCACGGTCATCACGGTCAAGGGCGTCGTCCAGGGAGAACCCTTCAAGGAGCCCGAGTTTTTCAATGCGCTGCTGCGCATCTGGCTGGGGCCGAACCCCGCCGACTGGAAACTCAAGGAAGCGTTGCTCGGTAAACCGGCCTGATCACGCCAGCTCGACCAGCGAATCCACAAACCCGTCTGCATCCACGGCGCGCACCGGCTCGCCGTGGTTGTAGCCATAGGTCACCAGCACCACCGGGCAACCAGCCGCGCGCGCGGCACGCGCATCGTTGCTGGAGTCACCCACCATCAGCGTGCGCGCGGGCGCCGTGCCCAGCGCCTCACACGTCTTGACGAGCGGCAGCGGGTCGGGCTTCTTGCGCTCGAAGGCGTCGCCGCCAAACACCACCTCGAAGTAGCCGTCCAGCCCCTTGGCCTGCAGCAGTGGCCGCGCAAATGCGGTGGGCTTGTTGGTCAGGCAGGCCAGGCGCAGGCCGGCGCTGCGCAGCGCGGCCAGGCCGCTGGCCACGCCGGCATACACGTCGGAATGCTGGCCGTTGATGGCCAGGTAGTGATGCTGGTAGCGGTCCCAGGCAGCGTCGTAGCGGGTGGCATCGGCGCCCACATGGGCCAGCACCGAGCGGATCAGGTGCTCCGAGCCCTTGCCCACCATCAGGCTGATGGGTGTCTTGTCCACCGGCGGCAGGGCCAGGTCCGCCAGCATGAGGTTGAGCGCGGCATGGAAGTCACCGATGGTGTCCACCATGGTGCCGTCCAGGTCAATGATGGCGGCGTCCAGGCGCGCGGCGGTCACGGGAAAAAGCATGGTCATGTGTAACAGGTTGCGGTGCTGCCATTGTGCCTATGCTGCCCCTGCCGCAGGTCGGGCTGCATTCCTACAGCGCGCCGGTGCTGCGCGCAGCAAAGTGGAGGCAACGTCCAGCGAAAGGATTTGTCCATGCACAACCGTATGACGAGCAGGCCGCGCGATTCCGGGCGCCCGGCCGGGCAGACCACCCCCGCCCAGGGGGAGACCACCACCCCGCACAAGGTACCCCGGCTGCCGCACGAGCGGGACCTGTCCGCCGACAGCCAGGCACGCGGCGAAGCCAGCGGCAAGAAGCTGGGCAAGCAGGCCCATAAAGACCTGGAGCGAGGCCTGGTGGATACCGGCAAGGGCCCGGCAATGGACCGCGCCTACCGCAGGGTGAAATCGGGCCGGTAGATCAGCCGGGCAGATCAGCCCGCCAGCGCCGTGCGCATGGCTTCCACCACGGCCTTGTAGTCGGGTTTGCCAAAGATCGCGCTGCCCGCCACGAAAGTGTCGGCGCCCGCATCCGCCACGCGGCGGATATTGTCGGTCTTGATACCGCCGTCCACCTCCAGGCGGATGTCGCGGCCGCTGGCGTCAATGCGCTTGCGCGCGGCCTCGATCTTGCGAAGCGCCGAATCAATGAAGCTCTGGCCGCCAAAGCCGGGGTTCACACTCATGATCAGGATCAGGTCCAGGTCGTCGATGACCCAGTCCAGCACGTCCATGGACGCGGCCGGGTTGAAGACCAGCCCGGCCTTGCAGCCCTTCGCCTTGATGGCCTGGATGCTGCGGTGGACATGGGCCGATGCGTCGGGGTGGAAGCTGATGTAGTCCGCGCCCGCATCCGCAAACGCAGCCGCCAGCGCGTCCACCGGCTGCACCATCAGGTGCACGTCCACCGGCACGGCCACGCCAGCGGCCGTTTTCGCGTGCGGCTTCAGGGCCTGGCAGATCATGGGGCCGAACGTGAGGTTGGGCACGTAATGGTTGTCCATCACGTCGAAGTGGATCCAGTCGGCGCCGGCGGCGATGACGTTTTTCACCTCGTCGCCCAGGCGGGCGAAGTCGGCAGACAGGATGGACGGGGCAATACGGTAGGAGGGTGCAGGCTTGCTCATGGCATGGATTGTCGCAGTACCTTGGCGGCGGCCCGCCTTGGTACTATTGCCGCTCCATGCCCAACTACCAGTTCAAGGTGGATGTCGAGCCGCAGTACCTGCCGGACCAGTCCGTGCCCGAGCAGAACCTGTACAGCTTTGCCTACACCATCACGGTCACCAACACCGGCGACATCCCGGCGCAGCTGATCTCGCGCCACTGGATCATCGGCAACGCGCAGGGCCAGACCGAGGAGGTCAAGGGCCTGGGCGTGGTAGGCCACCAGCCGCTGCTCAAACCCGGCGAATCGTTCCAGTACACCAGCGGCTGCCGGCTGCGCACCGCCACCGGCACCATGCGCGGAAGCTACTTCTGCGTGGCCGAGGACGCGGGCCGCTTTGAGGTCTCCATCCCCGCCTTTGTGCTGGATGCCGGGGGTGGGCCGTCGCGGGTGCTGCACTGATGGCACGCGCCGCCGCAGGCGCCAGCCTGACCCGGCTGCTGGAGACACTGGACCCACAGGCGCCGCTGGCGCAGCGCCACCTGTGGCTGATCGCCGTGCTGGACTGGGTGCGCGGCGACCGCGCGTCGCCGCAGGCCGCGGCCAGCCGCGTCACGCTGCTGCTGGACGCTGTGCAGGCCCGCCCAGACGTGCAGCTCAAGCTGCAGCAATGGTGGCTGGCCCTGACCGGCACCGTCGATGCATCCACCCTGCTGGCGGATTTCGGCTTTGCGCCGCGCACGGCCTTCATGAGCGAGCTGGCCGCGCGGCTGCGCCACAAGCTGCTGCCTGGCACGCCCGAGACCAACGATGCCTCCGAGCTGTTCAGCCTGGCCGTGGGCGGCAGCTTTGACGCGCAATGGCTGGCAGCGCTGGACGATGTGACGTTGCGCCGGCTGGCCGCGCTGTTTACCGCGCCCAGCCCCGTGCCTGGCCTGACGCTGTGGCAGCGCGAGCTGCTGGAGGCCATCAATTTCTGCGCCGGCCAGATCCGCGCGACCGGTTTTGCAGCCGAGCTGCGCCAGCGCATGAGCGCGCCCGCGCGCCAGACGCAGCCCTTTCATGACCTGGCCGCCGACGTGGAGGCGCTGCGCGCCGCATTCGTGGCCACGCCGCGCGAACCCCAGGAGGTCGAGGCCGCCGCAACCCGGCTGCGCGAACGGCTGGACGCGTGCCGCCAGGCCGCCAACAGCGTGTATGCGCATCTGGAGGAGCACGGCATTTCCGTGGGGCTGGTGTTCATGCTGCGCCAGCTGCGCGAGCGCGTGCTGCGCGTGCGCGAGCTCATGGATTGCCTGCTGTCGGCAACGCCGTTGACGGCGACGGCCCGGTTGCTGTCACGCCTGGCCGGCACCAGCGAGGAGCGGCGCAGCCTGCGCGCGCTGTTCGCGTCCAACTCTTCCCTGCTGGCCGCCAAGCTGGCCGAGCGCAGCGCCGAAACCGGCGAGCACTACATCACGCGCACCCCGGCGGAATACCGCAGCATGCTGGGCAAGGCCGCGGGCGGCGGCGCCGTCACGGCCTTGACCACCACCGCCAAATTTGCGCTGGGTGCCCTGGGGCTCGCGGCCTTCTGGGGCGGTTTCTGGGCCGGCGCCATGTATTCGGCCAGCTTTGTGCTGATCCAGTTCCTGCACTGGACGCTGGCCACCAAACAGCCGGCCATGACCGCGCCCGCCATGGCTGCCAAGCTCAAGGACCTGAGCCGGCGCGACGCGGTGGAGGATTTCGTGGACGAGGTCACGCACCTGGTGCGCTCGCAGGTGGCGGCCGTGGTGGGCAACGTGGGCATGGTCACGCCCTGCGTGCTGCTGATCAGCTACGCCATCTACCTGGCCAGCGGGCACAACATGATCAGCCACAAGGAAGCGGACTACGTGTTTCATTCGCTGAGCCTGCTGTCACCGGGCACGCTGTTCTTCGCAGCCTTCACCGGGGTGCTGCTGTTCGCCTCCAGCCTGATCGCGGGCTGGGCGGAAAACTGGTTCGTGCTGCACCGGCTGGATTCCGCGGTGCGCTACAACCCGCGCATCACGGCGGTGCTGGGCGTGGCGCGGGCGGACCGCTGGGCGCGCTTCATGCGCGAGCACATCTCCGGCCTGGCCTCCAACATCTCGCTGGGCTTCATGCTGGGCCTGCTGCCGCCGGTGCTGGCCTTTGTGGGCCTGGGGCTGGAGGCCCGGCACGTCACGCTGTCCACCGGCCAGCTGGCGGCTGCCGCCGCCAGCTACGGGCTGGACGCGCTGCGCATGCCCGCGCTGTGGTGGTGCATGGCAGCCATCCCGCTGATTGGTGTGCTCAATCTCACGGTCAGCTTCTACTTCGCCTTCCGGTTGGCATTGCGCGCCAACAACGTGAGCGGCGTGGACCGCCAGCGCATCCGCAGCGCCATCTGGGCGCGGCTGCGCCGGCGCCCGGCGAGCTTCATCCTGCCGCAGGCCTAAACCCCAGCGTCGCGCTGCGGCATGGCAGCCATGTCTTGCCGAAATGCATTGTCACAAATACAATTTCAGCTCATTTCAGGCTCGCAACTGCTTTATCAGGGCAGCGAATCCGAGCATTCAGAGCCCCGTCCGGGGCTCTCTTTTTAGCCGCCGCCGAAACACTGTTGTACGGCGTTCACGCTGGCTCATGCGGCGCTTAGGCGCCGCCACAGGGACCGCCTATGATCCGTTCGTATGCCAACCGTTGCCACGCCGCCCGAGCTTCTAACTGCCATTTCGGCCATGGTGCCCGGGGGCCCCGAAAAGCAGGTGCTGCGCCGCTTCCGCGTGGTGTTCAACGCCGTCAAGACCCATTTCCAGCAGGTCGAGAAGCAGGCCGGCATTGGCGGTGCGCAGGTGTGGGCACTCAGTGTGGTGCAACAGCATCCGGGCATCCGGGTGTCGGCGCTGGCCACCGCCATGGACATCCACCAGTCCACCGCCAGCAACCTGGTGCGCCAGCTGGTGGAACGGGCGCTGGTGGAAGCAGTGCGCAGCGACGAAGACCGCCGCGCGGTGCAACTGCACCTGCTGCCCGCGGGCGATCGCATCCTGGCCCGTGCGCCGGGGCCTTTTACCGGTGTGCTGCCCGCGGCCCTGGAACAGCTGGACGCGGCCACTCTTTCCCGGCTGAACGACGATCTGGGCCAGCTCATCATGGCGCTGCAAGCGCACAACGGCGCCGACCCGCAGGCCGAGAAGATCCCGCTGGCGCCGCTCTGATAGGGCCGCCGTCCTACAGGCGAGCACGTAACAGCGCGCTACAGTCTCCGCGGGAGACGCAACAATGAATGAACTCATGGCCTTCTGGGCCGAATGGATCAAGCCGTCCGCGGGTTTGCCGACTGTCCAGTGGTCCATCCTGCTGGCCATTGCCGCTGCCGCAGGCCACCTTGCACAGCGCTATACGGGCCTGCCCAAGGTGGTGGGCTATTCGGTCGTTGGCGCGTTCGCCGGCCTGGCCGGCTTTTCAGGCGGGGCCTGGCCGCTGCAGGGCATCAGCCTGTTCCTGCTGGAGCTGGGCGTGGCGGTGGTGCTGTTCGAGGCCGGCGGGCGCATACCGCTGCGCTGGTTCCGCCACAACCCCATGGTGCTGGCGCAAAGCGTGCTGGAATCCGTGCTCACCTACGCCGCCGTGTACTGGGTGCTGATCTGGATGGATGTACGGCCCTCGGTCGCCGAGGCACTGGCCATCGTGGCCATCGTGGCCTCGCCCGCGGTGCTGACGCGCGTGGTGATGGACACCCGCGCCAGCGGCCCGGTGACCGAGCGGGCCATCGTGCTGGCCACGCTGGGCACGCTGTATGCGCTGACCTGGGGCAGTGCCAAGGCGGGCCTGCTGAACCGCCACGACGCCGCGCTGAGCGACACGTTCTATCCCGTGGCCGTGGTGCTGGGCCTGTCCATCGTGGTGGGCGCGGTACTGGCACTGGCGCTGCGCACCGCGCTGCGCGTCATGAGCCCCACCAGCGAAAACACCTCCATGATGGTGCTGGCGCTGATTGCCGCCGGCACCGCCATGGCCGCCCACTTCGGCGGCTCGGCGCCGCTGGCCGCCTTGCTGGGCGGCATGCTGCTCAAGCAGCTGAACCCCCGGCCCTGGACCTGGCCGCGCCAGCTGGGCACGGCGGCCTCCATCCTCACCACGCTGATGTTCGTGCTGGTGTCGGTGGTGGCGGCGCAGGCAGACTGGAGCAAGCCCGTGGCGGGCCTGGTGCTGGCCCTGATCGGCGTGCGGGCGCTGGCCAAGATCACCGGCGTGGCGCTGGCCAACCCCGGCAGCGGCGCCAGCTGGCGCCAGGCGCTGTGGGTAGGCTGCGCCATGGCACCCATGTCCTCGGTGGCGCTTTTGCTGGTGTCGCAGTTTGTGGTGTCCTCGCCCGCCAATGGGCCGATGATTGCGCGCATCGCGCTGCCCGCCATCCTGCTCATGGAGGTGCTGGGCGCGGTGATCGCCACCGTGGCGGTGTACCGCTCGGGCGAAAGCATCAAGCCCTGGCTGGCGCCGCCCTCGCCCCCGGAGCCGCGCGAACGCGCCGGAGAAGCCCATGGCACTTGAACCCTTCAGCCAGTCGGCCGCGCTGTCGCTGGGCGTGGAGCTGGAACTGCAGCTGGTCAACACCAATGACTACGACCTGGCGCCCTATTCCGACGACATGCTGCGCCTGATGGCCAAGGTGCCTCTGCCCGGCAGCGTGGTGCCCGAGATGACGTCCAGCATGATCGAGATCTCCACCGGCGTGTGCCATTCGTCTGCCGAGGTGCTGGGCCAGCTCACGCAGATCCGCGACGCGCTGGTCAAAAGCGCCGACAAGCTCAACATCGCGGTGACCGGCGGCGGCACGCACCCGTTCCAGATGTGGCACGACCAGCGCATCTACGACAAGCCACGCTTTCGCGAGCTGTCCGAGCTGTACGGCTACCTGTCCAAGCAGTTCACCATCTTTGGCCAGCATGTGCACGTGGGCTGCCCTGATGCCGACACCGCGCTGGTGCTGCTGCACCGCATGTCGCGCTACATCCCGCACTTCATCGCGTTGTCGGCGTCCAGCCCCTTCGTGCAGGCGCAAGACACCGCGTTTGATTCGGCCCGGCTCAATTCGGTGTTTGCGTTCCCGCTGTCCGGGCGCGCGCCCTTCGCGCTGACCTGGGACGAGTTCAGCAGCTACTTTGACAAGATGACCCACACCGGCGTGGTCAAGAGCATGAAGGATTTCTACTGGGACATCCGCCCCAAACCCGAATACGGCACCATCGAAATCCGCGTGTTCGACACGCCGCTGACCATTGGCCGCGCGGCGGCGCTGGCAGCCTACGTGCAGTCGCTCGCGTCGTGGCTGATGGAAGAAGACCCCTTCATGCCGGCCGAGGACGACTACCTCGTGTACACCTACAACCGCTTCCAGGCCTGCCGCTTCGGGCTGGAGGCGGTGTACGTGGACCCGGCCACCGGCGAACACATGGCGCTGCGCGACCACATCCTGGCCACCATGGCCCGCATCCATCCGCACATCCAGAAACTGGGCGCCAGCGCCGGCGTGCACCTGCTGCGCACCAGCGTGGAGCTGGGCAACAACGACGCCCGCTGGCTGCGCGAGCGCCAGGGCCAGGAGCGCCTGCTGGCCGAAGTGGTGCGGCAGTCGGCGCAGAAGTTCCGCGGGCTGTAGCCGGTCGCCGCGCCGCTATGATCGCGCGGCTATGACCACACCCATGGGCGAATTCGAACTGATCCGGCGCTACTTCGCGCGGCCGTCGCGCCGCGCGGCCCTGGGCACGGGCGACGACTGCGCGCTGCTGGCACCCGCGCCCGGCATGCAGCTGGCGGTGTCCAGCGACATGCTGGTCGAAGGACGCCACTTCCTGTCCACCGTGGACCCGGCCCGCCTGGGCCACAAGGCGCTGGCCGTGAACCTGAGCGACCTGGCCGCCTGCGGCGCGGCGCCGCTGGCCTTCACGCTGGCCCTGGCGCTGCCGCGCGCCGATGCCGCATTCCTGGAGCCGTTCTCGCGCGGCCTGCTGGCACTGGCCGACGCCCATGGCTGCGAGCTGGTGGGCGGCGACACCACGCAGGGCCCGTTGAACATCTGCATCACCGTGTTTGGCGAAGTCCCCGCCGGCCAGGCCCTGCTGCGCAGCGGCGCACGCGCGGGCGACGATATCTGGGTCAGCGGCACGCTGGGCGACGCGCGGCTGGCGCTGGAGGTGTTTCGCGGCCAGCTGTCCGTGCCCGCCGATGTGTTTGACGCGGCACGCGCGCGCATGGAAGCGCCCACGCCACGCGTGGCGCTGGGCGTGGCACTGCGCGGCATTGCCACGTCAGCCATTGACATCAGCGACGGCCTGCTGGGCGACCTGGGCCATGTGCTGCGCGCCAGCGGCGTGGGCGCGGGGATTGAGACGCCGCTGGCCGAGGCGCTGATGGCTGCGCCGTACCAGGGCGCGCGCCGGCTGGAATTCATCCTGGCCGGTGGCGACGACTACGAACTGGCGTTCACAGCGCCACCCGGACGGCGCGAGGCCGTGGCACAGGCCGCTGCATTGGCGGGCACGGCCGCCACGCGCATTGGCTCAGTGCACGCCGGCAGCGGCATTCGCCTGATGGACGGCGACGGCACCGTGCTGGATGCGCGCTACGCCTCGTTCGACCATTTCGCCTGACCCGCATCAAGGCGCACCACGGCGGCCCGGCTCAGCCCTTGGGCTCGTCCAGCCAGATCTGGCGCGACATACCCGGCAGCGGCACCGCCGTGCCACCGTCGGGCCGCAACATGCCCGCCGCCGGCCCGCCAACCACGGCTTCGGGCGGCACGTAGATGCCCCCGTCCAGGATGAAGCGCAGCGCGCTCATCAGCGTGTCCTTGCCTGACAGCTTGGGAATGAAGCCCAGCGCACCCTTGCGTAACGCCCATTGCACGGTCTGCATGTCATAGGCCGCCGACACCACCACCACGCGTGCGTCGGGGCAACTGCGCTCGAACCCGTCAAGCGCCGAGGCGGCACCCACTGTACCGGGCATGGTCAGATCCAGCAGCACCAGGTCCAGATCAGGATGCGCGCGGTAAGCCTCGACGGCCTTTTCAAGCGTGTCGGCCTCGACCACCTCCACATCGCTCTGGATCTGGCGCAAGGCCAGCTTGAGCCCCTCGCGCACGAGGTAGTGGTCGTCGGCCACCAGCACCTTCAGGCGCTGGGATGCGGCAGCGGATTGCGGGGTCGGATCAGCGTCAAGCATGCCAAAGTATAGGTCGGACAGGGGCCCGCACGCGATTGCGCGCGGGGGGGGCAATCCCGGATACTGGTGCGTCCAATCCGGCCCGTGGCCCGGGCCCGCCCATGACAGACTTCCGCACCCTTGCCCAGTTGTCGTCAGACGCCCTGCTCGTGGTCAATGACGCGGGCACCATCGCCTATGCCAACGATGCCGCGCACGACCTGCTGGCGCCACCTGGCGCGGCGCTCGCGGGCCGCGCGGCCGCCACGCTCTGGCATCCCGACCCGCGGGACGACCCGAACGCGTGGGACAGCCAGGGCCGGCTACAGCCCCTGCAGATCATGGGCACCAGCGGCCCCGCCGCGGGCGCCGCGCTGGCACTCAGCGGCCTGCGCGAGCCCGCGCCGTCCGGCCACACGCTCTACCTGAAGGCACGGCTCGCGCAACCTGCCACGCAAGCGGCACCGCACGGACTGGCCGCGCGCGTGCGCACCGCGCTGGCCCTGAGCACGGACGCCGCAATGGTGGTGGACGCGCAGACGCTGGCCTTCCTGGATGCCAACGCCGCGGCCTGCGAACTGATGGGCATGACACGCGAACAGGTGCTGGCGCGTGGCCCCACCCACCTGCGGCGCCGCGACGGCACGGGCACCGAGGACTTTCACGCGCTGTATGCGCAGCTCATTGCGCGTTCGCCCCAGGCCCTGACGCACGAATACGACTTCATCGCCGGCGACGGCCGCGTCATCCCGGTGGCCACCACCCGCCAGGCGCTGAACATGGACGGGCGCTGGCTGATCTTCATCACCTGGCTCGACATCACCGCGCGCAAGCAGGAGCAGCGCCGCCTGGAGCGGATCACCGCGGCCTTTGACGCGTCGGGCGATGCCATCTACATCATCGACCCGGACACTTTCACCTATGTGGACGTGAACGAAGCCGCCGCCCGGCTGCACGGCATGTCGCGCGACGAACTGCGCGCGCTGGGCGTGCGCGGTGCATTTCCGGACCGCTTTGACGACGCCGGCCTGCGCGCGCGCTACGACGACCTGATCGCCCGCCACCCGCAAGCCGTGACGGAGGAACGCCAGGTGCCGCGCGCCGACGGCCGCCTGGTGTGGGCGGAATCGATCCGCCGGGCCGTCCAGGTCGATGGCCAGTGGCTGGTGATCAGCGTGATGCGCGAGATCACCGAGCGCAAGACGGCACAGAGCCGCATCGAGCGCCTGGCCGCCGTGGTGAACATGAGCCCCGACGCCGTGATGCTGGTGGACCGCGCGACCATGCAGGTCATCGACGTCAACGCCGCGGCCTGCGCCATGCATGGCTGCACCCGCGACGAGCTGATGGCGCTGCCGGTGCACCTGACACTGAAAGACACGACGCGCGAGACGCTGGAGGCCAGGTACGACGCCGTGATCGCCCGCACGCCCGAGGTCGTTCACGAGGAAGTTGTCGAACGGCGGCCCGACGGTGGCACGTTCAGTGCCGAGGTCCGGCGCCAGGCCCTGCGCTCGGACGGCGCCTGGATCATGGTGGTGACCGTGCGGGACCTGAGCGAAAGCAAGGCCGCGCAGGCGCAGCTGGAGCTGATGCACGAGGCGATCAACGCGGCGCCGGACGCCATCGTGGTGATTGATCCGCACACGCTTGAGTACCTGGACGTCAACGAAGCCACGGCGCAGATGTATGGCACCACGCGCGAACAGCTGCTCGCGCGCGGCGCGCGGGGAGGCATCCGGGGCGACGCCAGCGACGCGCAGATGCGCCAGTTCTACGCCGGCATCATCGCCCGGGCGCCCCAGGCCTGCACAGAGGAAGTTCCCACACGCATCAACGGCCACGACGTGGTCCTGGAGTTCACCCGCAGGGCCGTCAACCTGAATGGCCGCTGGCTGGTCGTCAGCGTCAACCGCGACATCACCGAACGCAAGGCAGCCCAGCAGCGCGCCGAACGCTTCGCGGCCGTCGTCAACCTGAGCGCCGACGCCGTGTTCGTGGTGGACCGCGCGACGCTGCGCATCATCGATGTCAATGAAGCCGCCTGCCGCATGTACGGCCGCGACCGGGATGCGATGCTGTCGCTGCCGCCAAACGCCAACCGGCCCGGCATGGACACGACGCAGCTGGAGCAGCTGTACGACGAGACGATCGCGCGGTCGCCGCAAATCCACCACATGGAACACGAGGCGCTGCGCGCTGACGGCACGGTCTTCCAGGCGGAAACACACCGCATGGCCTTCCAGTCCGACGGCCAGTGGCTGATCCTTGCGACGGTGCGCGACATCACCGACCGAAAGCGCGCCGAGGGTGAAATACGCCAACGCGTGGCCGAACTGGAGCTGCTGCGCGAAGCCTACAACGCGGCGGTGGACGCGATCCTGATCGCGGACCCCGAAACGCTCGCCTACTACGACATGAACGATGCCGCCGTGCAACTGCTGGGCGTGTCGCGCGAGGCGCTGCTGGCCGGTGGCGTGGAGGCCAGCTATTACTCCACCGCCAGCGAGCCATTTGACGCGGTGCGCCTGCGCAAGGGCTACCGCTACGTGATCTCGCGCGCGCCCGAGGCCGTGATTGACGTGCGCACGATCAAGCCGCTGGGCCTGGGCGGGCGGGACACCGTTATCGAATTCTCCCGACGCGGAGTCAGCGTGCAGGGGCGCTGGGTGGTGGTCACGCTCATGCGCGACATCACCGCGCAATGCCGCGCCGAGGAGGAAATCCGCCAGCGCGTGGCCGAGCTGACCCGCTCCAACCAGGAGCTGGAACAGTTTGCCTACGTCACCTCGCACGACCTTTCGGAGCCGCTGCGCATGGTGGCCAGCTACACGCAGCTGCTGTCCAGGCGCTACGCCGACAAGTTCGACGACGACGGGCGCGAGTTCATCAAGTACGCGGTGGACGGCGCACAGCGCATGAAGCAGCTGATCGACGACCTGCTCATGTATTCCCGGGCAGGCCGCTCGCGCGCGCCCATGCGCATGATGCGGCTGGACCGCGCGCTGGATGACGCGCTGGCCAACCTGGCCCATGCCATCGAGCGCAACGGCGCCACCATCGAGCGTGGCCCCATGCCAGAGCTGGTGTGCGAGAAGGCCGGCCTTACCCAGGTGTTCCAGAACCTGGTGGGCAACGCGATCAAGTTCCGCGGCGACGCCGCGCCGGTGGTGCGCATCGCCGCCACCGAAGACGATCAGTTCTGGACCCTCTCGGTGGCTGACAACGGCATCGGCATCGCACCCGAGTATTTCCAGCGTATCTTCATCATCTTCCAGCGCCTGCACTCGCGCTCGAAGTACGAAGGAACGGGCATTGGCCTGTCCATCTGCAAGAAGATCGTCGAACGTCACGGCGGGCAGATCACCGTGACCTGCGGGCCTGGTCAGGGCACCACCTTCAGCTTCACGCTGTCCAAGTCACTCCCCGAAAGCGAGCCATCATGAACGTCGACGTCGCACCCAAGCCCCTGGACATCCTGCTGGTGGAAGACAACCCCGGCGACATGCGCCTGACCGTGGAGGCCCTGCGCGAAGGCAAGGTCCTGTGCAAGCTGCACTGGGTGGAGGACGGCGTGGAGGCGCTGGATTTCCTGTACCGGCGCGGCAAGCACGTGGACGCGGCACGGCCAGACCTGATCCTGCTGGACCTGAACCTGCCGCGCATGGACGGGCGCGAGGTGCTCCAGCACATCAAGACCGACGCCCAGCTGCGCCGCATCCCGGTGGTGATCCTCACGACCTCCAAGGCCGAGGAGGACATCCTGCGCAGCTACGACCTGTACGCCAACTGCTACGTGACCAAATCGCCGGTGAACTTTGACAACTTCATCGAGGTGATCCGCTCGATTGACCGCTTCTGGCTGGCGCTGGTCACGCTGCCGCCCAAGTCCGACGAATGACGGGGCCCCCGTGAGCCGCGACGCGCAACGCATCCTGCTGGTGGAGGACAACCCCGGCGACGCGCGGCTGATCCGCGAGCTGCTGGTGGATGAGATCGGCCGCGCCGCGTTCGACATGCAGGTGGCCGAGTCGCTGCACGACGCGCTTGGCGCGCTGGATGTGGCGCTGCCCGATGTGGTGTTCCTGGACCTGTCGCTGCCCGACAGCTTCGGGCTGGAGACACTCTACCGGCTGCAAAGCCGCGCGCCGGCGCTGCCCGTCATCGTCCTGACGGGCAACGAGGACCAGCAGCTGGCGCTGTCGGCCGTGAAGGCCGGCGCCCAGGACTACCTGGTCAAGAACGACCTGTCGGGCCGGCTGCTGGTCAAGACCATGAAGTACGCGCAGGAGCGCAAGGCCATCGAGGCATCGCTGCGCGTGAGCGAGGCGCGCTTTCGCAGCCTGGCCGATCTGTCGTCCGACTGGTATTGGGAGCAGGACGCGCTGCGGCGCCTGGCGTACCTGTCAGAGGGCTTTGCGGAAAAGTCTGGCCTGGACCCGCAGACCCTGCTGGGCCATAGCTGGTGGAACCTGGCGCGCGCCGGCGCCGAGGCGGACTGGGACGCCCTGCGCGCGGCGCTGGATGCGCGCCAGCCGTTCCATGACGTGGTGATCCGCTATCCCACCGACGGCGGCGACTCGCTGCACATCAGCATCAGCGGCGTGCCGGTGGCCGCCGAGGATGGCCAGACGGTGTACCGCGGGCTGGGCAAGGACGTGAGCGTGCGCGAACGCGCCGCCGCCGCCCTGCGCGGCAGCGAGGAGCGCTTTCGCCGCATCATGGACACGGGGCGCGATGGCATCCTCATGACCGACGCCGAGGGACGCATCAGCTTCGCCAACCGTCGCGTGGCCACCATGCTGGGCTACGGGGAAACCGAACTGACCGGCCTGCCCATGGACAGCCTCATGCATGAAACGCCGCTGCAGCCCGACGCCGCCGGCGGCGCGCAGGACGGCAGCGCGGGCGTGGCGCTGCGCCGCAAGGACGGCACCAGCCTGCTGGCGATGCAGACCGCCTACCCCGTACACGGCAAGGACGGCCAGCACGCGGGCACGCTGGCCATCGTCACCGACATCACATCATTCAAGCAGCGCGAGGAGCGCGTGCAGCAGCTCGCGGTGCTGGCCGCGCAAAAGAGCGAGGCCGAGCGTGCCAGCGCGGCCAAATCGCGTTTCATGGCCGCGGTCAGCCACGATCTGCGCCAGCCCATGCATGCGCTGGGCCTGTTCCTGGAGGACCTGAAAAGCGCGCCGCTGCCGCCGCAGGCACGCCCGCTGGTGGAGCACATGGAGTCCGCCCTGCATTCCACCCAGTCACTGCTGGACGCAATCCTGGTCATGTCACGGCTGGAAAGCGGGCTGATCGCGCCCAACCGCATGGCGCTGCCGCTGCAGCCGATGCTGCAGCGGGTCCAGCGGGCCTTCACGGCCGTGGCGCAGAAGAAAAACCTGCGGCTGTCGGTGATGCCCAGCCGCGCCGTCGTCTTCAGCGACCCGGCCCTGCTGGAGCGCATCCTGGCCAACCTGGTGTCCAACGCGTTGCGCTACACCGACAGGGGTGGCGTGGTGCTGGGCTGCCGCACGCGCGGCGACACGCTGCGCATTGAGGTCTGGGACACCGGGCTGGGCATCGCCCCTGAGCACCAGGACGCGATCTTCCGGGAATTCTTCCGGCTGGAACGCGCAGGCGAAAACCGCGGCGGCCTGGGCCTGGGGCTGGCCATCGTGCGCAGCTGCACGCAGCTTCTGGGCCATACCGTGTCACTGCATTCAGTGCCAGGGCGGGGATCGCGATTTTCACTGCAGGTGCCGCTGGGGCAAATACCCTCCCACGCGCTGGCAGAGCCGGACCTGATGGCAGAGGACGACAGCGGCCCTGCCACCTTTGCCGGCGTGCGCGTGGTGGTGGTGGACGACGACGCCGTGATCCTGGAACGCACCGCACGGCTGCTGGAGCGCTGGGGCTGCCAGGTCATCATGGCGGCATCAGGCCCGCAGGCCGAGGCACTGCTGGCCCGCGAAACCGCCGCGCCCGACCTCATCATTTCGGACCTGCGGCTGGACCATGGCGAGCTGGGCACCGAGGTCGTACAGCGCCTGCGCGCGAAGCTGCGGCCCAACCTGCCCGCGCTGCTGCTCACCGGCGACACATCGCTACAGACTGCGCGCGACGTCCGCCGCAGCGGCCTCACCCTGCTGTACAAGCCCGTGCCGCCCGCCAAGCTGCGCATCGTCATGAAGAACCTGCTGGGTACCTGACCCGGCGCCGCACAGCACGGCCGCCAGCGCGCCCGCATCCAGCGGCAACGCATCACCACGCCACACCACATGCTGGTCGGCGCGGCACAGCACCAGCTTGTGCCGGTAGGCATCGGGTATCGCATCGCGCGCCTGCGCATCCAGCACCGCCAGCGGCATGCCACGCGCCTGGGCTGCGGCCACCAGGGGCGTCACATCAGCCCGTGCGTCCAGCCGCAGCAGCGTGTAGCCGGGGCCAAAGGCGTCGTACAGCGAGCGGCCATCAGCCAGCCAGAAATGCGGCGCGCGGCAGCCCGGCACGGTGGACGGCGTGAAGCTGCCCATGGTGTAGGGCGGCGGCGCCTCGCCATCGGCCACGATCACGGGCGAGCCGCCGTAGTAGTAGCCAAAATTCAGCCCCGCGCAGCAGAACTGCTGCACGTTCAGGTCATAGGACTCCTGGCCGATGCGCGCGCGCTCGGCGGCGCCGGCATCGTCGTCCGCCTCGATGTTGGGCGGCACGGCGCTGCGTGCGCGGATCATCTTCTGCGCATGGTCCATGGCAAAGTGCGACACCTGCTCGGTGATGGGCTGGCGCTCGGCCTCGTACGCATCCAGGATGGCCTCCTCGCCCCAGCCCTGCACGCGCGCGGCCAGCAGCCACGACAGATGGATCGCGTCGGCGATGCCTGCGTTCATGCCGTAGCCGGCATAGGGCACCCACAGGTGCGCGGCATCCCCCGCAATGAACACGTTGCGGTCGCGAAAGCGGTTGGCCACCAGGCGGCGGCCCACCCAGTCTTCCTTGCTGATGACTTCGTACTCAAAATCAGCGCCCACACCCAGGATCTGGCGGATCGACCAGTCGCGGTCCACCGAATCAAACTCGGGCTCGTGGGCGTTCAGGTGGTTGTGCACCAGCCAGGTCTCTTGCCCGTCGATGGCGAACACCGTGCCGCAACGGCGCGGGTTGACCGAGTAGTACGACCAGGCCGGCTTGCCGGGAATCAGGGCGCGCAGCCTGGGCGCGCGGATCCAGGTGGACTGCACGCGCTGGATCACCGGCGTGCCCTCCAGCTTCGCCCCCATCTGCTTGCGCACGGGGGACGCACCGCCGTCGCAGCCCACCAGGTAGCGCGCGCGGATGGTGCGCGTGGTGTGTGCGTCCAGGTCCAGCGCCGTGGCTTCGACGCCGCTGGGTGTCTGGGTGAAGGTCGTGACCTGCGTGCGGTTGAGCAGCGTCACATTGGGCAGCGCCGCCGTGTGCTCCAGCAGGATCGGCTCCAGGTACACCTGGTTGATGCGGTGCGGCGGCTCGGGCGTAGGCCACCAGGCGTCGGGGCCTTCGGTCTCGGTGTAACGGTCACGCCGGCACGGGATGGGAATGCGCGTGAGCTCCTGCCCGGTGACGCTGGTGCGGAACACCACGTCGTTGGGGTAATCGGAGGGCAGCCCGGCGTCGCGCAGCTTGTGCGCCACGCCCAGGCGGCGAAACTGCTCCATGGTGCGGGCCGACACATGGTTGCACTTGACGTTGGGCGGTTCGGCGTAGCGGCGCAGCTCGGCCACCACCACTTTCACGCCGCGTCCGGCCAGGTCCATGGCCAGCGTCAGGCCCACCGGGCCGGCGCCCACCACCATCACATCGCAGTCCAGCGGCTGCGTCATCTCTTTCGTCATTCGGTTCAGTCCAGCTTGATGTTGGCGGTCTTGATGACCCTGGACCACTTCTGCGTTTCGGCCTTGATGTAGGCGTCAAACGCCTGCGCGGTGCCGGGCGCGGGCTCCACGCCCAGGTTGCGCATGGCGGTCTTGATCGCGTCGTCGTTCAGCGCGGCCGTGATCTCGGCGTTCAGCCGCGCCACCACGGCGTCCGGCGTGCCGGCGGGCGCCACCACGCCAAACCAGCCGGTGGAGTCGTAACCGGACAGGCCGGCCTCGGACACCGTGGGCACGTCGGGCAGCATGGGCAGGCGCTGCGGGCTGGTCACGGCATAGGCCACCAGCTTGCCCGCCTTGATGTGCTGCAGGGCCGAGGGCAGATCCACCACGGCCAGCGGCACCTGGCCGGCCAGCACGTCCAGCGCGGCGGGGCCGGAGCCGCGGTACGGCACCTCGACCAGCTTCACATCGGCCATCTGCGCGAACAGCGCCGCCGACAAGTGCATGGCCGTGCCGTTGCCACCGTGAGCGATCGACAGCTTGCCCGGCTGCGCCTTGGCCAGCGCCACCAGGTCCTTCTGGGTTTTGGCCGCCACCGACGGATTGCCAATGATCACGAAAGGAATGGCCGCCAGCATGCTCACCGGCTTGAGGTCCTTTTGCGGATCAAACGGCATCTGCGCATACAGGCTGCTGTTGGCGGCCAGCGCGCCCGCGGCACCCACGCCCAGCGTGTAGCCGTCGCCCGGCGCGGCCTTGGCCACCACCGTCAGGCCGATGTTGCCGCCCGCGCCGGGGCGGTTGTCCACCACCACCTGCTGGCCCAGCTTCTCGTTCAGGCGCGGCACCAGCATGCGCACCACGGCGTCGGCGCTGCCGCCGGGCGGGAAGGTCACGACCATGCGGATGGGTTTGGTGGGGTAGGCCGCGGTTTGCGAATGGACGGGCAACGTGGCCATCGCGCACAGCGCGAATGCGAACGCAAAGCGGGCCACCGCAAGGCGGCGGGAAATAACGTGCACGGCAGTCTCCTGATGTTGTTGTCCTTGATTGGAATCAAACTTCATTCATTCGTAAATCGAAGAATTTCGAATGAAATATGATTTAACCTCATGAATCAAACCACGCATGCACCCAAGTTCACGCCCAGCATGCGCCAGCTGCGCGCGTTTGTAGCGGTGTACGAGCTGCGCAAGCTCAGTGCCGCGGCCGAGCAGTTGTCGCTGACGCAGTCGGCCGTGAGCGTGCTGATCCGCCAGATGGAAGACGGCCTGGGCGCGCGGCTGTTTGACCGCACCACGCGGTCGCTGCAGCCCACCCAGGCCGCACGCGAGGCGCTGGTGGTGGCCCAGCGCATCCTGCGTGACGTGGATTCACTGGGCGCGGGCCTGCGCGACCTGACCGGCCTGCGGCGCGGCCGCGTGGCGCTGGCCATCACACCCACGCTGGCCGAAATCATGTTGCCCGCGGCCATGCGCCGCTTCAACACCCTGTACCCCGACATCCGCGTGGTGATCGACGACTGCGCGCCTGACCAGTTTGTCAGCCGCGTGATCGGCGAGCATGTGGACTTTGGCATCGGCACGCCCGAACGCGCGGGCGCCGATGTGGACACGCAAACCCTGGTGCGCGACCACCTGAGCCTGGTGTGTACGCGGGGCCACCCGCTGGCTGCGCGCAAGACCCTGCGCTGGGCCGACCTGGCCGGCCATCCGGTGATCACCGTGCGCCCGGGCTACGGCATCCGCCCGCTGATTGACGGCACCGCCGCGAGCGCGGGCGTGGTGCTGGATGTGGTGAACGAGGTGTCGTTCCTGTCCACTGCGCTGTGGATGACGGCCAGCGGTGTGGCCGCGTCCATCATGCCGTCGGCGTTTGCCCGGCATTCAGGCTACGGCAGCGATCCCGGCCTGGTGGTCAAGACGCTGACCGCGCCCAAGGTGTCGCGCGACATCTATGTGGTCACGCGGCGCGGAAGATCGCTGCCGCCGGCCGGGCAGGCGCTGATTGAGGTGGTGCGTGAAGAGATGACGCGGGCGCGCGGATGAAGTCCAGCGCTCGATACTTCAGGCCGCCAGCCGCATGCGCGTCTGCGCCCGGTCGTGTTGCGTCACGCCGCCGTAGCCCCAGTCGGTGGCCGGCACTTCACGCACCGTGACATAGCTGGCCTCTTCCAGCTCGCCCCCGGCAGCCAGCTGCCGGCGCAGCTCGGTAAACGCCGCCTGCACAAACGCGGCCTTTTGCGCCGGCGTGTTGGTGCCACTGGTCACCGTGATTTCCAGCATGGCAGCCGGACGCTGCACCGCCTGCCCGCCCACGTACCAGCGCGCGGCGGGCAGGTCGTCGATGGTCACGGCAGTCACTGCAGCGCGCTTGCCCAGGGTATCCGCCGTGATGCGGGTGAGCGCCGCGGCCAGGGACTCATAACGCTCGGGGTTTTGCAGCGGGGCTACTTTCAGGTGCAGGGTGGGCATGGTGGTCCTTCGGGTTTCCTTGCCTGAATGTAGGCATCAAGCCCGTGCGGGGAAACAATGCATGACGCAAAGGGGTGTTGCAGTCGCTGCAACGGGCGTTGCGCTTCTTCTGGAACAGGCGTGCGGGGTACTCTGCTCCGCGAATGTCCTCCGGCGGGCTGCGCCCGCCTCCCCCTTGATTTCGCTGCGCAGAGCACCCCACCCACCTGTTCCCGCTGACACAGCGGCGCACCACCGTTGGTTCACCTCACACGTAGTGGGTTGACGGTGATGGTGCCCGGCGCAGCGAAATAAAGGGGGAGGCCTGTGCGCAGCACAGGCCGGAGGACATTCGCGGAGCCGGGCACCGTCAGCGCCAACCCGCGGGGAAAAAGCAACCCCCACCGGACACCACTACCATTGCGACCATGAGGGACCTGGCATTCGACGACCTGGCATTGTTTGCACGCGTGGCAGAACTCGGCACGCTGTCAGCCGTAGCGCGCGAGCGGGACGCGCCCGTCAGCCAGGTGTCCCGGTCCCTGGCGCGCATTGAAAAGTCTTGCGGCGCGCGCCTGATCCATCGCTCCACCCATGGCCTGGCGCTCACGCCCGAGGGTGAAATTTTCCTGGACTACTGCCACCGCATGGCCGGCACCTTCACCGAGCTGGAGGCCGAGTTCGCCGACAAGGCGCGCGAGGTGGGCGGCACGGTGCGCCTGGCGGTCAGCCCGGCAATGGCGCACTTCCTGATCGTGCCCGGCCTGGCGGGCCTGACGCAGCGCCACCCGCGGCTGCAGGTGGACATCCATGCCGACGACCGGCTGGTGGACATGGCGCGCGAAGGCATCGACATGGCCATCCGCACCGGCACCATCCAGACCGACGCGGTGATCGCGCGCGAGATCGGCAGCCACACGCGCTACCTGTATGCCAGCCCCGATTACCTGGCCGCGCAGGGCACGCCGCAGCACCCGGACGAGCTGGCCGGCCACCACCTCATCACCAACAGCGTGGCACAGCACCTGAACCGCTGGCCCTTTGTGCTGGACGGCCAGAACGTGGTGCGCGCCATGCAGGGCCACTACCGCACGGCGTCCACTGGCATCATGATGTCCATGGTGCTCAACGGTCTGGGCATCTGCCGCTGCAACGACCTGATCGCCAAGCCACTGGTGCGCCAGGGCCGGCTGGTGCCGGTGCTGGACAGCTTTGTGGATGCGCAGCGCTTCCCGATCTACGCGATGATGTTGCCTCAACGCCACCGCCTGCCCAAGATACGGGCCTGCATTGACTACTGGGCCGACTGGTTCGGCACAACCTGAACACCCCATGCAACCCGCTGACACTGCCGATGCCAACGTACCGCCCGCGACCCAACGCGCGGGCGCGCGCTTCCTGCTGCGCCATCTGGCGCATTTTGTGGCGCTGGGCTTTGGCTCGGGCCTGAGCCCGGCCGCACCGGGCACGGCGGGCACGCTGTGGGCCTGGGTTGCGTTCCTGTGCATCGGCTTTGCGTTCGAACCTACGGCCGGGCAATGGGGCGTCATCATTGCCCTGACCTTCGGGCTGGGCTGGTGGGCCAGCGCCGTCACAGCGCGGCACATGGGCGTGGCCGATCCGGGGCAGATCGTCATTGATGAGATCGCGGCGTTCTGGCTGGTGCTGTGGCTCACCATGCCCACGGGCTTCTGGGGCCAGCTGGCTGCGTTCATCCTGTTTCGCTACTTTGACGCCGCCAAACCGGGGCCGGTGGCCTGGGCCGACCAGCTGTTCAAGGGCTTTGGCTGGCGCGGCGCCTTCGGCATCATGTGGGACGACCTGGTGGCCGCCGCCTGCACGCTGCTGGTCATTGCCCTGTGGAGGTTCTGGTGAACACACCTTCTCTTGTCATTGCGCTGGCCAGCAAGCTGCAGGCCCGCGGCTGGATGATGGCCACGGCCGAAAGCTGCACCGGCGGCCTGATTGCTGGCGCCTGCACTGATCTGGCCGGCTCCAGCAACTGGTTTGAACGTGGCTTTGTCACCTATTCCAATGCGGCCAAGACCGAGCTGCTGGGCGTGGACGCCGCGCTCATTGAAGCCCATGGCGCCGTGAGCGAGGTGGTGGCCCGCGCCATGGCGTTTGGTGCCGTGCGCCAGTCGCATGCACAGGCCAGCGTGGCCGTCACTGGCGTGGCCGGGCCGGGCGGCGGCAGCGCCGACAAGCCCGTGGGCCTGGTGTGGTTCGGCTTTTCGGTGGACGGCGTGCTGACGAGTGAAAAGCAGCACTTCAGCGGCGACCGCGCCGCCGTGCGCGCGGCCACGGTGGCTCATGCGCTGGCGCGGCTGGACCAGCTTCTGGGAACAGGCACGTGAGCGCCGCTGCCGATCCGTCCCTCATCGACTCCCCCCACGCCTGGCGCCGCCTGCTGGTCACGCTGGCGCTGATGACGGTGGGGGCCAGCGGCATGTATGTGGTGCCGGTGGTGCTGCCGGCGGTGCAGGCCGACTTTGGCGTGGCGCGGGCCGATGCCTCGCTGCCTTACACGCTGCTGATGATCGGCTTTGGCGTGGGCGGCATCCTCATGGGGCGGCTGGCCGACCGCTTTGGCGTGGCGGTGCCGCTACGCGTGGGCGCCATCGGGCTGGGGCTCGGTTACCTGCTGGCGGCGCTGTCGGGCAGCATCTGGGTGTTTGCCATGGCGCACGGCGTGCTGATCGGGCTGGTGGGCAGCTCGGCCACGTTCTCGCCGCTGCTGGCGGATACCTCGCTGTGGTTCCTGCGCCGCCGGGGCATTGCGGTGGCGGTGTGCGCCAGCGGCAATTACCTGGGCGGCGCCGTCTGGCCGCCCATCGTGCAGCACTTTGTGGAAACCGCGGGCTGGCGCCAGACCTACCTGGGCCTGGCGGCGTTTTGCACCGTGTCGCTTTTGATGCTGGCGCAGCTCATGCGCCAGCGCCCGCCCGCGCTGGCCGTGCAGCCGCTCAACGCGCAAGGCAAGGTGCCGGGCAGCCTGCCGTTTGGCCTGCGCCTGGGCCAGGCGCAGCTGCTGCTGTGCGTGGCCGGCCTGTCATGCTGCGTGGCCATGTCCATGCCGCAGGTGCACATCGTGGCCTATTGCACCGACCTGGGCTACGGCGCGGCGCGCGGGGCCGAGATGCTGTCGCTGATGCTGGCCTGCGGCATTGTCAGCCGCCTGATCTCGGGCGCCATTTGCGACCGCATCGGGGGCCTGCGCACGCTGCTGCTGGGCTCGGCGCTGCAAACGGTGGCGCTGGTGATGTTCCTGCCGTTTGACGGGCTGGTGCCGCTGTATGTGATCTCCGCGCTGTTTGGCCTGTTCCAGGGCGGCATCGTGCCCAGCTACGCCATCATCGTGCGCGAGCATTTCCCCGCCGCCGAGGCCGGCGCGCGCGTGGGCACCGTGATCATGGCCACCATGCTGGGCATGGCGCTGGGTGGCTGGATGTCGGGCAAGGTGTTTGACATCACGGGCAGCTACCACGCGGCCTTCATCAACGGCATTGCCTGGAACCTGCTGAACTTCGGCATCGTGCTGATGCTGCTGATGCGGGTGCGCCGCCGCACGGCCCTGGCGGGGGCCATGACATGAACCTGCCGCTGGCCCGGCTGCAACGCGGCACCCAGCAGGTGTGGCTGCACGACCGGCTGAGCCCGCCGCCCGTGGCCCCGGCTCCGGCGCCCACGGCCCCACCCAAGCCACCCGCCACCCCGCGCGCAGCGCCGCAGGCCGCCGCCACGCCCGCGGCAGCCCAGCCCTTTCGCATGATGGGTGTGCCGCCAGCCGCGCCCACGCCCGCCGACGCCCCGGCGTCCGAAACGCCCGCTTCGGTATTCGACGTCACAAAAGCCAAACGCCGCGACTTCTGGCGCGCCGACGATGCCGTGCAGTACCTGCGCTTCTGGCGGCACGACGCGGCCGCCTGCGGCGCGCTGCGCACCGCGCTGCAGCGGCTGGAGCCATCGACCTGGGTGTTTGCCCACACCGACGACCGCGTGATCCAGGCGCTGGGCGCGGCCATCGTCCAAGGCCTGCTGATTGTGAGCGAAAGCGCGCAGCCTGCGCCCGCCGCCGGGCTGCCCGGCGTGCCCGCGCCGCCGGCCGCGCCCGCCGCGCCCCTGGCGCTGACGGTGGCGCCCATCAAGCCGCCTGTGCCGCCGCTGCTGCCCGTGCTGGAAGAAGTGCAGATCGAAGGCGCCGAAGTGCTCCCGGAAATCATGCAGTCGCTGGAGCAGATCGACCTGACGCTGGGCGAAATCCAGATCGCGCCGGTGTCCCTGGCGCCCACGCCGTCCAAGATTCCCGAGATCGAGTCGGCCATGTCGGCGGCCAGCGGCTCCGTCACCCAGACGCTGGACGGACTCTGACAGGCAGCTAACGTGCAGTTCGTCACCAAGGCCACCACCACCATCAGCGAAGGCGCTGCCCGCGTGGTGGACGCCGTGGGCACGGCCACCACCACCCTGCAGACCGAGCTGGCCAGCGGCATCACCGACGCCAGCACGGCCATCACCACGGTGTCGGGCCAGATCGACGAGCTGGTCACGCAGCTGCAGCAGCTGGCCACGCCGGTGAACCCGCAGACGCTGGTGGCGCCGCTGCCGCCCGCGCTGTCCAGCATCCAGGCGGACCTGAGCAGCCTGGTGGGATCGCTGGCCGGCATGGGCACGCGGCTGGCCGCGGCTGGCCAGAACCTGGCCGGCATCACCGGCGATGTGCAGGGCGTGGTGGCCACGGTGCAGGGCGTGCCGCAGCGGCTGGTGGCAATACGCCCTGACGTCACGCCGTTTCCCCCGCGCCTGCTGTCGGTGGCCAGCGATGCGCAGGCCCTGGGCCAGCGGCTGCAGGCGCTGCGCGATGTGGCGGCCGCGCGCACCGAGCTGCAGACCGGCACCGCTGCCCTGCAATCGCAGGTGGACGGCACCCAGGAAGACCTGGGCGCGGTGATCGACGGCGTGGTGAGCCAGGTGGATGCGATTGCCACTGACGTGAGCGCCTCGGTGGACGCGGTGATCCAGCGCGTGGATGCAGCCGTGGCCACGCTGGAACAGGAAATCGACGGCCTGATGACGCAGGTGGACGGCTTCAAGGGCCGCGCGCATGAAATTGCCCTGCTGGTGGCGGCGCCCGTGGTGGCGGTGGAGGCGGCGATTGACGGCGTGGCCGCGCGCATCGAGGCGGTGGGCCAGGTGATTGACGGCATCCTGCAAACGGTGGACGCGCAGATCAGCCGGCTGGACACCATCGTGAGCGCGATCAACGACGTGATCGACGCCGCGGTTCAGGGCGTGGACGACGCCATTGAGCTGATGAAGCAGTCGCTGGACGACGTGATTGCCGAAATCGACGGGATCAAGGCCACGCTGCAGTCGTTGCCTGAGCGTTTTCAGCCCGTGCACGACAAGATCGACGAAGCGCAGGCGCTGATCGAGGACATCAAGGCCCGGGTGGAAGACTTTGTGGAGCGCGCCGACGCCGCGCTGTCCCAGGCCAGCCGCGAGCTGGACCAGGCCGACGTGCGCTGCGACAACGCCATCGCGGTGTGCACCAAATACATCACCCGCGCGCCGGCCCTGGTGGCAGCGCGGGCGCTGTTCATGGGCGTGAAGGCGTCCATCCCCGGCATCCAGGTGACGATTGCGGGCGCGCGCAGCGCGGTGCGCACGGCCGGCGCCACCGCCACCGGCCTGCTGGACCAGGCGCTGGTGATCGTGGGCCAGCTGCGCGACGCGCTGGAAAAGGTCATTGAACAGGTGCGCCAGGCCATCGCCAAGGTGGTGGCGGTGCTGGACAAGGTGCGCGCCGCGCTGGAGGCCGCCAAGGACCAGATGGACCAGGCCTCAGCCAAGCTGCACGAGGCCGCCGACCAGGTGAAGGCCGTGCCGGTGAAGCTCGTGGAGAAAGTGCGCGCGGGGCGCGACACCTTTGTGCAGCTGACCCAGCCGCGCGAAAAGGTGGACATGGTGCACGCCCAGGTGCTGGCCATCAAGGGCAGGGCCGTGACGCCGGTGCGCACCCAGGTGGAAGCCGCCGAAGCCCGCGTGGTGCAGACCATCGAGGACGCGCAGGCCAAGATGCAGGTGCCTGTGGACCAGGTGAAAGACAAAATTGCCCTGCTGCGCAGCAAGATTGCGGAGTTGCAGACAAAGATCAAGGAGCCCGCCCAAAAGCTCAAGGCCCTGATGGACGACCTGAAAGAAAAGCTGATGGCGCAGGTGGCCAACGCCCGCGCCAAGCTGGATGAGCTGCTGGCCAAAGCCGAGGCGCAGGTGGCGGGCGCTGCAGGGCAGGCCCAGGAAGCCGCCGGCCCGCTGGCACAAGCGGCGCAGGAGGCGCAAGCGGCGGTGGCGCAGATCCAGGCCGCCGCCCAGCAAGCCCAAGGCAGCGTGGACGCGCTGGCCGGCCAACTGAACAGCCTGCAAGACGAAATGAAGGCCGCGCTGGAAGCAGCAGGCGGCGCGGTCAAGAACGCTGCCGACAGCGCAGCGGCAATGAAAGAAGACTTTGAATCCGCTGGCCAGGCCGCGTCTGACCGCGCCAACACAGCGCTGGCTGGCCTGGCGGCCCTTGTCACCGCCCACAGCCCGCTGCAGGACGAACTGCAAACCGCACAAGACAGCGCCAACGCCCAGGCCGCGCAAGCCGCCAGCGCAGGCGCCGCCCAGCGCGAACAACTGGCCGAGGCCCAGCGCCAGTTCGCGCAGCTGCTGCAGCAAGCGCAAGACGCCATCGCTCCCCCGGCCGACGAGGCCAAGCGCGTGCAAGCCGAAATGGACGAGCAGCTGGCCGCCGTCGCGGCCGAGGCAGACGCGCTGCGCGAGCAGGTGGTGGCCGCCGAAAAAGACATGGCCGCCCAAACCGCCAAGGCCCAGGAAGAGGTGACCGCCAAACGCGACGAAGGCCAGGAGGCGATAGAAGCATCACGCGCCAAGGTGGAGGCAGCGCAAAGCCAGACCAACGCGGCACGCGCCGATGTGGTAAGTGCCGAGTCGATCGTGGCGGCCGAAGTGGTGAAGAACGGCGGGGAGCCGCCGAAGAAGGACGAGGCCAAGGAGGCGGGGAAAGAGGCTGCGAAGGAAGAGGCCAAGGACGCGACGAAAGAAGCGGGGGCGCCGGCACCCGCGCCCGCGCCGGCTGGCAGCGCGGCTGAAACAGCGGCGCCCTCCCCCTCCCCGGCACCTGCCCCCGGCGCGGCGGCTGCGCCAGCCCCGGCCACGGCACCCGGACAAGCACCCGCACCGCCATCGGGTGCGCCGGCACCTGCGGAGGCGGCATCGCCAGCCCCCGCGACGGAACCGGCCGCAGAGCCTGTCAGCGCACCTGCAGCACCAGCCGCAGATGCCGCGCCTGCACTCTCACCTTCCGCGTCTGCGCCGCCGCCTTCACCCGCTCCCGCGAGTGCGGACGCAGCACCGGCTGCATCACCGCCTCCCGCTGCAACGCCTGCGGCGCCCACGTCACCCGCTACAGCGCCAGCACCGGCCATGACGCCACCGGCAACAGCGCCCGCACCCGCTCCCGCACCTACGCCTGCGCCGGGCGACGCAACACCGCCTGCATCACCGCCGGCAACACCCGATCCGCTGGGTCAGCCCGCGACCGAGCCCGCAGGCACCCCGCCACCCGCAGCACCCGCCACACCACCCGGCCCGGCCGCGCCACCATCGGGCGCGCCTGCCCCATCAGCACCACCTGGTACAGCCCCGACTCCCGCACCAGCACCCGCCCCCGGCCCACATGCACCAGCCGATGCCCTGAAAGACGCGCTGGGCAATGCGGGCACCGACCCCGCCGCTGCATCACCACTCAAAGACGCCGCAGCTGCGGCTGCCGAAAAGAAGAAGCTGCTGGACATGCTCAAGCAGGCAGCGGGTGATGCGCCAAAGGGTTGAGAGCATGCGTCTCATCAGGTCGGGGGAGTCAAGGGATTGACTACGCCCGTTCGGGTAAACATGCCCTTTCGTTGACCACGCTGGAGAAGTAGCGCCGGCTCTTGCGGAGCATGGATTGCGGGTCGAGCCCGCAATGACAGACACGTCATGAGCGGAATCCGTCACACCACAAACGCCCTCAACGGCCGGCGCGGCGTCGCCGGTGCGGGCACCGCCGTGTAGCCCAGCCGGCAGAACATCTGCACCGTTTCATCGTCCGCCGTCTTGGGCGCCGGCCGGCCCAGCATCAGCTGGTGGGCGCGCTCGTAGTGCGGCGCCATTTCTGCGAACTCCTGCAGCGCCTGGCTCATGGGGTGCATGCCCACGCCCAGCGCCGTGGCCTGCAGCTGCAGGCGCACATAGGCGCGGCCGGCATTGACCTGGTCGGCGCGGCGGTTGCGGCCGGTCAGCCACACAAAGCCCATGGCGGTGCGGCTGTGGCCTTCAAAGCGGGTCATCATGGTCTTGTAGGCCTCGCTGCCTTCGGCGGGCGGGTTCTTGCGGTCAAACATGCCCACCGCGTCCACCGCGCGGATGAACGGGCTGTTCAGGCTGATGCCGTCGCGGTGCTCCAGTATTTCGCCCGGCCCCACGCGCGTGAGGTGCACGCTTTCCATCACGGTGCGCGGCGTCAGCAGCTCTACTTTGGCTGATTGCCAGCACAGCTCGCGCAGCGGGCCCAGAGCAGCCGCGTCCACCGTGCCAGCGGCCTGGATGCCGTCACGGGCCATGCCCGCCTTCAGCGCGCGCAGCGTGTCGGCGGATACTGGCCGCGTGGTGTCAAAGTCGCTCTTGGGCGTGTGGCGGTTCAGGACGTGGGCAAACAGCGGGTCGCGCGTGCCACCGGGCTGCAGGGTGATGCGCGCAATCGGCCTGCGGTCCCAGTCCTTCAGGCTGGCGCCCAGCTCGCCTTGCGGCCACAGCGCCACGTGAGCCGCCAGGCCCTGCCCGGCCAGCGCCATGACCAGCAGTTCCAGGAAGGCACCGTGGCCGATCAGGATCTGGCGGCCATACGGGTCGGTGTGCGGCAGCACGCGCTCGCGGTCGGTGTACAGCGTGATCACGTTGGGTTCACGCAGGTCCACCAGCCAGGGCTGCAGGTTGTGCGGGTTGGGCGCGGTGATGGCGTAGGCCACGGCACGCTTGCGAGGATCAGTTTCCGCGCCGGGGCCGTTCCACGCCTCGACGGCGGCCGCCGGGTAGGCGCTGCTGATGGAGCAGCCGGCGATGGGGGCTGCAGCAGCAGCGGCAATCACGCCACCACCGGCCAGGCGGATGAAGTTGCGACGGTCCACGGGGTTTTCCTTCAAGGTATGGCGGGGAAGACAAGGCAGCGGATCAGGCCGTCGCCACGGGCGTGGCCCGGGCCTGGCGACCCAGCAGGCCCAGATCACGCAGCGACTGGCGCACCGCGTCGTCAAACGGCGTGCGCGGCTCGTCACCGATCAGGTTGCACAGCGTGTGGTTGTGCAGCCGGTGCGGCGTGCGCCACAGGTAGCGCATCTCGGCCAGCGCGGCCAGGGTGGGCAGAACCAGGCCCGCCACACGCAGCAGGGGCCAGGGCATGCGGCGCACGCGCAGTGCGCGCTCTGCGGGCAGCCAGCCCTGGTCCCACGCCACGCTGGTCAGCGCATCGACCCATTGCTGGCCGATGACGGTGTGGCCGGCAAAGTGCAGCTGTGCAAATGCATCCAGCCGGCTGCGCTGCTGCGCCACCTTCACAAAGCTGCGCGCCAGGTCGGGCAGGTAGGCCCAGGGCGTGGCCACGTCCAGCGGGCCGGGCCAGGTGACGCGGCCACGCAGCAAGTCCTTGGCCACGGCCTGGTCCAGCCACGATCCGGTGCCGCTGCCAAAGAAGTCGCCCGCGCGGATGACGACGGCGCGCAAACCTTCGTGTGTGGCCGCCCGCAGCCGCTGCTCCATGGCAATGCGGATGCGGCCCTTCACGCCGGTGGCTGCCTGCGCCGTGTCTTCGCGCAGCAGCGCCGGCATGCTTTCGCCAAAGTTGTAGACGTTGCCCGGCATCATCAGCGTGGCGCCCAGCGCCTGGCTGGCGCGGATGGCTGATTCCAGCAGCGCGGGGGCTTGCGTGCGCCAGGCCTGGTGGGTGTACACCGGGTTCAGGGCGTTGACCACCACGGCTGCGCCGCGCGCCGCATGGACCAGGGCCGCCGTGTCGGACGGCGCCAGCCCCAGCCAGTGCACCCCCGCAATGGCCGGGCCCTGCGCGCCGGGGCGCACCTGGCCCAGCACCTGCCAGCCCGCGCGGGCAAAGGCGCGGGCCGCAGCCTGGCCGAAGCGGCCGCGGGCGCCAAGAATGAGGACGGTGGATGCGTGGGTCATGAGGGTTCCGTGTGAGGTGACGATGAGGGTGATTGTGGAAATGGAACGCGCGTTACACAATTGCCTATCTGTCGATACCTGAATTTCAAAAATGAATAACAACTTCGACTGGGCGCTGGTGCGTTCCTTCCTGGCCGCGCTGGAACAGGGCAGCCTGCTGGGCGCGGCCCGGGTCATCCAGGCCAGCCAGCCCACCATCGGCCGCCACATTGCCGAGCTGGAAAGCCAGCTCGGCGTGGTGCTGTTCGAGCGCACCGGCCGCGGCTTGCTGCCCACCGAAACCGCCTTGCGCCTGGCCGATGCAGCCCGCGCCATGGAGGCCGGCGCGCACCAGCTGGCGCGCAGCGTGTCGGGTGCTGACAGTGCTGGGGTCGCCGGCACGGTGCGCATCACGGCCAGCCAGCCGGTGGCTTGCTACCTGCTGCCGCCGCTGCTGGCCCAGATGCGGCTGGCGCTGCCGCAGGTGCAGGTGGCGCTGGTGGCCAGCAATGCCGTCAGCAACCTGCTGCGGCGCGAGGCGGACATTGCGGTGCGCATGGTGCAGCCCGACCAGGCCACGCTGGTGGCCAAACGGGTGGGCAAGGTGTCGCTGAGCGCCTGCGCGCACCAGGACTACCTGCGCCGGCGCGGCATGCCGCGCCAGCCCACCGACCTGCTGGCGCACGAGCTGGTGGGCGCCGACCGCAATGAAGACATCCTCAAGGGCTTCGCGGCCATGGGCTACCCGGTGACGCGCGAGCATTTCGCGTTTCGCACGGACGATCTGATCGCGTCCTGGCAGGCCGTGCGCAACGGCCTGGGCGTGGGCTTCATGGCCGACTACCTGATCCGCACCGACAGCGCCATCGTGCCGCTGCTGCCCATGCTGAAGATCCCGCCGCTGCCCGTGTGGCTCGCGGTGCACCGTGAGATCCGCACCAGCCGGCGCATCCGGGCGGTGTACGATTTCCTCGCGCAAGCTATTCGCCTGGCACTTTGAAAGGCCCCCATGCACCCGAACGAAGACACCCTCAACAAGTTCTACGCGGCCTTTGCCCGGCTGGACCCGGACACCATGGCCCAGTGCTACGCGCCAGACGTGGCGTTTGACGACGAGGTTTTTTCGCTGCGCGGCAAGGAGGCCACCATGGGCATGTGGCGCATGCTGTGCGAGGCCACGCGCGCCAAGGGCCTGCCCGACTGGAAGCTGGAGTACAGCGCCATCGAGGCCGACGCCACCACGGGCCGTGCCCACTGGGACGCGTACTACCGCTTCAGCGCCACCGGCCGGCTGGTGCTCAACCGCATTGACGCGGCGTTCACCTTCAACCCGCAGGGCCTGATCGCCACGCACCGCGACCGGTTTGACTTCTGGGCCTGGTCGCGCCAGGCGCTGGGCACGCCGGGCCTGCTGCTGGGCTGGACGCCGCTGCTGCGCAACAAGGTGCGCGCCACCGCCGCCGCCAACCTGGCGAAGTTCAACGCGGCCAAGGGGCGGTGATGGGCTGGTTTGAGGGCTTTGAGTCGCGCAGCTTTGCGCTGAAGGAGTCCACGGCGTTTGCGCGCTTTGGCGGCAACCGCGGCAAGCCCGCGCTGCTGCTGTTGCATGGCTTTCCACAGACGCATGTGCTGTGGCACCGCGTAGCACAGGCACTGAAGGACGACTTCTTCATCGTGATGCCCGACCTGCGCGGCTACGGCGATTCGTCCCATGCACCGGGCCTGCCCGACCACAGCAACTACAGCAAGCGCGCCCTGGCACAGGACGCGGTGGACGTGATGAACGCGCTGGGCATAGACAATTTCTACCTGTGCGGCCATGACCGCGGCGGCCGGGTGGCGCACCGGCTGGCGCTGGACCATGCGGCACGCGTGCAGAAGCTGTGCGTGATCGACATCGCTCCGACGCTCGATATGTACAACGCAACCGACATGCGGTTTGCCAGCTACTACTACCACTGGTTCCACCTGATCCAGCCCAGCCCCTTGCCAGAGACCATGATCGGCGGCAACGCGCGCGCCTACCTGCACGCCAAGCTCGGCGGCTGGGGCAGCGCGGGTCTTAGCTACATCGAGCCGCAGGCGCTGGCCGAATACGAGCGGTGCTTTTGCCGCGCCGAATCCATCCACACCGCGTGCGAGGACTACCGCGCCAGCGCCGGCATCGACCTGGACCACGACCGCGAGAGCCGCACGCGCGGCGACAAGGTGGCCTGCGACATGCATGTGCTGTGGGGCGAGCGTGGTGTGGTCCACAAGCTGTTCAAGCCGCTGGACCTGTGGCAGGCCCAATGCGCAGGCCAGGTGACCGGCCAGGCCGTGGCTGCCGGGCATTTCATCCCCGAGGAGTTGCACGCGCAGACTGCGCAGGCGCTGGCCGGGTTCTTCCGCTGAAGGCGCCATGCTCAACCAACTCAACAACCATTACCCCGTGCGCTACACCGTGCTGGGGCTGTGCGCCTTTGGCCTGGCCTTGGCGCTTTTCAGCCTGGTTGCTTTTGGCGTGGGCTGGCTCGCGCTGCTGTGCTTTGGCGCGCTGCTGGCACTGGGGGTGTACGACATGCGCCAGTCGCGCCACGCCATCCTGCGCAACTACCCGGTCATTGGCCACCTGCGCTTTGCGCTGGAATACATCCGCCCCGAGATGCGGCAGTACTTCATTGAAAGCGACCGCGAGGCTGTGCCGTTCTCACGCGCACAGCGCTCGCTGGTGTACCAGCGCTCCAAGGGCGAGCCCGACAACCGCCCCTTTGGCACGCAGCTGGACGTGGGCGCCCAAGGCTATGAATGGGTCAACCATTCCATGCAGCCCACGCGGCTGGCGTCGCACGACTTTCGCGTGACCATTGGCACGGGCCGCGCACAGCCGTACAGCTGCAGCGTGTTCAACATCTCGGCCATGAGCTTTGGCGCGCTGTCGGCCAACGCCATCCTGGCGCTGAACGCCGGTGCCAAGCGCGGCGGCTTTGCGCATGACACGGGCGAAGGCTCCATCTCGCAACACCATCGCGCGCACGGCGGCGATCTGATCTGGGAAATCGGCTCGGGCTACTTTGGCTGCCGCAACGACGACGGCAGCTTCAGCGAGGAACGCTTTGCCGCCAACGCCTTGGACCCACAGGTGAAGATGATCGAGCTCAAGCTGAGCCAGGGCGCCAAGCCGGGGCACGGCGGCATCCTGCCCGGCCCCAAGGTCACGCCCGAGATCGCGCTGGCGCGCGGCGTGCCGGTGGGCGTGGATTGCGTGTCGCCATCGACGCACAGCGCCTTCAGCACGCCGCTGGAGATGATGCATTTCATCGAGCGGCTGCGCACCCTGAGCGGCGGCAAGCCCACCGGCTTCAAGCTGTGCATCGGCCACCCCTGGGAATGGTTTGGCATCGTCAAGGCCATGCAGGAAACGGGCATCACGCCCGACTTCATCGTGGTGGATGGCGCCGAGGGCGGCACGGGTGCCGCGCCGCTGGAGTTCAGCGACCACGTGGGCGCACCGCTGCAGGAGGGCTTGCTGCTGGTGCACAACACGCTCACGGGCGTGGGCCTGCGCGGGCAAATCAAGCTGGGCTGCGCGGGCAAGGTGATCACGGCGTTTGACATCGCCCGCATGATGGCGCTGGGCGCCGATTGGTCCAACGCGGGGCGCGGCTTCATGTTCGCCCTGGGCTGCATCCAGGCGCAGGCCTGCCACACCGGCCATTGCCCCACCGGCGTGACCACACAGGACCCGCTGCGCCAGCAGGCGCTGGTGGTGCCCGACAAGGCCGAGCGCGTGTACCAGTACCACCGCAACACGCTGCATGCGCTGAAAGAACTGGTGCAGGCCGCCGGCCTGACGCACCCCAACGACATCACGGCCCACCACATCGTGCGCCGCCTGGACGACACCGAAGTACGCCTGCTGGCCAACCTGCTGCCCCAGGTGCAGCCCGGCGCACTGCTGGACCGCGACATCAGCAGCCTGCACAACGTGTTCAAGCTCTACTGGCCCAAGGCGCGGGCCGACAGCTTCAAGCTGGCGATGTAGAGGGTAACGCCAGCGTACGGCGTGCGGCGGCGCCGCGTGCCTGCAACCGCCGTGCCATGGCCAGCACGGCAGCGTCCTTGCTCAGCAACAGCGCGCCGTGGACCACGGCCAGGTCGATGAACTTCTGGTCGTCGGGGTCCTTGCAGGTGACGTCGGCCTTGGGGGCCACATCGACCAGGCGGGCATGATGGTCGAACTGCGCCAGCACGTCGGCGGCGCCCAGGCCGTAGAACACCAGCCGCGGCACGATCTGCGGGTAGCCCAGCACACGCTGCAGTTCGTCGCGCATGGGCTGGGTTGCGACCCAGCGCAACGCGCCAGAATCCAGCCCCTCACGTACAGGCAGTGCCATCGTATCGCTGAACACAAACGCGTCCAGCACGATGTTCGTATCAATGACCAGTATTTGCGGCAACGGGCTTGTCACGGGCCGACCCCCTGATCATGTCGAACCGGAACAGCCGGCATTCAATCGGGCCGTTCCACATCGGCACGCGGCGCGACTCTTTCAGCCGCATCTTGCTGGGCAGCTTGAGGTCGGGCGTAAGCAGCCAGGCTGTCCAGCCGGGGTAGTTTTTCTTCCAGTGCGTGGCCAGCTGGCTGAAAAATTCGCCGCCGTCTTCGGTCTGCGCGCTTTCGCGGGCGCCGAAGCGGCCCTGGCTTTGGGCACCCGCCACACCGGCTGCCTCGATGCGCTCTCCATACGGTGGGTTCAGCAACATGACGCCCGGCGTGTCACACGGCGGCATGCGCTGCAGCGCGTCGCCGCCGCGCAGTTGCACCGCTTCGCCCACGCCCGCGCGCTGCGCGTTGCGCTGGGCAAAGTCCACCATGCGGTGCGCCACGTCGCTGCCAAACACGGGCGCCGTGGGCGCGTGCTGCGCGGCCTGTGCGTCGGCCTTCAGCGCGCTCCACACATGGCCCTGGAACGGCAGCATCTTTTCAAACGCAAAGCGGCGCAGCGATCCGGGGGCGATGTTGCAGGCGATCTGCGCGGCCTCGATGGCAATGGTGCCGCTGCCGCAGCACGGGTCGTACAGCGGCACGCCGTCGGCGCACTGCTGCTGCCAGCCGCTGGCGGCGATCATGGCGGCGGCCAGTGTTTCTTTCAGCGGGGCGTCGCCCTTGTCTTCGCGCCAGCCGCGCTTGAACAGCGGCTCGCCCGAGGTGTCGATGTACAGCGTGGCCTCATCGGTCGTCAGGTGCACATGGATGCGGATGTCGGGCCAGCGCGTTTCCACATTGGGCCGCTCGCCGCCCTTGTGGCGAAAGCGGTCGGCCACCGCGTCCTTCACCTTGAGCGCGGCGAAGTTCAGGCTTTTCAGCGGGCTGTGCTGGGCGGTCACTTCAATCTTGAAGGTCTGGCGCGTGGTGAACCAGATCTCCCACGCCACGGCGCTGGCCGCCTCGTACAGGTCGTTCTCGCTGCGGTACGGCGTGTGCGACAGCTGCACCAGCACGCGCTGCGCCAGCCGGCTGTGCAGGTTCAGCCGCAAGGCGTCGCGCCACGAGCTGCGAAGCAGCACGCCGCCACGCCCGGTCAGCAAGTCGTTGCCGGCCAGGCCCGTGATGCCATGCACCTCGTCCGCCAGAAGGCCTTCAACGCCGGCAGCGCAGGGCAGGAAGAGCTGGAGCTGGTTCATTGGGTGATATTATAGGCAACATCATGAAGATGTTGATTGCGCTGGATACCAACGTGCTGGTGGCCGGGCTGTCCAGCCGCAACGGTGCGTCCAATCAAATTCTCGAGCATCTGCTTGATGGGGCATTTTCGCTGCTGGCAACGCCTGCGCTATGGCTTGAATACGAAGCTGTCCTCAAACGCGACATCCAGCGGCAACGTCATGGCTACAGTCCTGAAGAGGTCGATTTGCTGCTTGATACTTTTGCGCAGTTCGCGTTGCCGGTGCGGTTGCACTACCTCTGGCGGCCCCAGTTACGCGATGCGAATGACGAAATGGTGCTGGAACTGGCGGTCAATGGGCGTGCCCATGCGCTGGTGACCCACAACATGTCCGATTTCAGTGAAGCAGCTCCACGCTTCGGGCTGCGCCTACAGACACCCGCTGAGTTCCTCAAGCTTCTGGAGAGCACCCTATGAGCAATTTCGCCTTGCGTCTGCCGGACTCGCTGCACGACTACGCCAAAACGCTGGCCGCACGCGACAACACGTCATTGAACCAGTTCATTGCCATGGCGGTAGCGGAAAAGGTGTCTGCGCTGGATGCAGAGGCCTTTATCCAGGAACGTGCGCGGCGCGGCAATGTGCCGCAGGCGCGCAAGCTGCTGCGCCGCGCGCCAGACGTGCCCGCCACGCCCGGCGACGAGCGCTAGGTTTTTTTCGCCAGCAGCGCCGGCAGCTCAGGCACCAGCGCCTCGGGCGCGGCCTGGCGCGCGCCTTCCAGCGTGCCCAGCACGGCGGCGGCAATCGCGCGCGCCGAATCGGCGTCACCAGCCATGGTGTTGTAGTAACCCAGGTCCTTGCAGGCGTTGGCCAGCGAGAAGCGCAGGCTGGAGGTGTCGCCCGACAGCAGGTAGGGGCGCAGGCGCTCCAGCGCCACGCCGCCGCCGCCACCCTTGGCCAGGATGTCCACGAAGGCCTCGGGCGGCACGCCGTGCTGCGCGGAGCAGGCGGCGGCCTCGGCAATCAGCGCCACCGTGCCCAGCGACACGAAGTTGTGCAGCAGCTTCATGCTGTGGCCCGCGCCGATGGGGCCGGCATGGAAGATGTTTTCGGCAAAACACTGCAGGATGGGCCGGCATTCGTCCAGCAGCGCCGCATCGCCACCCACCAGAAGGTTCAGCCGGCCCTCGGCCGCCTCCTTGGGCGTGCGCGTCATGGGCGTGTCCAGGAAACGGCCGCCAGCTTGCGCCACGGCTTGCGCCATGCGCACGGTGGACGACGGCAGCGCGGTGGAGCAGTCCATCACCACTGTGCCGGGGCGCAGGCCCGCCAGCACGCCGCCTTCGCCGGTCAGCACCGCCTCCACCTGTGGCGATCCGGTCAGCACCAGGATCACCACGTCGGATTGCGCGGCCACATCGGCCGCGCGCGCCACGCTGCGCGCGCCCGCTGCCTTGAGCGCGTCCAGCGGCTGGTTGCCCGCGTGTTCCAGCACCGTCAGCGCGTGGCCGTGCTTGAGGATGTTGGATGCGATGCCGTGGCCCATCATGCCGATGCCCACCATGCCGATGTTCTTTTTCATGGAATGTCTCCGTTGGAAGGTGTTACAGCGCGCGGCGCAGGTTGGCCGGCGCGATGCGCAGGGCCTCGCGGTACTTGGCCACGGTGCGGCGCGCGCATTCAATGCCCTGTTCCTTGAGCATTTCGGATATCTGGTTGTCCGAAAGCGGCTTCTTGGGGCTTTCGCTGGACACAAACTGCTTGATCAGCGCGCGCACCGCGGTGCTGGACGCATTGCCGCCCGTCTCGGTGCCCAGCGCCGAGCCAAAGAAGTACTTCAGCTCGAACGTGCCGTAGGGCGTGGCCATGTACTTGGCCGTGGTCACGCGGCTGATGGTGGATTCGTGCAGGCCCAGCTCGTCGGCGATTTCGCGCAGCACCAGCGGGCGCATGGCCAGCTCGCCATGCACGAAGAAGTTTTTCTGGCGCTCCACGATGGCGTTGCTCACGCGCAGGATGGTGTCAAAGCGCTGCTGGATGTTCTTGATGAACCAGCGCGCCTCCTGCAGGCGCTGCTGCAGCGCCTGGTGGCCTTCGCCCTTGTGCGCCTTGAGCGCACCGGCGTAGATGTCATGCACGCGCAGGCGCGGCATCACGTCGCTGTTGAGTTGCACGCGAAACTTGGGCTGCGCGGCGCGCCCGATGCGCGTGACGATCACGTCGGGCACCACGATGTTGCGCTCCACGTCCACGAAGCGCCGGCCCGGCTTGGGCTCCAGCCGCGTGATCAGCGCGATGGCCGCCTTGACGTCGGCCTCGCTGTCGCCACAGGCCTGCGCCAGGCGTTTCACGTCGCGGCGCGCCAGCAGTTCCATGGGCTGGGCACACAGGCGCAGCGCCGTGGCGCACGCGGCGGGCGCATCTGCGCCGTCCTGCAGGGCGCGCAGCTGCAGCGTCAGGCATTCGCCCAGCGTGCGCGCGCCCACACCGGCGGGCTCCAGGTGATGCAGCAGGCGCAGCGCGACAGTAAATCGGTGCACGAGTTCGTCCAGCTGTTCTTCGTCGCGCCCGGCCAGGCCGATGGCCAGTTCTTCGAGTGAATCTTCCAGGTAGCCGTCGTCGTTGAGCGACTCGATCAGGAAGCGCAGTGCGGCGCTGTCCTCGGCCGACAGCCGAAGCGCCAGCGCCTGGCGGTGCAGGTGCTGCTGCAGCGACTCCTGGCCACGGGCCAGCTCGGTCGCGTCCATTTCGCCGTCGTCGCCCAGGTTGTTCTTGCGCGCGGGCGCGTCACCGCCCCATTCGCCGTCGTCGGGCACCATCTCGGTGGTGCCGTCGCCGTCCCAGGTGGGCTCGTCGGCTTCAGCGGTGGCGGGCGCCTCCGCCTCCGCGGTGGTGCTGGTGCTTTCTGTTGGCGGCAGCGCGGCCATCGGCTCGGCCACGAATTCGGCTTCACGGTCGTCGTCACGCACTGGTGCGTCCGCCTGCGCCAGGCCAAATTCCTCGCGCGGGGCTTCGTCGGTGTTGAGTTCCAGGAACGGGTTGTCGTCCAGCATCTGCTCGACTTCCTGGCTCAGCTCCAGCGTGGACAGCTGCAGCAGGCGGATGGACTGCTGCAGCTGCGGCGTCAACGCCAGATGCTGCGAAACGCGTAGTGACAAACCCTGTTTCATGGGGCCATCACATTCTGAAGTGCTCGCCGAGGTACACGCGTCGTACGTCAGCGTTGTTCACGATCTCCGATGGCGTGCCCTGGGCCAGCACGTGGCCGTCGCTGATGATGTAGGCGTGGTCGCAGATGCCCAGCGTTTCGCGCACGTTGTGGTCGGTGATCAGCACACCGATACCGCGCGATTTCAGGAAGCTGATGATGCGCTGGATCTCGATCACGGCGATCGGGTCGATGCCCGCAAACGGTTCATCCAGCAGGATGAAGCGCGGCTGGGTGGCCAGCGCGCGGGCAATTTCCACGCGCCGGCGTTCACCGCCGGACAGCGCCACCGATGGCGAGCCGCGCAGGTGCTCCACCCGCAGGTCCTGCAGCAGCGTGGTCAGGCGCTCGTTGATCTCGGCCTTGCCCAGCGGGCGGCCCTTGTCGTCTCGCTGCAGCTCCAGCACGGCACGCACGTTTTCCTCGACATTGAGCTTGCGAAAAATCGACGCTTCCTGCGGCAGGTAGCTCAGGCCCAGGCGCGAGCGGCGGTGGATGGGCATATGCTCCACCGGCTGGCCGTCGATGGCGATCTCGCCCGCATCAGCGCGCACCAGGCCCACGATCATGTAGAACGATGTGGTCTTGCCCGCGCCGTTGGGCCCCAGCAGGCCCACCACTTCGCCCTTTTGCACGGCAAGCGACACGTCCTTCACAACCTTGCGGCTGCCGTAGGACTTCTGCAGGTGCCGGGCTTCCAGCCGGCTGGCCACGCCACCCGCGGTGGCCGCAACTCCGTCAGGTACCGGCACCACAGCCGTCACTTGCGCTCCCCACCGATGGTGATGCTCTGGCGCAGCTGCGCCGGGGCACCCGGGGCCACGGCAGCGGGTGCCGAGGCCGCGCCGCGCGGTGTGAGGATGGCGCGCACGCGCCCGCCGGTGCCGGCCTGCTGGCCCGGCGTGGTGACGCTGCCATCCACGGTGAACACGTCGGTGGTGTTGTCGTACACGATCAGGCTGCCGGTCATCTCATCGGCCACCGTGGCGCCGCGCAGGCGGCGCAGCTCGGCGTTGCGGATGAAGCGCACGCGGTCGGCGCGGCCATCGTATTCAATGCTGTCGGCCTCGCCCTCGATGTACTCGTCCAGGCCCTCGCGCTTCTGGCGGTAATAGGCCAGCTTGCCGGGCTCGGCCGTCACGGTGCCGAACTGGTAGCCCTCTGCGTCCTGGCGCACATCCACCCGCGCGCCGCGGATCACGATGGTGCCCTTGGTCATGACCACCCGGCCCGTGAAGATGCTGGTCTGCTTGAGGTCGTCGTAGCGCAGCGCGTCGGCCTCGATGTTCATGGGCTTGTTGCGGTCGGCCCGCTCGGCCAGCGCCACGCCCCCGGACAGTGCGCAGGCAACGGCGATCAAGAGGGAGGCGTAGGAAAGTTTCATATCGGCACGAATCTTGCTGGTCATTGTAGCGGTCGCATTTGGCCGCTCAAGTGAAACAGCCCGCTCGCGCGGGCTATTTTCATGACGGCAGGCTGTCGGCGGCCTGCCTGGGGGTGCCGGATCAGCGGCTCTTGCGGGCTTCGGCCACCAGGTAGTCAGTCACCTGCAGCGCGCGGTCCATGTTGCCGGCCAGCGTGCCGTCGGTGTACCAGCGCCCGGCAATGCCCAGGGCCGGCACGCCCTGCACCTTGAAGGCGTCCTGCAGCTGCGTGGCACGGCGCGCCTTGGTGGACACCGAGAACGAGTTGTACAGCTCGGCGAACTTGGCCTTGTCAACGCCCTGCTTTTCCACCCAGGCGGTGATGAGGTCTTCCTTGTTGAGGGCCAGCTTGTCCACGTGGATGGCGTTGAACACCTTGCGGTGCACCTCGTCGAGCTTGCCCATGGCTTCAAGCGTGTAGAACAGGCGCTGCTGCGGCACGAAGTCGTCGCGGAAGGCCACCGGCACGCGCTTGACCGTGATGTCGGGCGGAATCTTCTTGATCCAGGCTTCCAGCTTGGGCTCAAAGGCATTGCAGTGCGGGCAGGCATACCAGAAGAACTCGATCACCTCGACCTTGCCGGCCGGCGCCTCCACGGGCACGCGCTTGTCCAGCGCAAGGTAATCGGCACCCTCCTCGGGCTTCTTCTGCGCATGGGCCGGCAGGGCCAGGCCGGTCGCGGCCAGCGCAGCTGCGGTGCCGAGGGAAAAATCGCGTCGCTTCATGTCAATTCACTCCTTGAATCCGTTCTGAGCCCGCCGTGGCGGGAAAGTTCAGCGCCCCTTGAGGCAGCGTTCATCGCTGCTGGCGCACCAGTGCCGCCTCAACGCCACCGGCCTCCAGCCGCTCTTTCTGCTTGTCGGCCTCTTCCTTGCGCTCAAACGGGCCGATGCGCACGCGGTACACGGTGCGGCCGGACTGCTCGCGCTCGGTGACCTTGGCTTCCAGCCCGATCAGCGACAGCTTGGCGCGCTGGGCCTCTGCGTCCTCGGACGTGCGAAAGGCACCGGCCTGGATGAAATACAGGAACGGGTCGGCGCCCGCTGCGGCCGGTGCGGGTGCGGGCGCTGCCGCGGCCTTGGCGCGCGCCAGGTCGCCCAACGGGTCGCCGCCCGTGACGGCCGGCTTGTTCTCGGCGGCCTTGGGTGCGCTGGCCGCGCCCTTGGGTGCTGACGCCGCAGCCACCGGGGGCGCGGTGACCGCGCCAGATGCGGCCGGCGCCGGGCGCGCCGGGTTCTTGCCGTACAGCGGGGCGTTGGGGTCCCAGTCCTTGTTTTTGCGGGCCTCGGCGGCGTCCTGGTCGGCGGTGCGGTTCTGGCCCTTGTTCATGAAGGGCACGGGCACCTTGGTCACATAGACCGCCACGGCCAGCGCCGCCGCCAGGCCGATCACCACGCCGATGATCAGGCCCAGGATCAGGTTGCCGCGTTGTAACTTCATTGTTGCCATGCTCACATCTTCTGCGGTGCGCTGACGCCGAGCACCTGCAGGCCATTGTGCAACACCTGCGCAGTGGCCGCGACCAGCGCCAGGCGGGCCTTTTTCACGGCTTCGTCGTCGGCCAGGATGCGCTCGGCGCCGTAGTAGCTGTGGTACGCCGCCGCCAGCTCGCGCAGGTAGAACGTGACGTCGTGCGGGGCGAAGTCGGCCGCGGCCGCGGCCAGCATGTCGGGGTATTTGGCCAGCAGCAGCATCACCGCCAGCGCCTGCGGGCTTTGCAGCGGCGTCAGGTCGGCGTCTTTCAGCGTGGCCACGTCACCCCCCCAGGCGGCCAGCACCGAGCAGATGCGCGCATGCGCGTACTGCACGTAGTACACCGGGTTGTCGTTGTTCTGCGCCACGGCCAGGTCCACATCGAAGGTGTATTCGGTGTCCGGCTTGCGGCTGAGCAGGAAGAAGCGCACGGCGTCCTTGCTGGTCCAGTCGATCAGGTCGCGCAGCGTGACGTAGCTGCCAGCGCGCTTGCTGATCTTGACCTCTTCACCGCCCTTCATCACGCGCACCATGGTGTGCAGCACGTAGTCGGGGTAGCCGGCGGGGATGCCCACGTTGGCGGCCTGCAAGCCGGCGCGCACGCGGGCGATCGTGCCGTGGTGGTCGGTGCCCTGGATGTTCACCACCTTGGCAAAGCCGCGCTCCCACTTGGTGATGTGGTACGCCACGTCGGGCACGAAATAGGTGTACGTGCCGTCGGACTTGCGCATCACGCGGTCCTTGTCGTCGCCGTAGTCGGTGGATTTCAGCCACAGCGCGCCGTCCTGTTCGTACGTCTTGCCGGCGGCCTGCAAGCGTTGCACGGCGTCGTCCACCTTGCCGCTGGTATACAGGCTGGATTCGAGGTAGTAGTTGTCAAACTTCACCTGGAAGGCCTTCAGGTCCAGGTCCTGCTCGTGGCGCAGGTAAGCCACCGCGAACTGGCGAATGCTGTCCAGGTCGTTCACGTCGCCGCTGGCGGTGAATTCGCGGTCGTCAGCGTGAACCGTCTTTTTCGCCAGGAAATCATTGGCGATGTCCTGGATGTATTCGCCGTTGTAGGCGGCTTCGGGCCATTCCTTGTCACCCGGTTTGAACCCTTTGGCGCGCAGTTGGGTGGACGTGGCCAGCGTGGCAATCTGCACACCGGCGTCGTTGTAATAGAACTCGCGCGTCACGTCCCAGCCCTGGGTGGCGTACAGGTTGCACACTGCGTCGCCCAGCGCCGCCTGGCGGCCGTGGCCCACATGCAGCGGGCCGGTCGGGTTGGCCGAGACAAATTCAACCATGAGCTTTTGCCCGTTGGGTGGCTGAACACCATAGCGTGCGCCGCCGGCCAGCACTTCGTGGATCACCTGCTGCTTGGCTTCGGGCCGGAGCTTGATGTTGATGAAGCCGGGCCCGGCGATGTCGATGGCCTCGACCCAGCGCTGGTACGGCGCGGTGGCCAGCAGCGCGGTGCGCAGGTTCTCGGCCACTTGGCGCGGGTTGAGCTTGAGCGGCTTGGCCAGCTGCATGGCGGCGGTGCAGGCCAGATCGCCATGCGCAGCCACCTTGGGCGATTCAAAAGCAGCGCGCGCACCGGCACCGGGCGACAACTGTTCCAGCCCGGCAACGAGGCTGCCAAGCAATTCCTGTTTGACGGAGAGCATCGGCGGATTTTACGGGGCGCAGGTCATCCGCCTTGCCGGGGCCCACGTTATGTGCTGGAATCCCAGCGGGATTCATACATTCAACCCCAACACCCTGTCCAGGAGACCCCCATGAAGAAGATGCTTTCCCTGATGGCCCTCGGCCTGTGCCTGTCCATGGGCGTGGCCCATGCCGCCGACGAGAAAAAACCCACGGCCCAGCAGAACAAGATGACCACCTGCAACAAGGATGCGGGTGACAAGAAGGGCGACGAGCGCAAGGCCTTCATGAAGGAATGCCTGAGCGCCAAGCCCGCCGCCCCGGTGACCCAGCAGGACAAGATGAAGGCCTGCAACGCCGATGAAAAGGCCAAGACGCTCAAGGGCGACGAACGCAAGAAGTTCATGAGCGAGTGCCTGAGCAAGAAGGCCTGAGCCCCGTCCGCACCGAAGGAAAAGCCCGCGACAGCGGGCTTTTTTGCGTACGGCTCACACTACCTGGGCCGGCCGGCGTCGATCCAGGCCTGTGTCTTGCCAAAGGGCAGCCGGTATCGCGCGCAGTTGTAGGGCTGCAGGTGCTGCAATTCGGTATCCACGATGGCATCAAAGGCGGCCCGGTCGGCTTGCGGGACGCCCAGCGCATCCACGGCCTTGCCCACGGCCAGCCCGTAGTACACGACCTGGCGGATGGCTTCACCCAGCTGCTCGCGGTAGCGCGAGCGCACCGGGTCCGGGCCACCCAGGGATTCGACGATCGCGTTGTACTTCAGGATGGAGCGGCGATAAGTCCATTCAAACAGCTCCACCGCCAACGACACATCGCAGCGTTCATAGACGCCCAGCATGGCCAGCGCGTAGTCGTGGGACTCCACATCCAGGAACGACAGCGGCGCGCAGTTGGACAGCATCAGCGGCATGTTGGCGGCCAGCCGGCTGGTGCGCTTGTTACCGTCTGCAAAAGGCTGCAGGTAGGCCAGGTTGACCCACAGGAAAAATGCCGCCTCCACCGCGTTGTGCACCTGGCGGGCCTTGTCGATGACGGCGCCCAGCATCTCCTCCAGCAGCGTGGGTACCTGCAAGGGCAGGTACACCGAGCCCTGGATGTTGACGATGCGGTTGCGGATCGCACCCAGGTCGGCTGGATCGGGCAACAGGCCATGCATGAGCACGGCCTGCAGGTTGCGTACCACCGGCACCGTGACGCCCTCGGTCGGCACTGCGTCGACCATGAACTCGATGGCCTCCTTGTGGTTGAGCAGCATGGTCGCGTCGCGGTCGTCCCCCGGCGAGCGGCCGCGCTCGAACAGCTCGCGCGTGTCCAGCAGGCTTTTGCGGTTGCCCTCCAGCCGCGAGGATGACCAGGACAGGTCAATGAGCAGTTGCTCCAGCACCTTGCGTGCATAGGTGCCAGCCGGCTGCTGCTCCTTTGAGCGGCCGGCATCCATCAACTGCGTCGCCAGGTTGCCCGGCAGCAGGCTGCTGGTGTTGGGCAGGTAGCGCAGCACAAAATCACGCTTGTAAGACACCGGCGAGCGCGTGCCCAGAGGCGCGCGAAGCGCTGCCACCAGCGGCAGGACGTCGCGGCTCCAGGGGAACGCCGGCCTTGCTGCAACAGGTGCAGCCACAGGTACGGCCACAGGTACCGGTGCGGGCTCCCGGGCCTGCAGCACGAAGGCGCCGGCCGGCTTGCGCAGCATGGCCTCGTACACCACGGCGCGGCCCAAGCCACTTCGTTTCAGCAGATCCTGCGCGACCAGCCGGCCCAGGGCGCGGTTGACCGTGGCACGCGGTTCGCCCAGCTGCCTCTGGATGGCCCCGGCCGCAATGGCACCGGCCTGGGCGCGAACGATATCCAGCACAGCGGTATCGAGGTCACGGGTGGATCGGGGCATTTCTTGTCAAGTGAGTAGATTTTGGAATTCTACTCACAAAGAAATGATTTGATTTGATTTTGACTAGATTTCCCAGCCTCGTGCCAGAAACACCGCCGCCAGAGGAATGAGCGGCAGGATGTGCGCCTGCCACATGATGAGCTTTCGCGTCTGGCGTATCGCATCCGGCTCTGGCAAGGCCCCTGTTGCGAGCCATGCACGGCGCCAACGGATGAACGTGCGTGTGGGCCGGATGGACAACAGGCCGATCACGACAAACAGGCCGAACTTCACATACAGAAGCCAGTTGCCGCCATACCATTGGGCGCCCTTGGCACCCAGGAACACGCGCAGCAGCCCCGTGACCAGCACCGCCGCGGACGCAATGCCATAGATCATGTCCACCCTGGCCAGGCGCTGCACCACCGCAGCATTGAGCCATTCGGCGCGGCACAGGGCGGCTTCACTCGCCAGGAACACCACCATCGTCAGGATGGCCAGCAGGTGTGCGTAGGCCAGCAGGGCTTCAAGGGTCATGGGGCCGCCTTCCAGAATTCGCTCTGGCTGTAGTTGTGCTTGAGGAAATCGATCCACAGCCGCACGCGCAGCGGCAGGTGCTTGCGCTGCGGGAACACGGCATAGATGCCATTGGGCGGCGCGGCAAAGTCCTCCAGCACCGCCACCAGCCGGCCCGCGGCGATGTCGCCTTCCACCTCCCAGGTGCTGCGCCAGGCAATGCCGTAGCCGGCCAGGCACCAGCCATGCAACACCTGGCCGTCCGAGCAATCGAGCGGGCCACCGGGTTTGAGGTGGATGACCTCATGGCCGTCGCCCGTGGCGATGCGAAACGCCCAGCCGCGGGTTTGCGAGGCGTCACTGGACAGCGACAGGCAGTCAAACCGGGCCAGATCGTTGGGGTGCTGCGGCACACCGTGGCGCTGCAGGTACTCGGGCGTGGCCACGCACAGGCGGCGGTTGTCAGCCAGGCGCACGCTGACCAGGGACGAGTCCGGCATGTCGCCCACACGCACCGCGCAGTCGTAGCCTTCACCGGCCAGGTCCACCACGCGGTCGCTCAGGTTCAGCGAGATCGTCACGTCGGCATGCTGCGCGCGAAACCGCGGCACCAGTGGCGCCACATGGCGGCGGCCAAAGCCCGCGGGCGCGGTGATGCGCAGGTGACCGCTGGCCTTGACGCCGCCGGCGCTGACGCTGGCCTCGGCATTGGCCAGGTCGGCCAGCACGCGCTGGCAATCCTCCAGGAAGGCGCTGCCCTCATGCGTGAGCGAGATGCGCCGCGTGGTGCGCACCAGCAGCTTGACGCCCAGTTTTTCTTCCAGCGCATCCAGGCGCCGCCCCATGATGGCCGGCGCCACGCCCTCGGCATTGGCTGCGGCCGTCAGGCTGCCGCGCGTGGCCACCGACACAAACGATTCGAGCGCCTTGAGCTTGTCCATGCCGCAAATTATGCGGATGAAAGTTAAAAATCAACTCCCTTGAAGCACTGATTGCATTGAAATCATCATCTCAATCTGCGCATCCGTGTACCCCGCGTCGCGCAGCAGTGCCGTGGTGTGCTGGCCGATGGCTGGCGGGTGGCTGCGCACGCCGGGCCGCTCGCCGCCCAGCATCAGCGGCAACAAGGGCACGCGCGTTTCGCGCCCGTCGGGCAGCGTGAGCGGGGCCAGGCCGCCGGTGCCGTTCAGGTGGGGGTCGTCAAACAGGTCCTGCGGGCGCGTGATGGGCGCAAACGGCAGGCCGTGCCTTTCAAACACCGCGCTGAGTTGCGCCGCCGTGTGGCCGGCCAGGCGGGCGCGCAGCAACGGCATCAGCCATTCACGGGCGCGCACACGGTCATTGTTGGTGGCCAGGCGCGGGTCCGCCTTCAGGTCGGCCAGCGCCAGGGCGTCGCAGAAGATCGCCCATTGCGTGTCGCTGACCACCGCCAGGAAGATCTGCCCGCCATCGTTGACGGTGAACACGTCATAGATGCCCCAGGCCGAAATGCGCGCGGGCATCGGATCGGCTGCCTTGCCCGTCACGGCAAACTGCATCATGTGCTGCGCCACGAGGAAGACATTGTTCTCAAACAGCGCGCTTTGCACTTCCTGGCCGTGGCCGGTCTTTTCGCGCTGGGCGAGCGCCGCCATGGCACCGATCGCGCCAAACATGCCGCCCATGATGTCGTTCACGCTGGTGCCCGCGCGCAGCGGATCGCCGGGGCGGCCCGTCATGTAGGCCAGGCCGCCCATCATCTGCACCACTTCGTCCAGTGCAGTGCGGTGGTCATAGGGGCCGGGCAGGAAACCCTTGTGGCTCACATAAATCAGGCGCGGGTTCAGCCGGCTCAAGGTCGCGTAATCCAGCCCCAGCTTCTTCATGGTGCCGGGCTTGAAGTTTTCGCTCACGATGTCGGCCGTGGCGATCAGGCGCAGCGCGGCCTCCTTGCCCTCGGGCTTTTGCAGGTCCAGCGCAATGCTTTTCTTGTTGCGGTTGAACATGGCAAAGAAGCCTGCGCCCGAGCCCAGCAGCCGGCGCGTGTTGTCGCCAGCGATGGGCTCGACCTTGATGACTTCGGCGCCCAGGTCGGCCAGCACCATGCCGCAGGTGGGACCCATGACCATGTGGGTGAATTCGACAACGCGGATGCCGGCGTACGGCAGCTCTTTTTCAGGCATGGGCAGCGTCCTGTGCAAAACCTTGGGGCAGCCCGGCCTCGGGCGTCATGCCGTACAACGGCTCACCGGGCAGGCCCGCCATGAGCGGCGCGCGCGCGGCGATCAGCTTTTCAAGGATCACGCCTGTTCCCACGCCCATGGCCTCGAACATGAAGACCAGGTCCTCCGTCACCACATTGCCCGATGCACCGGGCGCATAAGGGCAGCCGCCCAGGCCGCCCAGCGAGCTGTCAAACGTGCGCACACCCACGTCATACGCCGCCAGGCAATTGGCCAGGCCCAGGCCACGCGTGTTGTGCATGTGGGCGGCTCCGGCCCTGTCACCCAGCTCCGCGCGCAGCCGGGTGAACAGGCGGCGCACCTGGACCGGATTGGCCATGCCGGTGGTATCAGACAGGCCGATCTCGTCCACGCCGGCCTGCGCCAGCGCCACGGCCAGGCGGATCACGTCGTCTTCGGGCACGGCGCCTTGCAGCGTGCAGCCAAAGGCGGTGGAGATACCCACCTCGACGCCCGTGGGCTGTGCACTGGCATCACGCAGCGCGACGATGGCGCGCACCTGCTCCACCATGTCTTGCGGCGTGCGCCGCACATTGGCCATGGAATGGGCCGGGCTGGCCGAGACCGGAATGGTGAGCTTGTGCGCGCCCGCATCCAGAGCCGCCTGCGCGCCCTGCAGGTTGAGGACCAGCGCCATCACCGTCAGCCCGGCCAGCGCACGGGCGTGGCGCACCACCTCGGCGGCGTCCGCCATTTGCGGCAGCAGCTTTGCCGGTACGAAGGACGCCACCTCAATCTCGCGCAGGCCAGCGGCATGCAGCGCCTCAATCCAGCGCAGCTTGGCCGCCGTGGGCATGATGGCCGTGACCGACTGCAGGCCGTCACGCGGACCCACCTCGCTGATGGTCACCTGCGCGGCAGGCGTGACCGGCATCTTGTGCTGTTCCATTAGTTGGAATAAAGTTCTTTCTATTGAAATATTCGCCGGTTTAGCTCCTGCTGTCAAACCACCTTGCCTCATGCCACGCAAAGCCCAGACTGAATCCATTGCAGACGCCCATGCCGCGCCGGGCGGCGTTGCGGCGGTAGACCGGGCGCTCTCGCTGCTGGCGGCATTCCGCCAGGGCGACCTGTCACTGAGCCTGGCCGAGCTGGCCGCGCGCACCCGCCTGTACAAGAGCACCACGCTGCGGCTGCTGGCATCGCTGGAGCATTCCGGCCTGGTGCAGCAGCTGGACGATGGCCGCTACGCGCTGGGCGCCGAGCTGGCCCGCCTGAACGGCGTGTACGCCGCCTCATTCTCGCTGGACCGTGTAGTGCTGCCGGTGCTGCGCCGGCTGGTCGCGCAAACGGGCGAGAGCGCTGCCTACCACGTGCAACAGGGCCAGGGCGCGGACGCGGTCCGGCTGTGCCTGTACCGGGTGGATTCACCCCACCCCGTGCGCGACCACATCAAGGCGGGCGATGTGCTGCCAGCCGACCGCGGCAGCGGCGCGCGCGTGCTGATTGCCTTTGACCCGCAACGCAGCCGCGCCGCCGCGCGCGACCGCAAGCTCTATGCGGCCATCCGCGAGCGCGGCTACTTCGCCGCCGAAGGAGACCGCCTGGCGGGCGTGGCGGGCATTTCGGCGCCGGTGTTCGGCCCGGACGGGCAGATCGCGGCGGCGCTCACATTGACCATGCCGGCCCACCGGTATGACGAACGCCACGTCAAGCCGGTGCTGGAAGCCGCGCGCGAACTCAGCGGCCTGGCAGGCCCTACTCCGCCTTGAAGCCGGACGCCTTGATCGGCGCTTCACGGCGGCTCAGGGTGTCTCCTTAGCCTGCGGGTCAAGAAAGCTTCAGGCCAGCGCCTGCAGCAAGGCGTGGTTGTGTTCGGGCAGGCCCACGCTGATGCGCAGCCAGTCGGCCATGCCATAGGGTTCCAGCGTCGATACGGCAATGCCGGCCGCCAGCAGGCGGGCATGGGCAGCCTGTGCGGCTTGCGCATCGGCAAAGCGCGTGGTCACGAAATTGCCGGCGGACGGCAGGCACTGCAGCCCCAGCGCCGACAGGCCAGCCATGAGCTGCTCGCGCCCCGCGGCATTCAGCGCATAGCTGCGCGCCAGGTAGCCGTCATCCGCCAGCGCGGCGCGGGCCGCAGCCAGCGCCGGGGTGGTGACGTTGAAGCGCGGGCGCAGGGCGTTGAGCCGCGCGGTGAGCGCCGGCTGCGCCACGCCGTAGCCCACGCGCAGGCCGGCCAGCCCATAGGCCTTGGAAAAGGTGCGCGCCACGATCAGGTTGGGATGGGCGCGCACCCAGTCCATGCTGTTGTAGCGCTGTTCGGGCGACAGGTATTCGGTGTAGGCCTCGTCCAGCAGCACGGTCACGTGCGGCGGCACGCTGGCAATGAAGCCCTGCAGCCAGGCCGGGTCGATGAAGCTGCCCGTGGGGTTGTTGGGGTTGGCCACAAAGATCAGGCGCGTGTCCACATTCACGGCCGCGCGCATGGCGCCCAGGTCGTGGCCGTAGTCGCGCGCGGGCACCACCACGGCCTGGCCCCGGGCCAGAGCCGCCGCCTGCCCGTAGACGATGAAGCCGTACTGCGACCACACCACGCCGTAGCCGGGCTGCACACAGGCCTGCGCCGCCAGCGTGAGGATTTCACTGGAGCCGCTGCCCAGGGTGATCCAGCCGGTGGGCACTTCCAGCCGCGCAGCCAGCGCCGCCTTGAGTTCGCCGCCATTCGCATCGGGGTAAGCGCCGGCGCCCTGCAGCGCCGCAGCCGCCGCCTGCTGCGCGGCCAGGGGCATGCCCAGCGGGTTTTCATTGGAAGCCAGAAGAATCATGGACACAGAAATAGACACGGAAAATATTTAAGACATTAAATATATGCGGCGACGGCACCCCCGCCATTCGGACCTACCCCAACCTGGTGCAGTCCATCCGATTTCTCCGAATTACATACATATTTGTCATTGATAAATCACTTTTCATCAACTTAATGTCACTCAAAGTACCGAATACAGTAACGGCATGGAAAAACCCAAGGCGGTTCTGTTCGATGCCTACGGCACGCTGTTCGACGTGTACAGCGTGGGCCTGCTGGCGGAACAGCTGTTTGCCGGCCAGGGCCAGGCCCTGAGCGTGCTGTGGCGCGACAAACAGATTGAATACACGCGCCTGGTGACCACCAGCAGCCATGGCGCGCACTACCAGCCGTTCTGGGCGCTGACGCAGGCCGCCCTGCGTTACAGCTGCAAGAAGCTGGGCCTGGTGCTCACGCCCGCGCACGAACACCAGCTGATGAACCAGTACCGCCACCTGAGCGCCTTTCCTGAAAACCGCGAGGTGCTGCAGGCGCTGAAGGCCAACGGCATCGTCACCGGCATCCTGAGCAACGGCGACCCCGACATGCTGGGCGTGGCCGTCAAAAGCGCGGGCCTGGACGGCCTTTTGGACCATGTGATCAGCGTGGACCCGATCCGCAAATACAAGACCCACCCCGACGCCTATGCGCTGGGCCCGCAGGCCACCGGCCTGGACGCCCGGCAGATCGCCTTTGTGAGCTGCAATGCCTGGGACGCACTGGCCGCGACCTGGTATGGATTTCGCACGCTCTGGGTCAACCGCTACCAGTTGCCGTTTGAAGAGCTGGGCACGCAACCCACGCGTACAGGCACCAACCTGCGCGACGCACTTTCGTTTTTCTGAATTCCCAAGGAGAAAACCATGACCGCACGCACCCCCGTCCATCGCCTGCAAGTGGCCACCGAGCTGCACCAGTTCATCGAGCAGCAGGTGCTGCCCGGCACCGGCGTGGCCAGCGCCGCGTTCTGGAAGGGCTTTGACGCCATCGTGGCCGACCTGGCACCCAAGAACATCGCGCTGCTGGCAGAGCGCGACCGCCTGCAAAGCGAGCTGGACGCCTGGCACAAGGCCAACCCCGGCCCGATCAAGGCCATGGGCAAATACCGCAAGTTCCTGGAGAAGATCGGCTACCTGGTGCCCGTGCCCGCCAAGGTGCGCGCCACGACGAAGAACGTGGACGCCGAGCTGGCCACGCAGGCCGGGCCGCAGCTGGTGGTACCCATCCTGAATGCTCGTTACGCGCTGAACGCCGCCAACGCGCGCTGGGGCAGCCTGTATGACGCGCTGTACGGCACCGACGCGATTTCCGAGGCCGACGGTTGCGCCAAGGGCCCGGGCTACAACGAAAAGCGAGGCGCCAAGGTCATTGAATACGCACGCCATGTGCTGGACCGCACCGCGCCGCTGAAAGGCGGCTCGCACGTAGGCAGCACCGGCTACGCGGTGGTGGGTGGCCAGCTGGTGGTGACGCTGGCCAACGGCAAGACCGCCGGGCTGAAGAACGCCAAACAGTTCATTGGCTACCAGGGCGACGCGGCCACCCCTTCCGCCGTGCTGCTGCAGCACAACGGCTTGCACCTGGACATCCGCATCAACCGCAAGACGCCGATCGGCGCGAGCGATCCGGCCGGCGTGAGCGACCTGGTGCTGGAAGCTGCGCTGTCCACCATCCTGGACCTGGAAGACTCGGTGGCCGTGGTCGATGCACAGGACAAGGTGCTGGCCTACAGCAACTGGCTGGGCATCCTGAAAGGCACGCTGACCGAGGACGTGAGCAAGGGCGGCACCACCTTCAAGCGTGGGCTGAACCCGGACCGCGTGTACACCAGCCCGAACGGCGGCGAAGTGAAGCTGCACGGCCGCTCGCTGATGTTCGTGCGCAACGTGGGCCACCTGATGACCAACCCGGCCATCCTGTACACGGCGGCCGACGGCAGCGTGAAGGAAATCCCCGAGGGCATCATGGACGCGGTGATCACCACCACCATCGCCCTGCACGACCTGCAAGGCCATGGCAAGGACGGCATCCGCAACAGCCGCACCGGCAGCGTCTACATCGTCAAGCCCAAGATGCACGGCCCCGCCGAGGTGGCTTTTGCTGCGGAGCTGTTCACCCGCGTCGAGAAGGTGCTGGGCCTGAAGGACAGCACGGTCAAGCTGGGCATCATGGACGAAGAGCGCCGCACCAGCGTGAACCTGAAGGCCTGCATTGCCGCGGCGGCGAGCCGCGTGGCCTTCATCAACACCGGCTTCCTGGACCGCACCGGCGACGAGATGCACACCTGCATGCAGGCCGGCCCGGTGCTGCGCAAGGGCGACATGAAGAGCAGCGCCTGGATCCAGGCCTATGAGAAGAACAACGTGCTGGTGGGCCTGAGCTGCGGCCTGCGCGGCAAGGCGCAGATCGGCAAGGGCATGTGGGCCATGCCCGACCTGATGGCCGCCATGCTGCAACAGAAGATTGCGCACCCCAAGGCCGGCGCCAACACCGCCTGGGTGCCCAGCCCCACGGGCGCCACGCTGCACGCGCTGCACTACCACCAGGTCAAGGTGGCCGATGTGCAGAAGGACCTGGAAAAGATCGACGCCGACGGCGAACGCGACGCCATCCTCAACGACCTGCTGAGCATCCCCGTGGTGAAGGCCGCGAAGTGGAGCGACGCCGACAAGCAGCAGGAGCTGGACAACAACGCGCAGGGCATCCTGGGCTATGTGGTGCGCTGGATCGACCAGGGCGTGGGCTGCTCGAAGGTGCCCGACATCCACAACGTGGGCCTGATGGAAGACCGCGCCACGCTGCGCATTTCCAGCCAGCACATGGCCAACTGGCTGCACCACGGCGTGGTGACCAAGGCACAGGTCAACGCCACCTTCAAGCGCATGGCCAAGGTGGTGGACAAGCAGAACGCCAACGACCCGCTGTACAAGCCCATGACCGGCAACTATTCAGGTGCGGCTTATCAGGCCGCGACCGACCTGGTGTTCAAGGGCAAGGAGCAGCCCAGCGGGTATACCGAGCCGCTGCTGCACGCGTGGCGGCTGAAGGTGAAGGCTGGCGCGGCGTGAACCCGAAGCGGTGTGGCCATCACTGTCCATTGTTGTAGGCGTCCACGCACAGGCGTGCGCGCATCGTTCCCGCACCGCACCCGGCGCATCCGTTGCACGATGAACCCCTGTCCCAACCATTGCAAGGAGTTCACATGAACAAGGATCAAGTCAAGGGCCGCATCAAGGAAGCCGCCGGCGAGACGCAGGAGCAGTTCGGCAAGCTGGTCAACAGCAAGGAACAGGAAGCCAAGGGTCACGCCCGCGAGCACGCCGGCAAGGCGCAAAAGGCTGCGGGTGACCTGCGCGAGCAGGCCAGGGACGACGCCAAGGCCGCGTTCAGGAAGCCCTGATCGCCGCTGGTGAATTGCTCCCATCGCGCGGCCAGCCGGTTTCACTGGCAAACTGGCCGCCACGATGTGGAGCCATCACACCTGCGCCCTCGGGGCGTATCACAAGGCCTGCGCCGCTGGTGCAGGCCTTGTGTCGTTGCTGGCGGCAGCCCAGGTACCCGACGCTGCGCTGCGGCCGGTGGTGATCACCGGCACGGCGCCCGGCCAGCAGCGCTGGACAGCGCCCGCCTCCATCGACATCGTGGACGGTGACGAGCTGCGCGCAGGCCAGCTGCAGATCAACCTGTCCGAGGGCCTGGGCCGGGTGCCGGGTCTGACCATCAACAACCGGCAGAACTACGCCCAGGACCTGCAGCTGTCCATTCGCGGGTTTGGCGCACGATCGACCTTTGGTGTGCGTGGCGTACGCCTGTATGTGGACGGCATTCCCGCAAGCGCCCCCGACGGTCAGGGCCAGGCGGCCAACTTTCCCATCGGCAGCGCGGACCGCATCGAGGTCATTCGCGGGCCTTACTCGGCGCTTTACGGCAGCTCGGCCGGCGGCGTGGTCGCGCTGTACACGGTTGACGGCGGCCCCGCTGAGTGGCGCGCGGGCATGGCGGGGGGCGCCGACGGGTTGTGGCGCGCGTCCGCACAGGCCATCGGCATGGCTGGCAGTTACCGCTTCAGCGTGGACGCCTCAACCTTCAGCACACAGGGGCTTCGCTCTCAATCTGCCGCACAGCGTGACACAGCGCACCTGAAGCTGTCGCGCCCTTACGACGGCGGGCGCGTGGTACTGGTGGCCAACCGGCAAACCAGCGATGCGCAGGACCCGCTGGGCCTGTCGCGCGCCGAGTTTGACGCAGACCCGGACCAGACGACACCAGCGGCCCCGCAGTTCAACACGCGCAAATCCGTGCAGCAAACGCAACTGGGTCTTGCCTGGACCCATGCGCTGCGCGATGGCCACAGCCTGCAGCTCATGGGCTATGGCGGCCAACGGGCATTGGTGCAGTACCAGTCCATCCCGCCATCGGCCCAGGCGGCGCCGGGTGCGGCCGGCGGCGTGATCGACCTGAACCGCACCTACGGCGGGCTGAACGCGCGCTGGCGCCTGGACCGCCGGTATGACGGCGGGAAGTTGACCGCATCCGCCGGTCTGGCCTGGGACCGCCAGGACGAAGAGCGCCGGGGGCTCGAGAACTTCAGCGGCACGAGCCTGGGTGTACCAGGCCGCCTGCGCCGGGATGAGGTCAACCGCGCCGATGCGCTGGACCCGTACGCCCAGGCCGAATGGGACACCCCCGGCTGGACCTTCACCGCCGGTGTGCGCCGCACCCGCGTGCGCCTGTCGTCGGCTGACCGCTACATCACGCCCGGCAACCCGGACGACAGCGGCGCCGTGCGCCACACAGCCACGCTGCCGGTGGCGGGCCTGCGCTGGAAGCTGTCGCCCATCGTGCAGGCCTATGCCAGCGCCGGGCGCGGCTTTGAAACACCGACGCTCAACGAAGTGGCTTACCGCGCACCGGGCGGCGCGGGCCTGAACACCGGGCTGCGCGCCAGCCGCAGCCGCAGCCTGGAGGCCGGCCTGCGCGGACGCCATGGCAGCGCCGCCTGGACCGCCACCGTGTTTGACGTGCGCACGCAGGATGAAATCGTGGTGCTGTCCAACACCGGCGGGCGCAGCAGCTTCCAGAACGCCGGGCACACGCGCCGCCAGGGCCTGGAGCTGTCGGGTGAGCTGCAATGGGGCAAGCTGAACCTCAGCTCGGCGCTCACGCTGCTGGACGCCACCTACACCGACGGCTTCCTGACCTGCGCCGCCGCGCCCTGCGCCACACCCGGCCTGGCCGTTCCCGCGGGCAACCGCATCCCCGGCATTGCGCGGCGCCAGGCGTATGCGAAGCTGGCCTGGGAGCCCGGCGTGGCCGGCAGCACGTTCACGTTGGAGCTGCGCCACAGCGGCGCGGTGCCGGTGAATGACAGCAACAACGACGCTGCAGCGGGCTACACCGTGGCCGACTTGGGCGTGCGCCTGCAGCAGACGCACGGACCCTGGCAATGGCGGCAGTTCCTGCGCATTGACAACCTGACCAACCGCCGCCACGCCGGCTCCGTGATCGTGAACGAAGGCAATGCCCGGTACTTCGAGACGGCACCGGGGCGCTCGGCCTACGTGGGGGTGGAACTGGTGCGCCGTTTTGACTGAAACGCTGGCACACTCGGCGCTGTAACACTTTCACACAGGAAGTCTCCCATGCGCCGCTTGCCCGTTCCTGCCAACCGCACCCGTCCCACCCGCCTTGCCGGCGTTGCCAGCCTTGCGCTGGGCCTGTCCGCCTGCGGCGGCGGTGGCGGTGGCACCGACATCGTGACCTCCGTGCCTGTGGGCGACACGATCGTGGTGACGGAATCGGGCCAGGTCGCGTCGTTCAACCGCGCCACGCCGGATACACAGGTCGGCACAAGGGCGGTCTCGGGCCTGCAGTCCGGCGAGACCGTGGCCGGCATCGACTTCCGCCCGGCCAACGGCCTGCTGTATGCGTTGGGCAGCCGGGGCAACCTCTACACGCTGGATGCATCCACCGGCCGTGCCACGTTTCGCGCGGCGCTGAAAGCTGCTGCCGGCGACGACGCCCCCTTCACCGGCCTGCTGGGCACGCAGTTCGGCGTGGACTTCAACCCCGTGGCCGACCGGCTGCGCGTGGTCAGCAACACCGGGCAGAACCTGCGCATTGACGTGGACAGCGGCGACACCATCACCGACGGCAACCTCACCCGCACCAACGAAGCCGGTCTGGCCGTGCCACCCACGGCCACCGCCGCCGCGTACACCAACGCTTTTCGCGGCGCCACGTCCACCACGCTGTATGTGCTGGACCTGACGCTGGCGCTGCGTTCGGTGGTCAACCCGCCCAACAACGGCGTGCTGACCAGCGATGCCACGCTGGGCGTGGTGGGCAGCGGCGTGAACGGTTTTGACATTGAATCGCGCAGCACCACTGGCTATGCGGCCATCCGCTCGGGCACCGCGCTGTCGCTGTACCGCATCGACCTGTCGGCCGCCGCCAACGCAGCGACGCGGCTGGGCGGCATCGCGGGCGTGGAAACCATCTCGGGCCTGGCGCTGGTGCAACCCGATTGACGGGCGGGACCCAAGGCCCCAGCGGCGCTTACTCCAGTGATTTGAGCCAGTCCGCCAGCGGCTTGGACGCCGCGTCGGCCGTGCCCTTGCGGTCTGCCTTGACCGTTTCATAGCGGCTTTGCGGGTGCGGTGGCGCCTTGGCAAAGGCAAAGGCTTCGCCACGCTGGAACAGGGGGTCGTCCGTGCCCAGCACCCACAGCACCGGCGTGTGCTGGCGCAGGGCCATCGCCGTGGCGGGCAGGCCGCCAATGCCGGGGGCGTCGGCCTCCGGCGCCAGCGCCACCACGCCATCGGCATCGCCCACCGCACCGGCATAGGCCATGGCTGCGTTGGCACCAAAACCGGCGCCGCCCACCAGCACCCGCTTGTAGCCCTGCTGGCGCAGGTCTCGGATGTGGCGCGTGACTTCCTGCCAGGCTCCGGGCAGATCCTTGTCGTTGGCGCGGCGCTGCGACCAGGGCATCTCCACCGCCTTGACCATGCAGGTGGCCTGCAGCTTGCGCCCCAGCGCCGCCATGGGGGCGGCCGAGCCGCCCCGGTCATGCATGAGCACCAGTGCGCAGGCCTTGCTGTCGGCCTGGGCCCAGGCCAGGCCGGCGCTGGACAACGTGGCCGCTGCCAACGCCAGGCGCAACACGGCGCGCCGGGCCGTCAGGTTGTGGCACATCAGGTTGTTGTGGATCATGGCTTTGTCTCCTGCGTTCATCATGGCACCACCCGGGCAGGCCGCGCACCCGTTCAGACCCTGATGGCCCCGGCACGCGGCGGTAGACTTGGGGCACCACCATGTCCATGCCCGCCCCGCCGGACCCCCAACACTGCCCGCTGTGCGGCCAGGCCAACCTGTGTGCCATGGAGGCCGCCCGCCTGACAGGCCAGCCGCAGGGGCCATGCTGGTGTACGCAGGTGGACTTCAACCGCGCGGCGCTCGCGCGCATCCCGGCGCAGGCGCGCCGCAAGGCCTGCATCTGCCAGGCCTGCGCCACACCGGCCTCCACGCAGCAACACCCGGCGTGAACGAACACCACACCCTCGCCTCGCTGCGCGGGCGCTACGGCCCGCGCTACCGGTGGCTGCTGTTGCTGTCGGTGATGATCGGCACGATGGCGTCCATCATGTCGTCCACCATCGTGAACGTGGCCATTCCCGACATGAGCCACCACTTCGCGCTGGGCCAGGAACGCGCGCAGTGGGTCAGCTCGGGCTTCATGGTGGCCACGACAGCCTCCATGCTCACCACGCCCTGGCTGCTGGCACGCTATGGCTACCGCCACACCTACGTGGGCGCCATGCTGCTGCTGATGGCCGGCGGCGTGGTGGGGGGCTTTGCCAACCACTTCCCGCTGGTGCTGGCCGCGCGCGTGGCCGAAGGGCTGGCCGCCGGCATCGTTCAGCCCATTCCGGCCATCATCATCCTGCGCGCATTCGAGCCCGGTGAACAGGGCCGCGCCAGTGGCATCTTCGGCATGGGCGTGGTGTTGGCGCCAGCCCTGGGCCCCAGCATTGGCGGCGTGCTGGTGGACCTGTTTGGCTGGCGCTCGATCTTCTTCATGGTGGTGCCGTTCTGCCTGGCATCGTTGTACATGGCGTACCGCTTCGTGCCCGTGACCTCACCCGGCGGAGTGGCAGCCAACCGCGGCGGCGCGCCGCTGGACTGGCGCGGCCTGCTGCTGGGCAGCGCGGGTACGCTGTGCCTGCTCAACGGCCTGGTGGAACTGCACGGCCACAGCGCCACGCGTGCCGCCGGCCTGCTGGCCTGCGCGGCGGCCGCCCTGGTGGCCTTTGTTTGGTGGCAGCGCCGGCTGCTGGACAGCGGGCGCGAGACCCTGATGAACCTGGGCGTATTCAGCCACCGGCAGTTCGCCATGGGCAGCATCGTGGCATTCATCTACGGCACCGCCCTGTTTGGCTCCACCTACCTGCTGCCCGTTTACCTGCAGCTGGGGCTGCAGCTGTCGGCGTCGCACGTGGGCGCGCTCCTGCTGCCCTCGGGCTTTGTGCTGGCCCTCACGATTGCCGGCGTGGGCCGGCTGGCCGACCGGCAACCCACCTACCTGCTGGTCAGCATCGGGCTGGCGCTGCTGGCCGCGTCGTTTGCGGTGATGGTGCTGGTGGACACAACCACCGCGCTGTGGGTGCTCGTCGCCTTCGCCATCCTGGGGCGAGTGGGCCTGGGCTTCATCCTGCCGTCGCTCAACCTGGGGGCCATGCGCGGGCTGTCGCCGGCACTCATCCCGCAGGGTGCAAGCACCATCAATTTCGTGCGCATGCTGGGCGGAGCCGCGGGCGTGAGCCTGTGCGGCATCGTGCTCGAATGGCGTCTGGCCTCGCACGGCGATTCGCTGGCCAACCCCACCACCAGCCCGGCGCGGCTGGCGGCGTTCAATGAGTCCTTCCTGATGCTGGCCGCGCTGTGCGCGCTGGCATTGGTGGCCGCGTGGCAACTGCGCGAGAACAAGCAATAAGGGCCTGACACCATGTGCCAGCTGCTGGGCATGAACTGCAACACCCCCACCGACGTGATGTTCAGCTTCACCGGCTTTGCCGAGCGCGGCGGGCGCACCGACCACCATGCCGACGGCTGGGGCATTGCGTTCTTCGAAGACAGGGGCGTGCGCCATTTCGTGGACCACCAGGCAGCCTGTGATTCGCCGGTGGCCGAGCTGATCCGCCGCTACCCGATCAAGAGCGAAAACGTGATCGCGCACATCCGCAAGGCCACGCAGGGCGCGGTGAACCTGCAGAACTGCCACCCTTTCGTGCGTGAGCTGTGGGGCCGCTACTGGGTGTTCGCCCACAATGGCGACCTGAAGGACTTCCACCCCCGGCTGCACGGCGCGTTCCGCCCCGTGGGCAACACCGACAGCGAACGGGCGTTCTGCTGGATCATGCAGGAGCTGGCCAAGTCGCACGCCGGCGTGCCCAGCGTGGACGAGCTGACCCTGACGCTGCGCGAACTGGTGCCACGCATCGCAGCGCATGGCACGTTCAATTTCCTGCTGTCCAACGGCCAGGCGCTATGGGCCCATGCGTCCACGAACCTGTGCTGGGTGGAGCGGCGCCACCCGTTTGCCCACGCCCAGCTGGCCGACGACGACCTGAGCGTGGACTTTGCGCAGGCCACCACGCCCCATGACCGCGTGGCCGTGGTGGTGACCACGCCGCTGACCACCAACGAGCAATGGACAGCGTTTGCGCCAGGCGAACTGCGCGTGTTCGTCAATGGCCAGGCGCAGGCCTAGGCTGCCAGCGCGGCTTCCAGCGCGGTGATGAACATGGCCGGCACGTCAAAGCCCGTCTGCTGCGTGATCTCCTGAAAGCAGGTGGGGCTGGTGACGTTGATCTCGGTGAGGCGGTCACCGATCACGTCAATGCCCACCAGCAGCAGGCCGCGCGCGGCCAGCACGGGCCCCATGGCGCGGGCAATGGCCCAGTCGCTGTCGGACAGCGGTTGCGCCACGCCCAGGCCGCCGGCGGCCAGATTGCCACGCACCTCGGTGCCCTGCGGAATGCGCGCCAGGCTGAACGGCACGGGCTCGCCGCCGATGATGAGGATGCGCTTGTCGCCCTGGGCGATCTCGGGCACGAAGCGCTGGACCATGATGGTCTCAGACCCGTCCTTGTTCAGCGTCTCGATGATGGAGCCCAGGTTCAGCGCATCGGCCTTCACGCGGAAGATGCCCATGCCACCCATGCCGTCCAGCGGCTTCAGGATGATGTCCTGGTGCTCCGCGTGGAAGGCCCGCACGTCGTCGGCGCTGCGCGTGACCAGCGTGGGGCTCACGTACTGCGGGAACTCCATGATGGCAAGCTTTTCCGGGTGGTCGCGCAGCGTGCGTGGCTTGTTGAACACCCGGGCGCCCTCGCGCTCGGCCTGCTCCAGCAGGTGCGTGGCGTAGAAGTATTCGCTGTCAAACGGCGGGTCCTTGCGCATGATGACGGCGTCAAACTCCGCCAGCGGCACAACGGGCGTGCTGGTCTCGTTGAACCACTCGTCGTCCGCGCCGGTCAGCGTGATGTTGCGCACCGTGGCGCACACCACGCCGCCCGAACGCCAGGCCAGGTGGCGCGGCTCGCACGCGGCAATGCGGTGGCCACGATGCTGGGCCTCGCGCATCATGGAAAACGTGGTGTCCTTGTAGGTCTTGAAGGATTCGAGCGGGTCGGCGACAAAGAGGATGTTCATGGCTTTGGTTCGTTACGTCGCCCGTACTGTTGCACAAACAAGGCAATCGCGCCTGCGACGACACCCCAAAACGCCGATCCGATTCCGGCTATTGAGACCCCGCTCAACGTGACGAGGAAGGTGATGAGCGCGGCCTCGCGGTGGTTGTCATCCTTCAATGCCACGGCCAGGCCGCTGCCGATGGTGCCCAGCAGCGCCAGGCCGGCAATGGCCACGACCAGCTCTTTGGGGAAGGCCGTGAGCAGCCCCGTGACCGCCGCGCCGAAAATGCCAATCAGCACGTACAGCACCCCGCAGGACACCGCCGCTGTATAGCGTCTGGCCGGATCTTCATGCGCCTCACGGCCCATGCAGATGGCCGCCGTGATGGCCGACAGGCACAGCGCAAACGCGCCAAATGGCGCCAGCACCAGCATGGCCACGCCGGTCACGGTGATGAGTCTGGAAATCGGCATGTCATAGCCCGCGGCGCGGATCGCGGCCACGCCCGGCAGGTTCTGCGAGGCCATGGTCACCACAAACAGCGGCAGCGCCAGGCTGGTGATGGCGCCCAGGCTGAATACCGGCGCGGTGAACACGGGCACGGCAAAGTCCAGCGTCACGCGCGACCAGGCCATGCGGCCCGTGGCCGCCGCATATGCAACCGCCACGGCCAGCGTGGCCACCACCGCGTAGCGTGGCGCCAGCCGCTTGCCCAGCAGGTAGGTGGCCAGCATCAGCAGCACCAGGGCCAGCGCCGTCTGCGCCGCGGCGAATGCCTGCAGGCCAAAGCGCGCCAGCACGCCGGCCAGCAGCGCCGAGGCAATGGCCATGGGAATGCGGTTCATGACCCGCTCGAACCAGCCCGTGACACCCGCCAGCGTGATGAGCGCGCCACATACCAGGAAGGCGCCCACGGCCTCGGCCATGGAAAAGCCCCCCGCCAGCCCGGCCGTGGCCAGCACCGCCGCGCCCGGCGTGGACCAGGCCACCATGACCGGCTGGCGCAGTACCAGCGACGGAATGGCCGTGCACAGGCCCATGCCCAAGCCCAGGGCCCACATCCACGAGCTGATGAGTTCAGGCGTGGCGCTGAACGCCTGCGCCGCCTGGAACACGATGGCCACCGAGCTGGTAAAGCCCACCAGCACGGCCACGAACCCGGCGGTAAAGGCCGACAGGCTCAAATCTTTGAGGAAGCGCATGGGCAACGATTCTGCCCGTTTGCGCCAGCAATGTTTTACTTGCGCGTCTTGCGCATCGTGGCCGCAATGCGCCGTGCCGCGGCACGGTGTGGCTCCGACGTCTGGGCGATGCCTTGCATGGCGGCGGTCATCTGCAACGTGTCCTGCAACGATGACTCTGCGCCAAACCGCATCAGTTGCTTGGTCATGCGGGTGATTTCGGGTGGGTGCCGCGCAATGCGCATGGCGGTAGCCTGCGCCTCGTCCATCAGCCGCTCGGACGGTACCACGCGCGACACCAGCCCCATGGCCAATGCGGCAGGCGCCTCGATGAAGTCGCACGTCAGCGCCATTTCCATCGCGCGCGACAGGCCTACCACGCGCGGCAGGAACCATGCGCCACCATCGCCGGGCATCAAACCCACGCGCAGGAACGACTCGGCAAACACGGCTTTTTCGGAGGCAATGCGCACATCGCACATCAGCGCCACGTCCAGTCCGCCGCCAATGGCATGGCCATTGACCGCAGCAATGGTAGGTACGGTAAGCCCATAAACTGCATGCGGGATCTTGTGCACCTGCGTCAGGTTGATGTCGCGGGCCCACAAGGGGTCTTCAGACGCAAAAATGCCCATGCGCTCGGTCATGTCATCCATGTTCCCACCTGCGGAGAATGCCTCGCCCGCGCCGGTGATGATCAGCGCATGAATGTCGTCGCGCGCATTGATTTCGCTGCAGGTCGCCTGCAAGGCATCCATCATCGCGAAGGACATTGAATTGCGCGACGGCGCATCATTCAGTGTCAGCACAGCGATGCCGTTGGCGACAGAAAGTTTGGTCAACACGGCAGAGGTCGGGGTCTTGGGCATGGTCGGCTCTCAGGTTTGGGTCATGCGCCGGCGGGCGGCAGCGATGGCGCTGGCATCGCCGCACTGCTCCAGCGCGTCAAGATACAACGTCCAGCCGCGCCGGTTGTGCGGGTGCGAGCGGGTGCGCGCCGCCAGCAAGGCCAGCGTATCGGGCGCGCCACGGTCTGCGCGGAAAGCAGCCTCGGCGCGCACGCCGGCAAACAGGTCGCGTTGCGCATGACTTCCGCCCACGCGGTACAGGTGCGGGGCGGCTTCGGCCAAGCCTTGCACGGCATCAGCATGGCGTCCCTGGCGAAATGCAACCAGCCCCTTCGCGGCGGGCACTGCGGCCAGGCGGTACAGCCCCGCGTCGGCGGCTTCGGACTGCGCGTAAGCCTCCATCAAGCCGACCATGCGCTGCGCAAGTTCGCGGTGTTCGGGTTCCGGGCTGCTGGTCAGCGCCAGCACGAAGTGCAGGTCGGCAAAGGCCAGCACGCGCTCCTCAGTGCGGCTGGCCACCTTGGCGGCAACAGCCCGCCAACGGTCGCCCACATCGGTCCCCGCGAGCTCCAGGCGCAGCAGCATGGACGCATCATTGCAGGCATCCAGGTATTCGGTGGCGCCATCGGAATAGACGATCTGGTCGTAGTCGAGCAGCGCGTTGGTGTAGTCGCCTGACTCGAACCGGAACAGCGCCTTATGCCATGCCACGTGATAGCGAAAGTTATTGATGCCGTGCCACTGCCCGGCCATAGTGTCGATCCAGGCCACGCCCTCCGCGGTGCGCCCGGTGGCTTCCAGGGCATGCGCGACGGCATGAATGCCCCAGGGGTCGGAGGGTTGGCGCGCCAGCGCCTCACGTCCTACGGCTTCGGCCTGCCACGGGTTGCCGCACTCTTCCAGCCCAAAGGCGTACATGCTCTGAAGGTAGGAATAGGCATCGTCTTCAGGCGACCAGAAGTCGAGCACTGCAGCCACGCCATCACGCACATTGCGCGAATCGCCCACGTAGAAGTGGCCAAAGTGGGCCATCTTGATGGCCAGCACATCACGCGGATGCAGTGTGGCGATCTGCTGCCACAACGCGGTCGCGCGGCCCAGGGAATGATTCGTCCACGCATCCAGCGCGCGCGCATGCAGGCGTTCACGCGGGTTCAGTTGCGCTTCAATCGCCAGCAGCCGCTGCGCGTCCTGGCGCGCCTTGCCCACGAGCGCACCCACGCCCATGAGCATGAAGAAGTACCCGCGCAGACACTGGGCCATGGGCATGTCAGGGTCCGCCGCCAGCAGCGCCTTCAGTGACGCGCCCGTGTCCTTGCTGAACGACAGGTAATTCATCACCGCCCCGTCGAATGCCGCGGACGCCACATCACCAGCGGCGGTGAACTGCAAGCCGTGCCTGTTGCGAACTTGCGGCATCAGGGACTCCCGGGGGCAGAAAAGGCCTGCATGCCGGTGATGGCGCGGCCCAGGATCAGGGCATGCACGTCGTGCGTGCCTTCATAGGTGTTCACGGATTCGAGGTTCATCATGTGGCGGATGATGTGGTATTCATCGGAGATGCCGTTGGCGCCCAGCATGTCGCGCGCCACGCGGGCGATGTCCAGTGCCTTGCCGCAATTGTTGCGCTTGACGATTGATATCGCCTCAGGTGAAACGCTGCCGTCGTCCATCATGCGCGCCACGCGCAACGCGGCGTGCAGGCCCAGTGTGATTTCGGTCTGCATGTCAGCCAGCTTCTTCTGCACCAGTTGGTTGGCCGCCAGAGGCCGGCCAAACTGGTTGCGGTTGACAACGTAGTCGCGGGCCTGATGCCAGCAGGCCTCTGCAGCGCCAATCGCACCCCACGAAATACCCAGTCGCGCCTTGTTCAGGCACGAGAAAGGCCCGCGTAGCCCGACAACACCGGGCAGCATGCGGTCAGCCGGCACGGCCACGTCGTCCAGCGATATGGTGCCCGTGATGGAGGCGCGCAGCGAGAATTTACCTTCGATGCGGGCGGTGGAGAGGCCCTTCATGGCGCGGTCCAGGATAAAGCCGCGGATCAACCCCTCATCGTCCTTGGCCCAGATCACGAACACGTCGGCAATCGGAGAATTCGTAATCCACGACTTGGCGCCGCTCAATCTGTAGCCACTGCCCACGCGGCGCGCGCGTGTGACCATAGAGCCAGGGTCTGACCCGTGGTCCGGCTCGGTCAGGCCAAAGCAGCCGACCGATTCGCCGCGCGCCATGGCGGGCAGGAACTGCTGGCGCTGTTCTTCGGAGCCGAATGTGTGGATCGGGTACATGACGAGGCTGGACTGGACGCTGACGGCGGAACGGTAAGCGCTGTCAGCGCGCTCCATTTCGCGGCCGATGATGCCGTAGCACACGTGATTGACGCCGGCGCAGCCGTAGCCTTCCAGGGTCGCACCGAGCAGGCCCAGCTCACCAAGCTCGGTGAAGATGGCGCGGTCGAACCGTTCGTTGCGGTTGTCGCTGACGATGCGCGGCATGAGCTTCTCGGTGCAGTAGCGGCGCACGGACTCCTGCAGCATCCGCTCCTCGCCGGACAGCATCTGGTCAAAGCCGAATGGGTCTGTCCAGTCGAATCGCGGGCCTGGCGCCGCGTCGATCTTTGCAGGTTTTGCCGCGCCTGCGGCATCTTCTTTGTGGGCTGTTTCCATGTATGGCCTGGTTTTCGGGAAGGGGTGAAACGGCCGCCATCCAGGGCGGATGACCGATGGTCAGCGCCCGGCCGTGGCGCGTCAACGCACAATAAGTGCTGTGGGGTTGAGTTTTGCTGTGCCATACGATGGGTTACTGCGCAGGGTTGTTGCAGAGCACAAGCGATGCGCGTTACGCTTGGCTCATTGCCTGCCTATTGATTGCGGAAAAGCACGCTTCTGATGTACCCCAACCCCTCGTTCCGGCGTTTGCCACCGCTCAACGCCTTGCGCAGTTTCGAATCCGCTGCACGACATGAGAGCTTCCTCAAAGCCGCTGCAGAGCTGCACGTGACGCCCGGCGCGGTGAGTCGCCTGGTCAAGTCGCTGGAGGACTATCTCAAGGTGGACCTGTTCCTGCGCTCCCATCGTGGCGTCGCGCTGACCGACGAGGGCCGCGAATACGCCAACGCCATCGGCAAGTCGCTTGAAATGATGGCCAACGCTACCGACCGGCTGCTGCAAAGCTTTCGCGAGCCAACGCTGAGCATCTGCTGCTATCCAACCTTCGCCGTGCATTGGCTGATCCCGCGCTGGGGCGAATTCCAGGCTGCGTTCCCTGAAGCCCTGATCGACCTGCGCACCACGCTGTCGCCCGAGCTGGAAGACCCCGATGCGTACGACATGATCGTTCGCATCGGGCGCACACGCGAGTCGCAGGAAGTCAACGGCATTGTCAGCGAGCGGGTGCTGGACGTGGACTCGTTTCCCGTGTGTTCGCCGGAGTTTCTTGCGCGCAATCCGTCAGCGGCGGTAGCAGAAGAACTACCCCACCTTCCGTTGATTCACGCCGCGCTGCGCCCCGAAGACTGGGACCGCTGGCTTGCGTCCGCCGGCAGCACGGAAAGGGTGGGCCAGCGCGGCATGATGTTCGAGAGCCTGACACTTGCCTACAACGCCGCGCTGTCCGGCGTGGGCGTGGCGATAGGCGTGCATGCCTTTGTCGCGGCAGACCTGGCGGCCGGCCGGTTGGTGCAGCCGGTCAGGCATGTGCGGCGCAGCGAGAGCGGCTTCAATATGTACTACAGCACGGCGCGCGCGGCCAAGCTGCCGCGCCTTCGCAGCGCGCTGGACTGGATCCGCCACCAGCGGGAACTCGCGCGCCGGATGCGCGGCTGAGCCCGTTCAGGCCAGAACGATGGACGCGTCCGCAATTACCACCGAGTTGTCCTGCCCCCCAGGAAGCACAATCACAGGATTGAGGTCCAGCTCCGCCACCAGATCGCTCACCCCAGCGTAGAACTGCGACACGGATGCCACCGTTCGCGCAAAGTGCGCCAGGTCTGCCCGCGGCTTGCCGCGGGCGCCGTCGATGACCGCAAAGGCCTTGTGCGCGCGGATGGCGGCCTCGGCTTCGGCTTCGTCCAGTGGCGCCAGGCGGATCACTGCCCGGCCAAACAGCTCCGCATAGATTCCGCCCGCGCCGACCACCACGACAGGACCGAACGTGGCGTCGTGACGGCAGCCCACGAACCACTCCAGCAAGCCACCCTGCACCATGTCCTCGACCAGCACTTCACCACCGGCGAATCCGGCATCGTCGGCCCGCTGCTGCATGGCCCGCACCCGAACTTCCACCTCATCCTGAGGGACGCTCAGGTGCACCAGGCCCTGTTCAGACTTGTGCATGGCGGCATCACAGCAATACTTCACCACCGACAGACCCACACCACCACGCGCAGGCAGCGGCAGGCCCATGGCGGCAAGCACGCGCTTGCTGTCAGCCTCGTGAATCTGGCGGCGACCCTCGGCACGCCAGCCTTGCAGTGTGTGGCGCACCGCCGCCAGCGCATCAGCATCCGGGTTCAGGAAATCATTCATGGGCATGGGAAGGCGTCATCCGATGGAGGCGTCGCCGCGCAGCGCGCAGAACGCATTGGCGGCACGCGCGGTGTTGTCATAAACAGGCACCCCGGCCTCAGCCAGGATCGCCAGCGATTCCGGCGTCTGCTGTACGCTGCCTGTCCAGCAGACGATCACCGGCTTGTCCGTGGAGCGGAACAGCCGCACGATGGCCTGCGCATAACGCGGGTTGCGTATGAAGGTTGATATCACGGCAAAGCCGTCAATGCCTTCGGCCTGCGACACCACCGTCAGCGCATTCTCGAAAAGATCTTCCTGTGTAAGCACCGCGCCCGTCAGATCCACCGGGTTGCGCGTCGCGCCAAACACCGGGACGATAGCGTCCAGCCGCGCGCGCGTGGCGGCGTCGAACGCCGGCACGCTGAAGCCGCGCATCTCCAGCAGGTCGGCCAACTCCACGGCCAGTCCGCCGGCCACCGACAGCACACCGATCCGCTGGCCGCGCAGCGCCTTGCCGGCGGCGATTGCCGCAGCGGCATCAACCGCGGTGGCGCTATCGCGCGCACGGACAATGCCCAGCTGTTCGAACACACCGTCAACTACCGCGTCGTCGCCCGCGATCGCCCCTGTGTGGCTGCTGACGGCGGCTGCACCCGCGGTGCTGCGCCCGCTTTTGACCACCACCAGCCGCTTGGACGGATGCAAGGCCCGTGCAGCCTGCGCAAAGCCCCGGCCGTCCTTGATCTGCTCCAGGTAACAGAGGATCACACGCGTCGAGGGCTCGGCGTTCAGTGCATTGATGTAGTCTGTGATGGTGATCGATGTTTCGTTGCCTGAACTGACGAAGCAGCTCAGCCCGGTGCCGCGCTGCATGAGCCGGTTAGCCATGTAGCCGCCCATGGCACCTGACTGCGAAATGATCGCCACCGCGCCCGGCACCATGCCGTCATACATCGGGCTGAACGTCATCTGCAGCCGCGCCAGCGGCACCACCACGCCCTGGCAGTTGGGGCCGATCAATGCGAGGCCTGCCGCTTCGCAACGCGCGCGCAATGACGCCTCCAGCCGGCGGCCCTCGCTACCGGTCTCGGAGAACCCCGAGGCAATCGCAACCGCTACCTTCACGCGTCCGCGCGGGACCTGGTCCAGGGCATCCAGCAGGTGGTGGGCGGGTACCGCGAACAGCGCCACGTCCACCACTTCGGGAATTTCGGCGAAAGAGCCCACGACCGTCGCGCCGTCGACCTTCGCCGTTCCCCCGGCGCCGCCTGCACGGCCAACGCCGTAGATGCGCCCGGCAAAGCCGTTGCGGATCACGTTGGCAAGAATCAGGTTGCCCAGCTTGGCGGGGTCGGCGGACACGCCAAACACCGCCACCACCTTCGGCGACAGGAGGCTTTCCAGGGCTGCGTTTGTAGAGGCGCTCATTCAGCTTTCAGGCCGATGCGTTTGACCAGCTCACCCCATTTGCGCGTGTGCTGTTCCAGCTCGACGCCCATCTGTTCGGGCGTGGACGCGGGCAGTTGCCATCCCAGTGCGTCGATATAGCGGGCCTTGGCCTCGGGCGTGGCGAGCGCGGCGGCGATTTCCTGCTGCAGCTTTCTGACGATGTCCGGCGGAATGCCGCGTGGGCCGGCGATGCCGAACCATTCGTCGGCCTCGAAGCCCGGCAGCACTTCGCCAATGGTCAGCAGGTCGGGGAACACCTGCGAGCGCGCAGTGCCGGTAACGGCCAGCACCTTGAGCTTGCCGCTGCGCACCTGCGGCAGCACCGAGCCCAGGTCCAGCACGCCAAAGGGAAGCTGCCCGCCCAACAGGTCGCTCAAGGTCGCCGCGCCTCCCTTGTACGGCACGTGGACGAACTTCGTGCCAGCCAGTTGGTTCACCAACTCCATGGAAAGATGCGCCATGGAGCCGACTCCGGACGTGCCGTAGTTGCTGTATTTGGCGGGATCGGACTTTTGCAGCGCAATCAGTTCGCGCAGCGAAGAAGCGGGCACCGACGGGTGCGCCACCACCAGCTTGGGCGCGCGGTTGAGGATGGTGATGGGCGTGAAGTCGCGCGGCATGTCGTACGGCATTTTGGCTTGCATGGCCGGCATGATGGTGTGGCCGGTCACCAGCAGCACTAGCGTATAGCCGTCCGGCGGCGCCTTGGCCGCCGCGTCGGCGCCGATCATGCCGCCGGCACCGGGCCTGTTGTCCACCACGACGGTCTGTTTCCAGCGCTCTGAAAGCCGCTGCGCAACGAAGCGCGTCACACCATCGGCGGGGCCGCCAGCGGTAAAGGGAACGATGATCTTGATGGGCTGCGACGGGTAGGTGGCGGCAGTCTGGGCGTGTACCCAGCCCGCGCACCACAGCATCGCGAGAACAAGCAAATGGCGCATGAATTGATCCTTTCGGCGTATTGGATGTCAACGACCCCGGCATTCGCAAGGCGGTTGCCCTGCGCTGTATCGAGGCGGCCATTCTTCGCTGGCGGCGCCCCATGGGGCAAACGAGTTTTTGGTCCGCGCAATTGACTAAAGCTCATTGCTGCAACGCACCACGACATCTGGCATCGGCTTGAGAAATTCTCAAGCCGCAAGACCAAATAGTCGTTTGCCCGCCTTTGCCGAGCGGCTTACATTGCCCCAGCATCAACAGAGGAGTATCAGTGCCATGAGAGAAGCCGTCATCGTCTCCACCGCCCGCACGCCCATCGGTAAAGCCTACCGCGGCGCACTCAACAATACCCACGGCGCGGAGCTGGGCGCGCATTCGCTGCGCCACGCCGTGCAGCGCGCGGGCATAGATCCTGCGGAGGTCGAAGACCTCATCATCGGTTGCGGCATGCCCCAGGGCGCAAGCGGCTACAACATCGGCCGCCAGGTGGCCATCCGTGCCGGGCTGCCGATCGAGACCGGCGGCACCACGGTCAACCGCCTCTGCGCTTCGGGCCTGCAGGCCATCGCCATCGCGGCACAGCGCGTGATCGTGGACCAGGTGCCCGTCATGGCCGCAGGCGGGCTGGAATGCATCAGCCTGGTCCAGGATGAGCACCACGGCGGACTGAAGAAAAGCGCGTGGATCGACGCGCACAAGCCCGGCACGTACGACGCGATGCTACGCACCGCGCAGAACGTTGCCGAACGCTACAACGTCAGCCGCGACAAGCAGGACGACTATGCCTTCAGCAGCCAGATGCGCACCGCGGCGGCCCAGCGGGATGGCCGCTTCGCCGCGGAAATCGTGCCCATCACCACAGTCAAACTCGTCACCGACAAGGCAACGGGCGCGGTCAGCGAAGTCGAGGTTACGCTGGAGCGCGACGAGGGCAACCGCCCCGACACCACGCGACAAGGCCTGTCGACGCTGCCGCCGGTGCTGGAACCCGGCACATCAATCACCGCGGGCAATGCGTCGCAGCTGTCCGACGGCTCGTCGGCATGCATCATCATGGAAGCCAGCGAGGCGCAGCGGCGCAACATCAACCCGCTGGGTGCGTTTCGCGGCCTGGTGACCGTCGGTTGCGAGCCCGACGAAATGGGCATCGGCCCGGTGCCGGCAGTGCGTCGCCTGCTGCAGCGCTTCAACCTGAAGATGGACGACATCGGCCTGTGGGAGCTGAACGAGGCGTTCGCCGTCCAGGTGGTGTGGTCGCGCGACCAGTTGGGCATTCCGGATGAATTGCTCAACGTCAATGGCGGCGCGATCTCGATTGGCCATCCGTACGGCATGAGCGGCGCGCGCATGGTCGGCCATGCGCTGCTGGAAGGCAAGCGGCGCGGCGCACGCTATGTGGTCACCACGATGTGCGTGGGTGGCGGCATGGGCGCGGCCGGCCTGTTTGAGGTTTACTGATTCAACGTCACGAGGTACAAGACATGCAAGAGCAGGAGAAGGACATCATTCAAGTGGCCATGCGCGACGGCGCGGCATGGATCACGCTCAACCGCCCGCACGCGATGAACGCGCTGTCGCGCGAGGCCGTGATCGAGATCGACCGCGTGGTGGCTGAACTGGAAACGCGCGATGACGTGCGCGCGCTGGTGTTTACAGGCGCAGGCAACGCCTTTTGTGCGGGCGGCGACCTGCGCTACTTCAAGCAATCCGTCGGCTCGGGCGACATGGAGGCGTTCCGCGCCTACCTGCACTTGTGTCAGAACATGTACCGCCGCGTCGAGAATTTTCCACGCCCGACCATTGCCGCCGTCAACGGCGTGGCGGTGGCCGGCGGACTTGAGCTGATCCTGTCGTGCGACATGGTGATGGCGGCCGAGTCCGCGCGCATCGGCGACGGCCATGCCAACTTCGGCATCATTCCCGGCGGCGGCGGGGCGATCCGCCTGCCGCGCAAGATTCCGATGGCGTTCGCCAAGCGCATGCTGTTTACCGGCAACCTGTTGAGCGCGCAGGAAGTAGCGCGCTATGGCCTGGTCAACGAGGTCGTGCCCGATGCCGAGCTGGATGGCGCCGTGACCAAGCTGGTCTCGCAAATCACCAAGAACTCCCCCTTGGGCCTGCGCCTGATCAAACAGCTGGTCAACGACGGCTATGAACAGCCGCTGGACACGGCGCTGCGCTTTGAAGTGATGGCCTGGGAAAGCTATGGCCGCAGCGACGACATCCGCGAAGGCCTGCAGGCCTTCCAGGACAAGCGCAAGCCCAAGTTCACCGGCCGCTGATCCGCGTCTGACCTTCCCGCCGCACCCCCATGACAGGCGCTGCCGTGACCGCGCAAGAGGATGGCTCGCCCACCGGTATCCTGCCAGAGCGCGTTGCCCAGTTGCACCAGCGGCTGGCGCGCGCAGCCCTCGGTGGCTCCGAGGCGGCGCGCCAGAAGCACCTGGCGCGCGGACGGCTGCTCCCGCGCGACCGGGTGGCGCGGCTTGTGGACGCAGGTACACCCTTTCTTGAAATCGCCCCCCTGGCTGCACTGGGCCTGTATGACGATGAGGTGCCGGGCGCCGGGTTGATTACGGGCGTGGGCCGCGTCAGCGGACGCGACTGCGTCGTGGTCTGCAACGATCCAACCGTCAAGGGCGGCACGTACTACCCGTTGACCGTGCGCAAGCACCTGCGCGCCCAGGAGGTCGCGGCGCGCAACCGGCTGCCTTGCATCTATCTGGTGGACTCGGGCGGCGCGAACCTGCCCAACCAGGACCAGATGTTCCCGGACCGCGACCACTTCGGCCGCATCTTCTATAACCAGGCCAACATGAGCGCCCAAGGCCTGGCCCAGATTGCCGTGGTCATGGGGCCTTGCGCGGGCGGGGGCGCCTACCTGCCCGCCATGAGCGACGAGAACATCATCGTTGCTGGCGGCGGCGCGATCTTTCTGGGCGGTCCTGCGCTGGTCCGTGCCGCAACTGGCGAGCAAGTCACGACGGAAGACCTGGGCGGCGGCGACGTGCACACGCGATTGTCAGGCGTGGCCGACCATCTGGCGCGCGACGACAGCCACGCCATTGAACTGGCGCGGAGCTGTGTCGCGCGCCTGGGGCCGGGCGCGCTTGCGGCCCGCAGCGCCCTCCCCCCGCGCGAGCCGGTGCATGCCCTGCGTGGGCTGGCAAGCCAGCTCACTGACGATGGCCTGGACGTGCGCCAGATCGTCCAACACATCGTTGACGGCGGCGCACTGGAAGAATTCAAGGCACGATTCGGCCCTTCGCTGGCCTGCTGCTTTTCCACGATCCATAGCGTGCCCGCCGGCATCGTCGCAAGCAACGGTGCGCTGGACGGCAATGCCGCCGCAAAGGGTGCGCATTTTGTCGAGCTGTGCTGCCAGCGCGGCATGGCGCTGGTGTTCCTGCACCACACCGCAGGCCTGGCCGCCAACCAGCCTGACGACGGGTTGACCCGGCGCTGCGCGCAGCTGGCCGCCAGCATCGCCACGGCGCAGGTTCCCAAGTTCACTGTGATCATGGGCCGCAGCCGGGGTGCGGCGCACCACGCGTTGTGCGGACGCGCCGCCGACCCCAACTTCCTGTGGGCCTGGCCGGACGCCAGCGTACGCCTGGGCGACGATGAAGCCGCCGAACCCGACGATGCCTACCGCGCCACCGCCCGGCTGTGGGACGATGGCATCATTGATCCCGCCGACACACGCCACCTGCTCGGGATGGGCCTGCGCATCAGCCTGAACGCGCCCGTGCCGCCCAGCCGCTTCGGCGTGCTGCGCTTTTAGGACACGCCATGCAGCGAACGCAGGCGTTGAACCGCTACTGGCCCGGCTTCGCCGTGACGATCGTCATTGCGCTGGCGGCATCCTTCGTGGCCTCGGCCTGGGGCGGCCCGCAATTGCTGTACGCCCTGCTGTTCGGGCTGGGCTTTCATTTCCTGGCGCATGAGCCGCAGTGCGTGCCCGGCGTGCAGTTTTGCAGCAGCACACTGCTGCGCATCGGCGTGGCGCTGCTGGGCGCGCGCATCACGCTCGGGCAGGTAGCAGCGCTGGGCGTGGCGCCGCTGGTCCTGGTACTGTGCGCCATGGTGGCAACCATCGGGCTGGGCTGGCTGCTGTCACGGTGGCTGCGTCGGCCCGTAGCCGAAGGCGTTCTGTCCGGCGGTGCGGTGGCCATCTGCGGTGCATCAGCGGCACTGGCGATCTCGGCGGTGCTACCGCGCACGCGTGACAACGAGCAATACACGCTGCTGACCGTGTTGGGTGTTACATCGCTGTCCACCGCGGCCATGGTGATCTACCCCCTCCTCGCACGGCTGGGCGGCTTGCCAGACGAAGCCGTCGGCGTTTTCCTGGGCGGTGCGATCCACGATGTGGCGCAAGTGGTGGGCGCGGGGTACTCGATTTCCAACACAGCCGGTGACACGGCCACCATTGTGAAGCTCACGCGCGTGGCGTTCCTGGTGCCGTTCGTGCTGGCAATAGCGCTGTGCTTTGGTGCCCGAGGCGCCAGCGGCCAGCTCGCGGCGCCGCGGCTTCCCGTGTTCCTGGGCGGCTTCGTCGTGCTGATGCTGCTCAACAGCGCGGGCCTGATTCCCGCGCTGATGGCCGACCATCTGAACACGCTGTCGCGCATCTGCCTTGTGATGGCGATCGCCGCTTCGGGCGTCAAGACATCCGTGCGTGCGCTGGCTTCGCTCGGCTGGAAACCAGTGGTGATGCTGGTGGCCGAGACCCTCTGGATTGCCTCGCTGATGCTGGTCGGCTTGTGGCTGCTGCAGGCCCCGGGCCACACGGCGTAAAAGCCCGGCAGGCCGCTGCTGTTTACTGGCGCGCCAAGCATATCGCCCATCCATGATGGCACAGTGTCTGTTCTATCGCACACATACACTGTGCCAAAGGAATGAACAATGAGCGACACCCGCATGGTCCGGTTCCAAGCCGAGGCCACCCGCCTCGGCTACGACTTCAGCGGCCCGCTGCAGATCGGTGGCAACTATGTGTCCACGCTCAAGCACGGCGGCGTGCTGCACATCAGCGGCCAGGTGCCGCGCGTGGGCAGCGAGGTCGTGGTGGTGGGTGAGGCGGGCACCGATGTAACGCTGGAGCGCGCGCAGCACGCCGCCCAGGTCTGCGCGATGCGCGCGCGGGTGCTGATCGCGCAGGCCGAGGGTTCCCTGGACGCCGTGCAGCAGGTGCTGTCGGTGCGCGTGTACACGCGCAGCGCGCCCGGCTTCACCCAGCAAAGCGAGGTGGCCAACGCTGCGTCAGACCTGCTGGTGCGCGTGCTGGGCCCGGCGGGCACGCACACACGCACCTCGGTCGGCGTGGCGCAGCTGCCCAAGGGTGCGGTGGTGGAGCTGGACATGGCGGTGGCCGTGGCCTGACCACGGCCACCGCCAGATGCCTGAGCCCTAAATCTCGATCTTGGAGCCCAGCTCGACCACTGAGTTGTTGGGCAGGTTCAGGAAATCAGCCGCGCCACTGGCGTTGTGGTGCATCTGGGCAAACAGCTTTTCGCGCCAGGCGGCCATGCCGCTGCCGATGGTGGGTACCACCACGTCGCGCGACAGGAAATAGCTGGTGCTCATCGGCGCCAGCTCGCAGCCGCGGGCGCGGATCTGCTCCAGCGCGCGCGGCAGGTCGGGATCGTTCTTGAAGCCGTAGTGCACGACCACCTGCCAGCAGTTGTGGCCCAGCGATTCAATGGCCAGGCGCTTGTCCAGCCCGATCCAGGGCACCTCGTGGCTGCGCACCGTGACAAACAGGTTGTGCTCATGCAGCACCTTGTTGTGCTTGAGGTTGTGCAGCATGGCGTTGGGCACGGTGCCTGGTTCGGCTGTCAGGAACACGGCCGAGCCCTCCACCCGCGCGGGCGGGCTGACGAACACGGCCTCCAGGAAACTCTTGAGGTCGATGGCGTCGGCGCGCAGTTTCTGGTTGAGCAGTTCGCGGCCCTGCTTCCAGGTCATCATGAGCGTGAAGATCGCGCCGCCGATCAGAAGCGGGAACCAGCCGCCCTGGAACAGCTTGAGCAGGTTGGAGCTGAAGAACGCCAGGTCCACCACGAAGAATAGGCCGGTGGCGGCAATGCACAGCGCCAGCGGGTACTTCCAGCCGTAACGGATCACGAAGAACGTGAGGGTGGTGGTGATCAGCATGTCCAGCGTGACCGCAATGCCATAGGCCGCCGCCAGGTTGCTGGATGAGCGGAACATCACCACCGCCAGCACGATGGCCACGAACAGGCCCCAGTTGACGAAGGGAATGTAGATCTGCCCCGTGTCGCGCACGCTGGTGTGCTCGATGTGCAGGCGCGGCAAATAGCCCAGCTGGATCACCTGCTTGGTCACGCTGAAGGCGCCGGTGATCAGCGCCTGCGACGCAATGACGGTGGCCATGGTGGCCAGCAGCACCAGCGGGACCAGCGCCCAGTCGGGCGCCATCAGGTAGAACGGGTTCTTGATGGCGTCGGGGTTCTCCAGCAGCAGCGCGCCCTGGCCAAAGTAATTGAGCGTGAGCGCGGGCATGGCCACGGTGAACCAGGCCAGGCGGATCGGCCGTTTGCCAAAATGGCCCAGGTCGGCGTACAGCGCCTCGGCCCCCGTGACGCACAGCACCACGGCACCCAGGATGATGAAGGTGGTGCCGGGGTTGGTGAACATGAAGCCCAGTGCATGGTGCGGGCTGATGGCGGCCAGGATTTCGGGATGGCGCACGATGTGCGACACGCCCAGCACCGCCAGCACCATGAACCACACCAGCGTGATCGGCCCGAAGAACTTGCCGATGCCGCCGGTGCCGCGCTTTTGCACGGCAAACAGGCCAAACAGGATCACAAGGGTGAGCGGGATCACATACTGCTTGAACGCGGGCGAGACGACCTCCAGGCCCTCCACCGCCGACAGCACCGAGATCGCCGGGGTGATGACGCCGTCGCCATAGAACAGCGAGGTGCCAAAGATGCCGATGCCCAGCAGCCATTTGCGCAGCGCCGGCTTGTCTTTCACCGCCTGCGATGCCAGCGCCAGCATGGCAATCAGCCCGCCCTCGCCGTGGTTGTCGGCGCGCAGCACGAGCACCACGTACTTGATGGAGACGATGACCGTCAGCGTCCAGAAGAAAATCGACAGGACGCCATACACGTTGGCATGGGTGAAGGGGACATGCCCCGAGCCGAAGACTTCCTTGACGGCATACAGGACGCTGGTGCCGATGTCGCCATAGACGACACCGATGGCGCCCAGGGTGAGCGCCGCGAGAGACGATTTGGATGCAGACACACAAGCACCCCTTGTTGCCGGCCTGGGGCGCCGGCGGGGTTCCAGAGCTTTGGGACCGCTATTGTGCGCCTGCGATCCCCCTTGTCGCATATCTTGTTGCACTGCAACAACGGGCCAGCAGATTCATTCCAGTGCCACTGCGGAACCGGCTACGCCGGGCCGCCGGTGGCGCCCCCTGGGGGGAGGCGCCGAAGGCGCTTCGGGGGGGTCAATCGTAAATTTCGGCGTCGGGGTCCGTGGCTTCCATCTCATAGCTGGCCGCCAGCATGGCCAGCCGGGCGATCACGCCGTACATGTAGAAGCGGTTGGGCGCACTGGCACCGGGCTTCATGCCGGGCTGGGGTAAGTGCGTACTCTCGGCGAACGCAAGCGGCACAAAGCTGGCGCCGGGCGCGTTCAGGTTCTCGTCCACGCCCCGCTCGGCATGGATGCGGTAGAAGCCGCCCACCACATAGCGGTCCATCATGTAGACCACGGGCTCGGCCACGGCGTCGTTCATGCGTTCGTTGGTCAGCACGCCTTCCTGGATGATGACCTGGCTGACTTCCTGGCCGTCCTTGATGACGGACATCTTGTTCTTGGTCTTGCGGTTCAGCGCGTCCAGGTCCTTGACGTCGCGCACCGTCATGATGCCCATGCCGTAGGTGCCGTTGTCGGCCTTGACCACCACGAACGGCTTTTCGTTGATGCCGTATTCCTTGTACTTCTTGCGGATCTTGGTCAGCAGCGCATCCACGTTGGTCGTGAGGCACTCCATGCCCGTGCCCTCGGCGAAGTTGACCTCGCCGCAGATGTTGTACATCGGGTTGATCAGCCAGGGGTCGATGCCCAGCAGCTTGCCGAAGCGCTTGGCCACCTCTTCATAGCTCTTGAAGTGGTTGCTCTTGCGGCGCACGCTCCAGCCCGCATGCAGCGGCGGCAGCAGGTACTGCTCGTGCAGGTCTTCCAGGATGCCGGGCGCGCCGGCCGACAGGTCGTTGTTCAGCAAGATGGTGCAGGGGTCGAAGTCCTTCAGCCCCAGGCGGCGCTTGCTGCGGATCACCGGCTCCAGCGTGATCTGCTCGCCCGTGGGCAGGTCGATCACCGTGGGCGCCTTGATGTCGGGGCTGATGGAGCCAATGCGCACGTTCAGCCCGGCCATGTGGAAGATGCGCTTGAGCTGCGCCACATTGCTCAGGTAGAACGTGTTGCGCGTGTGGTTTTCCGGGATCACCAGCAGGTTCTTGGCCTCGGGGCAGATCTTCTCGATCGCGGCCATCGCCGCCTGCACCGCCAGCGGCAGCATCTCGGGCGTGAGGTTGTTCCATCCGCCGGGGAAGAGATTGGTATCTACCGGGGCCAGCTTGAAACCCGCGTTGCGGATGTCCACCGAGCTGTAAAACGGCGGCGTGTGCTCCATCCATTCCAGGCGGAACCAGCGCTCGATGGCGGGCATGGAGTCGAGCACGCGCTGCTCAAGCTCGTTGATCGGCCCGGTCAGGGCCGTGATGAGGTGGGGAACCATAAGTATTGGACGCCCCCCGATGCGGCCTGCGACCGCCTCCCCCCACTGGGGGGCGATGCAGCGGACCGGCAAAGCCGGATCCACGCATCCCGGAATGGGGCTCTGTTGCTGTTGTTTAGTTTCTCACCTCACCTTGGCCCAGAACCACGTATTTCAAGGAGGTGAGGCCTTCGATGCCCACCGGGCCGCGGGCATGGAATTTGTCGGTGCTGATGCCGATTTCAGCCCCCAGGCCGAATTCGAAGCCATCGGCGAAGCGGGTGCTTGCATTCACCATGACGCTGGCTGAGTCAACCTCACGCAGGAAACGCTGGGCATGCATGTGGTCGCGCGTGAGGATGGCGTCGGTGTGGTGCGATGAGTAGCGGTTGATGTGCTCGATGGCCTCGTCCACCCCTGCCACCACCTTGATGCTGATGATGGGCGCCAGGTATTCCTCCGACCAGTCCTGCTCGGTCGCGGCCTGCAGGTTGGCACCGCTCACGGCCGCCAGGATGGCGCGCGCCTCGGGGTCGCAGCGCATCTCCACGCCCTTGGCCGCATAGACCGCGCCGATCAGCGGTAGAAACTCCGCCGCCACGCCGCGCGCGACCAGCAGGCCTTCGCTGGCGTTGCAGGGGCTGTATTTCTGCGTCTTGGCGTTGTCGGCCACCTTGACCGCCATGGCGATGTCGCAGGGGTCGTCCACATAGGTGTGGCAGTTGCCGTCCAGGTGCTTGATCACCGGCACCTTCGCGTCGCGGCTGATGCGCTCGATCAGGCTCTTGCCGCCGCGCGGGATGATCACGTCCACATGCTGGGGCATGGCAATCAGCTGGCCCACGGCCTCGCGGTCGGTGGTCTGCACCAGCTGCACCGCTTCGGCCGGCAGGCCGCTGTCGGTCAAGGCCTGCTGCACCAGTTTTGCCAGGGCCTTGTTGGAATCAATGGCCTCCGAGCCGCCGCGCAGGATGCACGCGTTGCCGCTCTTGATGGAGAGGCTGGCCGCCTCGATGGTGACGTTGGGTCGGCTTTCAAAGATCATGCCGAACACGCCGATGGGCACGCGCATCTGGCCCACGCGGATACCGCTGGGCTGCTGCTTCATGCCGATGATTTCACCGATCACGTCGGGCATGGTGGCCAGCTGCTCACAGCCCTGCGCCACGGTTTCAATCACTTTGGGCGTGAGCTTGAGCCGATCCACCATGGGGGCGCTCAGGCCATTGGCGCTGGCGCGTTCGATGTCTTTGGCGTTGTCGGCCTGCAGCGCCTGCACGTTGGCGCGCAGCAGGGTCGCCAGGGTGCGCAAGGCACGGGCCTTGGTGGCTGCATCCGCGCGCGCCATCCGGGCCGAGGCCTGGCGGGCCTGCGCCCCCAGGGTCTGCATGTATTCGGCGATGTTCAGCGCGTTCATGCCGCGATTTTACGGGCGGGGGTGTTTTGCTGCACCGCGCACTCGCGGCACAGGGCCAGCGCCAGCCGGTGCAGGGCCTGCCAGCCGTCGGTGGGCCAGCCGGGCGCCTTCAGACCCTTGACGATGCCATCCACCAGGTGGGCCGAATGCAGCAGGTTGTCGATGGCCACCGGCGTCAGGCGCGGCAGCACGCGCTCGAACAGGCGCTCCTTCACGCCCCATACGCGCTGCTCGCGCAGCGCCATGGGCAGCGGGCGGCCTGCCGTCACGGCGTCTTTCACGCGCTTGAGCGCGCGGATGTCCTCTGCCAGTGTGTAGTGCACCAGCACCTCGGCCTCGCCCTCGGCCTGCAGGCCGTCCAGCATGCGCTGCACGCGCGCCGCCTGGCCCGCGAGAACGGCTTCGGACAGCTTGAACACGTCATAGCGCGCTACATTGAGCACAGCGCTTTCCACCTGCTCAAAGCCCAACTCCCCCTCGGGAAACAGCAGCGCGAGCTTCTGGATCTCCTGGTGGGCCGCCAGCAGGTTGCCCTCCACCCGGTCGGCAAAAAATTGCAGCGCGCGCTGGCCATCGTCGCCCGGCGCCACGCGCTGGCCCTGGCGCGCCAGGCGCTGCGCGATCCATTGCGGCAGCGCGGCGCGCTCCACCGGGTCCACCTGGATGGTCACGCCAAAGCTCTCCAGCGCGCCGAACCAGGCGCCGCTGCGGGTCATCTTGTCCAGCCGCGGCAGGATGACGAGCGTGAGCGTGGAATCATTGCCCTGCGAGCTTTCAGCCAGCTGCTGCAGCGCGGGGCTGCCTTCCTTGCCGGGCTTGCCCGAGGGGATGCGGATTTCCACCACCTGCCTGTCGGCAAACAGGCTCAGGCTGCCGCCTGCGGCCAGCACCTCGCTCCAGTCAAAGTGGGCGCCGGCCACCGTGTGCACCGTGCGCTCGGTGTAGCCCTGCGCGCGCGCCACCGCGCGAATGGCGTCTGCCGCCTCCTGGATCAGCAGCGGTTCGTCGCCGTGCAGCGTGTACAGCGGCTTCAAGCCGCGTTGCAGGTGCTGGCTGAGCTGGGCGGCGGCGAGCTGCATGGCTGGGCTTCGGCTACAGGCTCTTGACGGCCGCCAGGCGGCGCATGAGCTGCTGCACGATATCGGACTGCATGTCGCGGTACAGCAGGGCCTCTTCGGCCTCCTTGGCCAGCACGGCCGATTCGCTGAAGCTGATGTCGCGCTGCTGCAGGATCTCGGTCGCCGGGATCAGCTCCTTGCCGTCGCGGCTGCGCAAGCGGAACTGGAAGCGGATGCGCAGCTGGAACTCGCGCACCTGGCCCGATGCATTCAGGCCGACCACCACCTTTTCGCGCTGCTCCTGCAGCACGTCCAGCAGCACCTGCGCCGTGTTGATCTGGGCGGCGGGCACCACGCGCACGGCGTCGCTGGCTGAGATGGTGCGCTTGAGCTCGTTGCCCAGCTGGGAGCTGTCAGCCGTGCCGATGTAGAGGGTATCGAACGCGAAATCCGGCGCTCGGCGCAGCTGGAAGCCGCAGGCGGACAACGCAAGCAACACACAGAGTGCCAGCACCAGTGCCACCGCGGAACCGGCTTTGCCGGGCCGTTGGTGGCGCCCCCTGGAGGGAGAGGCGCCAAAGGCGCTTCGGGGGTGGGCGTTCATATCACCACGTTGACCAGGCGTCCGGGCACCACGATCACCTTCTTGGGCGCGGCACCATCGGCCTGCTTGATGAACGCCTCGCTGGCCAGGGCAATCTGCTCGATCAGCGCCTTGTCGGCCGCCGCCGGCACATGGATCGCGCCGCGCAGCTTGCCGTTGACCTGCAGCATGAGCTCGATCTCGTCCTGCTTGAGCGCGTCTTCATCCACCTTTGGCCAGGGAGCATCCAGCAGGTCGCCATGCTGGGCGGCATATCCCAGCGCCTGCCAGAGTTCGTGCGCAATGTGCGGCGTCACCGGGTACAGCGCGCGCAGCAGGATGCCAAAGCCCTCGCGCACCGCGGCGGCGTCGCCGGGTGCATTGCCCTTGAAGCCTTCCAGTGCGTTCAGCAGCTTCATGGCGCCGGACACCACCGTGTTGTATTGCATGCGCTGGTAGTCGTAGTCCACCTGCCGGAGCACGGTGTGGATCTCCAGGCGCAGTGCCTTGGCTTCCTTGCCGAAAGCAGCCTTGGCATCGGCGGCGGCGCCAACCTTGACGCCGAAGTTCCAGACCCGGCGCAGGAAGCGGTAGCTGCCCTCCACCGCCGAATCGTTCCATTCCAGCGTGGCCTCGGGCGGTGCGGTGAACATGGTGTACAGCCGCGCGGTGTCGGCGCCGTACTTTTCAATCAGGTCCTGCGGGTCCACGCCGTTGTTCTTGCTCTTGCTCATGGTGCCCACGCCTTCGTAGGTCACCAGCGATCCGTCGCTCTTGAGCTTTGCACCCGTCACCTTGCCATGCTCGTCGTGGATGTCTTCCACGTCGGTGGGCCAGAAATACTCGATGCCGCCCTTGTCGCCCTTGCGCGAATAGATGTGGTTGAGCACCATGCCCTGCGTCAGCAGCTTGGTGAAGGGTTCATCAATCTTCACCAGCCCCAGGTCGCGCATGACCTTGGTCCAGAAGCGTGCGTACAGCAGGTGCAGGATGGCGTGCTCGATGCCGCCGATGTACTGGTCCATCGGCATCCAGTAATTGGCGCCTTCAGCCACCATGGCCTGGTCGTTGGTTGGGTCGCAGTACCGCATGAAGTACCAGGAGCTGTCCACGAAGGTGTCCATGGTGTCGGTTTCGCGCCGCGCGGGCTTGCCGCACACGGGGCAGGTCACACCCGCGTGGAAGCCTTCGTGCTTGATCAGCGGATTGCCTGAGCCATCGGGCACGCAGTCCTGCGGCAGCACCACGGGCAGGTCCTTTTCGGGCACGGGCACGGCGCCATGCTCGGCGCAGTGGATGATCGGAATGGGCGTGCCCCAGTAGCGCTGGCGGCTCACGCCCCAGTCGCGCAGGCGCCAGGTGGTCTTTTTCTCGCCCAGGCCCAGCTGCTGCAACGCATGGGCGACGGCGTTCACTGCGTCCTTGTAGCCAAAGCCGCTGTAGATGTCGGAGTTGATGGTGACGCCGCGCTGCTTGTCGCCATACCAGTCCTGCCAGCGGTCGTAGTCGTAGTGCTCGCCATCCACATGCACCACCTGCAGGATGTCGATGCCGTACTTCTTTGCGAATTCAAAGTCGCGTTCATCATGCGCGGGCACGCCCATGACGGCACCGTCGCCATAGCTCATGAGCACATAGTTGCCCACCCACACCTGCACCGGCAGGCGCGTCAGCGGGTGCGTGACCGTCAGGCCGGTGGGCATGCCCACCTTTTCACGCAGCGCGAGTTCAGCCTCGGTCGTGCCGCCCTTCTTGCATTCTTCAATGAAGGCGGCCAGCTTGGGGTTGGTGGCCGCGGCATGCGCAGCCAGCGGGTGTTCTGGCGCCACGGCGCAGAACGTCACACCCATGATGGTGTCCGCGCGGGTGGTGAAGACGTACATCTTGCCGTCACCGATCAGCGCGCCCGAGCCATCGCGGATGTCATGCGTGAACGCAAAGCGCACGCCTTCGCTCTTGCCGATCCAGTTTTCCTGCATGAGCTTCACGCGCTCGGGCCAGCCGGGCAGCTGGCTTTGCACATGGTCCAGCAGTTCACCCGCGTAGTCGGTGATCTTGAGGTAGTAGCCGGGAATCTCGCGCTTTTCGACCACCGCGCCGGTGCGCCAGCCCTTGCCGTCAATCACCTGCTCGTTGGCCAGCACGGTCTGGTCCACCGGATCCCAGTTGACGACCTGGGTCTTGCGGTAGGCAATGCCCTTTTCCAGCATCTTCAGGAACAGCCACTGGTTCCATTTGTAGTAGCTCGGATCACAGGTGGCGACCTCGCGGCTCCAGTCGATGGCCAGCCCCATCGCCTGCATCTGCTTTTTCATGTAGGCGATGTTCTCGTACGTCCACTTCGCGGGCGGTACGCCGTTCTTCAGCGCCGCGTTCTCCGCCGGCAGGCCAAAGGCGTCCCAGCCCATGGGCATCAGCACGTTATAGCCGTTCATGCGCAGGTAGCGCGTGAGCATGTCGTTGATGGTGTAGTTGCGCACATGGCCCATGTGCAGCTTGCCGCTGGGGTACGGCAGCATGGAACAGGCATAGAACTTCTTCTTGCCCGCGTCTTCGGTCACGCGGTAGGCGTCACGCGCGGTCCAGTGGGCGTGCGCGTCGCGCTCCACCTCGGTGTGGTTGTACTTTTCTTGCATGAATGGGCTTGTCGCAAAGGGTTTGCGGCCCGGGGGGCCGCAGTGCAGGGATTTTAGGCGCTGGGGCCGCTCAGCGCGCCGCCGCCGGCGCACCGGGCTGCTCGGCCACGAAACCGATGCGGTTCAGCCCTGCTTTTTGAGCCGCCCCCATGACCTGGACCACCTGGCCGTAGGGCACGGCACGGTCGGCGCGCAGCTGCACCTCGGTGTCCGGGTTGCGCGCGGCGGCCTCCTGCAGGCCCTGGGCCAGCTGGTCTGGCGTCACGGGCCGTTCGTCCAGGAACACCTGGCCTGCGGGGTCGATGGACAGGGTGACGAATTTCGGCGCTTCGCTGGCGGTGGCGGCGTCTGTTTTGGGCAGGTCAAGCCGGATCGAGCTGGCCAGCAACGGCGCAGTGATGATGAAGATCACCACCAGCACCAGCATCACGTCCACCAGCGGCGTGACGTTGATCTCGCTCATGGGCTGGTGCCCGGGGGTGCGTTCGAGGCGGCCGAAAGCCACGTCAGTCCCGGTCTTCATCAGCGGCCACCGCAGATCCGGCTTCGCCGGGCTGCTGGAGGCGCCCCCTTGAGGGGGGAGCGCCGAAGGCGCTTCGGGGGGGAGCCAACAATTCTCTAAGATCGCGGGCGAATCCCTCAAGGTCCGCCTCGATGCGGCCGATGCGTCTGCCAAACACGTTGTAGGCCAGCACAGCGGGGATCGCCACGGCCAGGCCCGCCGCCGTCATGATCAGTGCCTCGCCGACCGGGCCGGACACCTTGTCGATCGAAATCTGCCCCGCGCCGGCGATGCCCGTCAGCGCATGGTAGATGCCCCAGACGGTGCCCAGGAGGCCCACGAACGGCGCCGTCGAGCCGACGGTCGCCAGCAGCACCTGGCCGAACTGCAGTTTGTCCAGCACGCGATGCAGCGCATCGCGCAGGACGCGGGTGAGTTGCTGTGAACGGTCACCGGCAGCGGCCAGCGTGCCCGCGCCATCCGCGCCGGCGGCGTCGATCAGCGGCAGCACCAGCGCTTCACGGTCAAACGCCGCTACGCGATCGCGCGCATCGCCAAGAGTGGGGGCCTGCCAGAACGCGGCCGTGGCACGGCCCACATCACGGCCGGCACGCTGCAGCAGCCAGGCCTTCCACAAAATGACGACCCAGCTGGCCACGGACATCGCCAGCAGCGCCAGCGCCACGCCTCGCGTGAGCGCATCGCCCTGGGAAAAGATGTCGGTCCAGCGCATGGCCTCAGGCCGGCGCGCCGTCGCGCAGTCCCAGCACGTCAAACATGTCGAACAGGCCGTTGCGCCGCCCCGCCAGGAAGCGAACCGCGCGCAGGCTGCCCTGGGCGTAGGTGGCGCGGCTGGACGATTTGTGCGTGATCTCGATGCGCTCACCCGTTCCGGCAAACAGCACGGTGTGGTCGCCCACGATGTCGCCGCCGCGGATGGTGGCAAAACCGATGGACGACGGATCGCGTTCGCCGGTAACGCCTTCGCGTGCGTACACGGCGCAGTCTTTCAGGTCGCGGCCCAACGCGCCGGCAATGACCTCGCCCATCTTGAGCGCGGTGCCTGACGGTGCATCGACCTTGTGGCGGTGGTGAGCCTCGATGATTTCAATGTCGTAACCCGTGGACATCGCCCTGGCGGCCATCTCCAGCAGCTTGAGCGTGACGTTCACGCCCACGCTCATGTTGGGCGCCATCATGATGGGGATGTCGGCGGCGGCGGCGGCAATGTCGGCCTTTTGCGCGTCGCTGAAGCCGGTAGTGCCAATGACCAGGCCCACGCCCAGCTCGCGGCATACACGCAGGTGGGCCAGCGTGCCTTCCGGGCGGGTGAAATCGATCAGCACCTGGGCATTCTGGAGGCCCACATGCAGGTCAGCCGTCACAGCCACGCCGCTGGCGTGGCCCAGGAAGGCGCAGGCGTCCTGCCCGATGGCGGGGCTGGCGGCCACGTCCAGCGCACCAGCCAATGTGCAGTCCGGGGCGGCGTGGATGGCCTCGATCAGCATATGCCCCATGCGGCCCGAGGCGCCTGCCACGGCGACTCTGTGGGATACCGCGCCGGCCACGGCGGCCGCGTGCAGCCCGGTGCTCATCGGGCTGGCGCTTCGAGTGGAGGGTAGGTGGCGGGCACGGGCGCCATCACCACAGGCTCGGCCGCCGCAGGCGCCGGAGACTTCTCGGCAAAGGCCTTGAGGGTCTGCTCGGATGCTTCCAGAACCGGCACCTTGCCGGCCTTGCGGCGGTTGTCCAGGCGGGCGACGAATTCAGCCTCGCTGGGCATGGCATCGCCCTCAAAGCGCTCCAGTGCATCACCCTTGAAGAACACGGCCAGCTTGCGCAGCTGGGGCTCAGCGCCCTGGCGCTTGAGCGTGAACACATAGTCCCAGCGGTCAGCGTGGAATACGCTGGTCAGCAGCGAAGTGCCCAGGATGTCACGCACCTGCAGGCGCGTCATGCCGGGCTTGAGCGCATCGACCTGCTCGCGGGACACGAAGTTGCCCTGCACGACTTCGACCTTGTAAGGCGCCAGGCTGCCCGCGAAGTTGCGGGTCATGCCATCGAAGCTGCCGCAACCGGCCAGCACGGCACAAGCCACGGCGGTCACGCCCAGGCAAGTCCAGCGAAAGGAGATAGCAGACATGGCGTGAGTGGTAGCGATAGGAGGGTAGGAACAGGTCATTGCTGACCCATTCCCCCCTAAGAACCGGACTTGCGACTTTCACCGCATCCGGCTCAAGCACAACAGGACGCCATCCGAGGGAGTAGACCAACAACTTGGCCTATTCTAACGACCAAAACTCCCCATTTTGGCGTCTTTCGAAGCCCCTTACGGGGCCGGCTTCACCACAGTCAACCGTTTGACGTGCAGCTTGTTATGACAGACCGGATGCATAAGCACCCGGTTGGACAGCGAGTCGGGCCCGCCATCCACCCTACGGACAATATGGTGGTCGTGCCACCCAGTCTCCTGGGTAATGGCCGTACCGCATAGCGCGCAGTTCCCCGATTGGGATTTGTACAGACTGGTCAGTTCCTTGCGGTAGCTAATGCTTTTCAGCATCTGTTTCCCGCGACGATCCTCCCCGTACAACTCCCATTTCGGATCGAAAGGGTTGTAGTCCCCCTTGATCTTCACATGTCGGGCAATGGCCGTATCTGCAAGCAGATTCAGCCGAACCGATTGCCATGTTCCATCGTCCGCTTGTCGGGCAGCGGCAAACTCGGATCGGCCCTCAAGATGTTTCCAGTATTTCTGGAAGCACCACATCGGGCTTTTCTTCGGATGCCGTCGCCGCGCCCAGCGCGTCAGCCGCCAATGAATCAGCGAATCCAACTTGCTGAACGTTTCCTTCGCGACCACCGGTTGGTGGTACTGAGCCCAACCCCGAAGAATCGGATTCAGTTTCTCTATTAGGACAACCTGTTTAACCATCAGGTGACTCTTGATGACCTCCGCCACCTTGTCGTAGAGCGCTTTCGCGTTCTTGCGACTCGGCTTGATGAGCAGCGTGCCTCCGTATTTGCGGAAGTTCCACCCCAGAAAGTCAAATCCCTTTTCAATGTGCGTGACTCGCGTCTTCTCCGGCGATAGTCGTAAACCTCGTTGTGCAAGGAATTCTTCTATCCACGGCCGCACTTCGGTCTCCAACACCTCCTTGGAGATGCCAGTGATCACAAAGTCGTCGGCGTACCGGATCACATTGATCTTGAGCTTCTCGGCCTTCATCTTTCCCAGCTTGGCACCGAGGTGCGTCAGCAGTTCCGATTCCAGCCCATTCAAAGTCACATTCGCCAGTGTTGGCGAAATGATGCCGCCTTGCGGCGTCCCTTCTTCAGTCGGCGTCAGCTGGCCCTTGTGGACCACTCCCGCCTTCAACCATCGTTTCAGGATCGTCTTGTTCATTCGAACGCGACTTACCAGCCATTCATGATTGATGTGGTCAAAGCAGCCTTGGATATCCGCCTCAAGTACCCATGGGGCCGAGGCCTTCTGGGACATGCACACGAATATCTGGCTCATGGCGTCCGCCGTCGAGCGATTTCTCCGAAACCCGTAGGAGTTCGGATCGCTCGTGGACTCGGCCACAGGCTCAAGACCAAGCAGGTGGAGTGCCTGCATAGCCCGGTCAAAAATGGTCGGTATTCCCAGTGGGCGTTCCTTCCCATTTGACTTGGGGATATAGACCCGCCGCAGCGGCTGCGGCCTATAACCTCTTTGCTGCCTCAACTTACCAACGGCCTTCCTTTTCAGGTCAGGCGTGTCCCAGAGCTCGCGATCGACTCCTGCCGTTCGCTTGCCTTGGTTTTCCGTCACTCGCCGCACTGCCAGTGCCCTGGCTGCAAACGAGTGGGTCAGCGACCGTTGCAGAGCTTTCACCCTGCGCCAATCGCATTCCTGCGTAGCCTTCGCTATACGCTTCTGCGTCGTTCGCACGTTGCGCTCGACCACATGCCAATCGATGGCATGCCAGTCTTGCGGTTCGTGAGAGGACGCAGTTTCACCATTGCTGATGACTGTTCTCATGCTTTCCTCTTGGAAGTTAATCCGTCGAGGACGCACGTGTCCCCGAAGGGGCAAGTGCATCCCTTCGGGGCTTTCATGAACTCTTGCAGCCGTCTAACGACGATTGCACCGCGTGGAAGTTAGCGCGCTTTCGCGCCGGGGCAAATCTTGAACCCCTATGCCACCCATTACAGGCAACCATTCGCTTTTTCCACAATCCCATACCCCCTCATCCGTCAGGTCGCCTTGCGGCTTCCCTGCCCGACGCACCGAGGTGCGCGGGCGGATGGTGGGGCTTACCACGTTCCCTGTCCTACCGACGTGAGGGTGTCCTCAACGTCTATCTGGTTAGGGTCTGCCTTTTCCGGGGCTGTCCTCTGACGACGTACTCCCACGATCAACGGGAGCAACCGACAACGTGCCTTTTGGCTATGGCCTAACAGCAGCTTTGGCCACTCAATGATCACCCGGATTCAAACAGCAGTTCAGTTATCTTACCCATTCAGAACTAGCCTCGCCCCTCAACCGCCGTGCTGCTGGCAGTATCCAACATGACCCTCCCGGGTTACTGTTGCCGCAAGTGCGGGGGTACTTTGTCAGTTGGGCTTCACACAACCGCGTTACCGCAGATGCATGCCAACGTAGGCTACTGCTAGTCGTACAGCAGGTTTCGGCCCGACCCCAAGGGGAGAGCGGTCGAAACAAGGTAGGTCAGAGCTTTTCCGGCTCTGGATGACTATTCGCACCGCGATGAACTACACAGGGGTAAACCCTTGTGCAGAAAACCGTGATCTTCGTTGCCGAAGCACAACAGTTTTAGTTCAGGCGCGGTTATGTCACGGTCCAACCCAACGTAAATTTGGGCTTTTCCGTCATGTCCTCGGCGTTACCGCTTTCGGACATTTTGAATAGATCAGGTCTTGCACCCGATGGAGACTGCTCTGTATGAGAGACAATCACCTCTTTTAATGACGCCACTAGGGCGAACCAAAGCGACTCGTGTCGCACTGATCGGCGCATTGTAGCGGCTGGATGGCGCGGGGCGGCCCCGCCGCGGCAGCAGAAAGACCGCCATGTCCAACATCGACGAACTCAAAAGCACAGGCCTGAAGGCCACGCTGCCGCGGCTGAAAATCCTCGACGTTTTCCAGAAGGGCGCCCAGCGCCACATGACAGCCGAGGATGTGTTCCGCGTGCTGCTGGTGGACCGCTCCGACATCGGCCTGGCCACCGTGTACCGGGTGCTCACGCAGTTTGAACAGGCCGGCATCCTCAGCCGCAGCCACTTTGAAAGCGGCAAGGCGGTCTACGAGCTGAACGAGGGCCAGCACCACGACCACCTGGTGTGCACGTCCTGCGGACGGGTGGAAGAGTTCTACGACGCCGAGATCGAAAAGCGCCAGCAAATCGTCTCAAAGGCCAAGGGCTGGATCCTGCAGGACCACGCCATGTCCCTCTACGGCCTGTGCGCCAGCTGCTCCGCGAACAAATAACCCCATTTATTCCAGCGGCCACTGCGGAACCGGCTTCGCCGGGCCGCTAGTGGCGCCCCCTTGAGGGGGAGGCGCCGAAGGCGCCTCGGGGGTGTTACCCATTCTCCATCGCCTTGCGGTGGCGCTCTACGAACTCCTGGTAGGTGTCCACGCCGCGCATCTGCAGGATGGTGTTGCGCACGGCGGCCTCGACCAGCACGGCGATGTTGCGCCCGGCCACCACCTGGATCACCGCCTTGCGCACCGGAATGCCCAGCACGTCCTGGGTGAGCGGCTCATAGGGCAGGCGTTCGTACTCGCGCTCCAGCGTCTCGCGGCGCACCAGGTGCACGATGAGCTTCAGCCGCATCTTGCGGCGCACCGCCGTCTCCCCAAAAATCGCGCGGATGTCCAGCAGGCCGATGCCGCGCACTTCCAGCAGGTTCTGCAGCAGCTCAGGGCAACGGCCCTCGATGGTGGTCTGGTTGATGCGGTACAGGTCCACGGCGTCATCAGCCACCAGGCCGTTGCCGCGTGAAATCAGCTCCAGCCCCAGCTCGCTTTTGCCCAAACCCGATTCGCCGGTGATCATCACGCCCAGGCCCAGGATGTCCATGAACACGCCATGCATCGAGGTGCGGTCGGCGAAATGCTTGGACAGGTAGGCGCGCAGCACGTCGATCACGAAGGCTGACGACTCATGCGTCGCAAACATCGGGATCTGAGCGCGTTCGCACATCGAAATGAGCGCGTCAGGCGCGGTCTGGCCGTCGGCCAGGATCAGCACCGGCGGCTCCAGCGTCACGATGCGCGAAATGCGGCGTGCGCAGTCTTCCGGCGTGGCGTTGGTCAGGTAGGCGACTTCCCGCTCACCGAGGATCTGCACGCGGTAGGGATGGATGTAGTTGAGGTAACCGACCAGATCGGCACCGGAGCGCGCTGCGCGGATGGCGACTTCATCAAACCGCCGCTCCGACGCGCCCAGGCCGGCAATCCATTCCCATCGAAGCTGCGCGCGATGGTCCTCAAACAGGACATCGGCGCTGACGACGGTGGGTTTCACGAAGCAGTGGACCCGTTCAGGCGGGTTGCGCGGACTGCCAGGTGGCGATCATGCCGTGCAGCACAGTGGCGTCGGTGCTGGCCTTGATCTTTTCGCGCAACGCGGCGTCGCTGAGCAGTTCGGCAATTTCCGAGAGGATTTCAAGGTGCTTCTGCGTGGCGGCTTCGGGCACCAGCAGGAAGATCAGCAGGCCGACCGGCTGCTCGTCGGGGGCGTCAAAGCCTATCGGCTGGGCCAGCTGGAACACAGCGGCCATGGGCGCCTTCAATCCCTTGATGCGGCCGTGCGGAATGGCCACGCCGTGCCCCAGGCCGGTGGAGCCCAGGCGCTCACGCGCAAACAGGCTGTCGGTGATGAGGGCCCGGCTCAGGCCGTGCAGGTTTTCGAACAGCAGGCCCGCTTCTTCAAAAGCGCGCTTTTTGCTGGTGGCATCAACGCTCACCAATACCTGGGCGGCGGGCAGGATGGACGCAAGGCGGTTCATGGTCGGGTCACAGATTATGCACTCGCTACGGTGCAGTGCAACAAAATGTGTAACAGCCGCAGCCATGCGTTGCAGCAAGCACAAAAAAGCCGCCTGGACGGCGGCTTGGCTTGCGGTATGGCGCCCTGGGATTACATCAGGCGCTTGACCGTGCTGTGGTGATGGTCCTGCATGCGGTCCTTGTGGCGCACCACCTGGCGGTCCAGCTTGTCGACGAGTTCGTCCACAGCGGCGTAGAGGTCAGCGTGCGAGCTTTCTGCAAACAGGTCGCTGCCCTTCACGTGGATGTTGCATTCAGCGCGCTGCCTTCGTTCCTTTTCCTTCTGCTTTTCCACGGTGAGCAGGACCTTGATGTCCACGACCTGATCAAAGTGGCGGGTGATGCGATCGAGCTTGGTCTTGACGTAATTGTTCAATGCCGGGGTGACTTCGAGGTGATGACCGCTGATCGTCAAGTTCATGTGTAGCCTCCTGTTGCTCACTTGGGTTGATACGGGCCACCCTGCAGCGGCTGGGCGGCCTGCGAACTTGGATTCCTTGAACGTCAAACCACTATGCGCCCGGTGCCGCCCAAATGCAATTGATTTCCGTCAATGCACTGCAGCAAAAATGAAACCCTTTGTGGCCACCCACCCAAGTGATTGAAAAGCCTCAGGTTTTCCCGCCAGCCGGGGGCGGAGGTACAGCGCCGTGAAGGGTCAATTTTCCCGCCAGCCACATGGTGACCAGCGATGCCAGCACGCCCACGCAGGCGGCCATCCAGTAGTTCTGCACCTGGCCCTGGGCGTCGCGGCTGATCAGCTGGCCGCCCACGAAGGCCGCCACGCCCATGCCCGCCGACTGCACCGACGCATTGAGCGTCATGAAGGTGCCACGCAGCGCAGGATTGGCCGCCGACGTGAGGATGGCCATGCCGGGAATCATCCGCCCGCTCAGGCACATGAACAGCAGCGTGGACACCGTGAAGACGACCACCAGCGGCACCCGGCCCAGCAAGGTGATGGCCACCATGGGAAACGTCGCGGCGATGGCCAGCCGGCGAAACGTCTGCACCTTGCCCGCGCGGTCGGTCATGCGGCCGAACCAGCGCGCCGAAAACAGCGTCACGATGCCACCGCACAGATACACATAGGGCACCTGGTCGGCCCGCAGACCCGCGTTGGACTGCATGAAGATGGTGATGTAGGGGATGACGGTGAAGCCGGCAAACATCAGCATGCCCGAGAACAGGAAGGCCTTCTGGTGGTTGCGGTCGGCCAGCACCTGACGGATGCCGCCCCAGGTGGACGGCCGCCCGGCGCGCACCAGGTGGGCGTCCAGCACGGGCAGCGTCAGCGCGGCAAACACCGCCAGGATGGCGCACAGCGCGGCAATGCCGAAAAACGGCGCATGCCAGTTCAGGTGCGCCGCCAGGAACAGGCCCAGCGGCACGCCCGCGACGGTGGACACGGAGAACGATGTCATGACGATGCCCATGGCGCGGCCGCGCCGCTCGAACGGGATCACGTCACCCACGATGGTCTGGCTCAGCGCGGACAGAACGCCGCCAAACACGCCCGCGGCAATGCGCGCGGCCATCAGCGCGCCGTAGCCTTGCGCCAGCCCGCAGGCCAGCGTGGCCAGCGCGAACAGCCCGTACAGCGTCAGCAGCAGGCGCTTGCGGCCAAAACGGTCGATGTAGGTGGAGGCGACCAGACCTGAGGCGCCCGCCGCCAGCGTGTAGGCCGACACCAGCAGGCCGAACTGCGCGTCGCTGATGCCGAACAGGGCCGTGAACTGCGGCCCCAGCGGCATCATGATCATGAAGTCCAGGATATGGGTGAACTGGATGCCCGCCAGCGTGAACAGCAGCCAGAGTTCACGCCGGCGCGACAGGGTGCCGGACGCGCCGGCGGAGGATGGGGTTTGCAAGGGAAGGCCCTGGGGGCAGTGACACAAGTCCTTGAGTCTAAGCCGGGGCCACGGGCCGTGCTGCCGGCAGGGCTGTGGTTTATGCTGGCCGGGTTGCAGCACGCAGGCCGCCGCCCATGCCCGACTTCGAATCACTGTTGCGCATCACCGTCAGCCCCGCCGAACTGGTCGTGCGCGGCACGCTGATGTACTGGTTCCTGTTCCTGCTGCTGCGGTTCGTGCTGCGTCGCGACGTGGGCTCCCTGGCCATGGCCGACGTCCTGCTGCTGGTCGTCATTTCCGACGCGTCGCAAAACGCCATGGCAGGCGGCTACCAGTCAGTGACGGACGGCGTGATCCTGGTCAGCACCATCGCCGCCTGGAATTACCTGCTGGACTGGTCCGCCTACCGCTGGCCGGCGGTGCGGCGCTTCGTGGAGCCGCGGCCGTTGCCACTGGTGCGCCATGGCCGCGTCCTGCGGGCCAACCTGCGGCGTGAACTGATCTCGCTGCCCGAGCTCATGGCCAAGCTGCGCGAGGCCGGCGTCGAATCGGTGGCGGACGTGAAACTGGCCGTCATGGAAAGTGACGGCGAAATCAGCGTGATCCGCAACGGCAAACCATGAGCCTGGCCACCATCGTGAACGCGGGGCTCACCCGGCCCGAACGGCCCCTGCATGCGCTGGTGCTCATGGGCGGCGGCGCGCGCACGGCCTACCAGGTGGGCGTGTTGCGGGCGCTGTCAGCCCTGCTCAAGCTGCACCCGGCGGCCGCCGCGCCGTTTCCGTTCCAGGTGCTGGTGGGCACATCGGCCGGGGCACTGAACGTGGCCTACCTGGCGGGCACGGCCACATCAGGGCTGGCGGCGTTTGACGAGTTGGGCCAGTTCTGGAGCCGGCTGCGCTCGCGCGACGTGTACGACCTGCGCGTGCCCGGCTGGGTGCGCATGAGCCGCTTCGTGGCCGCGCTGAACCTGTGGCGCAACATGCGTGGCCAGGGCGCCATCCTCAACAACATGCCGCTGGTGGACACGCTGCACCATGCCATCTCGCTGCCCGGCATCGAGGAGTCCCTGCGCACCCGGGCCATTGAAGCGGTGGCCGTCACGGCCTCCAGCTACAGCAGCGGCGTGCACTGGACGTTCTGCCACACCGCGCGCGATGCGCGGGCCCACGGCTGGGAACGCCCCGGGCGCCGCTCCGAGTTCCAGCCGCTGACCATCGAGCACCTGATGGCGTCCAGCGCCATTCCGTTCCTGTTTCCGGCCACGGCGCTGTGGGTGGACGGGCGGCGCGAATTTTTTGGCGACGGCTCCATGCGCCAGGTCTCGCCGCTGTCACCGGCCATGCACCTGGGCGCGCACAAGGTGCTGGTGGTGGGGGTAGGCCAGCCGCAGCGCTCGGTGTTCGGCGGCGCGGGCGGCACCCCCGAGCGCAGCCCCGGCATGGGCAGCATTGCCGGCCATGCGATGGCCAGCGTGTTCCACGACACGCTGCAGGCCGACGTGGAGCAGGCCCAGCGCGTAACGCGCACCCTGCAGCAGCTGCCGCGTGAGGTGGCCGCCGTGCTGCCCTACCGCAGCGTGGAGGTGCTGGCCATCCAGCCCTCGCAGTCGCTGGACGCGCTGGCCCAGGCGCATGTGGGCGAACTGCCCAGGTCCATCCGAAACGCCCTGGGCGGCCTGGGCGCCTTGCGCGGCGGCGGCGCGCTGGCCAGCTACCTGCTGTTTGAGCCCGGCTTTGTCCAGGCACTGGTCACGCTGGGTGAACAGGACGCCTTTGCGCGCAAGAGCGAGCTGTTGGCGTTTTTCGGCGGTGTCTGACGCATTGCGGATCGTGGCCCGGTGCCATAATCGCCCGGCTATCCAATCCGGAGAAACCACCTTGGAAACCTGCCCCAGTCGGTAGCTTTCAACTCCCGCGTCTGCAGTGGGGGCTGAAAGCGCAACCCCCATTCCCACAGACACAAACACACCCACGGGAGTGAGCCATGCTCAACATCTTCACACTCGCCAACGGCCGGCTCTTCCAGGAAGAGATCGAGTCGCTTGAGGAGCTTTCACGGTTCCGGCCGATCTGGGTGGATCTGGAGTCCCCGACGCTGGAAGAAAAGCGCTGGGTCAAGCAGTACTACGGCCTGTCCATCCCCGAGGATGCGATGGACGAGGACATCGAGGAGTCCGCCCGCTTCTATGAGGAAGACAACGGCGAGCTGCACATCCGCAGTGACTTCCTGATCGCAGACGACCAGGAGCCGCGCACGGTGCGCGTGGCATTCATCCTGAACCAGCACAACACCGAACTCAAGAGCCGCGGCGTGCTGTTTTCCATCCACGACGAGGACGTGCCCGTATTCCGGCTGCTGCGCCTGCGCGCGCGGCGCGCGCCGGGGCTGATCGAGGACGCCAAGGAAGTTCTGCTCAAGCTGTTTGACGCCGACGCGGAATACTCCGCCGACACGCTGGAAGGCATCTACGACGAGCTTGAGAAGGTCAGCAAGCAGGTGCTGTCGGGCGACGTGACCGACGAGCTGGCCAGCGAAGTGCTGGGCGCCATCGCGCGGCAGGAGGACCTGAACGGCCGCATCCGGCGCAACGTCATGGACACACGCCGCGCCGTGAGCTTCATGATGCGCAGCCGCATGCTCACGGCCGAGCAGTTCGAGGAGGCCCGCCAGATCCTGCGCGACATCGAGTCGCTGGACAACCACACGGCCTTCCTGTTTGACAAGATCAACTTCCTGATGGACGCCACGGTCGGCTTCATCAACATCAACCAGAACAAGATCATCAAGATCTTCTCGGTGGCCAGCGTGGCGCTGCTGCCGCCCACGCTGATTGCCAGCCTCTACGGCATGAACATGGCGAAATTCCCGGAACTGGAATTGCTGGGCGCCGCGGGCTATCCGTATGTGCTGCTGCTGATGATCGCCAGCGCCTTGGTGCCCATGTGGTACTTCCGCAAAAAAGGCTGGCTCAAGAAGTAGCCCGCAGGAATTCGGCGACGATGGCCGCGCTGTGTGCGCTGGCAACATCCTGCACGAACTTCGTGAAATCACCATGCGCCGCGTCGTCGGCACGGTCGGACACGGTGCGCACGGCGGCGAACGGCACGCCGTAGTCGCGGCAGACCTGGGCGATGGCGGCGCCTTCCATCTCGACCGCCAGCGCGTCGGGCAGCGCGGCCTGCAGGGCGCGGGCCTCCGCTGTGGTGGACACGAAGCGGTCGCCGCTGATGACCAGGCCGCGATGCACCGGCACGCCGGGCAGCGCACGCGCAGCGGCAGCGGCCAGCCGCTGCGTCAGCGTGACATCGGACTCAAAGCGGCTGGTGCCGTAAAGCGGAACCTCGTACTTCGGGAAGATCGGCGATGCGTCCAGGTCGTGCTGCAAAAAGCTGTCCGCCACCACCACATCCCCCACATTGACGCCCGGCCTCAGGCCGCCCGCCACGCCGGTGAAGACAATTTCGCGCACTGCGAAGCGTTCGATGAGCGCAGTGGCCGTCGTGGCCGCCGCCACCTTGCCGATGCGCGACAGCACGGCAATCACCTCATGACCGTGCAGATGGCCGCGCCAGAATTCGCGCCCGCCGGCCAGTTGCCTGCGCTCGTCGGGCATCAAGGCCAGGACGGCTGCAAGCTCCTCATGCATGGCGCTGACGACGGCAATGGTCATGGCTGCTCTGTCATGCCGGGCTTGACGAGCCTGCCCCGGACTGCGATCCGGGGGCATCCATGGTGGCGCGCCGCAATGGATCCCGGATCAAGTCCGGGATGACATCCTTGGATGGCCAGGATGACAGCTTTCCTACTTTTTATCCCGCAGCTCGCGCCGCAGGATCTTGCCGACGGGCGTCTTGGGCATGTCGGTTCGGAATTCCACGATCTTGGGCTGCTTGTAGCCGGTGAGGTTGGCCTTGCAGTAATCGCGCACCTGGGCTTCGGTCAGCTCGGAGTTCTTCTTGACGATCACGAGCTTGACGGCCTCGCCGGACTTGTCGTCGTTGACCCCGACCGCCGCGACCTCAAGCACGCCGTCCAGCTTGGCCACCACGTCCTCCACCTCATTGGGGTACACGTTGAAGCCGCTGACCAGAATCATGTCCTTCTTGCGGTCCACGATCTTGAAGAAGCCGCGCTCGTCCACCGTGCCGATGTCGCCGGACTTGAAGAAGCCGTCAGGCGTCATGGCCTTGGCCGTTTCATCCGGGCGTTGCCAGTAGCCGGCCATGACCTGCGGGCCCTTGATGGCGATTTCACCGGGCTGGCCCATCGGCACTTCGTTGCCGTCATCGTCCAGCAGTTTGAAATACGTGCTGGGCAGCGGCACGCCGATGGTGCCGGTGTATTCGGTGCTGGTGGTCGGGTTGCAGCTGGCCGAGGGCGAGGTCTCCGAGAGGCCGTAGCCTTCGCAGATCGGGCAACCGGTCTTGTCAAGCCAGAGCTTGGCCACCGCACCCTGCACCGCCATGCCGCCGCCGACCGAAATCTTGAGGTTGCTCCAGTTGACGGTGTTGAAGTCGGGGTGGTTGGCCAGGCCGTTGAACAGCGTGTTGACCGCCGGGAAGCTGTGGATGGTGTGCTTGGACAGCTCCTTGAGCACCGCGGGCAGGTCGCGCGGGTTCGGGATCAGGATGAGCTTGCCGCCCGTGCGCATGGACAGCATCATGCCCACGGTGAACGCAAAGATGTGGTACAGCGGCAGCGCGCACACGCTGGTGGACTGTTCACCCGCCGGCACCTTTTTCATGACGGGCTCGTTCCAGGCCTCGGACTGCAGCACATTGGCGATCACGTTGCGGTGCAGCAGCACGGCGCCCTTGCTCACGCCCGTGGTGCCGCCGGTGTACTGGAGCACGGCCACGTCATCGGCCGTGATGGTTGGCTTCTTGAGCGTGCCGCGCGTGCCCTGGGCCACCGCGTCGTTGAAGCGCACGGCACCCGGCAGGTTGTAGGCGGGCACCATCTTCTTGACGTTGCGCACCACGTAGTTGACCAATGCCCCCTTGAGCAGGCCCAGCTGGTCACCCATGGCGGCCAGCACCACATGCTTGACCGGCGTGGCGGCAATGCACTGCTCCAGCGTGTTGGCGAAGTTTTCGATGATGATGATGGCCTTGGCGCCCGAGTCTTTGAGCTGGTGCTCCAGCTCGCGCGGCGTGTACAGCGGGTTCACGTTCACCACCACGAAGCCGGCGCGCAGGATGGCGGCCACGGCCACCGGGTACTGCGGCACGTTGGGCATCATGATGGCGACGCGGTCGCCCTTGGCCAGGCCCAGGCCCTGGAGGTACGCCGCCAGGGCGCGGCTCAATGAATCGGTCTGGCCAAAGGTGACGTCCTTGCCCATGAAGCTGTAGGCCACGCGGCTGGCGTACTTCTGGAAGCTCTCTTCCATCAGCCCCACCAGCGACGCATAGGCCGACGGGTCGATGTCGGCGGGCACGCCGGGGGGATAGGCACTGAGCCAGGGACGGTCACTCATTTTTGTCTCCAGTCAATCTCGGTTCAAGGTTTATTCGATGGCCTTGCCCATGTCTTCCACAACCTTCTTGGCGTCGCCAAAGACCATCATGGTCTTGTCCATGTAGAACAGCTCGTTGTCCAGCCCGGCGTAGCCCGCCGCCATGGAGCGCTTGTTCACGATCACGGTCTTGGCCTTGTAGGCCTCCAGGATCGGCATGCCGTAGATCGGGCTGCCCTTGACGTGCGCGGCGGGGTTCACCACGTCGTTGGCGCCAAGAATGATCGCCACGTCGGCCTGGCCGAATTCGCCGTTGATGTCTTCCATCTCGAACACCTGGTCGTAGGGCACCTCGGCCTCGGCCAGCAGCACGTTCATGTGGCCCGGCATGCGCCCCGCCACCGGGTGGATGGCGTATTTGACGGTGACGCCCTTTTCGGTGAGCTTGGCGGCCAGTTCCTTCACGGCATGCTGGGCGCGCGCCACGGCCAGGCCGTAACCGGGCACGATCACCACGGTTTCGGCGTTGCCCAGCACGAAGGCCGCGTCGTCGGCGCTGCCGCTCTTGACGTTGCGCTGCACCGCCGAGCCCGCCGCCGCGGTCGTGGCGTCGCCACCGAACCCGCCCAGGATCACGTTGAAGAACGAGCGGTTCATGGCCTTGCACATGATGTAGCTCAGGATCGCACCCGAGCTGCCCACCAGCGAGCCGGCGATGATCAGCATGCTGTTGTTCAGGCTGAAGCCGATGCCCGCCGCCGCCCAGCCCGAATAACTGTTGAGCATGGACACCACCACCGGCATGTCGGCCCCGCCGATCGGGATGATGATCAGCACGCCCAGCACGAAGGCCAGCGCCAGCAGGGCCCAGAAGTCGATGCGGGCTTCACTGAGGGTGTAGCCCACGATGAAGAACAGCGTGGCCAGGCCCAGCACCAGGTTCAGGATGTGCTGGCCCTTGAACTGCACCGGCGCGCCCTGGAACAGGCGGAACTTGTATTTGCCCGACAGCTTGCCAAACGCAATGACCGAGCCGCTGAAGGTGATGGCACCAATGGCCGCGCCCAGCGCCAGTTCGAGCCGGTTGCCGTAGGGGATGGCGCCGGCCTTGGACGTGATGCCAAAGGCCCAAGGCTCCACGGCCGCTGCCACGGCAATGAACACCGCCGCCAGGCCGATCATGCTGTGCATGAAGGCCACCAGCTCGGGCATCTTGGTCATTTCCACGCGCTTGGCCATGATGGCGCCTGCCGTGCCACCGAGCAGCAGGCCCAGCACCACGTAGCCCAGGCCCGCGGCCGGGTTCTTCATCAGGGCGCCGGCCTGCGTCCAGATCAGGCCCACGGTGGTCAGCACGGCAATGGCCATGCCCACCATGCCGAACAGGTTGCCGCGGATGGACGTGGTGGGATGGCTCAGGCCCTTGAGCGCCTGGATGAAGCAGATGGACGCCACCAGGTACAGCAGCGTGACGAGGTTCATGCTCATAGTACGTTTACCCCCACGCTTGTCACTTCGTGTACTGCGCTGCCCCCCGAGGGGGCCTTCGCGCCTTGGGACGGCCCGGCGGCGCTCATTGTTTCGGCAAAGTTATTCATTTGCCCTCCTTCTTTTCTTTCTTCTTGAACATCTCCAGCATTCGCCGCGTGACCAGGAAGCCGCCGAACACGTTGACCGCGGCCAGCGCCACGGCCAGCACGCCCATGGTCTTGCCCAGGCTGGTTTCGGTCAGCGCGGCCGCCAGCATGGCGCCCACGATGACGATGGCCGAGATGGCATTGGTCACCGCCATCAGCGGCGTGTGCAGCGCGGGCGTGACCGTCCACACCACGTGGTAGCCCACGTAGATGGCCAGCACAAAGATGATGAGGTTCAGGATGGTGGGGGAGACGATGTCCATGGTTTATTTCCTCCGTACTTCGCCGTTTTGCGTCATCAGGCAGGCCGCCACGATGTCGTCTTCCATGTCGATCTTCAGTCCGCCCTCTTTGGGGAGGATGAGCTTGAGGAAGTCCAGCACATTGCGCGCGTACAGGCTGCTCGAATCCGCCGCCACCAGCGCGGGCAGGTTGGTTTCACCCACCAGCGTGACGCCGTGCTTCACCACCGTCTGGCCGGCTTCGGTCAGCGGGCAGTTGCCGCCCTGCGGCGCGGCCAGGTCCACGATGACCGAGCCGGGTTTCATGGACTTGACCATGTCCTCGGTCACCAGCACCGGCGCCGCGCGCCCGGGGATCAGGGCGGTGGTGATCACCACGTCGGCCTGGGCCACGCGCTTGGCCACCTCGGCCTTCTGGCGGTCCAGCCAGCTCTGGGGCATGGGGCGGGCATAGCCACCCACGCCTTCGGCGGCGTCCTTTTCTTCCTGGGTTTCGTAGGGCACGTCGATGAACTTGGCGCCCAGCGATTCAACCTGCTCCTTGACCGACGGGCGTACGTCGGACGCCTCGATCACCGCGCCCAGGCGCTTGGCCGTGGCGATGGCCTGCAGCCCCGCCACGCCCACGCCCAGGATGACGACGCGCGCGGCCTTCACCGTGCCGGCGGCGGTCATCAGCATGGGGAAGAATCGCTGGTACCTGTCAGCCGCGATCATCACGGCCTTGTAGCCGGCAATGTTGGCTTGCGAAGACAGCACGTCCATGCTCTGCGCACGGGTGGTGCGGGGGGCGGCCTCCAGCGCAAAGCCGGTGACCTTGGCCGCGGCCAGGCGCTGCAGGCCAGCGGCATCAAACGGGTTGAGCATGCCCACCAGCGTGGCACCGGGCTGCATCAGCGCGACTTCGTTGTCAAAGGCGTTGCGCACCTTCAGCACCAGCTCACAGCCAAAGGCGCCGGCCGCGTCGGTGATTTCTGCGCCGGCAGCCACATAGGCCTCGTCCGTGGCGCTGGCGGCAATGCCGGCGCCCGACTGGATGCGCAGCGTATGGCCTTGGGATTTGAGTTTTTTGGCCGTCTCGGGGGTGACGGCAACACGGGTTTCACCCACCGTGGTTTCGGCAGGTACGCCAATCAGCATGGACGTCTCCTCGACTTGTTGATTTGAAAGCTGAACGTTAGCTTACATGAGTTTGCGGCCGATATTAAAGGCCTCTAACGATCATTTGGGCATATACGGATCACGGCGCAAACTGCTCGGCGCCCACCACGCCAATCTTGTCCAGCCGCTGGCGCTGCGAGGCGGCCAGCACCGCGGCCACCGCATCGTATTTGGCGGCACGGTCGGGGCGGATGTGGATTTCGGGCTGCACTGCCTGGCCGGCAGCGGCCTGCAGGCGTTGCTCCAGTGCGGCGCGGCCTGCCAGTGGTTCGCCGTTCCACAGCAGCTGGCCGCCGGGCGCAATGTCGATCCTGACCACCTCGGGCGGTGTGGCCTGCGGCGGCGGGTTGCCGCCAGGCATTTCAATCCCCACGGAATGCAGCTGCACCGGGATGGTGATGATGAGCATGACCAGCAGCACCAGCAGCACGTCCACCAGCGGCGTGGTGTTGATATCCACCATGACTTCGGGGTCGCTGTCGTCGCCGGCGTGGATATGCATGCCCATGGCCTGTGTCCTCAGTTGCCGGCGGGCGGCTCGGTCACGAAGCCGATGCGGGCGATGCCCATTTCCTGGCAGGCGTACACCACGCGGCCGATGGGCGCGTAGTCGGCCCGCACGTCGCCGCGGATGTGGACCTCGGGCTGCGGGCTCATGCCCGACACCTTGCCCAGCAGTTCCATCAGCGCCGCCTGGTCGGGCAGCCGGGTATCAAACCAGTACACCCCGCCCTGCGCGTCCACGGAAATGATCACGTTGTCGGGCCTGGCCTGGCCGCCGGCCACCGCCTCGCGCGGCAGCGCCACGGCAATGGAGCTGTTCACCACCGGGATGGTGATGAGGAAGATGATCAGCAGCACCAGCATCACGTCCACCAGCGGCGTGGTGTTGATGCTGGCGATCAGGGAATCTTCCCGATCACTGTTCTTCCATTGGATCGCCACTACGATGCTTTCGCGCCCGCGGCCAGCAGCACGGTGTGCAGGTCCGAGCCAAAGCCGCGCACCTCGTCCATCACGATCTTGTTGCGCCGCACCAGCCAGTTGTAGCCCAGCACCGCGGGCACGGCCACGGCCAGGCCGATGGCGGTCATGATCAGCGCCTCGCCCACCGGGCCAGCCACGCGGTCGATGCTGGCCTGGCCCGACACGCCGATCCTCACCAGCGCGTTGTAGATGCCCCAGACGGTGCCAAACAGGCCCACGAACGGTGCGGTGGAGCCCACCGTGGCCAGCACGGCCAGGCCGTCCTGCGTGCGGCTGTGCACGGTGTTGACCGCGCGCTCGATGCTCTGCGTGACCCAGGTGTTCAAGTCCACCTGGCCGATCAGGCCCTCGTGCTTGCGGGTGGCCTCCAGCGCCGATTCGGCGATGAAGCGGTAGGGGCTGGCTTTGTCCAGCTTGTCGGCGCCCTGGCGCACGGTGTCGGCGCTCCAGAAATGGGCGGCCGCAGCCTTGCCCTGGCCGCCCATGCGCGACTGCGCCACCAGCCGCGTGACCAGCACATACCAGCTGGCCAGCGACATGATGACCAGCACCACCAGCGTGGCGCGCGCCACAAGATCGCCCTGCTCCCACAGCGCGCGCAGGCCATAGGGGTTGGCCTGCACGGGCGGCACCGGCGCCATCACGGGCGGCTTGGGCGCGGCGGGCGAACTCAATGCGGGCGACGCCGCCAGCGCGGGGCTGGAGGCCGAGTCTGCCGCAGGGGCCGGCGCCTGGGCCAGCGCGGCGCCTGCGCACAGCAACAACAGCAGCGCCACGCGGCGGATCTGGGACGACAGGTTCATTTTGGGCATGGATGGAACGCAAAGTGACTTGGCGCATTGTGAATCACGCGAACAGGCCCTAATCCAAACCCATAATGCCGGTCATGAACGCACCCCGCTGGAAACCAAGCGTCACCGTGGCCGCCATCATTGAGCGCGAAGGCCGCTTCCTGATGATCGAGGAACACACGGCCCGCGGTCTGATGCTCAACAACCCGGCCGGCCACCTGGACCCCGGTGAATCACCCATGCAGGGCTGCGCGCGCGAGGCGCTGGAGGAAGCCGCCTGGCATTTCACGCCCACGGCGCTGGTGGGCGTTTACCTGTCGCGCTTCACGCGCACGGCCGACGGCGCGGACATCACCTACCTGCGCTTTGCGTTCTGCGGCACGCTGGGCGAGCATGTGCCCGGCCAGGCGCTTGACGAAGGCATCGTGCGCACGCTGTGGATGACGCCCGACGAAATCCGCGCCAGCAGCGCCCGCCACCGCAGCCCGCTCGTGCTGCGCTGCATGGAGGACTACCTGCGCGGCCAGCGTGCGCCGCTGGAGCTGGTCTATACCGAACCCACGGTGTACGGCCACTGAGCGGCTGCGCGGGCGCCCCTGCCGCCTACTTGGGGCAGCGCCCGGACAGCGCGCGCGCCGCCAGGCCTGGCGCCGCCAGCAGGCCGCCCACCGTGGGCGTGTTGGTCGGTGCGCGCACGCAGTCTTCAAGCGCCGCGTCCTGCATGGATTCGGCCAGCGGATCGCGCGGCTTGCCGCGGCGCAACTGCTCATTGGCCATGTCGGCCAGGCTGCGGCGCGGCTGCACGCGGTAGGGGCCCGGCAGCAGGGGCAGGTTGGGCAGCAACAGGGGCCGGGGCTCGGCGCCGCGCTGCGCGGCAATACCGCCGGGCCCGGCGCCTGGCGCACCACCTGGCACGCCACCGGGTACACCACCAGCCACCCCGGCCGCGCCACCCCCGCTGGCGCCCGCGGGCGAACCGGTTGCGGCGCCAGCCGTCGGCCCCGCCCGCGGCTGCACGGGTGCAGGCACCACCACCGCATTGGCCGCCGCAGGCGAGCCAGCAGGCACAGGTACTTCAACCACCGGCGCCTGCAGCCGCTCGACCGGCTGCGCCACTGGCGCTGGCGCTGGTGGAGCTACTGGCGCTGGAGTTGGTGTTGGTTCGGCGACGGGCTGCGGCGCTGGCACTTCGACCGGGGCGGGCGCAGGTGCTGACACGAGGGCGGGAACCGGCGGAGGCACCGGTGCCGGAATGGGCACTGGCACGGGGGCGGGTGCAGGCACCGGTGGCGGAACCGGCGCGGGGGCCGGGGCTGGCACCGGAGCGGGCACAGGCACGGGGGCTGGCACGGGGGCTGGCACGGGAACGGGTGCGAGCGCCGGAGCCGGCGGCTCGGGCTGCACAGCGGGCTCGGGCGCCACAACCGGTGCGGGCAGGGGTGGCGGCACCGGGGCTTCCGCCAGCGCTGGAGCCGGTGCTGGTGCCACAACCGGCGGCGGCGTTTCGGCTGGCCTGCGGGTACCCGCTGCCTCGGCACTCGCCTGGCTGGCGTCGGGCAGCTGGCGTGTGGTCTTCAGCGGCACGCTGGTCTCTGGCGTGTTGGCAAACACCGGCAGGTCGGTGGTGGCGCGCAGGTTCAGCGCGGGTGGCGCGGGCCGAGTGATCGCGCGGCTGGCGGCTGCGGTGTCGGCGGCCGGCGCACGCGCAGGCTGCACCGCCAGGTACACCACCTGACGCACGGCCTGCGCCACCGGCCATTGCTGGGTGACCAACCACAGCAGCGCCACGTGCAGTGCACCCACGGCCAGCAGCGCCGGCGGGGACGGGCGCTGCGGTGGCAGCGAGAGGGGGCGTGGCCGGGGCAACATGCCTTCGGATAATCGCATAAACGCTGCGTTGTCCTACAGGCCCGGGGGCAGCCAGCGCGCTAAGGTGCCAAGGTTCACTTCCTGCACTTGCACCATGGCCACCGCATCCACCCGCGTACTCTGGAAAGGCGCCATCAGCTTCGGGCTGGTACACATTCCCGTGGCGCTGCACGCCGCCGCGCGTGACAACGGGCTGGACTTTGACTGGCTGGACAAGCGCAGCATGGACCCGGTGGGCTACAAGCGCATCAACAAGAAGACCGGGCGCGAAATCACCCGCGAGAACATCGTCAAGGGCATCGAGCACGAAGACGGTGAATACGTGGTGCTGACCGATGCCGAGATAGCCGCGGCCTACCCCAGGGCCACGCAGACCATAGAAATCGAACGCTTCGTGCAGGCCGCCGAGGTTCCTTTTGTGTATCTGGAGCGCCCGTACTACGTGGCGCCCATCAACAAGGGCCAGAAGGTCTATGCGCTGCTGCGCGAGACGCTGCGCAAGACGGGGCGCATCGGCATTGCGCGCGTGGTGATCCAGACGCGCGAACACCTGGCCGCGCTGGTGCCGTGCGGCCCGGCGCTGGTGCTGAACCTGCTGCGCTGGGCCGACGAAATCCGCCCCATGGACGACCTGGCCCTGCCGGCTATGGGCGCCAAGGCCACGGGCATCCACGCGCGCGAAATGGCCATGGCCGAGCAGCTGGTCAAGGACATGACCGCCCCCTGGAAGCCTGAGGATTTTCGTGACCGGTTCCGCGACGACATCATGGGCCTGGTCAAGGCCAAGGTGAAGGCGGGCAAGACGCATACCGTCGAGCAGATCGAGCCCCAGGAAGCCGCCGGCACCGGCGGCGCCAGGATCCTGGACCTGACCGAGTTGCTGCAGCGCAGCCTGCGCGGTGGCAAGGCGCCTGCCGCGAGGCAACCCCCCGCGGCGCGCAAGACGCCGGCAGCACGCAAAACAGCCACCCGGCGCAAGGTGGCCTGAGCCCATGGCCACGCGCGATTCGCTCAAGGCGTACCGGGCCAAGCGCGACTTTGGCGTCACCGCCGAGCCGCGGGGTGAGCGCCAGCCCGGGCGCGAAGGGCCGCTGGCCTTTGTGGTGCAAAAGCACTGGGCCAGCCACCTGCACTACGACTTCCGCCTGGAACTGGACGGCGTGCTCAAGAGCTGGGCAGTGCCCAAGGGCCCGAGCCTGGACCCAGGCGACAAACGCATGGCTGTGCAGGTGGAAGACCACCCGCTCTCTTACAGCGGGTTCGAGGGCACCATCCCCAAGGGCCAGTATGGGGCCGGCAAGGTCGTGATCTGGGACCGCGGCACCTGGCAGCCGCTGGAGGACGCACGCAAAGGCTGGCGAGCCGGCAAGCTCAAATTTGAGCTGCATGGCAACAAGCTGCAGGGCCGCTGGGCGCTGGTGCGCATGCGCGAAACCGGTGGCAAGCCCGCGTGGCTGCTCATCAAGGAAAACGACGGCCATGCGCAGGATGGCGGCGCCCCCGGGGACGGCGCGGATGACGCGCCGGCACAGCGCCGCCGCACCCCCCACAAACGCCGCAGCGCCGCCGCCGTGCTCCCGGCCGAAGCGCGGGCCGCCCGGCTGCCAGTGGCGCTGGCGCCGCAGCTGGCCACCCTGGCGGCGGCGCCACCGGCGGACAGCAACGCCTGGTTGTACGAGCTGAAATTCGACGGCTACCGGCTGCTGGCGCGGGTGGACCAGGGTGAGGTGCACCTGTACACCCGCAACGGCCATGACTGGACACACAAGCTGCCCGCCATCCGCGACGCGGTGGCCAGCCTGCCGTTGCGCAGTGGCTGGCTGGACGGCGAGCTGGTGGTGCCGGGCCCCAGCGGCGCGCCCGACTTCCAGGCGCTGCAGGCGGCGTTTGACGGCCGTGACGGCGACGCCATGCAGTACTGGCTGTTTGACCTGCCCTACTACATGGGCTATGACCTGCGCGCCGTGCCGCTGGTGGAGCGGCGCACGCTGCTGCGCGGGCTGCTGGCGCGAAACCCGCCGGCTTGCCTGCGCTACAGCGAAACAGTGGACGCCGCCGCGTCCGATCTGCTCGCATCGGCCTGCAAGCTGGGCTTTGAAGGCGTGATCGGCAAGCGGCGGGACGCACCGTATTCGTCGCGCCGCTCGCCCGACTGGATCAAGCTCAAATGCGGACTGCGTCAGGAATTCGTGGTGGTGGGCTACACCGAGCCGCAAGGCGGTCGCGGCGGCTTCGGTGCGCTGGTGCTGGCCGTGCACGGCGACGACGGCACGCTGCGCCATGCGGGCAACGTGGGCACGGGCTTCAATGAACGCACCCTGGCCGCGCTGGCCGGCCAGCTGCAGGCCCTGCACACCGACCGCAGCCCGCTGGCCAATGCGGCCGGTCTGGGCCAGGTGCAGTGGGTGCTGCCCGAGCTGGTGGCCGAGGTGTCGTTTGCGCAATGGACGCGTGCAGGCCATGTGCGCCAGGCGGTGTTTCGCGGCCTGCGCACCGACAAGCCCGCGCGCGCCATCCTGCGCGAACGCGCGGCGCCAGCCGCCCGCGCCGCGGCGGCCGGGGCGCGCGTGACCCACCCCGGCCGCGTCATCGACCAAGCCAGCGGGCTGACCAAGGGCGACGTGGCACGGTATTACGCCGAGGTGGCACCGCTGATGCTGCCCCACCTCAAGGGCCGGCCGGTCGCGCTGGTGCGCGCGCCTTCGGGTGTGAAAGGCCCGCAGTTCTTCCAGAAGCACGCCGAGGCGGCCGAACTGCCGGGCGTGCGCCAGCTGGACCGCGCACTGGACCCGGGGCATGAGCCGCTGCTGGAAATACCCACGGCCCATGCGCTGGTGTCGGCCGCACAGATGAACGTGCTGGAATTCCACACCTGGAACGCCACGGCCGGCGCCATCAGCCGGCCCGACCGCATGACCTTCGACCTGGACCCGGGCGAAGGCGTGGTCTGGGCCCAGGTGCAGGAAGCCGCGCAGCTGGTGCAGGTGGCGCTGACCGAGCTGGGCCTGGCAGGCTTTCTGAAAACCAGCGGCGGCAAGGGCCTGCATGTGGTGGTGCCGCTTCGCCGGCATGAGGACTGGGACACCGTCAAGGCGTTTTCGCAGGCGGTGGTGCAGCACATGGCGCAAACGCTGCCCGAGCGGTTCGTGGCCAGAAGCGGGCCGCGCAACCGCGTGGGCAAGATCTTCATCGACTACCTGCGCAACGGCTTTGGCGCCACCACGGCCTGCGCCTGGAGCGTGCGCGCGCGCCCCGGCCTGGGCATTTCGGTGCCGGTGGCGTGGGACGAGCTGGGCGCACTGACCGGTGGCGCCCACTGGAACCTGGCCAACATCGCCCAGCGCATGGGCGTGGGCAACAGCCCCTGGGCGGGCTACGCGGCCGCCCGCCGCAGCCTGGGTGCCCCGATGAAAAAGCTGGGATTCAAGCCGCCGCGATAATCGCCCGCATGGGTAGCAAAGGCCGGGTGGTGGTGGGATTGAGCGGGGGCGTGGACTCCGCCGTGAGCGCGTACCTGCTCAAACAGCAGGGCTGGGACGTGACCGGCATCTTCATGAAGAACTGGGAAGATGATGACCGACCCGCAGGGTCGAGCGATGACTCCCCGCAGTACTGCTCGTCCAACATCGACTTCGTGGACGCCGCCGCCGTGGCCGACGTGATCGGCATCGAGATCGAGCACGTCAACTTCGCCGCCGAGTACAAGGACCGCGTGTTTGCGGAATTCCTGCGTGAATACCAGGCCGGGCGCACGCCCAACCCCGACGTGCTGTGCAACGCCGAGATCAAGTTCAAGGCCTTTCTGGACCATGCCGTGCGGCTGGGTGCCGAAAAAATCGCCACCGGCCACTACGCCCGCGTGCGTGAGCAGGATGGCCGCTTCGACCTGCTCAAGGGCCTGGACCCGGCCAAGGACCAGAGCTACTTCCTGCACCGGCTGAACCAGGCGCAGCTGGCGCGCACGCTGTTCCCGGTGGGCGAGCTGCGCAAAACCGAGGTGCGCCGCATTGCCGAAGAGATCGGCCTGCCCAACGCCAGGAAGAAGGACTCCACCGGCATCTGCTTCATCGGCGAACGGCCGTTCCGCGAGTTTCTGAACCGCTACATCAGCCGCGAACCCGGCCCCATCAAGGACGAGCGCGGCCGGCTGCTGGGCCAGCACGTAGGCCTGAGCTTCTACACCCTGGGCCAGCGCCAAGGCCTGGGCATTGGCGGCGTCAAGGACAAGAAGGCCGCGCGCGGCGGCGGTGACCATGCGCCCTGGTACGTGGCACGCAAGGAAGTGGGCACCAACACGCTGTGGGTGGTGCAGGGCCATGACCACCCCTGGCTGCAATCACAGGCGCTGGACGCGGCCGACGCGAGCTGGACGGCAGGCGTCGCGCCCGAACCCGGCGCCTATGCGGCGAAGACGCGTTACCGCCAGGCGGATGCCGCCTGCACGCTGGTGGCCGGAGCGCCCGGTGAGTTCCACCTTGAATTCCACGACCCGCAATGGGCCGTGACGCCCGGGCAGTCCGCCGTGCTGTATGACGGCGACCGCTGCCTGGGCGGCGGCGTGATCGCCGGCCAGCGCTGACGCACGCCCCCGCCTTTCCGGGAGGAAAAATGTGGCACGAATGCCGCAAAGTGCCACCTTTCGGTTAATTTTCCACAAAAATACATCCTAAAGCCTATGAATTTGTAATTCATATTGCCTAAGTACTATTCAACGATGTATCGTTTTGTATCTTTTTAGTACGAATTGGCTAGTGCCCCGCGAACGCACAGGACGCATCCGGCACGGCGCCAAGGGCTGCGCAGAGGTACATCATGAAGCGATCAATGAACACGTCTTACCGCCTGGTGTGGAACGAATCCACCGGGTCATGGAGCGTCGCGCACGAGCTGGCACGCGGGCGGGGCAAGGGCGGCACCAGGGTGCGCCCGGCGCTGCACCCCGTGCACGCCGCGGTGCTGATCGCCGCGCTGCTGAACCCTGGCCCGGTGGCATTTGCGGATGTGGTGATCAACGACTCCAACCTGACAGGAGGCAGCGCATCAGCTAACACGGCAACCGCCGGGCAAATTTCTATTGGCAACGTCACGACCATCAACAACATTGGTTCCATCGCCATCGGCAGCGCGACAACGGCAGGAGGCCAGAATGCCCTGGCTATCGGCACTAACGCAACGGCCGCGGGCAACTTCACTACGGCAATCGGCGGCGGGTCGAAGGCCACAGCGGCTCGCGCTGTGGCCATTGGGCAAGCGTCCCTGGCCGACGGAGCGGAATCGCTCGCCATCGGCGTCCGATCCAGCGCTCTAGCCGACTACGCCTTCGCCTTGGGGCCCGATGCGGAAGCTGCAGCCGGCGCCACCAATAGCGTTGCCCTCGGCAAGAACGCCAATGCATCGATCTCCAACTCAGTCGCGCTGGGCGCGAACGCAACCACCTCCGCAGCTGCGGGAAACGGTTACCTGACCAATGCCTTGGTAGCCAACGTGGCTGGAGTCATATCGGTAGGCAGCAGCACAGTCAAGCGCCGGCTGCAGAACCTGGCTGACGGCGCGGCGGATTCGGATGGCGTGACGGTATTTCAGCTCAAAACCTCGCACAACCTCCTGACGACCACGATCGCATCGCTGTCTGGCAACTTCAATTCGCTGTCGTCCACTGTCAACACCAACTCCGGGACACTCGCCACGCTTTCTGGCAACTTCAACACGCTTTCGTCCACGGTCCACACCAACTCCGGCACCCTGGCCACCCTGTCAGGCAACTTCAATTCGCTGTCGTCTACCGTCAACACCAACTCCGGCACCCTGGCCACGCTGTCCGGCAACTTCAACTCGCTGTCGTCCACTGTCGACACCAACTCAGGCACCCTGGCTACCTTGTCCGGTAACTACGGCACCCTGTCCTCTGCCGTCGGCTCGGCCACCTCCACCGTCGCCGCCCTGTCGGGCACTGTCAATTCGCTGTCCTCCACCGTCGACACCCATTCCTCGACCCTGGCCACTTTGTCCGGCAACTACGGCACCTTGTCCTCCGCCGTCGGCTCGGCCACCTCCACCGTCGCCGCCCTGTCGGGCACTGTCAATTCGCTGTCCTCCACCGTCGACACCCATTCCTCGACCCTGGCCACTTTGTCCGGCAACTACGGCACCTTGTCCTCCGCCGTCGGCTCGGCCACCTCCACCGTCGCCGCCCTGTCGGGCACTGTCAATTCGCTGTCCTCCACCGTCGACACCCATTCCTCGACCCTGGCCACTTTATCCGGCAACTACGGCACCTTGTCCTCCGCCGTCGGCTCGGCCACCTCTACCGTCGCCGCCTTGTCGGGAACCGTTAACACGCTGTCCACTGCCGTTGGCTCGGCCACCTCGACAGTCGCTTCGCTGTCCGGCACCGTCAACGCGTTGTCCTCCACGGTCCACACCAACTCCAGTACGCTGGCCACCCTGTCGGGCAACTTCAACACCCTGTCCTCCACCGTCAATACCAACTCCGCCACTTTGGCGACCTTGTCCGGCAACTACGGCACCCTCTCAACCGCCGTCGGATCGACTACTGCCACCGTTGCTGCCCTGTCTGGCACCGTCAACACGCTTTCGTCCACGGTCAACACCAACTCCGGGACACTCGCCACGCTGTCGGGCAACTTCAACACCCTGTCCTCCACCGTCAATTCCCACTCCTCGACCTTGGCCACCCTGTCCGGCAACTACGGCACCCTGTCCTCCGCCGTTGGCTCGGCCACCTCCACCGTCGCCTCGCTGTCCGGCACCGTCAATTCGTTGTCGTCTACTGTCAACACCAACTCCGGGACGCTGGCCACCCTGTCGGGCAACTTCAACACGCTGTCCTCCACCGTCGATTCCCACTCCTCGACCTTGGCTACCCTGTCCGGCAACTACGGCACCTTGTCCTCTGCCGTCGGATCGGCCACCTCCACCGTCGCCGCCTTGTCGGGTACCGTCAACACGCTGTCCACTGCCGTGGGCTCGGCCACCTCGACAGTCGCCACGCTGTCTGGCAACTTCAACACCCTGTCGTCCACTGTCGATTCCCACTCCTCGACCTTGGCTACCCTGTCCGGCAACTACGGTACCTTGTCCTCTGCCGTCGGCTCGGCCACCTCGACCGTCGCCGCCTTGTCGGGTACCGTCAACACGCTGTCCACTGCCGTTGGCTCGGCCACCTCTACGGTCGCTTCGCTGTCCGGCACCGTCAACGCGTTGTCCTCCACGGTCCACACCAACTCCAGTACGCTGGCCACCCTGTCGGGCAACTTCAACACCCTGTCCTCCACCGTCGACTCCCACTCCTCGACCTTGGCCACTTTGTCCGGCAACTACGGCACCTTGTCCTCTGCCGTCGGCTCGGCCACCTCCACCGTCGCCGCCCTGTCTGGCACCGTCAATTCGCTGTCGTCCACGGTCAACACCAACTCCGGAACGCTCGCCACGCTGTCGGGCAACTTCAACACCCTGTCGTCCACTGTCGATTCACATTCCTCGACCCTGGCCACTTTGTCTGGCAACTACGGCACCTTGTCCTCCGCCGTCGGCTCGGCCACCTCCACCGTCGCCGCCCTCTCTGGCACCGTCAATTCGCTGTCGTCTACTGTCAACACCAACTCCGGGACGCTGGCCACGCTGTCAGGCAACTTCAACACGCTGTCGTCCACTGTCGATTCCCACTCCTCGACCCTGGCCACCCTGTCCGGCAGCTACGGCACCCTGTCCTCCGCCGTTGGCTCGGCCACCTCGACAGTCGCTTCGCTGTCCGGCACCGTCAACGCGTTGTCCTCCACGGTCCACACCAACTCCAGTACGCTGGCCACCCTGTCGGGCAACTTCAACACCCTGTCCTCCACCGTCAATACCAACTCCGCCACTTTGGCGACCTTGTCCGGCAACTACGGCACCCTCTCAACTGCCGTCGGATCGACTACTGCCACCGTTGCCGCCCTGTCTGGCACCGTCAACACGCTTTCGTCCACGGTCCACACCAACTCCGGCACCCTGGCTACCCTGTCAGGCAACTTCAACACGCTGTCGTCCACGGTCAGCACCAACTCCGGCACGCTGGCCACCCTGTCGGGCAACTTCAACACGCTGTCCTCCACCGTCAGCACGAACTCCGGCACGCTGGCCACCCTGTCTGGCAACTTCAACACGCTGTCCTCCACCGTCAGCACCAACTCTGGCACGCTGGCCACTCTGTCTGGCAACTTCAACACGTTGTCGTCCACCGTCAGCACCAACTCCGCCACCCTGGCCACGCTGTCCGGCTCCGTCAACACGCTGTCTTCCACTGTCAGCACCAATTCGGCCACCCTGGCTACCCTGTCGGGCAACTTCAACACGCTGTCCTCCACCGTGAGTACCAACTCCGGCACACTGGCCACGCTGTCCGGCTCCGTCAACACGCTGAACACCACCGTTGGTACGTTCAGCACGTCCATCAGCACGCTGTCCACCAACTACAACAGCCTTTCCACCACGGTCAGCGGCCATTCCACGCTGCTCAATTCCCTGTCCACGTCGATTGGCACGGGCATGGGTCCGGTGGGTGCCAGCCTGTCCACGGCTTTGTCCACATCCACGGCGTCGCTGTCATCCGCAGTGCTGACATTGACGACCAGCCTGTCCACGCTGTCCACAACAGTGGCCAACGGCGGCACGGGTGGCTCTGGCGGTACCGGCGGTGGGGGGGGTGGCGCGGTACCCGCAAGCGTTGCCGAGGTCTCCGCGGGCATGGCGTCGTTGTCAACGGCGGTCACCGCCAGCCTCAGCTCCACCGCCAGCACGGTCGCCGCCCTGCAGACCCAGGTGGCCACGGGCGGCGGTACCGCCAACGGCACGTCCGCCCGCGCATTGGGCTCGGGCTCCCAAGCTGCGGGCACCCAGGCCACGGCCGCAGGCGACTGTGCATTTGCTAACGGCAATGCGGCCACGGCGCTGGGGTACTGTGCGAACGCCGGCACCAAAACGACGACCGCAGACAACTCCACCGCCGTCGGCAGCAACTCGCGAGCCATCGGCGAGGGGTCCACCGTGCTGGGCGCGCAGGCCGAGGCGTTGGGCAATGGCGGGGTCGCCATCGGCTACAGGGCCATGGCCGAAACAACCGGCTCGGTCGCCATTGGCCAGGGCGCGGTCGCCCGCTCGTCGGTGGCCGTGGGCATGGCGGCACAGGCGCTGGGCCTGCGCACCACCGCCGTGGGTGACGAGGCAATCGCCTCCGGCGACTACAGCGCAGCATTTGGCAACCAGGCGCAGGCACTGGGCGCCAATTCGGTGGCGCTGGGCAATGGCTCTGTCGCCGACCAGCCCAATACGCTGTCCGTCGGCGCGCAAGGCAACGAGCGACGCATCACCAACGTGGCGGCTGGTGTGGCGCCCACGGATGCCGTCAACGTCTCGCAGCTGCGCGACGTGGAGCGCAAGGCCTATGCGGGTGTGGCCATGTCCATTGCCATGGCGTCGGGCCGCATTTCCGTGTCGGAGCCGGGGCAGAAGGCGGTGGGTGTGGGCCTGGGTTCGTATGGCGGCAACCAGGCGTTCTCGTTCACCTTCCAGGGCTTGACCGATTCCGGCAAGCTGCAATACAACCTGGGCATATCCACCACCTCCGCGGGCCGGGACTGGAGCCTGGGCGCCGGCATCGGCTACCGCTGGAAGTAAGGAGGCGTCATGGCTCAGTTCAACCGTTGCAGCCACCGGCATCACAGCATGTTGCGCCGTCTGGTGATGGCCGGCCTGCTGGTGCTGGCCGTATTGGCGTGCGGCCCGGCCGTGGCTACCGAGCCGTCAGCGCAGGAGCGGCTGGCCGTGGGCACCTGGTACGGCGAGTACTCTGCGGGTGCCGGGCAACCCGTGCAGCGGTTCATCAACACCCGTCATCCGGACGGCACGTATGTGCTGGTCGCACGTCTTTACGACAAGGGCAAGCCCACCACCGAGTTGCGCAACAAGGGCCTGTGGGGCATCTCCAACGGGCTCTATTTCACGATCACGACCGAGGTCAATGGCCAGCGCGTGGATCCGGCCAAGGCGGATGTGGCGCAACCCTACCTGGTTCAGTCGCTCAACAGCATGTCGTTTGAGTACGCCCATGTCGCGTCCGGCAACCGCTTTCGCGTCACGCGCGTTGACCCTGCCACCGCGCGCCTGCCGGACTGAGCCGGTACCAGATGAGCGGCTGGCGCGTCGGCATCACCATCGGGCTGCAGGCGCCCGATGAGTCGCTGTGGGTCAACGGCATCAAGCAGAACGCCTTGTACCTGGCCCAGGCGCTGCGCCATGTGCCATCGGTCGGCCCGGTGCATCTGGTCAACACCTCGCCAGTACCCGTCACCGATGCACTGCCATGGGACCGCCAGTGCTGGCCCACCGTGGCGTTTGACGAGGCCCGGGACACGCTGGATCTGCTGATCGAGCTGGGCGGCCAGGTCGGCCCGGACCAGACGGACTACATCAAGCAGCGCGGGACGCGCCTGGTGTCGTACTGCTGTGGCGTGGAATACGTCAACGCCATGCAGGCCATGCTGTTCAACCGGCCCCTGTGGGGGCAAAGTCTTTTCATCAACCCCCGGTACGACGCCGTCTGGGTGGTGCCGCAGGTGGCGCCCACCAGCCTGCACTTCTTCCAGACGCTGCGCCGCCGCCCCGTGCAGATGGTGCCTTTTGTGTGGGACCCGGTGTTCCTGCTCGAGCGCGGCCGCGATCTTCCCCACGGCGGCGAATACAGGCCACGCACCGGCGCCCGCCGGCTGTCGGTCATGGAACCCAACCAGGATGTGGTGAAGTTCTGCCTGTACCCCGCGTTGATCGCGGAGGAGGCCTATCGCCGCGCACCAGACGCCATCGCCATGCTGCAGGTCACCAACACGGGCCACCTTGCCAACCGCAACCCGGAGTTCGGCGCGGTGATGGGCCAGCTGGACCTCGTGCGCAACCACAAGGCCGTGTTCCTTGAACGCTACGACACGCCGCAGTTCCTGGCCCTGATGACCGATGTGGTGGTATCGCACCAGTGGGCCAATCCGCTGAACTACTTCTACTTCGATTGCTGCTGGCAGGGCTATCCGCTGATCCACAATGCGTCCCTTTGCGCCGACCTTGGGTACTACTACGAAGGCAATGACGTCCAATCGGGCTGTACCCAGCTGCTGCGCGCAATGGCGCACCACGACGATACCTGGCAGGCCTATACCGACCAGCAGCGGCGGCTGATCAGCCGCTACCTGCCCGGCGACGCCACCGTGACCGCGCGTTATGCCGAGCTGCTGGCCAGCGTCATGGCAGGCGACCCATGAACATCGGTATTTCACTGCCGGCGCTGCACAAGCCGGACGCCGAGGCCAACGACCCGTATCTGTGCCTGGCGTTCCTGCTGATGCTGCTGCGCAGCAGCCCGTGGGTCGATGCGTTGTACCTGCTGGACCCTCGCCCATCCACATCCGGCGCAACGCTGCACCCCATCGTGCAGGCCAGCGGCGTGCGGGACCTGCACGTCACGCAGCCGCAAGACGTGACGCATGCGCTGGACATGGTGATCGAGCTGGGCGCGCGCTTGCCTGTTGCCTGGCTGCGCCACGTTCGGGCATTGGGCGCGCGGATCGTGCTGTATCTGGTGGAGCAGCCCTACACCAGGCTCATGGAAAAGCCGATCTTCGGCCGCGCGGACGAACCGCTTTTCAATGGAGCGCCCTGGCACGAGGTCTGGCTGCGGCCCAGCCATGCGCACGCCGGGCTGCCGCTGATGCGCACGCTCGCGCGCGTGCCCGTGCATGAAATGCCCCCGCTGTGGTCCCCCTTCTGGCTGGAGCAGCAAGTGGCGGCGCTGCACACCCAGGGGCTGGCCTTTGGCTTTGATCCCGAGTCCCGCCGTGCCCCTGCACCGGGCTGGCGCGTGGGCATTTTCGACGCCAACGTGTCGGTCACCAACAACTGCACCGTGCCCCTGCTGGCTTGTGACCATGCCTGCAGACAGCAGCCTGGGGCCGTGGCCCGCGTCATGGCCACCCGCACACTGCACATGAAGGAGCATCTCACCTTCAACCGCCTTGCCAGCTCCCTGGACTGCACGCGCCAGGGCAAGGCCAGCTACGAGCCCCCCCTGGCCTTCGCCGAAGGCGCGGCCCGCTTCGGGCTGGACGCAGTGGTCACGCACCAGTGGGAAGACGGCCTGAACGATGCCTGCCATGACGTGCTGGCGGGCGGCTACCCGCTGGTGCACAACGACCCGACGCTGCAGCGTGCCGGCGTAGGCCAGTACTACGCCGGTTTTGGCGCCGCCGACGCCGGCCAGGCGCTGCTGCAGGCATGGGCCCGCGAGCCGGGCTACTGGCAGGACCATCAGCGCACCAGTTCGGCCTGGCTGCGCCGGCTGTCACCCACCGACCCTGCCAATGGAGCCGCGTACCAGCAGCGGCTACAGTCTGCCGGGAGCACCACGTGACGGACCCTCAGCACAAGCTCCGCGTGGGCGTCACCTTGTCCGTGCGCGAAGGTGTCCAATCCATATGGGAGAACGGAGTTTTCCAGAACTGCGCGTTCCTGGCCCAGTTGCTCAACCAGTCGCCTGCGGTGGCTGAAGCCGTGCTGGTCAACACCACCGGTTTCACACCCAATCCGGCGCTGCAGCTGGATCTGGCCGGGGTGCGCATGGTCAACCTGGAAGAAGCCGCGCAGACGCTGGATGTGGCCATCGAGATGAGCGCCACCTTTCCCGATGACTGGGCGGCGGCCTTTCGTGCACGCGGCGGGCGCAGCGCCTGGATGCGGGTGGGCAACGACTATGTGATCGATATCGAACGGGCCATGCACGGCAAGCAGGCCATGGCGCTGACGCGAGACAGCGTATTCGACGCGATCTGGACCATCCCTGAATACGTCCACAGCTGCACCGATTACTTCGGATTGACAGCACGCGCACCCGTGCGCGTGCTGCCTCACCTGTGGACGCCAATGTTCCTGCGCAAGGGCGTGGACACACTGCCGCCGGACAAACCCTGGGGCTACCGGCCGGGCCGCGATACATGGCGTGTGTGCAGTTTTGAACCCAACCTGTGCATGGTCAAGACAAGCCTGATTCCGCTGCTGGCGTGCGAGGAAGCCTATCGCGCCAACCCGGCTTTCCTGGAGAGCGTGCGCGTGTGCAACACGCTGCAGATCAAGGACGACCCGCGCTTCGCGTGCGCGGCGCTCACGCTGGACGTGGTGCAGCACGGCCTGGCCAGCTTCGAGGGCAGGGCGCCGCTGTACGAGTTCATGGCCAACTACGGCGACTGCATCGTCAGCCACCACTGGGAAAACGGCCAGAACTATCTCTACTACGAGGCGCTGTACGGCGGCTACCCGCTGGTGCACAACTCCGAATTCATCAAAGGCTGCGGCTATTACTACCCGCACTTTGACTGCCAGGCCGGCGGGCAGGCGCTGCTACGCGCCTTCATGGAACACGACCGGCGGCTGGAGGATGAGAAGCGCAGCACGGCCGCGCTGCTGCACAGCCTGGACGTCGCCAACCCGGCCAACATCGAGGCGTACACCCGCGAGCTGCTGGCGCTGTTCGGGCCGCGCTGAAAAGCAAAATCCCGGCGTGTGCCGGGATTTTGCTTTTTTGGGGGGTGGGTGCAGGGCCGCGTCAGAACGGGATGTCGTCATCCATGTCGTCAAAGCCGCTGGACGGCTTGGCCGGTGCCTGGCGCGGTGCAGGGGCCGGCGCACGCGGTGCGGGCGCAGCGGCGCGGCGCGGGGGAGCGCCGCCACCGTCTTCGTCGCCGCCGCCGGGGCCGCCCATGCCTTCACGGCCGCCCAGCAGCTGCATTTCGGTGGCGATGATGTCCACCGTGTTTTTCTCGATGCCGTCCTGGCCTGTGTACTTGCCGTACTTCAGGCGGCCCTCCACATAGATGGGGCGGCCTTTCTTGACGTATTCGCCTGCGATCTCGGCCAGGCGGTCATAGAACGTCACGCGATGCCATTGCGTGTCTTCCACCATTTCGCCGGTGTTCTTGTCCTTGCGGCGGCTGCTGGTGGCCACGCTCACGTTGGCCACGGCCTGGCCCGACGGCAGGTAACGGATTTCGGGGTCGCGGCCACAGTTGCCCACGAGGATGACTTTGTTGACGGATGCCATGTTGGGAATTTCCTCCAGAGATTCGATTATGTCTAGGTCGCCCGGGCTTCGGTAGCCAAAGTTTCATCAGGCGTGGCGGGCGTGCGCGGTGCGCGCATGGGCCAGGCCACCAGCAACCACAGGACCATCATGGAGGCACACGCCGCAAACAGGCCCTGCGCGCCCATGTGCTTGGCCAGCCAGCCCCCGGTCACCCCGCCGGCAAAAAACCCCAGCGACTGCAATGTGTTGTAAACGCCCAAAGCCGCGCCACGCGCATGGGGCGGCGCCACACGCGAGGCCATGCTGGGCTGAGACGCCTCCAGCACGTTGAATCCGCAGAAAAATACGAACAGCAGCACCGCCAGCAGCCCGATACCAGGGCGGTCCGCCAACAGCAGCAGCCCCACCTGCACCAGCGCCACCAGGCCGATGGACGCCAGGAACACCGCGCGCAAGTAGCCCCGGCGCTCCAGCGGGAACAGCGCGGCGCCCATCACCACGAACGACGCCAGCACGGCCGGCAGGTACACCTGCCAGTGGTGGCCGGTCTCAAGTCCGGCCTGCACCAACAGGGCGGGCACAGCCACCCACATGGCCAGCTGCACCGCATGCAGCACAAACACGCCAAAGTCCAGGCGCAGCAAGGCGGCGTGGGTCAATACCTCTGACAGGCGGCCGCGCGGCATGTTTTTTTTCCGCAGCGGCTCGGGCGGCGTCCACCACACCACCACGGCAATACCGGACAGCGCCAGCACGCCCGTGACGGCAAACAGCCCGCCCAGGCCGATCTGCGCAGCCAGCAGCGGCGCCACCACCAGTGACAGCGCAAACATCAGCCCGATGCTGGCGCCCACCAGTGCCATCGCCTTGGTGCGAACGCCGTCGCGGGTCTGGTCGGCCAGCAGCGCCGTCACGGCGGCTGACACAGCGCCCGCACCCTGCAGCGAGCGGCCCACGATCAGCCAGCCCAGGCTGTTGGCCGCCGCCGCAATGAAGCTGCCAGCAGCAAACACCAGCAGCCCGATGATGATGACCCGCTTGCGCCCAAAACGGTCGGACGCCATGCCAAAGGGGATCTGCAAAATACCCTGGGTCAGCCCGTAGATACCCATGGCCAGCCCGATCAGGGCCGGATCATCGCCGCCGGGGTACCTGGCGGCTTCCAGGGCGAACACCGGCAGCACCAGGAACAGCCCCAGCATGCGCAGCGCAAAAATCGTGGCCAGCGAGCCGCTGGCGCGGCGCTCGATGGGTGTCATGGTGGTGGAAGAGGTGCTCATGGCACTGGAAACTGTCAGCAGGGGCGCCGCAAAGGTGGCAAACCGTGCATTGTCCCGCATTCGGCGGTGCGGGCAGGTGCGCGAAATCAAGTGCCGGTCTATCATGATGGGTTTTCCCGGGCCCGCTCCACCTTGAACTCTTCTTCTGACGGCAAGTACCTTGCGGCCACGCTCGCCGCGCAGCGGATCGCCATTCGCGGGGCGCGCACGCACAACCTCAAGAACGTGGACCTGGACATCCCGCGCAACCAGCTGGTGGTGATCACCGGCCTGAGCGGTTCGGGCAAGTCGTCGCTGGCGTTTGACACGCTGTATGCCGAGGGCCAGCGCCGCTATGTGGAAAGCCTGAGCGCGTATGCGCGCCAGTTCCTGCAGCTCATGGACAAGCCCGACGTGGATGTGATCGAGGGCCTGTCGCCCGCCATCAGCATCGAGCAGAAGGCCACCAGCCACAACCCGCGCTCCACCGTGGGCACGGTGACGGAAATCCATGATTACCTGCGCCTGCTGTTTGCCCGCGCCGGCACGCCCTATTGCCCCGATCACGGCCTGGCGCTGCAGGCCCAGACGGTCAGCCAGATGGTGGACGCCGTGCTGGCGCTGCCCGAGGACACCAAACTCATGATCCTGGCGCCGGTGGCGCGCGACCGCAAGGGCGAGTTCGTGGATGTGTTCGAGCAGATGCAGGCCCAGGGCTACATCCGCTTCCGGGTGGACGGCAAGGCCTATGAATTTGACGAACTGCCCAGGCTCAAGAAGACCGAAAAACACAACATCGACGTGGTGATTGACCGGCTGAAGGTGCGCGCTGATATGACTCAACGCCTGGCCGAGAGCTTTGAGGCGGCGTTGCGGCTGGCGGACGGGCGGGCGATTGCATTGGAAATGGATGGCGACAAGGAGCACCTCTTCAACGCCAAATTCGCCTGCCCCGTGTGCAGCTATTCCATCAGCGAGCTGGAGCCGCGCCTCTTCTCGTTCAACTCGCCCGCCGGCGCCTGCCCGTCATGCGACGGCCTGGGGCACATGGAGTTCTTTGACCCGCTGCGCGTAGTGGCCTTCCCGTCGCTGAGCCTGGCCAGCGGCGCCATCAAGGGTTGGGACCGGCGCAACGGCTATTACTTCGCGCTGATCGAAAGCCTGGCCCGGCATTACAAGTTCAGCGTCGATGCGCCGTTCGAGGACCTGGCGCTGCCCATCCAGAACGCCGTGCTGCACGGCTCGGGCGACGAAGACATCCGCTTCACCTACACCATGGACTCGGGCAACTTCGCGGGCAAGAAGCTGACCAAGAAACATCCGTTCGAGGGCATCATCCCCAACATGGAGCGGCGCTACCGCGAGACCGACTCCGTGGCCGTACGCGAGGAGCTGGCCCGCTACCGCAGCCTGCAGCCCTGCCCCGAATGCAGCGGCACGCGCCTGAAACGCGAGGCCCGCCATGTGAAGGTGGGCGAAGGCACGCAGGCGCGCGCCATCTACGAGATCAGCCACGCCACGCTGCGCGAGGGGTTTGAGTACTTCAACACGCTGACGCTGCACGGCGCCAAAGCCGAGATCGCCAGCAAGGTGGTGCACGAGATCCGTTCACGGCTGAAGTTTTTGAACGACGTGGGCCTGAATTACCTGAGCCTGGACCGCAGCGCCGACACGCTCAGCGGCGGGGAGTCGCAGCGCATCCGCCTGGCCAGCCAGATCGGCAGCGGCCTGACCGGCGTGATGTACGTGCTCGACGAGCCCAGCATCGGGCTGCACCAGCGCGACAACGACCGCCTGATCGGCACGCTGAAGCACCTGCGCGACATCGGCAACAGCGTGCTGGTGGTCGAGCACGACGAGGACATGATCCGCGCGGCCGACCATGTGATCGACATGGGCCTGGGCGCGGGCATCCACGGCGGGCGCGTGATCGCGCAGGGCACATTCGAAGAGGTGCAGGCCAACACCGAATCGCTGACCGGCAAATACCTGGCGCAGACGCTGAAGATTGCCGTACCTGCAAAGCGCCACACGCTGGCCGGCCAGGCCAACCCGCAGGTGCTGGCCATCACTGGCGCCAGCGGCAACAACCTGAAGAACGTGAGCGTGGACTTCCCCGTGGGGCTTTTGACCTGCGTGACGGGCGTGTCGGGCTCGGGCAAGTCCACCCTGGTCAATGACACGCTGTACGCGGCCGTGGCGCGCCACATCTACCGCGCGCATGACGAGCCCGCGCCGCACGAATCAATTGACGGGCTGGAGCATTTCGACAAGGTCATCAACGTGGACCAGTCGCCCATTGGCCGCACGCCGCGCAGCAACCCGGCCACCTACACCGGCCTGTTCACGCCCATCCGCGAGCTGATGGCCGAGACGTCCATGGCCAAGGAGCGCGGCTACGGCCCGGGGCGCTTCAGCTTCAACGTGGCGGGTGGCCGCTGCGAGGCCTGCCAGGGCGACGGCGTGGTCAAGGTGGAGATGCACTTCCTGCCCGACGTGTACGTGCCCTGCGACGTGTGCAAGGGCATGCGCTACAACCGCGAAACGCTGGAAGTGCAGTGGAAGGGCAGGAACATCGCCCAGCTGCTGGACATGACGGTGGAGGACGCGTATGAGTTCCTGAAGGCCGTGCCCACGATTTCACGCAAGCTGCAGACGCTGCTGGACGTGGGCCTGTCCTACATCAAGCTCGGGCAGTCGGCCACCACGCTGTCGGGCGGCGAGGCGCAGCGCGTGAAGCTGGCGCTGGAGCTTTCCAAGCGCGACACCGGCCGCACGCTGTACATCCTGGACGAGCCCACCACCGGCCTGCATTTTGCCGACATCGACCTGCTGCTCAAGGTGCTGCACCAGCTGCGCGACGCGGGCAACACCATCGTGGTGATCGAGCACAACCTGGACGTGATCAAGACGGCCGACTGGATCATCGACATGGGGCCCGAAGGCGGCGCCGGCGGTGGCACCGTGGTGGGCACCGGCACGCCGGAAGACATTGCGGCCAACCCGGCCAGCCATACCGGGCGGTACCTGAAGCGGCTGCTCTGACTTAAAGCCGCGCCAGGTCTTCGATCGCGTCGATCACCATGCTGGTGCCGACGGCGATGAGCAGGATATCGGCCGCCACGCGCACGTATTTGTAGCCCGCGGGCGGCGTGCCCAGCTGCACCACCACGGCCGGCGGCACCGGGTACCAGACCACATCGCGCGGCAGCGGCTGGCCCAGGCCCCATTTCTTGGCCTGGCCCGGCGGCAGGCAGCCGTTGTTCTTCTTGGCCAGGCCCGGCGGGCATTTGCCGCCACGCGCCTGGGCGCCGTAATACTCGCGGGCCGCGGTGCGCTGCGGCTCGCCAAAGTAGGCGCCGATGCGCACGGTGATTTCGGGCGACTTCTGCGCGGCTGGCTTGCCGCCTTCGCGCTTGCCGTCGTGCTTGCCGTCAAGTTTGTTGCCCTGGCCTTCGGCGTGCTTGCCGCCCTTGCCCTGCCCCGCCCATTCGGGCTTTTCCGCCCACGTGGGGCCAGCGCCCAGCGTCAGGGCCAGTACACAGGCCAGCGACAGGGCGGTGCTGCGGTTGCGTGAAGTGGTCATGATGGCTCCGTCGTCAAAAGTCTTGTTCAGGGAAACACAAACGTGGTGGTCACCGTGGCGCCGGGCGCCAGTGTCAGCGGACCGGCCTGCCTGGCCGCCGTGCCGGCCACCGCCTGCAGGCTGTACTGGCCAGCCACAGTTGTATCCGCGGCGAACACCGGCACGCCGGCGAGGCCTGCCCAGTTTGCCACTTGCGGCGCTGCCGTTGGAAGCTCATGGCGGAAGGTGCCGGCCACGCTGTCCACCGGCCGCGCGGCCAGCTCGATCACCGGGCCGCCGCTCAGCGATTGCAGCGCACGCGTCAGCGCGTCCACCGGCGAGCTGGCGGTGGTCACCGTGCCGGCCAGTGTGCCCACCGGCGAAGCGGCGGGTGCCAGCACCAGGGTGGAGGTGCCCAGCGTGCTCACGCTGCCCGACGTCACCGGCACGCCACGTACCACCAGCGTGGTGCGGCCCGGCGCGGTCATCACGAAGGTGTAGGTGCCCACGGGCACGGGCTGCAGCAGGAAGTTGCCGGCGGCATCGGGCGCGGTGGCGCGCACGGTCACGCCGCCGTCCTGCAGCGACACCATCGTGCTGCCCATGGGCAGCGATGCATCCACGCGGCCCGACACACCCGACACCAGGCGCGGGATCACGCTGATCACCGGCTTGAGCAGGTACTTGCCGGAATTACCGGCGGACACCACGGACTTGCAGGCGTCAAAGTCCAGCACAAAATCGGCCAGCTGGTTGGCCGCCACGTCGATCTGCACCGGCATCTTCAGGCCCGACTGCTGGGCGCTGGGCGTGGTCAGGGCGGTTTCGGCTTCGCCGGTGGGCTTGACCGAATTGGCCAGCGGGTTGGCGTTGCTGTTGTCGGCCAGCACCAGGCGCAACTGCGTGTAGCGGCCCGCCGGCAGCGCCACCTGGCCCAGCTCGCTCAGCACGCCGTTGGTCAGGCTCAGCAGATCCATGCGCCGCGCCGGGTTCAGCACCACCTCAGACCAGCCGCCGTCGGCGTCGGCTGCGGTGCTGCTCTGGTGCACGCGGACCTTTTCCACCGTGACGTTCACCGTGTCAAAGCCGCACGCGGGTGCGTCGGTCATGGCCAGGCGCAGCGTACCGGTGCCGCCGGATGCGGTGTCACCACCACCCCCGCCACCACCGCCGCATGCGGCCAGGCCCAGAGCCAGCAAACCGGCCAGGGCGGCCGCCGCCGCGCGGCGGCCTGTCTTGAATGTGTTCATGTCAATGTCCTCGGGTACGGGTGGCAGGGGTTAAATGGACTTATTTCCCATTTGCATCGAAGGTACGCCGGCGCCTCGGCGGCGCCTGTAGGAAAACGCCTTCATGCACCGTCAGACGCCTGCGCTGCAGCCGCCGGGATAATGCGGGCTTTCGTTCAAATTGCCCGTTGCCCATGTCCTCCATCACCCTGCGCTTCCTGGCCGAACCCAGCACCGTCAACTTCGGCGGCAAAGTCCACGGCGGCACCGTCATGAAGTGGATTGACGAGGCCGGCTACGCCTGCGCCACCAGCTGGGCCAAGCGCTACTGCATCACGGTGTACGTGGGCGGCATCCGCTTTCACCGGCCCATCATGATCGGCGACCTGGTGGAGGTGGAGGCGCGCCTGGCCTACACCGGCAACACCAGCATGAACATCGCGGTGGAGGTGCGCAGCGGCGACATGAAGGGCGGCCATCTGGAGAAGACCACCGAGTGCCTGATCGTCTTCGTGTCGGTGGACTCCCACGGCCGGCCCCTGCCGGTGGACACCTGGACGCCCGAGACGCCCGGCGAGGTGGCGCTGGCCACGCGCGCCAAGGCGCAGCTGGACGCGTCGCGGGCGGCGCAGTAGTGGCCGCCGCGGCACCCGGCGGCGGCCACCTCTCGGGCCGCGACTACGCCGCGGCGCTGGCCGTGGTGGTGATCTGGGGGCTGAACTTCGTGGCGATGAAGTTCGCGCTGCGCGACTTCACGCCGTTCCAGCTGGGGGCGGCGCGCTATGTGTTTGCCGTGCTGCCGCTGGTGCTGCTGGTCAAGGCGCCGCGCCTGCACTGGAAATGGGTGCTGCTGTACGGGCTGTGCCAGGGCGTGGGACAGTTCGGCTTTTTGTTCAGCGCGCTCAAGGTGGGCATGACCGCGGCGCTGGCGTCGGTGCTGATGCAGACGCAGGTGTTCTTCACCGCGATCTTCGGCTTTGTGCTGCTGCACGAGCGGCCCAGCCGGCCGCTGCAGCTGGGCCTGCTGCTGGCCGCGCTGGGGCTGGCCTGCTTTGCCATGAACTACATCGCCCCTGTGGGTGGTGGCGCGGGGGCAAGCCCGGCGACCACCTTCTGGGGCCTGGTGCTGAACCTGTGCGCGGCGGCGATGTGGGCGGCCTCCAACATCGTGGCGCGCCGCGCTCAGCAGAGCAACAGCAGCTATGACGCGCTGGGCTTCGTGGTGTGGAGCAGCCTGGTGCCCATCATTCCGTTCATGCTGTTCGCGTTGATGTTCGACCCGCCCGCCGTGCGCTGGAACTGGCTGGCCGCGCCCGTCACGGGCTGGCTGTCCGTGGCCTACCTGGGCTGGATTGCCACCATCCTGGCCTATGCGATGTGGACGGGGCTGCTCAAGCGCCACCCGGCCAACCGCGTAGCACCGTTCAGCCTGGGCGTGCCGGTGGTGGGGCTGGCCACCGGCCTGCTGGTGCTGGGCGAGGTGGTGACGCCCTGGCAGTGGGCCGGCGTGGCGCTGGTGGTGGCCGCGCTGGCGGTCGTGATGCTGGGCCCGCGGTGGGCGGGCCGGCAGAAGGTTTAGAGCGAAGGCTTACAGGGGCCGCGCGTCCTGCAGCAGATCACGCGTCCTGATCGCCTCGGCGCGCGCGGCGGCGGCAAAGTCGTCGCCCGATGACGCATAGAGGATGGCGCGCGATGAACTCACCACGATGGGCGCGTTGGGGCGCCAGCCGGCCTTGACCGTGGCCACTGCGTCACCGCCCTGCGCGCCCACGCCGGGGATCAGCAGCGGCACAGTGGGCGCCACGGCGCGCACGCGTTCAATCTCGGCCGGGTAGGTTGCGCCCACCACCAGGCCCAGCTGGCCGTTCAGGTTCCAGGGGCCTTGCGCCAGGCGTGCCACGTGCTCGTACAGAAGCGGCGCACCCTCAATCGACGACAGGCGCTGGTTCTGCAGGTCGTCGCCGCCGGGGTTGGAGGTGCGGCACAGCAGGAAAGCGCCCTTGCCTTCGTACTTGAGGTAGGGCTGCACCGAGTCAAAGCCCATGAAGGGCGACAACGTGACGGCGTCGGCGCCGTAGCGGTCAAACGCCTCCTTGGCGTATTGCTCGGCGGTGGCGCCGATGTCGCCACGCTTGGCGTCCAGGATGATGGGCACGCGCGGCGCCACGCGGCGCATGTGCTCCATCAGCCGCTCCAGCTGGCCTTCGGCCCGGTGCGCGGCAAAGTAGGCAATCTGCGGCTTGAAGGCGATGGCCAGGTCGGCCGTGGCGTCCACGATGCGGGCGCAGAAGTCGTAGATCCTGTTGGCATCGCCCTTGAGCCCGGCCGGGAAGCGCGCGGGCTCCGGGTCCAGCCCCACGCAGAGCATGGAACCGTTGTGCTGCTGGGCGTCGTGCAGCATGTCGATGAAGGTCATGGGCACAATTTTAAGGTTGCGGCTAGGATCGCCCGATGCCCCAACTCAGCCGCCAACAACTCGCCATCCTCGTCCTGCTTACTTTGGTTTGGGGCCTGAACTGGCCCATCATGAAGATGGGCGTAACCGACTATCCGCCCTTGAGCTTTCGCGCGCTGTCCATCTGGCTGGGCATTCCGGTGCTGGCGCTGGGGCTGGTGGTGCTGAAGGTGCCGTTCCGGGTGCCGCGCCAGCACTGGCCTGCGCTTTTGTGGCTGGCGGCCACCAACATGTTCGTCTGGCACGTGTGCATCATCCTGGCGGTCAAGACACTGTCCAGCGGGCGCGCGGCCATCCTGGGCTACACCATGCCCATCTTTTCAGCCGTCATTGGCGCGCTGGTGTTTTCGGCCGTGCTTTCCCGAAGGGGCTGGTTGGGCGTGGGTGCCGCCGCCGTGGGCGTGGCCCTGTTGCTGTGGCATGAATTCACCGGCCTGGCCGGCAAGCCCGCAGGCGTGGCGCTGGCGCTGGCAGGAGCGGCCAGCTGGGCCCTGGGCACGCAGTTGCTGCGGCGCACGCGCATTGATGTTCCCACGCTCACCATCTCGTTCTGGATGACGGTGATGACGGCGGTCGTCATCACCGTGCTGTCGGTCATCTTCGAGCGTCCGCAGTGGAAGGCCCCCAGCACCGCAGCCTGGTGGGGCATCGGCTACAACGCCGTGCTGATCTTTGGCTACGCCCACGCGGCCTGGTTCTACCTGGCGCGCGGCCTGCCGCCGGTGGCGTCCACGCTGAGCGTGATGTTCATCCCGGTGCTGGGCGTGTTCAGCGGCGCGCTGTGGCTGGGCGAGGTGCTGCACTGGCAGGACTGGGCCGCGGTGGTGCTGATGGTGGTGGCCATCGCCTCCGTGCTGTGGCCGGCGCGCCCGGCAACGGATGCATCCTGAAACATTTGCGGCGGTCTTTTAACAATCGTACCGGTGGTTAACAGATGGAGAACTTGAGTAAGAAAACGGCCTAGCAACCGTGTGACATAAGCCTTAGGGCGCACAGCCGCCTGCCTCCGATAGTGAGTTCATGGCCTGCTTTGAAACGAAGCGGCCCTCATTCAACGGATTTGCAGGAGCTGTCATGTTTACCGCCACCACAAGCGTCAGTCCCCTCGTGTCGCAGGCCGTGCCAACGGCTGTGCGTGCACAAGGCCCCGCCGCGCTGATGGCCGGCAGCCGCTGGGCATCCCAGGATGGCAGCGGCCCGACCTTCATCAGCTATTCATTCGCGGATGCCGGTTCGGGCTTCAATTCCACAGCGTCGCCGTTTGTTGCCAGCATGAGCGCGCTGAGCGAGGCCGACCGCGAGATCACCCGCAAGGTGCTGGCCAACATCGAGGCCGTGTGCAACGTGCGCTTCTTTGAAGTGCCCGACACCGCGTCCAGTTCCGGCGTGCTGCGCTATGCCTATTCGCAGCGGCCCAACGACATGGGTTATTCGGGCTATGCGTTTTACCCGTCGGCGTCCGACATCGGCGGCGACATCTGGATTGGCCGCGCCCAGGCCGGCGTGGAATGGGCCCACTACCGCCCGGGCCTGATCCTGCACGAGACGCTGCACGCGCTGGGCCTGAAGCACCCCTTCGAGGGCGGCGAGACGCTGGACCTGCACGACGACGTCATTACCACCACCGTCATGAGCTATTCGCCCGTGGCCGGCAACCGCGAGGGGGCGATGTCGCACTACCCCGACGAGCCGATGCCGCTGGACATCCAGGTCCTGCAGGCGCTGTATGGCGCGGCCACCAGCAACGCGGCGGACACGGTGTACGACCTGGCCCGGTGGCAGGAGAACTTTCACATCGTGCTGGACAGCGGGGGCAACGACACCCTGGATGCCCGCAAGCTGGCCACCGGCGTGGACATTGACCTCACGCCCGGCGCGGGCAGCAAGGTCGGGCTGACGGTGCATGCCTTTTCCTACCATGGCACGGGCGCGTCACGCACCTACGACCACTCCACCTACGAAGAAACGTTGCGCATTGACACCGGCAGCTGGATCGAGAACGCCGTGGGCTCCAGCCATGACGACGTCCTGGCGGGCAACCAGCAGCACAACCTGCTGCAAGGCGGCGACGGCAACGACATGTTGCGCGGGCGTGGCGGCAATGACGTGCTGGACGGCGGCGCGGGCACCGACACGGCGTGCTACGACGGCAGCATCGGCAACTTCCGCGTCGAGCGGTTCGCCGACGGCTACCGCGTGGTGGACCGCACGCTGTCCGAAGGCGCGGACCTGCTGACCGGCATTGAGCGGCTGCAGTTTGCCGACATGGGCATGGACCTGACGGTGCGCGACGCCGCGGCGCCCGCCGCCGGCGCGCCGCTGCGCATGCTGATCGAGCTGTACACCGGATTTTTCAACCGCATTCCCGATGCGGAGGGCCTGGGCTTCTGGCTGGGCGAGTACGCCGCGGGCACGAGCATGACGCAGATCGCCAACTCGTTCCATGCCGCCGCACTGGCCCACCCCGCGCAGACGGGCTACACCGCCGGCATGTCCAACGCGGATTTTGTGAACATCGTCTACAAGAACGTACTGGGCCGTGCCAGCGCGGACGCCGAAGGCCTGACCTACTGGACGCAGGCGCTGGGCAGCGGCGCGCAAAGCCCCGGCTCCATGGTGCTGGCGATGCTGGATTGCGCCCACCAGTTCAAGGGCCATGCCCAGTACGGCTTCGTGGCCGACCTGCTGGGCAACAAGTACAGCGTGGGCAAGACCGTCGCGGTGGACATGGGCCTGGTCTGGAACGACCCCAGCCAGGCCATCACCAAGGGCATGCAGATTGCCGCGGCCATCACGCCCGACGACACGCAGTTTGCGCTGCAGCTGGTAGGCGTGACGCCGGCGGAGATCGGGGTGCTGGCGGGGTAATCCAGCGGGCTGGCATGGCTGAAAATACAGGCCATGCTCCAGTACCTCACCATCCCCGTCACCGCCTTCCAGCAAAACTGCTCCCTGGTCTGGGACGACGCCACGAAGCAGGCCGCCATCATCGACCCCGGCGGCGATCTGGACGAACTGCTCGCGCAAGCGGACAGTCGGGGCCTGAAGCTTGAGCAGATCTGGCTGACCCATGCCCACATTGACCATGCAGGCGGTACGGCCGAGCTGGCCGCCCGGCTGAAGCTGCCCATCATCGGCCCGCACCCCGGCGACCAGTTCTGGATCGACGGTCTGCCGCAGCAGGGCACGATGTTCGGCTTTCCGCCCTCTGAAACCTTCACCCCCACGCGCTGGCTGCACGATGGCGACACCATCGAGCTGGCAGGCCACGTGCTGCACGTGCGCCACTGCCCCGGCCATACGCCGGGGCATGTGGTGTTTCATTCGCCCGCAATGAAGCGCGCATTCGTGGGCGACGTGCTGTTTGCCGGCAGCATTGGCCGCACGGACTTCCCCGGTGGCAACCACCAGCAGCTGCTGGACAGCATCGCCCAGCGGCTGTGGCCCATGGGGGACGACACGGTGTTCATCCCCGGCCACGGACCCGAAAGCACCTTCGGGCGCGAGCGGCGCAGCAACCCCTACGTGAAGGACGCCGCATGACGCGCAGCGCGCTCGTCCTGGGCGCCGGCATGGTCGGCACCTGCACCGCCCTGCACCTGGCGTTCAGGGGTTACGAAGTCACGCTGGTGGACCGCCGCGAGCCGGGCCGCGAAACCTCGTATGGCAACGCCGGCATCATCCAGCGCGAGGCGGTCGAGCCCTATGCCTTTCCGCGCGGCATCCCCGCGCTGTTGAGCGCGGCGTTCAAGCGCGGCGCCGACGTGAACTACCACCTGGGCGCCCTGCCCCGGCTGGCGGCGCCGCTGCTGCGTTACTGGGCCAACTCGGGTCCGGCGCGCTACCCGGCGATCGCGCGCGACTATGCACGGCTGACCGAACATGCCACGTCCGAACACGCTCGCCTGATCGACGCGGCGAGCGCGCAGGACCTGGTGCAACGCGCCGGCTACCGCGCGATCTTCCGGCAGACCGCCAGCCTGGACGCGGCGCTGACCGTCGCGCAACGCTGGGCGCAGGACTACGGCGTCGGCTTCGTGCCGCAGGACAGCGGCGCCCTGGCCGCGGCCGAGCCTGCGTTGCGGCAACGGCTGGCCGGCGCAATCCACTGGACCGACCCCTGGTCCGTGAGCGACCCCGGCGAACTGGTGGAACGCTACGCAGCGCTGCTGGCGCGCAGCGGCGGGCGCGTCGTGCGCGGGGACGCCGCGACCCTGCGCGCCACGGCCACCGGCTGGGCGGTGCAGACCGACGCCGGCACCGTCGATGCCGGGCAGACCGTCATCGCGCTAGGCCCCTGGGCCGACACCGTGCTGGCGCCGCTGGGCTACCGCCTGCCGCTGTTCGTCAAGCGCGGCTACCACCGCCACTACACCGGCACGGGGCCGAACCTGCCGTTGCTGGACGCCGACCGCGGCCTGGTCATCGCGCCCATGAAGCGCGGCGTGCGGCTGACCACCGGCGCCGAGCTGACGGACATCGACGCGCCCGCCACGCCATGGCAACTGGAGCGCGCCGAAACGTCGGCGCGCGAACTGCTGGACCTGCCGCAACCGGTGGAGCCCGCCCCCTGGCGCGGCGCGCGACCTTGCACGCCCGACATGAAGCCCGTGATCGGCGCGGCGCCGCGCCACCCCGGCCTGTGGTTCAACTTCGGCCATTCACACCAAGGCTTCACGCTGGGGCCGGTGAGCGGCCGCCTGCTGGCGGAACTAATGGACGGCGAGCGTCCGGTGGTGGACCCGCAGCCCTACGGACCGCAACGGCTGATGTAGAGGCGCGCGTCAGCTCCTGCGCGCCTGCTCGTAGAGCCCGCGCACCTTGGGCACGTTGGCCTGCAGCTCGCGGATGCGGTCGGGGCCGCTGGGGTGCGTGGACAGGAAGCTGGGGCCACCGGCGCCGCCACTGGCCTGGCCCATCTTCTGCCACAGGCTGACCGATGCGTCGGGGTTGAAGCCCGCGCGCGCGGCCAGTTCCAGGCCGACCAGGTCGGCCTCGGTCTCGTCGGAGCGGCTGAACTTCAGCGTGATCAGCTGGGTGCCGATGTTGGCCGCCACGTCGCCCAGCTGGCCCAGGCCCAGCAGCTGCGCGCCAATGGACAGCAGTGCGCCCGTGCCCTGCGTCTTGGCGATGCGCGAGCGCGCGTGCTCGCGCAGCGCATGGGCCATCTCGTGGCCCATGATCATGGCCGCTTCGTCCGCGGTGAGCTTGAGCTGATCCAGGATGCCGGTGTAGAACGCGATCTTGCCGCCGGGCATGCAAAAGGCGTTGATCTGCTTGCTGCCGATCAGGTTGATCTCCCACTTCCAGCCCTTGGCCCGGTCGTTCCATTTGGTGGTGAACGGAATCAGCCGGTTGCCGATGGCGCGCAGCTGCTGAAGCTGGGGGTGGTTGTCCGGCGCCAGGGCGCGCTGCGCGCGGGCCTCGGCCATCATCTGCGAGTACTGCTGGCCGGCGGCTGTTTCCAGCTCACCCGCGGGCACCAGGGTGCGCAGGCGCGAGGCGTCGCCCACCTCGACCTGCGCCAGCACGGGCGTGGCCGCGGCCGCGCCCGCGGCCAGCAGAAAGCCCCGGCGGCCAGACCAGGCGGAGTTTTTGGCGAGGCAGAGCATGCACATGGGGCAATAATAAACAGAAGTAACGCTTTTCATGTCAGACGACTTCGCATCCCCCACCCCTGCCACCCCCGCTGCCACGGCGGCGCGCCCGTCATGGGGCGACACCCTGCGCGTGTACCTGGAGCCCGCCACGCTGCGCATGCTGGCGCTGGGCTTTTCGGCCGGGCTGCCGCTGCTGCTGGTGCTGGGCACGCTGAGCTTTCGCCTGCGCGAAGCCGGCATTGACCGCACCACCATTGGTTACCTGAGCTGGGTGGGGCTGGCGTATGGCTTCAAGTGGTGCTGGGCGCCGCTGGTGGACCGTCTGCCCCTGCCGGGCCTGACCACCACGCTGGGCCGGCGGCGCGGCTGGCTGCTGCTGTCGCAGGCGGTGATCATCGCGGGCCTGGCCGGCATGGCGCTGGCCGACCCGCGTGACGCGCTTGGACCCATCGTGTGGTGCGCGCTGGCCGTGGCGTTTGGCTCGGCCACCCAGGACATCGCGCTGGACGCCTACCGCATTGAATCCGCCGACACGCAGCGCCAGGCCGCGCTGGCTGCCACCTACCAGACGGGCTACCGCCTGGCCATGATCTGGGCTGGCGCGGGCGTGCTGTGGATCGCCGCGCGGGCCGAGGTTGCCGCTGTCTCAGGAAACTACCAGCACGCCGCCTGGCAGACCGCGTACCTGGTCATGGCCGCGTCGATGGGGGTCGGCGTTCTGACCGTGCTGCTGTCGCGCGAGCCAGCGCGCGCCGCGCTGCCGCCCGCACGCAACGCCGCTGAATGGCTGCAAGGCGCGTTGATCGACCCGTTCGCGGACTTCTTTCGCCGCTACAAGTGGCAGGCCGCGCTGATCCTGGCGCTGATCGCCGTGTACCGCATCAGCGACGTGGTGATGGGCATCATGGCCAACCCGTTCTATGTGGACATGGGCTACACCAAGGACGAAGTGGCCGCCGTGACCAAGGTCTATGGCGTGATCATGACGCTGGCAGGCGCGTTCCTGGGTGGCGCGCTGTCCATGCGCTTTGGCGTGATGCGCGTGCTGATGCTGGGCGCGATGCTGAGCGCGGCCACCAACCTGCTGTTTGCCTGGCTGGCTGGGCGCGGCCACGATGTGCAGGCGCTGATCTGGGTGGTGTCGGCGGACAACCTGTCGTCGGGCATCGCGTCGGCGGCCTTCATTGCCTACCTGTCGTCTCTGACGAACGTGAGCTATTCGGCCACGCAGTACGCGCTGTTCAGCTCGATGATGCTGCTGCTGCCCAAATGGCTGGCGGGGTTTTCGGGCAAGTATGTGGACCTGCACGGATACGTGGCGTTTTTCAACGCCACGGCGATGCTGGGGGTTCCGGTGCTGGTGCTGGTGTGGCTGGCGGGGCGCTCCAGTTCCCGGCAATCATCCAGGCCCTGAGGAATTCACACTGGTTGTGCGTGCAGGCGAACGCCCAAGGCGCGAGCCACCTTGAGCACCGTGGCGAAACTCGGATTGCCACCTTCGCTAAGTGCCCGGTAAAGACTCTCGCGGCTCAGCCCAGCCTCCTTGGCAACCTGGCTCATGCCCTTGGCACGCGCAATGTCACCGAGGGCTCTGGCAATGCCGGAGACATCGTCCGGCGCGTCTTCGAGCCAGGCATCGAGGTACGCGGCCATTTCTTCGGGCGTCCGCAAATGCTCGGCCACGTCGTAGGCCGAAACCTTGGGCTTGGAAATCTTCTTGCGGACGGCGGTGACCATGTAGCTACTCCTCGTATGCCTGCGCGAGGCGGATGGCTCTGGCGATGTCTTTGGCTTGTGTCGACTTGTCCCCACCGACGAGCAGCAGGATGAAATGGCCGCGACGTTGCGTGTAATACACGCGGTAGCCGGGGCCAACGTCCACCTTCAATTCCGAGACACTGTGAGTCAGGTTGCGATACGAGCCGGGATTGCCATGAACAAGTCGATCAACGCGCATCAGAATGCGAGCACGGCCCGCAAGATCCTTGAGGCTGTCGATCCACTCCCTGTACTCGTCGGTCTTCTCAACGCGCATGTGGCAATTGTAGCCTACAGGCCACAAACCAAAGTGACTGCTGCACGAAGTGCTGGCGGGGCGAGCAGGCTCACAATCGGCACCTCAACAGCAGTAACCCCGGCCAGGGGGCTGCCGGGGGTCAATTCCACACATCCGCGTGCCAGAGAAAAGTTCCGGGGCCTTGCCGGGTGCACTGCGCCAGATAGTCACGCAGCTTGGCGGGCGCTTCATCCAGCGGGCGGAACGTGCCGTCATCAAATCCAATCAGTTTGAACTTGTCGTCCGTCAGACGCCACGCAAGCCGTGGCGTGGGTTGGCGATACCGGTGCGGTGTCTCGGTATCAATTGCAAGCGCCTGCAAGCGGGCGAGGTTGTTCAGCAGGTAGAGCGTGTCAAAGTCCCACCACCGCACGGCGCGCATACGCTGCTGGATTTCCTGGCTCTGGCGGTCCCTGATCTTGCGCGCGGGCAGGCCGGCGTAGATGCTGAACTCATCCAGGCGGCCTCTGGCGGCAGCCCCTGCCGCCAAAACAGTTCCCGTGCCTATGCGGGCACCTGGCAGCACCATGCAGTTCGCCGACAGGACCACGGCATCCCCGATGGCAAACGGCTGTTGGGGTAGCGGTCGCAGATCATGAATACCCTCCTGCGTGGCCAGGATGTCGAACAATGGCACCGCGCCAAATGTGACGTTGACCGGCAGGTCATTGCCATGTTCCCCGCCCGCGAACACGGTGCAGGTTGCAACATTGCAGAACTGGCCCACAGTGCCCACGCAGCCTTTGAAGCCGGGTATGTTGAACTTCAGGTGGGGTGCGATGCTCAACGATCCCCGGCCTATGTCCACGTAGGCGGTGTCGGAAATGAACAGCCTGCAGTCAAAGTGACCAAAGAACATCTTCACCCAGGTGAACTCAGTATCAAATTCGCCCAGATTGAGCGACAGCGTTGGCGTGAATCTTTCCATTTGTCTTCAGTACAAGTCGGCCTCACGGGCTGTGAGGGCCAAGCCTACTGCAGCATGAACGTCTCATACTCCAGCCTTGAGATCTTGCGCTCCAGCACCCGCAGCGACACCACCAGCGTGATCAGCAGCGCCGCCGCGAAGCCGTAGCCGTAGAACGCCACGCCCAGCTTCAGCGACACGATGGACAGCACCACGTTCAGCACCGACAGCAGCGCCACCGTGGCCAGCACGGCGCGGCGGCGGTCCAGGTAGAAGAACACGTTCATCACGGCCAGCAGCGCCACCTGCATGCTGGCGGCCACCGCATCCACATAAAACAGTGGCAGGTACAGCGGGCTGATGCCCAGCTTGTCAAAGATCGTGGGCGCGAACACCACCATCACCAGCACGGCCAGCGTCTGGATCTTCACGATGTCAAACAGGCCGTGGCGCACGGCGAACACCATCTCGTCGCGCATGCGCGCGATCTCCTCCAGCGAGCCGCCTTCGCGCACGGCGTTGTAGAACTTGTCGTACCACTCGACGAAGTCGGTTTCGAAGCGCACCAGGAACACCGCCATGCCGGGGATGATGCTCAGGTACGCCAGGAACACCGGCATGTCGTAGATCACGCTGGCGCGCAAGGGGCCGATCACGGCCTGGCTGGTTTCGGGCGCGACCCAGAACACGATCTTGTCGGCCCAGATCGCGAAGTTGTACAGGAAGCCCACGGCCATCAGCGTGGGCAGCATGGCGCCGGGCCGGAAGCAGTCGAACGCGATGAGTTTTTCCGCGGGGAAGCTGCGCAGGATGATGAAGAACATGCCCGCCAGCATCACGAACTGGCCCACCACATAGCCGCCCAGCAGCCCTTCCAGCCCATGTTCGCGCAGCAACACCGCCAGCAGCACCGAGATGGCGTAACCGCCACCAAACAGCGCCACGATGGTCTTGTAGAACTTCAGCCCGCTCATGAAGATGGTGGCCACCCAGATGTCGCACATGGTCACGAAGCCCGCCACCATCAGCACCCGGTACAGCGCGCTTTCGTTGCGGAATTCCAGGAAGGCCAGCATCACGGCCAGCGTGCCCGCCACCAGGTTGGTCACCAGCAGCACGCCCGCGAAGTTGGGCACGATGTCCTCGCCCTTGCGGGCAAACAGCTGGTCCGATACCCAGCGCGTGAAGGCCAGCTGCACCACGCCCGTCAGGATCAGCGAGCCCGCGATCAGGTAGGTCACCGACACCTGGAACTGCGTGACGAGCAGGTTGGGCACCACGATGTTGACCGACAGCACGCCGATCACCACCAGCCCCACGATGGACAGCACCCACGGCCCCGAGCTGATCAGCCCCGCGTAGGCATACGCGCGCACCAGCGCGAAATAGCTTTCGCGTTGCAGCAGCTTGCGCAGTTCAAAGCCGATGCCGGCCATCAGCCCTCCAGCACCAGGTCAAGGCCGTCGTCCGCACCAGGCGGCGCGGGCGGCGCGGACGGCGCCGGTGCGACGCCCAGCGCCTGGTCATACACCGCGCGGTAGCGCGCGAACATCACCGGGTGGGTGTAGTAACGCTCCACCCTGGCAATGCCGGCCTGCGCGGCCTTGTGCCACGCGGCTTCATCGCCCAGCAGGCGCATGGCGGCTTCGGCCAGGGCCTGGGGATCGGCAATGCCCACCACCTCGCCCGACGCACCCAGCGCCTGGTCTTCCTCGTCCAGCCCGTAGACCAGCTGGCGGCACGAGCCCACGTCGGTGCTGACGGTCGGCACGCCAGCGGCGTAGCCTTCCAGGATCACCAGCGGCAGCGCCTCGCTGATGGAGCTGAGCACCACCAGGCCGATCTGCGGCAGCAGGTCCGTCAGCTTCTGGAAGCCCAGGAACTTCACGTTGTCCGACAGGCCCAGGCTGGCCACCAGGTCCTTGCACTCGGCGGCGTAGTCGGGGCTTTCTTCCTCGGGCCCGGCAATCCAGGCCTGCACCTCGGGCATGCGGTTGGCAATGGTGCGCGTGGCGCGGATGTAGGTCTTGATGTCCTTGATCGGCACCACGCGGCCGATCAGGCACATGATGGGCGGCACCTTGTCGGGCCGCAGCGCGCGCAAAGCGCCAAAGCGCACCACGTCAATGCCGTTGGGGATGTTGCTGGTGCGCCGCGCGTCCGCGCCGTCCTGCACCTGGCGCAGGCGGTTGGCTTCGTACAGCGCAATGATCTGGTCGCTGGCGTCATAGCACATGCGCCCCAGCGCCTCGAAGAACCTGATCCACATGGTGCGAAAGTAACCCGCGTGCGTGGCATCGCGCTGCAGCAGCGTGCGGTTGTCGGCGATCCAGCGCGCGGCATACAGATCGATGCGGCGCTCCTTGGTGTAGATGCCATGCTCGCTCAGGATCAGGTGGCGGTTGTAGCGGCGCTTGAGCAGCGCGCCCAGGAAGCCCGCGTAGCCGGTGGACACCGAGTGGTAGCAGCGCACCGGTGGAAACTTTTCCACAACCGCCGACAGAACCCAGATCGGTGAATGCATGGTGCGCACCGTCCAGAAGTAGTCCACGAAGCTCGGGTCGGTGCAGCGGTCGCGGTACTGCTGGGTGATGTAGTTCCAGCTGGCCTCGGTGTACAGGAACTGCGAGCGGTCCATGCGTCCTTCGAGTTCGCCGGTGATGGTGCCCAGCACTTCGCCGCCGCGCTGCGCCATGTTCTGCGGGTCGCGAAAGTAGTCATGCAGCTCGCGGTTCAGCTCGAACATGGCCGCGTCGCCGCGCTGCGGCGTCACCGGCGGCGTGCCGCCAGGCTCGTACAGGTAGTGCTCCTCGATGTGGACCACGTTGGACGGCAGCTGGAATTTCATCGCGCCGTAGTCCTGTTTGCGCGAGCCGAGGAAACAGATCGCGAACGTCAGGTCGGGAAAGCCGTTGATGATCTGGTGCACCCAGCTGGACACGCCGCCGGACACATAGGGGTAGGTGCCTTCGAGCAGCAGGCCGACGTCGGCGATGGGGGCGCCTGCGGGGGTCGATGGTTGTTCAGACATGGACATCCACGCCACTGACCTGCTTTTGCCGCCAGAACGCCGCCATGCCGCGCAGCTGGTGCGGCAGTTGCGCGCTGTCGGGCAGGCGGCTCATGTATTTGCGCACGCCGTCCAGGTCGCGGCGCAGCCAGGCGATCTGCGCCATCAGCGGCCAGATTTCCTGCAGCGGCATGCGCACCTTGCGCGCCAGGTCCAGCGCGCGGGCGGCCGCGGCCAGCTGGTCCAGCTCGATCAGCACCCGCGCATACAGCTGCCACACGCTGGGCACGTAGGAGTCCAGCACCAGCACGTCCTCGCAGAGCTTTTGCGCCTGTTCCAGCGCGAAGCGGCGCAGGTCACCCCGCGCCAGGCCGGTGTCGGCCTGCAGCCAGTGCAGCTCGGCCAGGCGGCGCAGCGCATTGACCAGCGGCGCGCGCTCTTCGCCCTCGCGCGCCTCGGCCAGCCGCGCGCGGGCCTGCTGGATCTGGCGCGTCAGGTCTTTTTCCCAGGCATCCACCATGCTGTAGGCCAGCAGGCGGATGTCTTCCGACGGGTCGGCCAGCAGGCTTTGCAACAACGGCACCGCCGCCTTGGGCCGCATGGACTGCAGCGCCACCAGCACGCGCAGCCGTGTTTCCAGCGGCAGCGACGGATCTTTCAGGATGCGCCGCGCGTCACCCGCGCGCAGGTCGCTGCGCTCGGTGGCCTCGCGCTGCACTTCGGAAAACTCCGGCATGTGCACGGCCACGTAGCGGTCGGTACGCAGGATCTTGGGGTAGCGCTGCGCGATCTGCACCGCCAGCACCGTGGCCAGCACGCCCAGCACCGGAATGAAGAACGCAAAGCAGTACAGCAGTGCGCCGGCCGGCCGCGCCGGCGCGCGGTATTGCGGCGGCAGCAGCGACCACGCCAGCCAGGCCGAGGCCGCGGCGCCCAGCGCATGCAACGCGAAATAGGCCCCCAGGCTGTCCACCTCCAGGCCCGCCACCACCAGCTGCGTGTCCAGCAGCGTGAGCGACGCCAGCTCGGCCACCAGCGCCAGCGCCATCTTGAGCCAACCGGTCATTGCGCGCTCTCCACCAGCCAGCGCAGCCGCGCGAAGCCCTGCTCGCGGCCCAGCGGGAAGTCAAACGCGCTGAGCTCCTGCGGGCTCAGTTCGCCAAAGCGCTGCGTGATGCCGTCAAACAGGCGCTGCTTGTAGATGCGCACGGCCGTCGCGTCCGAGAACGGCACCAGCGCGATCACGCAGGGCGCGCCGCGCTGGCCGGTGCCCGCCAGCGGCCAGCGCCACGCGGTTTCGCCGCGGGAGTGCAACTCCATCAGGCCATCCAGGATTTCCTCGCCGCGCGCATGTTCGGCACGCCACACCACGCAGCGGCTTTCCAGTCCGTAATCGGTGCGCAGCCGCGTGAGCCAGCCAAATTCGCCCGCCAGGCCGCGCGGCGCATCGGGCCAGACCTTGAGCAGTTCGCCCGCGCTGACCGACAGGCGCAGGTAGTCGGCATAGCTTTCCAGCAGCACGGCCACCGTCTGCAGGTTTTCCGCCGTGAGCGCGGTAAACGGCATGTTGCCGATCACCATCAGGCCGAACGGCTGGCGCTCGGTGCTGATTAGCGGCGTGGCCGCGATCAGCGACGAGCGCCGCGCCTTTTCCAGCAGTGCGTCCTGCAGGTGGACCTGGTGCCCCGTTTCCAGCGCGCGCAGCACCATCGGGTCGTCCGGCGGCGGGTCCACGATGCGACCCACGGCGGCCACCCGCTGCAGCTGCAGCACCGGCTCCATGCGCACCTCGTACAACGCCGCGGTTTCTACCCGGCATTGCGTCACCACGAAGTCCAGCATCATCTGCGCGCCGGGCAGGCCGCTCAGGTCATGCGGGTTGCTGCGGGTGTAGCGGTCCATCATGGAGCGCAGCTCGATCAGCGACTCGCGCAGCGTGCCGGGGCGGTCCACCATTTCATACTCAAGCTCGTCGTGCGACAGCTTCACCAGGTACAGCCGGCGCGTCAGGCGCTCGGCCTTGTCGTTCAGAAAGCGCAGGCTTTCCTGCAAGCGCAGCACACGCAGGCGCCAGTAGCTGCCGAATTCACCCGCGATCAGCATGGCAATGGCGCCGCCCAGGAAATACAGCCGCGGGAACTCGGTGCCCGGCGCCAGCCAGGCCCAGGCCGCCAGCAGGCCGAACGACGCCGCCGCGCCGTAGCCGCCGCCATAGCGCAGCGCGATCAGCCAGGGGCCCAGCCAGGGCCAGGGAAAGCCTTCGTTGATAAAAAACGGGTTGGCAGGGTTGCTGATGAAGGCCAGGTACACAAACAGCGCGGGCCACAGCAATGTCTCCAGCATGCGCCCAGCCAGCCCCGGATGGTGGCGGATGAAGCGGCGCAGCATGAGCCGCGCCAGGCCGGCGGAGCGGTGCGCGACAATCCAGGCCACCAGCAGCGGGCGCAACCAGCGTTGCGCGCGCGTGCGCTCGCCACCGTCCGTCGGGTTTTGCAGCGCATCCAGCATGTCCTGTACGGACGCGCTGAAGTCCGAATAGATCGTGTCCTTGGCAGGGTCAAAACCTACGCCGCCCGCGTTGGCGCCGCCGTCGCTTCGGCGCCGGCGCGCCGAGCGCAGCCCCGCGGGCGTGCTATCGGCTGGCACCTCGTGGCCGGCCAGCTTGCGCGCGCCGGACGCGGTGTCCGGGTTATTGCGCGGTGGTGGGTCGGCCGGCCGGGTCAACGCGGATTCCAGAGACGAGTTCAGCGGCCAGGCGCTGGCCCACGGCGGCCAGGGCCTCACGGCTGCCGCCGGTGCGCCCGCCCGCGGCGGAATACACCACCAGGTCGCGGCTCAGGTCCTTGACCTGCAGCATCAGGCCCACGGCAGGCTCGCCGTCCACGCCCACCTTGTAGCGCCATTCGTTCACCGCGCCGGTCACCACATAGCGCATGCCCTGGGCACGGGCCCATTTCTCGGCCTCGGCCTGGGCCTTGCGCTCGGCGGGCTCGAACAGGGTCTCGGGGTTCAGCGCGGCGGGGTACACCACCAGCTGGCCCAGGCCCGCCTGGCGCAGCGCCGGCTCCAGCATGGCCTCCACCCGCAGGCCGGCCTGCGGCACGTCGGTGAAGTTGGCGATGGGCAGCAGCGCCACCTTGTCCTGCGCGGCAATGGGTTGCGCCATGGCCGACCGGGTGCTGCTGCCCGTGGGACCCAGCGGGCTGAAGGCACAGCCCGCCAGCACCATGGCACTCAACAACAAGGAGGTCAGCGAAAGTTTTTTCATGGGTGTCACCGGTCAAAAAAGGTTTCGTACTGCAAACGCAATTCCCGCACGCCGTCGCCGCCCGACAGGCCGCCGGTGCCGGGCCGCACGTCCAGATGGATGCTCATCTGGTCGCGCCCGGCCACCGAGCCTTTGGCGCCCAATCGTAGCAATCCCTGCGTCTGCTGCCCAGCGGCAGTGCGGCGGGTTTCAAAGCCGACCTCGCCCCAGGGGCGCCAGGCGCGGCTGTAAACGGCAGGGTCGCTCTGCGCCAGGCCCACGCCCAGGCTGGCCGACAGCGCGCTTGAGCTGGGGCCGAGGAACAGGCCCACGCCCGGAACGGGCGTTACCCCTCTCCCAGGTGTTGCGCCACCCGGCACCAGCAGGGCCGTAGGCGCGTCGGGCCGGCCGTCGGCGCGCACCACGCTGCGGCGCAGCTGCACCTGCAGCCGCACATCGGGGTAGTCGCGCCGCCAGTACCAGTTGCCCGTGAGCGCGGCGTCCACCGAGTTGCCAAGCCCGGCGCCGCCTTGCGTGCGAAAGCGGCTGGCCGCCAGGCTGGCCTGGCCTTCCAGCCGGTCGCCGTGGCGCAGGTTCAGGCTGGCGGCCACGCGGTCACGCGCACCGGCCACCGACATCGCGCTGCTTTCGTCGGAGCGTTCGTTGTGCGCGGCCTCCAGCTGCAGCACCGAACGGCTGGACAGGCGCCGCGTGAACTGCAGGTACACGCCGTTGATGGCGGCCAGCGCATCGCGCACCAGCCACTGCGCCTTCAGGTCGCCCCAGGGCGTGCGCGTGTCCACGCCCACGCGCAGCTCACGGTCATGGGCCGGCGTGGCGGCGATCTGCAGCGCGTCACGGCTGCGGTCGCGGCCCAGGCCCATCTCCACCGTCAGGCGCAGCTGCGGCAGCAGCACCACCGAGGCGTCCACGCGCGTTTCGTTGCGGCTGATCACGCCGGCGCGGCGGCTGCGCTGCTGCACGCTGGCGCGGCTGGCCATGGCCAGCAGGTCCTGCTGCAGCAGTTCCTGCGCTTCGTCGTTGGGGCCTTCGGCGCGCCGCTGGGCCTGCAGCACGCCCTGGCTGGCGGCTTCCTCGCGCCGCTGCAGCAGGCGCAGGGCGGTCAGCCGGTCTTGCGGGTCCACCCTTCCCACATTCGGCCCCGCACCTTGTTGCGAGCGCTGCGGCTCAACTGCATCCAGCAGCCGCGCCAGTTCCTGCGGGTCTTCCTGGCCCACGGCCACGGCCATTTGCTGGTAAGCGGGCACGGCCATGCGACGCGCCTGCTGCTCCCACAGCCAGCGCTGCGCGGTGTCAAACCGGCCTTCGCCCAGCAGCCAGGCGCCCACCAGCTCCTGCGTCTGGCGCCTGAGCGATGCATCGGGTGCCGCCGGGTTGCTGCTGGCGGCCAGCAGCTGGCCCAGCTGGCGCCACAGCAAGGCCTTTTGCTCGCCCCCGGCAAAGCCGGCGGCCAGGCGCATCTGTGCCAGCAGGGCCTGGCGGCCGGCTTCGCGGTCCCTGGGCGCCGCGGCGGCGCGCTGCGCCAGCAGCCACGCATGGCGGCGCACGCGCAGCGCCGGGGCCTCGCGCCCGGTGCGCTCCAGCACGTCGGCATAGTTCATGAGCCACAGGAAATCGCGCGAGCGTTCGCGCGCCAGCGGCTGCATCAGCGCCAGCGCCATGCGCGGCTCGTCCAGCAGCTGCCAGCCGGCGGCCAGCACCTCGGCATAGGCCGCGTTGGCGCGTGCGGCGGTGCCGCGCGCGCCCAGCTCGGCGCGCAGCGTGGGCACGTCCTGCTGGTCCACCAGCAGCCACCAGTACGCCACGCGCAGCGGCGCGTTGTCCGGCTGCAGCGACAGGGCGCGCGTGTAGTCGGCCCGCGCCAGCGCCACGTCGCCCAGGCGCACGTACAGGCCGGCGCGCCGCTCCAGGAATTGCGCCGACTGCTCCAGCCGCGCGCGGTGCGCGGGCGTGAGCGCCGCCAGCAGCGTGCGCAGGCCCACCGGGTTTTTCTGTTCGGCGATGCCGTCCAGCCAGGCATAGACGATGTTGTCCTGCGGGTAGCGCGGGTACAGCCGCGCGGCCAGCGCCAGCGCCTCGTCGTCGCGGTCGGCGTCCAGCCGGATGCGGATCGCGCGTTCGACCTGGTAGGCCTGCGGCTTGCCCTGCGCGATCAGCCGGTCCAGCGCGTCCAGCGCCAGCGCGCGCTCGCCGGTTTCATAGGCCAGGTCGGCGCGCAGATCCCAGTACGCGTCGTCAAATTCGCCGCCGGCGGGCAGGCGGGCTGCCTGCAGCGCGCGCAGCGCCAGCGGCATGTTGCCCAGGCGCAGGTAGATTTGCGCCAGGCGCATGGCGTCGTCGCGCGGCAGGCCGGTGCCGCGCATGCGCTCCAGCACGGCCAGCGCCTCGGCGGGGCGGCCGGCGCGCTCCAGCAGCCCGGCTTCCAGGCCCAGCCAGCGCTCGCGCAGGGCCGCGTCGGCCTCGGGCTGCGCGGCGGGCAGCTGGCGCACAAAGGCCAGCGCGCCGTCCACCGAGCCCAGGCGCTCGTACACCTCCACCACCTTGGCCGCTTCGTCCAGGCTCAGGGACCGCTGCGACGACAGCGCCAGCCAGGCCGCCAGCAGCGCGTCGTCGTCGTACAGCATGGGGCTCAGGCGGAACACATTGGCCAGCGCCTTGTCGCTGGCATTGCGCTTGAGCAGCGCCAGCCAGGCGGCCAGCGCCTGCGGTGCCAGCCCCGCCCATTCGGACGCCTGCGCCTTGCGCTCCAGCCACACCATGTCCTGCGGCTGCAGGAGGAGCGCGGCGTCAGCCACCACCAGCGCCGCGTTCAGGTCGGCGGCTGCGCCAAAGGTGTCCCAGGCCAGTTGCAGCCGATCCAGGGGCAGGGCCTTGGCCAGCGCCGCCGCGCCGTCCTTCACGGGCACCACGTTGCGCAGATGCGCCGCCGCCTCGCGCGGCTGGGCGGCGGCCAGGGCCAGTTCGGCCAGCCACCAGTGCAGTTCGTCGCCCGGGGGCAGCGGCTGCGTTTCGCGCACTGCGGCTTGCCATGCGGCCACCGGCTGGCCACCGGCCAGCAGGGCGCGCACGCCCTGGCGCAACAACGTGTCGCGCGCGTCGCGCTGGGCGGTCTTGCGCCGCGCGGCAAAGTAAAGGTCGGCTGCCGCCTGGAACTGCCCCTCGGCCAGCGCCAGGCTGGCGCCGCGCGACAGGTCGGCCATGCCGGCGCCCGGCATCGCGAGCAGGCGCTGCAGCAGCTGGCCCGGGATGGCGCGCGCCTGCGCCAGCGCGGCGGCCGCACCCGCTCTGGTGCCCAGCGCAGCCTGCAGCGCCTGGGCCGACTGGATGGCGGCAAACACCTGCGCTGGCGTCGTCACGCTTGCCACGCGCTGCTGCAGGCGTTTGACGAGCTCGCTGGCGGCTACCACCGTTTCGCTGTCGCGATCACGCGACTGGGCCTGGCGCAGCTTGGCCTGCCACCAGTTGAGGTCCCAGACGTCCCAGTCAGCCTGGGCCTGGGCACTGGTGCGCGCCAGCGGCTGCGCTTCGTCCAGCACGAGGCGCGCGCCCAGCAGGTCACCACCGGCCAGCAGCTTTTCAGCCAGCAACAGGCGCAGGCCCATGTCGTCGGGCTCGGTGCGGATGATGTTGCGCAGGTAGGCAATGCTCAGGTCGCGGTTGCCGCGGTCGCGGCCCTTGGCGTCCAGGTTGCTGCGCAACAGCGTCATCAGGTCGCTTTTGGGGAACACCAGCACCAGGCCGCCCACAGCCAGGGCCACCATGCCGGCCAGCGCACCCCATGACAGGATGCGGCTGCGGCTGGCGTCACCCGGCGCAACGGAGTACGACGAGGGTCGGTCCAAGGCTTGTCGCCTCCACGTCCAGCCGGTCACCCCGGCGCGTTGCCTTCTGGCCCGGCGCGCCCTGCAGCTCGCAGCCCGGCGCCATGAAGGTCGCGTGCAGCGGCAGGTGACCCTCAAAGCGCAGCTGCTGGAGGTTGCCCTGCGTGGCCCAGCCGGTGAGCCGCGCGTTGGCCGACTCCATGTAAAAGCGCGAAGCCGCCCCCGCGCCGCCCGCGCCATACAGCGCGACCGGGCCCGAAGTGTGCACATAGGCCGCCGCCTCATGCCGCACATGGCCCGCGATGTGCGTGCTGGCGCTGGCCGCGGGCAGCGCCCGGGGTTCGTCCACCCGCCATTCGCGCAGGTAGCGCCCGCCGCGCAGCTCCAGCGCGCCGCTGGCCGTGCGCGCCACCGTGGCGCGGCGCCAGTCCAGCGTGCGCTCGATGTATTCGCTGGTGTAGATCGGGTGCAGCTGCTGCTGGCGCAACTGCTCCTGCGCCCAGCCATGCACCTTGTGCAGCGACGCAATGCTGGCGCGCTTGCTGGCGATGTAGGTGTGGTAGTAGATGTTGACCGGCTTCAGACGCAGCGGCCGTTCGGTCATCTCGAAGGTTTCGATCACGCGCTCGAAGCCGTAGAACGGGCCGGTCCAGTTGTTGGTGTAGACGTTTTCGTTCTGCATGGGCGCATAGGTCTGGAACCATTCGCCCTTCATCATGCCGATAGGCCCCACCAGCGTGAGCGTGGGTTCGGCCCTGCTGATCCAGGTGTTGCCGCTGTTCATGTTCAAAAGCCCCGCCTGGTAGGCCAGGCGCACCGGTGTTTCCAGCGGCTGGGTGTCGCCGCTCCACAGCACCACGCGCGTCTTCTTGCCGGGCGGGGCCAGGCCGTTGATGTAGTCGCGCGCGCCGGCGATCTCGCGCTGGGCATCGTAGCGGTAGCCGGGAATCCTCAGGCCCATGACGCGGCCCTCGCGCACGCGGCCCAGCTCGGTGTCGGCCCAGAAGAACGGGTGGCTGTAGGTGTGGCTGGCCATCTCCACATGGTCCAGCGCAAAGATCCGGCGCGCCAGGCCCTCCATCTGGGGCGCCAGCGCCGCGTACAGGCCGCGCGCGCCGACCTCGCCCTCGATGATGGACACGGTGCTGGGCCAGCGGTAGCGCTCCAGGAAGTCGCGCAGCATGACCTCGGACGCCAGCGGCGTGCCGGGCACCTCGGCGCGGCTGGGAAAGCCGTCGCCGTCCACATGGATGGTGAACAGGCGCCGGCCGCTTTCGGTGGTGACGTCGGGCACAGGAATGTCGGGGCGGACCTTGAGCGCCGCACGGAAGAACTCGATCGGGTTGACGGCCCAGCGTTCGCCGTTGTCCTGGGGCAGGTCCATCTTCCAGTAGCGGTCGGCGGCAAAGCCGCCCCAGGGCGTGATGGCGATCACGTCGGCGTTGCCGTTCGATTCACTGCGCACGCGCAGCCAGACGTCGCCCATGCCGGGGCGCAGGGCCGACGGCGTGAAGCTGCTCACGTTGGGCTGCGGCTCGATTTCAAAGCCCACATGCGGCGAACGTTTTTCCAGCGTCAGCGGTGTGGTCAGGCGCACCGTGGCGCCAATGTCCTTGCCAAAGGCATCCAGGGCCGCGTCGCCCGGCATCTCGCCCACCATCACCACGGGCACGCCCTGGCGGCGGGCGTTGTCCAGCAGCTTCATGAGCGCGGGCGTTTCCTGGAAGCTGCCGCGGTTGAACCAGGTCACCACGCCCGCATAGCGGCCCGCCAGCACCTGCTGTGACAGCGGGGCCATCTCGGGCGCGTTCACGTACACATAGCGCGCATCCAGCCCCAGGTAATTCAGCGGCATGGTGCCCACGCGGTGGATCTCGTGCGAGGCCAGCTGGGCCAGGTGCCCCGGCTCGTCGTGGATGGCCAGCACCTGGCGGGGCAGCAACTCCACCGCGCCTACGCCCATCATGTCCAGCGCGGGGTTGGTCACCCACGGTATGAAGCCCAGCGCCTGGATGCGCTGCGCGGTCTCGCGCGCCAGCGCCCGGTCTGCCGGGGGCACGTAGTCAATGGAGATCACCGGCAGCTTGTAGTCATCCGCGCAGCGGCGCAGCTGGGCCAACAGCCAGTCGCGGTCGGCCTGCGGCACGGCGCGGTATTCCTGCTTGCCCGCGTCCCAGCCCCGGAACAGGGATTCGGCCGCCACGGCCCAGGCCAGGGTGTGCACCTGCGGCAGGATTTCAAACCCGCGGTTGAAGATGAGTTTCGCGTCCGGGTAGGCGCGCTTGATCTCGCGGACCAGCGACACCAGGCCGGCGATCTGGCGCTGTTGCGCCTCGGGTGTTCTGGCGGTGAGGTTGAATGAATCCAGCGTGTCCAGGAAGAACGCGCGAAAGCCCTGGTCCCACAACGGTTTGATGACCTGCGCCAGGTAAAACGCGTTCCAGCCCGGCGCGGCCTGGTCCACCACGATCGAGCCCCAGGCGGTGTTCTCGCCCAGCCGCCATTCGGGGCGCACCTGGGTGAAGTAGCTGCGCGTGGGGTGCACCTCGCCCACCGAGATATAGGCCGCAACCGTGGTGCCGGGGTTGAGCCGGTGCGGCCAGCCCGCCGGGCTGACGTTGCCGGGCTCCACCACCGCCACGTCAAACGCGCCCAGTGATTCCCAGGGGATGTCGGTGCCGTAATAGAACGCGAAGCTTTGGGGTGGTGGCGCCGTGGCGGCGCGCACAGGGGCGGCATGCACGGCCAGCAGCAGCAAGGCCGCGCCCAGGCCCATGCGACGCCAGAGCGTTTGCAGGCACCGCAGGAAGCGTTGCGTCAGGGCCATGGCACTCATGATGCGCTATCACCCTGAAGCATCGCCTGCAACAGCGGCTTCTGCACCTTGCCCAGAGCCGTGCGCGGCAGCCCCGCCAGCGCCACATAGCGGCGCGGCAGCTTGTAGCGGGCCACGCGCTGGCCCAGCCAGCCCTGCAGCGCCGCGGCGTCCAGCGCGCGGCCGTCGCACGGCACCACGGCGGCCACCACGGCCTCGCCCCAGCGCGCGTCTGCCATGCCGACCACGGCGCACTCGGCCACGTCGGGGTGGGCGGCCAGCGCGTTTTCAATCTCCGCGGGGTAGATGTTTTCGCCGCCCGAGATGATCATGTCCTTGGCGCGGCCCACGATGCGCCAGCTGCCGTCGCCCGCCACCTGGGCCAGGTCGCCGCTGTGAAACCAGCCCTGCGCATCCACCGCGGGCACGCGCGGCCAGTAATGGCGCACGATGTTCGGCCCGCGCAGCAACACCTCGCCCACACCGTCTTTCGCATGGGCCAGCCGCGCCTGCACGCCGGGCGCCGGCCAGCCGCAGGTGCCCGCATGGGTCATGGCATGGCGCTCGTCCAGCGCAATGGAAAACGGCCCGGTTTCGGTGGCGCCATACACATTGCACACCGGCAGGCGCCGGGCATGGAAGGCATTCACCAGCGCCTGGGGCAGCGTGCTGGAGCCGGCCCAGGCCGCGCGCAGGCTGGACAGGTCCGTGGCGGGCCAGTCCGGGTGCTCCACCAGCGCTTTCATCACGGCCGGCACCACCAGCGTGAGCGTGGGTTTGTCGTGGGCGATGCAATGCAGCAGGGCCGATGCATCAAACCGTGCATGCAGGATCACGCAGGCGCCCGCATACAGCGCAGGCAAGGTCTGGATGCACAGCCCCCCCACATGGAACAGCGGCAACACGGTGGCCACGGTGTCCGCGGGCGTGATGCCTTGCACCTGGGCGGCAATGGCCATGTTGGCCAGCAGGTTGCCCTGGGTGTGCACCGCGCCGCGCGGCGCGCCGGTGGTACCCGAGGTATAGACCAGCAACACCGGCAGGCTGGCGCAGCGCGCCGGCACGGCCAGGGCGCGGGCCGGCAGGCCATCCGGCGCAGCCAGGCCATGCGCGGCCAGCCCGTGGCGCAGCGCCAGGTCCCGCGCCGCTTCTGCCCAAGCACCGTCATGGATCACGCAGCGGGGCGTGCAGTCGGCCAGCACCGTGTCCCATTCGGGTGGCGCCAGGCGGAAGTTCAGCGGCACCAGCACGGCGCCAACGCGCGCCACGGCAAACAGCAGCGCGAGCTCGTCCGGGTGGTTCAGCCCCAGCCAGGCAATGCGCTCGCCCCGGCGCACGCCCTGTGCGCGAAGCCAGGCGGCCCATTGCAGGCTGCGCCGATGCAACGCCGCGTAGCCCGCGGCCACGCCGTCAAAGCGCAGCGCGGTGGCGCCGGGCCGCGCACGCGCCTGCCAGGCCGGCAGATCGGCCAGCGGCGCGGAGGACGGGAAGGGTCGTTGGGACAGCGCGGCCATTTACCTAACTTTACCGTCGGTTCAACCCCGTGGGACCGGCCACGGCCAATATCTGTCTTCCCATCCCCCCCATTCAGCGCCGCGCTTCATTACCATCGCCCCATGCAACACATTCTGATGATCGAGGACGACACCCGGCTGGCCCAGATGGTGGGCGAGTACCTGGGCCAGTCGGGCTTTGGCTTCTCGCATGCGCCCGACGCACGCACGGGCCTGGCACGGCTGCAGGAAGCCGCGCCGGGCAAGGCGCCGGACCTGGTGATCCTGGACCTGATGCTGCCCGACATGGACGGGCTGGAAGTGTGCCGCCGCGTGCGCGCCATGCCGGGCGACATGGCCCGCGTGCCGGTGCTCATGCTGACCGCCAAAGGCGACCCGATGGACCGCATCGTGGGCCTGGAGCTGGGCGCCGATGACTACCTGCCCAAGCCGTTCGAGCCGCGCGAGCTGCTGGCGCGCATCCGCGCGGTGCTGCGCCGCCGTGGCGAGGGCGCGGTGCAGCAGCCAGCCATGATGCGCTTTGGCTCGCTGGAGATCGACCGCGACGCGCGCACCGTGACGGTGGGCGGCCAGGGCGCTGAACTCACCTCCTACCAGTTCGACCTGCTCATCACGCTGGCCGAGCGGGCTGGGCGCGTGCTCACGCGCGACCAGATCATGGAGGCCGTGCGCGGACGCGAGCTGGAAGCCTTTGACCGCTCAATCGACGTGCACATGGGCCGCATCCGCGCCGCCATTGAGGCCGACCCGAAAAACCCGAAACGCATCGTCACGGTTCGTGGTGTAGGGTACGTCTTCGCAAAGCAGCAAGACTAGAAGATATGGCTCTGTGTATTCGCCAGTGCGGCCGCGGAACCGGCTTTGCCGGGCCGCTGGGCGCGCCCCCCTGGGGGGGAGGCGCCGAAGGCGCTTCGGGGGGGAGCCCATGAACTGGCGCCCCCTCGGCGTTCCCCTTTACCTGCGCATCTGGATGGCCGTGGTGCTGGCCGTGGCGGTGCTGACGCTGGTGTTTGGCTGGCTGTGGAGCATCAATGCCGACCCGCCTACCGCGCGCCAGATATTCCTGCGCGACGAAGCCGGCGAAGTGGTGGGGCAAGCCAATGCACCGCCCGTGCGCATCCCCGGGCGGGGCATTGAATTCCAGGTGCAGATGACCGACGGCAAGCAGATGTTCGTGCACATCCCGCCGCGCCCGCGCCGCCCAGGCGAGGCACCGCCGCCGCGCCCGTGGTTCAGCGGCCCGGCAGGGTTGCTGTGGCTCATGGGCATCGTGGCGATTGCAGTGGCCGTGGGCACCTACCCCATCGTGCGGCGCCTGACCAAGCGGCTGGAACACCTGCGCGGCGGCGTGGAGCGCTGGGGCGAAGGCGACCTGGGCGCCCGCGTGAATGAAGATGGCAACGACGAAATCGCCTTTCTGGCCAGGCGCTTCAACCAGGCGGCAGAACGCGTGCAGACGCTGGTGCAGACGCACAAATCGCTGCTGGCCAATGCGTCACACGAGCTGCGCTCGCCGCTGGCACGCATCCGCATGGGGCTGGAGCTGATGGGCATGGGCACCCAGCCCAGCCCGGCCTTTCGCGAGGAGATTTCGCGCAACATCGCCGAGCTGGACCAGCTGATTGACGAGATCCTGCTGGCCAGCCGGCTGGACGCACGCGAGACCGACATGGGCACCCTGGAGCCGGTGGACCTGATCGGGCTGGCCGCCGAGGAATGCGCGCGCCACGGCGCCGAACTGGACGTGGCCGCCGCCGATGCCGAAGTGATGCTCACCGGTGTGCCACGCCTGCTGCGCCGCCTGATCCGCAACCTGCTGGAAAACGCGCGCCGCTATGGCGACGGCGAGGTGCGCGTAAGCGTGCGCCGCGAGGGCGCGCACGCCGTGCTGCGCGTGAGCGACCGCGGCCCCGGCGTGCCGCCTGCGGAGCGCGAGCGCATCTTCGAGCCGTTTTACCGGCTGCCCGGCGCGAGCGAACGCGAAGGCGGCGTGGGCCTGGGCCTGGCGCTGGTCAAGTCCATTGCCCAGCGCCACGGCGGCAGCGTGCGCTGCGAAGACGCACAAGGCGGCGGCGCGCAGTTCACCGTCACGCTTCCGTGCAACCAGATGTAAATGCCGGTAATAAAGTTTTTGCGATGCGTTGAGCGCGCAAAATTTCACGCTGATTTGACGCACATTCAGGCGCAGTTGCAGGTTTCTCCCACAAATGGGGGATGCGCGAAACCCGTCTGGCGTCTACAGTTCATTCATCTGCTGTCACAGACAAACCAAGGGCAACCACCCAACCCGATTTCACAGTCTCCCAACGACGTCCTTCCAAGGACTTTCACAGCCACCGCAAGGTGGCTGTTTTTTTTGGGGGCCGCCGGGGTCAGGCTTGCTGCGCGCGCTTTGTCCCGGGCGCGTTTGCGAACATGTCGGCGTAGTCCATCAAATCGCGAGTCAGACAACCATTGCGCTGGTAAGAGGTGCGCTCACGCTGCGAAAACAAGGGCGAGAACAGGACCATCTCACGGTCCCACGCAGCCAGATGTTGGTGACCTTTGGCTTGCAGGAAACGATTCACATGCTGCTCGAATACCGCGACGTCGTGGGCATCCGAAGACCGTTTGCAACTGCCAAATCGCACTCTCCTGTTGGGCTCGTCCAGCGCGACCAGGTCAATTTCAATGGCCTTGGACACATCTCTTGGCCTGTTCCAGTAACCAAGCTGCAGCCGGGACAGCTCGAAGTCGCCCTTGCCTTTGCGAGATGTCTCAAGATGCAACGCGCGAATCAGCTTTTCGAACGCAAAGCCTTCAAGGGTTTCAAGCCGGCGCAAAGCTGGCGCGATGGCCTTGTCCAGCGGCTTCAATCTGGCTTCTTCGCGGGCCGGCTTCGCGACGCCCAGCCATGCCTGAAGGAAGTTGTCGGCGATGTAGTAGCGCGCGTTTCGGCTCTTGCTGTCCGAAAAGACGGGCTGCAATTTGTCGACCATCTGGTAGCGGTCCACAAGCCTTGCAATGTTTGTCCCGAGCGCGTGTTTCTCATTGTCGTCGGTGAGCGCAGCGACGATTTCAGCGTGACCACAACCTGCGTGATCCGCAAGAAAATGCAGAACCGAGACGGCTTTTCCACGCAGCTCCCGCAGGAACCAGGTGTCGGCCTCTTCGGACAATGGACTGGAACTGCGAAGAAACATGCGCCGCAAGAGCTCGGTCGAAAAGTCCGCCGCGGGTACACCGAACAACTCCTGTTCGTAGGCATCGTGATAGAACTTCGGCACACCCTCGAAGAACGTCCACAAGGTCAGCCACTGGGCGGGCTGCTGGATGTTCTGGCTGGCGTACACCGACAGCAGATCTTCGAAATCCCAGTGACTCAGCGGAATCTGCGCCGTGACCCGTCCATACAGTGGCGCACTCTTGTCGTCCAGCAGGGCGTTCATCTCCGACTGCAGAGAGCCCAGCACCATCAGGCCGCCGCGCTTTGACTGCATGCCCCTGAGCTTGTCAACCTCGGCTTGCAGAAACGAGTTGAAGGCATACAGCTTGCTACGAGTGAAATACTGGAACTCGTCCAGGACCACGATGAATCCGGCCGCGCACAGCTTGCCAATGGCGGCGGCCATGGATGCGAAGTGGATGACGTTGCTCGCCAGCGCACGGGCTTGCTCATGCTCGCAACTGCCCAGGCTTTGCCGGAAGGTGTAGGCCACGTCGCGCTCGTCGGAGTCTGGGACCTGCATGTAAATCAGTCTCTCGCTGAGCCCGGCGTCTTGCCGCGTCAGCTCTGCGAGAAGCGTCGTTTTGCCAATTCGCCGGCGCCCTTCGATCCGGCAGAAGAACCAGCGGCCAGACTCGACAATGCGCCGCAGTTCCGCCAAGGGCTCAGCGCGACCGTAGAAGTCCCATTCATTCATGACTTTGCTTAACATACTTTTAAGTATGCTAAATACAAAAGCCACCTAAGTCAATGATTTTTCAGGCGTTTTCATCAACGCATCTCACTCCGTAGGCCCACCAGGAACTGGGCTTCACACTGAGCAGAATGCGCCAGAGACGGGTCCTACTGCGGAAACGGCTCCAGCGGCGCGCCTTGCGCACCGGCCGGCGTGTGGGCCGCGTTCATCAGCCAGGACACCATCACGAAATAGCCCACCAGCGTGGTCAGCTCCACCACGCCCTGCTCGTCAAAGGCCGCCAGCGCCGCCTGCCAGGTGGGATCGCTGACGCCGTGGGTGCGCATCAGTTCATCGGCCAGGTCCAGCGCCGCCTGCTCGTCCGTCGCCAGCCCCTGCGGCCGCGCGCCCACGCGCAGTGCCTCGATGGCGCCGGGGTTCACGCCGGCCTTGATGGCCAGCGGCGCGTGCATGTGCCATTCAAACTGGTTGCTCACATGGCGCGCCGATGCGCAGGTCACCAGCTCGCGGATGCGCGCGTCAAGCACGCTGTCAAAGCGCAGGTATTCACCCACGCTGGCCACGCGCTCCAGCAACACAGGGCTGCGCAGCAGCGGCAGGAACGGGCCGTACACACCCTTGCGCGGGCCGGCGATCAGTGCATCGGCGGCGGCCTTTTGCTGCGGTGTCATGGCAGCGGCGTCAGGCAGGGGCAGGCGGTCGGTCATGGCGTGTCCTTCAGGGCTGCAGGTGGGCCAGCACACGGCCGGCGTCAATGTCGTTCAGGCAGCGCGTGTGGCCCAGCGGGCATTCACGCTCAAAGCACGGGGCGCAGTCCAGCGGGGGCTGGTAGGCGGGGTCGTTCCTGAGCCACAGCACGGTGGCACGGTCATTCAGCGGCGGCGTGTGCAGCGGGCTGGACGAGCCGAACACCGCCACCTGCGGCACGCCGAAGGCCGCGGCCACATGCATCAGGCCGGAATCATTGCTGACCACATGCCGGGCGGCGCTGATGGCGGCCAGCGCCTGCAGCAGCGTCGTCTTGCCCGCGAGGTTGGTGCAATGCCCGGGGGCGGCGGCGGCAATTTCATCGCACAACGCGGCCTCCTTGCCCGAGCCCAGCAGCAGCACCGGCACATCCAGCCCACGCGCCACCGCCGCAAAGTGCGCGGCGGGCCAGCGCTTGGCCGGGCCGAATTCGGCGCCCGGCGCGAACACCGCGTAGCCGCCGGGCTGCAGGCCCAGGGCATTCAATGCAGCGTCCACCTCGGCCGGGGGCAGCCTGAGCATCGGGCGGTCCGCCTCCAGCCCGGATTCACCACTGAGCGCGGAATAGAACGCCACCATGGGCGGCTTGTTCTTCGGGTTCTTCAGGCGGTGGGTCAGCAGACCCACGCGCGCCTCACCCAGGTAGCCCACGCGCTTCGGGATGCCCGCCAGCAGCGGCAACAGCGCGCTCTTCAATGAGTTGGGCAGCACGTAGGCGGTGCTGAAACGGCCCTGGATCTGCCGGGCAATGGCGCGCCGCGCCTTGAGCTGCAGGCCGCCGTGCTGGAACGGAAAGTCAATGACCTCGGCCACTTGCGGCATGGCGCGGTACACCGGCGCCACCCAGGGCAAGGCGCCAACGGTGAGCCGCTCGCCGCGCGCATGCAGGCGGCGCAGCAGCGGCTCGGTCATCACCGCGTCCCCGATCCATTGGGGCGCGATGATGAGCGACTCAGTGGCCGGAGCCGAAATGCTCACCCGCCTTCAGCTTGTACACCGTGCCGCAATACGGGCACTTGGCCTCGCCCGTGCGGGCCACGTCCAGATACACCTTCGGGTGGGTGTTCCAGATCTTCATGTCTGCCTTGGGGCTGGGGCAGAACACACCGCCCTGGTGGTTCAGGTCCTTGGCCAGCAGTTCAATCGCGGCGTTGCTCATGTTCAGACCTTCGTGAGCCAGTGGGCGTATTTCGGGTTGCGGCCGTTCACGATGTCAAAGAACGCCGTCTGGACTTTTTCGGTGATGGGGCCGCGCGAGCCGGCGCCCAGCTCGATGCGGTCCAGCTCGCGGATGGGCGTCACTTCGGCGGCCGTGCCGGTGAAGAACGCTTCGTCGGCGATGTACACCTCGTCGCGCGTGATGCGCTTTTGCACGATCTCCAGGCCCAGGTCCTTGGCGATGTGGAACACGGTGTTGCGCGTGATGCCGTTGAGCGCGCCCGCCGACAGGTCGGGCGTGTAGATCACGCCGTTCTTGATAACGAAGATGTTTTCGCCGGCGCCCTCGGACACGAAACCGCTGCTGTCCAGCAGCAGGGCTTCGTCGTAGCCGTCGTCCAGCGCCTCCATGTTGGCCAGAATGGAGTTGGTGTAGTTGCTCACCGCCTTGGCCTGCGTCATGGTGATGTTGACGTGGTGGCGGGTATAGCTGGAGGTCTTGACGCGGATGCCGCGCTTCATGCCCTCTTCACCCAGGTAGGCGCCCCAGGCCCAGGCCGCGACCATCAGGTGGATCTGGTTGCCCTTGGGGGACACGCCCAGCTTGTGCGAGCCGATCCAGGTCAGCGGGCGCAGGTAGCCGGATTCGAGCTTGTTCTCGCGCACCACGGCGCGTTGCGCCTCATTCACCTGTTCCTTGGTGAACGGAATGGCCATGCGCAGGATTTTTGCGCTGTTGAACAGGCGGTCGGTGTGCTCCTGCAGGCGGAAGATGGCGGTGCCATCGACCGTCTTGTAGGCGCGCACGCCCTCGAAGGCGCCGCAGCCGTAGTGCAGGGTGTGGGTCAGCACGTGGATCTTGGCGTCGCGCCAGTCAACCATCTGGCCGTCCATCCAGATCTTGCCGTCACGGTCGGCCATGGAGGGGAGTGCGCTCATGGGGATGTCCTTTGGAGTTCGGGGATGTGCAAAGCCTGTGATTTTACGGGGCGGGGGGAACGGGCGCCGCAGGGGCTGCGTCGGTCTGCGCAGGGCGGAACATCTCCCACTTCGCAACCTTGCCGTTCAGGAACTCCACCGTCACGCGCGATCCGCCCGCGTCCGTCCAGCGGTAGGCCTCGGGCTGCTCGTCTTTGGGCGAGCGCAGCTCACCCAGGGAACGCGTCATGGCCACCACATGCAGCAGCGTCATGCCGGGCTTGAGCTTGGCGTTGAGCATCACCGCACTGGGCACATGACCGATGGGGCGGTCCGCCGCACGCTTGAGCACCGTGACCATGCGGGTGAAGTTCAGCAGCACCCACATTACGATGCCGCCCGTGGCCACCGCCACGCCGGCCCAGCCATAACCGCGGTACGCCAGCGCCACCACCGCCACGCCGGCCACCGGCACAAGGATTTTCTGGAAATTCATGGCTCCGATTGTCCTATGGACCCCACCACCCTAACCCAGGCCGCGCACGATCTGCATGGCCTCTTCCACCCGGTCCACGGCGTGGATGGTCAGGCCTTCGATGTCCTTGCTGCCCTTCTTCGGCGCGTTGGCCTTGGGCACGATGGCCACGCTGAAGCCGAGCTTGGCCGCCTCTTTCAACCGCTCCTGGCCGCGCGGCGCGGGGCGCACTTCGCCAGCCAGGCCGACCTCGCCAAACGCGATGAACCCCTTGGGCAGCGGCTTGCCGCGCAGCGAGGAGGTAATGGCCAGCATCACCGCCAGGTCGGCCGCCGGCTCGCTGATGCGCACGCCGCCCACGGCGTTCACGAACACGTCCTGGTCCATGCAGGCCACACCCGCATGGCGGTGCAGCACGGCCAGCAGCATGGCCAGGCGGTCGCGGTCCAGGCCCACGCTCAGGCGCCGGGGGCTGGGGCCGCCCGAATCCACCAGCGCCTGGATTTCCACCAGCAGCGGGCGCGTGCCCTCCAGCGTGACCATCACGCAGCTGCCCGGTACGGGCTCGGCATGCTGGCTCAAGAAGATGGCGCTGGGGTTGGACACGCCCTTCAGGCCCTTTTCGGTCATGGCGAATACGCCGATCTCGTTCACCGCGCCAAAGCGGTTCTTGATGGCGCGCACCAGGCGGAAGCTGCTGTGCGTGTCGCCTTCAAAGTACAGCACCGTGTCAACCATGTGCTCCAGCACACGCGGGCCGGCAAGAGCCCCCTCCTTGGTTACATGGCCGACCAGCACGATGCAGGTGCCGCTGTATTTGGCCGCGCGCGTGAGGTGCGCCGCGCATTCGCGCACCTGCGCCACCGAGCCCGGCGCACTGGTGAGCTGCTCTGAATAGACGGTCTGGATGGAATCAATCACGGCCACGGCGGGCTTGGTGGCGGCCAGCGTGGCCAGCATCTTCTCCAGCTGGATTTCGGCCAGCACCTTCACCTGGCTGTTGTCCAGCCCCAGGCGGCGCGAGCGCAGCGCGACCTGCGCGCCAGATTCTTCACCAGTCACGTAGAGGGTTGACACGCCTGTTCTCTCAAGCGCGTCCAGCGCCTGCAGCAGCAGCGTGGACTTGCCGATGCCCGGGTCACCACCAATCAGCACCACGCCGCCGTCCACCATGCCGCCCCCCAGCACGCGGTCCAGTTCGCCAATGCCGGTGGGCGTGCGGGCAACGTCGCTGGCTTCGATGTCGGCCAGCGTGGCCACAGCGGCAGTCTTGGCCAGTGAGGCAAAGCGGTTCTTGGTGGGCGTGGCGTTGTCGGCCACGGTTTCCACCAGCGTGTTCCAGGCCTGGCAGTGCGGGCACTGGCCCATCCAGCGCGGGCTGGCGCCACCACAGTCGGTGCAGACGAAGCTTGTTTTTTCTTTGGCCATGGCAAAAGGTTTCGTTTCAGGCGGCAGACTCATCGCCCGGCAACAACAGCTCGCCTTGCGGGTCTTCCGGGGGCCATTTACCCGCTTGTGTGCTCTGCTCAAACCAGCGGTGCATTGCCGCGTCGTCCACGGCGTACTCGCCGCGCGCAGACTTCCACACCAGCGCCGGCGTGCGCTGGCGCAGCGATTCCAAGGCGCGCTGTGCCTGCTGCACGGTGAATTTGCTGGCTGCCTTTTCGCGATAGAAATGCAGGGCCTCCGCATCGTAGGGCCGAAAGCGCGGCCCCTGTTCCAGAAGCCGCCACAACACCGCGCGTTCAAGTGGACGCAGCGCCAGATACTCGGATGCCATCTGGGCCTCGTCATCGCGCTGGCGGCGATGCGCGGCGTCCAGCACCGCCTGTTCAAAGCGCACGCCCTGCAGGCCAGACAGCGGACTCAAGGCCTGGCCCAGCGCCTCCATGAAAAACTGCGGACGGTGGCCGAAGCTCTCAAACGACTGCATCAGCGAATGTGTGTCAACGGGCGCCAGCCCAGGCCGCTGCGAAACGACCAGTTGGGCCACATGGTCGATGAAATCCGGCCCCAGCGGCGGCATTCGCGTGATCTGCGAACCATAGAACGGTGCCCCGTTGGTGTTGACCAGACGCAGCAGCTTGTCGCGGTCTGAACCCGACATCACCAGCATCAAATTCACTTGGCCGGGCCGGTTCAGCTGGTCGCGGGCTGATTTGAGTGACGCCATGGTCGCCTCGCCGGCCTCGCTGGTCAATGCATGCTGCGCCTCGTCCACGATCAGCGCCACCGGCGCTTTGGCGACGCCATGCAGCGCGCGCAAGGCATCGGCCAGCGTCACGCCGTCAATCCGGCCTATCTTGCTGACGTCGATCTTCAAGGCGCCGGCAATCGTCACGCTGTCTACCCCGGCCGCCCTGGCGGCACGGCTGACGACCCCCAGGCGCGGCGCCAGAACGCGGGCGACCGCATCAGCAATCAACGCACCGGGGTCGCGCCGGGGGTCCGCCCACAAGTCCACGTACACCACCACCGCGCCCGCCGCCTCCAGAGCCGGTTGCAAATCGGCCTGCAAAAACGTGGACTTGCCCGTGCGGCGTGGCGCGGCCAGAAAGAGGCCGTTCTGGGCGTCGCCGAAAACGGTCTGGCCTCTCAGGGCGGCGACGAGCTCATCAGCCAGTACCTTGCGTGGAAAATGGATCAATTTATCTTTAAATATTGGAAATCAGATATTTTATTGATTTCAAGATAAAAATCAATAATCCAGAGAGCCGCTTGCGCGCGCGACCTGTGGCGCCAGTGTCAAAGGGTTATTACCGGCTCGTCATGGTTGCAGACAAGGCAATCATTTAATATATTAACTAATTCAACCATGAGCACCTCCTTCGTCCACCGCAACCTCCCGCGCCTGCTGCTGCAGGCGCGTGAATCCGTCATGGCGCACACGCGGCCCAGCCTGCGTGAGCATGGCCTGTCCGACCAGCAATGGCGGGTGCTGCGGGTGCTGGGCGAGCACGGCACGGTGGAGACGGGCCGGGTGGCGCGCGAGGCCTACATCCTGGGGCCCAGCCTCACGGGCGTGCTCACGCGCATGGAGCGCGACGGGCTGATCCGCCGCGAACGCGACCCCGAGGACCAGCGGCGCACCGCCGTGCAGGCCACGGCCAAGGGCATGAAGCTGGTGGAGGCGCTTTCGCACACCATCGAGGCGCACTACGCCGCGATGGAAAAGGCATTGGGCAAGCAGAAGCTGGCGCAGCTGTACGCCCTGCTGGACGAACTGATTGAACTGGAGCAACCCGAGTGAGCTTTTTCCCCCAAGGCACCGTGTATGGCACGTTGCTGAATTCACAAGGTGAATGGGACGCCCTGCGCGCCCAGATGGACCAGCCGCCGTACAAGGCGCCGCCCAAGGCACCGGTGCTGTACGTCAAGCCGGCCAACACCTGGAGCGCGCATGGCGCAGCCATCCCCGTGCCCGCGCATGTGCCGCAGGTGGAGGTGGGCGCGACCATTGCCATGGTGATGGGCCTCGCCCCGCACACGGTGGCGGGCTATGTGTTGATGAACGACCTGTCGGTGCCGCACGCGAGCTTTTTCCGCCCGCCCGTGCGCTTCAAGTGCCTGGACGGGTTTCTGGGCATCGGCGCCGGCCTGGTGCCGCCGGCCGAAGCGGGCGACCCCGCGCGGTTCAAGCTCGAAGTGCGCATCAACGGCGAGCTGAAGCAGTCGTTCGATTTCGCAACGCTGGTGCGCCCGGCCGCGCAGCTGCTGGAAGACGTGAACGAATTCATGACGCTGCAGCCGGGCGACGTGCTGATGTTGGGCTGCGGCCCGTCGCGCCCTCTCGCCAAAGCCGGTGACCGGATCGAGATCAGTGCGCCGGGTTTTGCCACCTTGGCCAACACGCTGGTGCAGGAGGCCGCATGAAGCACGCACGCATCATCCACAACGGCGTAACGCATGACGCCACGGAACGCGACGGCCAGTTGCTGCTGAAAGACGGCACGCTGCTCGCGCCCGAAGCCGTGCAGTGGCTGCCGCCGCTGCAGCCCACACCCCGCCCCCGCACCATCCTCGCGCTCGGCCTGAACTACGCCGACCACGCCAAGGAACTTGAATTCAAGGCGCCGGAAGAGCCGCTGGTGTTCATCAAAGGCGAGGCCACGCTGACGGGCCACCGCCAGTTCACGCGCCGCCCGGCCGGAGTGCAGTACATGCACTACGAATGCGAGCTGGCCGTGGTGATTGGCAAGACGGCGCGCAAGGTCAAGCAGGGTGACGCCTACGACTTCGTGGGCGGCTACACCGTGGCCAACGACTACGCGATCCGCGACTACCTGGAAAACTGGTACCGCCCCAACCTGCGCGTGAAAAACCGCGACACCTGCACGCCGCTGGGCCCCTGGTTCGTGGACGCGAAGGACATCGCCGACCCGCAGGCGCTCGCCCTGCAGACCACCGTGAACGGCAAGGTCACGCAAAGCGGCAACACGCGCGACATGATTTTCAACGTGCCCTTCCTCATCGAGTACTTCAGCGCGTTCATGACGCTTTCGCCAGGCGACCTGATCCTGACCGGCACGCCCGACGGCGTGGTGGACTGCAAGGCGGGCGACGTGGTGGTAACCACGATCGAAAACGTCGGCGACCTCATCAACACCATCCAGTAAGCAGCACCATGCAGATCAACCACCTGATCGACGGCAAGACCGTCACCGGCCGAGACTATTTCGAGACCGTCAACCCCGCCACGCAAGAGGTTCTGGCCGAAGTCGCCGCGGGCGGCGAGGCCGAAGTGAATGCCGCCGTGGCCGCCGCCAAGGCCGCATTCCCGAAATGGGCCGGCACGCCCGCGCCCCAGCGCGCCAGGCTCATGCGCAAGCTAGGCGAGCTGATCGCCAGGCATGTGCCCGAGATCGCGCAGACCGAAACCAACGATACCGGCCAGGTCATCAGCCAGACCGGCAAGCAGCTGGTGCCGCGCTCGGCCGACAACTTCACCTACTTTGCCGAGATGTGCACGCGGGTGGACGGCCACACCTACCCGACCGAGACGCACCTGAACTACACGCTGTTCCACCCCGTGGGCGTGTGCGCGCTGATCAGCCCCTGGAACGTGCCGTTCATGACGTCCACCTGGAAGGTCGCGCCCTGCCTGGCGTTCGGCAACACCGCCGTGCTGAAGATGAGCGAGCTGTCGCCGCTGACGGCCGCACGCCTGGGCGAACTCGCCCTGGAAGCCGGCATCCCCGCCGGCGTGCTGAACATCGTGCACGGCTACGGCAAGGACGCGGGCGAGCCGCTGATCAAGCACGCCGACGTGCGCGCGGTGTCGTTCACCGGCTCCACCGCCACGGGCAACCGCATCGTGCAGCAGGCGGGCCTGAAGAAGTTCAGCATGGAGCTGGGCGGCAAGAGCCCGTTCGTGATTTTTGAAGACGCCGACCTGGACCGCGCGCTGGACGCCGCCGTGTTCATGATCTTTTCCAACAACGGCGAGCGCTGCACGGCGGGCAGCCGCATCCTGGTGCAGCAGAGCATCTATGCCGACTTCGCCGCGAAGTTCGCCGAGCGCGCGAAGAAGGTCGTGGTGGGCGACCCGCTGGACGAGAAGACCATCATCGGCCCGATGATTTCGCAGGGCCACCTGGCCAAGGTGCGCAGCTACATCGAGCTGGGCCCCAAGGAAGGCGCAACGATGCTGTGCGGTGGCCTGGGCGCGCCCGACCTGCCGGACCGCGTGAAGAAGGGCAACTACGTGTTGCCCACCGTCTTTGCCGACGTGGACAACCGCATGCGCATCGCGCAGGAGGAAATCTTTGGCCCCGTGGCCTGCCTGATCCCGTTCAAGGACGAGGCCGACGCGATTGAAAAGGCCAACGACATCCAGTACGGCCTGTCCAGCTATGTGTGGACCGAGAACATTGGCCGTGCCCACCGGGTGGCTGCTGCGGTCGAGGCGGGCATGTGCTTTGTGAACAGCCAGAACGTGCGGGACCTGCGCCAGCCGTTTGGCGGGACCAAGGCCTCTGGCACCGGTCGTGAAGGCGGTACGTGGAGTTACGAAGTTTTCTGTGAGCCGAAGAACGTTGCTGTTTCTCTTGGGTCTCACCATATTCCGCATTGGGGTGTGTGACGTGTTTGCTTCACGCCCACGTTACCTCGGGCTCGGGCGTGCGGGGTACTCTGCTCCGCGAATGTCCCCCGGGGGCTGCGCCCCCTCCTCCTTTATTTCGCTGCGCAGAATACCCCACCCACCCGAGCCAACGTGTCGCGGTCGGTCGGCGCACGCGCCACACGCTCGTAGCGGGTTGGCGGCGGCGGGTGCCCGCCGCAGCGACATAAAGGAGGAGGGCCGGGCGCAGCCCGGACCGGGGGACAGTCGCGGAGGCGGGCACCCGTCGTCGCCAACCCGCGAAGCGAAAGCAATGGACACAGCGTCACCAACAAGGACCGACAAATGGGCAAACTAGCACTCGCCGCCAAGATCACCCACGTCCCGTCGATGTACCTCAGCGAGCTGGAAGGCGCGCGCAAGGGCACGCGCCAGGACGCGATTGACGGGCACCTGGAGATTGACCGGCGCTGCCGCGCCGCCGGCGTGGACACCATCGTGGTGTTTGACACGCACTGGCTGGTCAACGCCAATTACCACATCAACTGCGCACCGCACTTCAAGGGCCTGTACACCAGCAACGAGCTGCCGCATTTCATCAGCAACATGGGCTTCGAGTTTCCGGGCAACCCGGCGCTGGGCAAGTTGCTGGCCAGGGTGTGCAACGAATGGAGCGTGGAAACGCTGGCGCACGACGCCACCACGCTCAACCCCGAATACGGCACCCTGGTGCCCATGCGCTACATGAACACCGACCAGCACTACAAGGTGGTGTCGGTATCGGCGCTGTGCCAGGCGCATTACCTGAACGACAGCGCGCGCCTGGGCTGGGCCATCCGCCGCGCGATTGAAGACGAATACGACGGCACCGTGGCGATTTTTGCCAGCGGCTCGCTGAGCCACCGCTTTGCGCAGAACGGCCTGGCACCCGAATACGGATTCAAGATCTGGAGCCCCTTCCTGGAGCAGCTGGACCGCAACGTGGTGCGCATGTGGGAAAACGCCGAATGGAAAGACTTCTGCACCATGCTGCCCGAATACGCCAGCAAGGGCCACGGCGAAGGCTTCATGCACGACACCGCGATGCTGCTGGGTGCCCTGGGCTGGACGGACTACGACGGCCGCGCCGAGGTGGTCACGCCGTACTTTGGCGCGTCGGGCACGGGCCAGATCAACGCGATCTTTCCCGTCACGCCACAAACCGGCGCGGCCATCCCCGCCGCGCAGGCTTCGTCGGCGCAGGGCTACACCAACGTGAACCAGCGCCTGTAGCCATGCCGCATCTCGTCATTCTCTATACGCCCAACCTGGACGCCGCCACCGACATGACGGTGCTGTGCCGGGCGCTGGCCGACGCCATGCTGGCGGTGCGCGACGAAGACGGCAAGCAGGTCTTCCCCACCGGCGGCACGCGCGTGCTGGCTTATCCTGCTGCCCACTTTGCGGTGGCCGATGGCCAGCGCGACTACGCGTTCGTGTACCTGAACCTGCGCATGGGAACCGGCCGCAGCGCTGCCACGCAAAAGCGCGCGGGCGATGTGGTACTGGCCACAGCCAAAGCGCACCTTGATCCGCTGATGGCAACGCGGCTGATCGGCGTGACCGTGAACGTCGACGAGAGCCCCGGCCAGGTGTACGACGGCAAGCACAGCAACATCCACCCGTTATTTAAATGACCCCCCGAAGCGCCTTCGGCGCCTCCCCCCAAGGGGGGCGCCCCCAACGGCCCGGCGAAGCCGGTTCCGCGGCGGCACTGGAAAGAACCCACCATGCTTGATACAGCCACCATCAACACCCTCGCCGCCAAACTGGACGCCAGCGAAAAATCGCGCGTACAGGTCGAGCATTTTTCCAAACGCTTTCCGGGCATGACCATTGAGGACGGCTACGCCATCTCGCGTGCCTGGGTCGCCATGAAGATCGCCGAGGGGCGCACCGTGCGCGGCCACAAGATCGGCCTGACCTCGCGCGCCATGCAGATCTCCAGCCAGATTGACGAGCCCGACTACGGCACGCTGCTGGACGACATGTTCTTCGAGCCCGGCGACATCCCCACGGAACGCTTCATCGCGCCGCGCGTGGAGGTGGAGCTGGCCTTTGTGCTGAAGAAGAAGCTCGAAGGCACCCAGGTCACCGTGGACGACGTGCTGGACGCCACCGACTACGTGACCCCCGCCATCGAGATCATCGACGCGCGCATCGAGCAGTTTGACCGCCACACCAAGGTCATGCGCAAGGTCTTCGACACCATTTCGGACAACGCGGCCAACGCCGGCATCGTGCTGGGCGGCAACAAGGTCGCGCCGCGCTCGGTGGACCTGCCCTGGTGCGGCGCCATCCTGCGGCAAAACGGCGCGGTGGAGGAAACCGGCCTGGCTGCCGGCGTGCAGGGCCACCCGGCCGTGGGCGTGGCCTGGCTGGCGCACAAGCTCGCGCCCTGGGGTGAATGCCTGCAGGCTGGCGAGGTGGTGCTGGCAGGCTCATTCACCCGGCCCGTGGCGGCCAAAGTGGGCGACGTGTTTGACGCCGACTACGGCGCGCTCGGGCGTTTTGAATTCAGATTTGTTTGAGGGCACCATGCAGACACCCACCAATACCTTCAAGCAGGCGCTGGCCGACAAGCGCGCCCAGATCGGCCTGTGGATGGGCCTGGCCGACCACTACGCCACCGAGATCTGCGCGGGCGCGGGCTTTGACTGGCTGCTGATCGACGGCGAGCACGCACCCAATGACCTGCGCACCATCTTGCAGCAGGCGCAGGCCATTGCCGCCTACCCGGCGTCGCACGCCATCGCGCGCATTCCCATGGGCCACGGTCATGTGGGCCAGGCGCTGATCAAGCAGTACCTGGACTTGGGGTTGCAGACCCTGCTGGTGCCCATGGTGGACACCGCAGCGCAGGCTGCCGAGATCGTGCGCTGCGCGCGCTACCCGCAAGACCATGGCGGCGGCGGCATCCGTGGCATGGCCGGCGCCCGTGCCTCGCGCTGGGGCCGGTACCCGGCCTATGCCAGGGAAGCCAACGCCCAGGTCTGCCTGCTGGTGCAGGCCGAGACCGCCGAATCGCTGGCCAACCTGGACGCGATTGCCGCCACCGACGGCGTAGACGGCGTGTTCATCGGCCCGGCCGACCTGTCGGCGTCCATGGGCCACGTGGGCAACCCCGGCCACCCCGATGTGCAGGCCGCGATTGAAGACGCCATCCAGCGCATCCTCAAGGCCGGCAAGGCGCCGGGCATCCTGACGCCCGACGAGGTGCAGGCGCGCAAGTACCTGGAGATGGGCGCGCTGTTCGTGGCCGTGGGGCTGGACACCAACCTGCTGGTGCGCGCCACCACCGCGCTGGCCGCGAAGTTCAAGGCTGGCACGCAAGACCTGCCCGCCAGCAAGACCTACTGACCACGCCATGACCGACACGCCGCGCAAGTTCCGCTCCGCCACGATCTACGAAGGCACGATCCGCGCCACCACGCGCAGCTTCCTGCACGCGCTGGGCCAGGACGAGGACGAGCTCACCCGGCCGCATGTGGGCGTGTTCCACACGGGCGGCGAGATGAGCCCGTGCAACATGAACCTGCGCGACCAGGCCCAGCATGCCAAGACGGGCATCTATGCGGCCGGCGGCATGCCGCACGAATGCCCCGTGGTGTCGGTCAGCGACGGGCTGACCATGGCGCATTCGGGCATGCGCTTTTCATTGATCTCGCGCGAGCTGATCGCCGACAGCGTGGAGGCATCGACGCGCGGCCACCAGTGGGACGGCATCTTTGCCATCGGCGCCTGCGACAAGAACCTGCCGGGCCTGATGATGGGCATGGTGCGTTGCAACGTGCCCAGCGTGTTCGTGCACGGCGGCTCGGCCCTGCCCGGCCAGATGCCGGGCGTGGACGGGCGCGACCTGAACGTGGTGGACACCTACGAGACCATCGGCAAGGTGCTGGCCGGCGACGCCACGCAGGACGAGCTGAAAGCCATGAGCCAGGCCTGCCTGCCCACGGCCGGCGCCTGCGCCGGGCAGTTCACCGCCAACACCATGGGCATGGTGTCCGAGGCCATTGGCCTGGCGCCGATTGGCTCCAGCATGGTGCCGGCGGTGTTCAGCGAGCGGGCGCCGCTCATGCGCCGCACGGCCAGGACACTGATGGCGGCGGTCATGGGTGAAGCCCCCTTGCCGCGCGACATCGTCACGCGCAAGGCGCTGGAGAACGCCTGCGCCATCGTGTCGGCCACCGGCGGCTCCACCAATGCCGCGCTGCACATCCCCGCGATTGCGCATGAGGCCGGCATTGCCTTTCACCTGGACGATGTGGCCGAAGTGTTTGCCCGCACGCCGCTGATCGGCGACCTGCGCCCCGGCGGCAAGTACCTGGCGCGCGACGTGCACTACATTGGCGGCGCGCAGGTCATCCTGCGCGAGCTGCTGCGCGGCGGCTTCCTGCATGGCGACGCGCTCACCTTCACCGGCCGCACGCTGGCGCAGGAGATCGAATCGGCGAACGCCCCCGACGGCCGGGTGGTGCGCACCCTGGAAGACGCGCTCAGCCGCGACGGCGGGCTGGCCGTGCTCAAGGGCAACCTGTGCCCCGACGGCGCGCTGCTGAAGACCGCGGGCCTGAAGACGCTGGTGCACAGCGGCCCGGCGCGCGTGTTTGAAAACGAGGAAGAGGCCCAGGCCGCCGTGCAGCAGATGCGCTACGCCGCGGGCGACGTGATCGTGATCCGCAACGAAGGCCCGCGCGGCAGCCCCGGCATGCGCGAGATGCTGGGCATCACCGCGCTGCTGTACGGCCAGGGCATGGGCGACAAGGTAGCCCTGCTGACCGACGGGCGGTTTTCGGGCGCCACGCGCGGCCTGTGCATTGGCTACGCCGGGCCCGAGGCCGCCGACGGCGGGCCGATCGCCGCTTTGCGCGACGGCGACATGGTGCGCATTGACGCGCGGCCGGACGCACGCAGCATCACGGTGGACCTGACGCCCGCGGAAATCCGCGCGCGGCTTGAAGGCATGCAAAAGGCCGCAGCACCACGCGGCGGGTTACTGGAAAAGTACGCTGCGACCGTGCGGCCCAGCCACCAGGGCGCCGTCACGCATTCGGGAGGGGTTGTCTGGATGCGCGATGCGTCATGAGCACCTAGACTCACGGCTCCCTTTTTCTTCATTCCCTTTACGGAGACAAACACCATGACCTTCTCGCGTCGCCAAGTCCTGCAGTCCGCTGGCGCATCGGCATTCCTGGCAAGCCTGGGCCAATCCGCCTTTGCGCAGGCCCAGCTGGAAAACACCAAGATCATCACCGGCTTTGCCGCCGGTGGCACGTCCGACACCATTTGCCGGCGCGTTGCGCAGAAGCTGCAAGGCGACTTTGCCAAGACCGCCGTGGTCGAGAACAAGACCGGCGCGGGCGGCCAGATTGCGGTGCAGACCGTCAAGGCCGCCGCACCGGACGGCACCAGCATCCTGCAGACGCCGACCTCCATCCTCACGATCTACCCGCACATCTACAAGAAGCTGGCCTATGAACCGATGACCGACCTGACGCCGGTGACACTGGGCTGCGTGTTTGACTTTGGCCTGGCCGTTGGCCCGGCCGTGCCACTGGGCGTGCGGACCGTGCCCGAATTCCTGGCCTGGGCCAAGGGCAACCCGCTGGGCGCCAACTTCGGTTCGCCAGCGGCCGGCTCTACCCCGCACTTCATCGGCGCGCTGCTGGGCAAGAACGCTGGCGTGGACCTCAAGCATGCCGCCTACCGTGGCACGCAGCCGGCCATGCTGGACCTGCTGGGCGGCAACGTGTCGGCCGTGTCCGGCCCGATCGGCGACCTGACGCAGCACCTGCCCACGGGCAAGGTCCGCATCCTGGGCGTGTCGGGAGCCAAGCGCAACCGCTTTGCGCCGGACGTGCCCACCTATGAGGAACAGGGCATCAAGAACGCCACGCACAGCGAATGGTTTGCGTTCTTCCTGCCGGCCAAGGCCGCGCCCGAGCTGGTGGCCCGCCTGAATGCGTCGATGAAGAACGCGCTCGCGCAAAAGGACGTGATCGACGGCCTGAACGGTTTTGGCCTGGAAGCCATGTCGTCCACCCCCGCCGAGCTGACCGAGCTGATCAAGCGCGACACCGCCAAGTGGGCGCCGATCGTGAAGCAGGTCGGCTTTACAGCAGAGGCATAAAACCACCCCCGAGGCGCTTTGCGCCTCCCCCTCAAGGGGGCGACACCAGCGGCCCGGCAAAGCCGGTTCCGTGGTGTCACTTGAAAAGAGAAAGGACTGTGATGAACGCTGTTTTGAAACCCGCCATGCATCCCGATGAATGGAAAGCCCGCGTGCAACTGGCCGCGTGCTACCGCATCTTTGACATGCTGGGCTGGACCGAGATGATCTACAACCACATCACGGTGCGCCTGCCCGACAGCGTCACGGGCGGGCAAAAGCAGTTCCTCATCAACCCGTTCGGCCTGCACTACAGCGAAGTCACGGCCAGCAACCTGCTGAAGATCGACATCCAGGGCAACAAGCTGGACGACAACCCCTGGCCGGTGAACCCGGCGGGCTTCACCATCCATGCCGCCATCCACGACAACGTGGATGGCGCGCACTGTGTCATGCACACCCACACCACCAATGGGCTGGCCGTGGCCTGCACCCAGGGCGGCCTGGCGCAAAACAATTTTTATTCGGCCCAGCTGCACGGCATGGTGGCGTATCACGACTTCGAAGGCATCACCGTGCATGCCGAGGAAGCGCCCCGACTGCTGGCCAGCATGGGCGACAAGCCGCTGCTGATCCTGCGCAACCACGGCCTGCTGGCCGCCGGCCCCACCCTGCCGCTGACGCTGGTGCGGCTGTGGACGCTGCAGCGCGCCTGCGACGTGCAGGTCACGCAGGCCGCGCTGGGCGCGGCCATTCCCGTGCCCGAGGCCGTGGCGCACAAGACCACGCACGACTCGTTCCAGTTCGACGCGAGATTCGGCGCGGGCCAGGACGTGTTTGACGCCCTGGTGCGCCGCGTGGACCGCATCGACGACAGCTACAAGAACTGACCCATCCCATGAAAGTAACCATCTACGGCGCCGGCGCCATCGGCGGCTGGATCGGCGTGCGCCTGGCGCAGGCCGGCTGCGACGTCAGCGTGGTGGCGCGCGGCGACACGCTGAAGGCCGTGCAGGACAACGGCCTGCGGCTTGAAAGCGCGGGCAGCACCGCCACGGTGCCCGTGCGCGCCAGCAGCAACCCGGCCGACCTGGGCGTGCAGGACCTGGTGGTCGTGGCCGTGAAGGCACCGGCCATGGCGGGCGTGGCGCAGGCCATCGCCCCGCTGCTCGGACCCGGCACCATGGTGCTCACCGCCATGAACGGCGTGCCCTGGTGGTTCTTTGAAGGCTTTGGCGGTGCGCTGGCCGGCACCCGCCTGTCGGCCGTGGACCCCGGCGGCACGATTGCGCAGGCCATCCCCGGCCACCACATCATCGGCTGCGTGGTGCATGCCAGTTGCTCGCTCAACGGGCCGGGCCATGTGAAGCACCACTTCGGCAACAAGCTCATCATCGGCGAGCCCTCGGGCGAGAAGACGGCGCGGGTGCAGCAGCTGGTGGCCTTGCTTGGCAAGGCCGGCTTCGAGGCCGTGCTGTCCGAGCAGATCCAGAAGGACGCCTGGTACAAGCTGTGGGGCAACATGACGGTCAACCCCATCAGCGCCATGACGGGCGCCACCACCGACCTCATCATGGGCGACCCGCTGGTGCGCGGCTTTGTGTCCGCCGTGATGCTGGAAGCCAGGGAGATCGGCGCCCGCATCGGCATTCCCATCGACCAGCAGCCCGAAGACCGTCACCAGGTCACGGCCAAGCTGGGCGCATTCAAGACGTCCATGCTGCAGGACGTGGAGGCCGGCCGCCCCGTGGAGCTGGATGCGCTGGTGACGGTGGTGAAGGAACTGGGCGGCCTGACTGGCGTGCCCACGCCGTTCACGGACGCCCTGCTGGGGTTGAGCAGACTGCACGCCAAAGTACGCAATTTGTATTGACAAATCTCCAGTTTGCCTCCAATATGGCTCCGAATTGGAGGTGAAACATGCCGAATCTGTCGATTAAAGACGTTCCGGAAGATCTGGCCGAGGCCTTGCGCCAACGCGCGGCCCGCAACCACCGCTCGCTGCAGGGCGAACTCATGGCCATCATCGAGCAGGCCGCGCTGGACACCGGCGCGCCCCTGTCCGGCGACCCCGGCCGGCCCCGCATCACCGGCTATGACAGGCAGGGCTTTCCCATCGTGCGCCAGGGTTGGAAGAGCATCGAGCAGATCGCGGCCGAGATGAAGATGCGCTATCCCGATCCCATCAAGGACCAGATCTCCAGCATTGACCTGATCCGCGAAGACCGCGACAGCCGATGAGCACCGACCGCCCGACCCTGTATGTGGCAGAGCCGCCCGCGCGCTACCTGCCTTTGCCGCCGCTGGTGGTGGACTGCAGCACGCTTGCCGGTGTTGTCTTCAACGAGGAATGGCGTGCACAGGCGCTTGAACGCATCGCAGGGCGCTCGCTGCATGCGCCCAACGTCTTGCAGGCCGAGATCGCCAGCGTGGCCGTGAAGAAGCAGCGGCGCGGCGAAGGCCATGCGGCCTCCGGCCTGGCCGAGGCAGCGCGGCTGGACGTCACCCTGCACCGCATGGACGTTCAGGCGGTGGCGGCGCTGGCGCTGCAATACAACCTCTCGGCCTACGACGCCAGCTACCTCTGGCTGGCGGCCGAGCTCCAATGCCCCCTGGCCACCTTCGACGACAAGCTCGCCAAGGCCGCCCAGGCCCATCTGTCCAGCCTGTCCTGACACCGCCCTCATGACCCCACCCGCCCGCGCGCTCAGCGCCACCGCCTTTGCCACGCTGCTGCTCATCGCGCTGATGATGGGCGCCAACCATGTGGCCGCGCGCATTGCCTTCAACCACGGGGCCGACGTGGCCACGGCGGTCGTGTTCCGCAGCGCCGTCACCGCGCTGGTGATCGTGGCCATCCTGGCGGCGCAAGGTGTGCGCGTGGCATTCACCGCGCGCCACAAGCGCATGCTGCCGCTCATCGGCCTGCTGATCGGCGTGCAGAGCCTGTGCCTTTATTCTGCCGTGGCACGCCTGCCGGTGGCGCTGGCGCTGCTGGCCTTCAACACCTATCCGATCTGGACGGCGCTGTGGTCCTGGGTGGTGTACCGCCAGCGGCCCGAGCGGGCCATGCTGATCGCCATGCCGGTCATCCTGGCGGGCCTGGCGCTGGCGCTGGATGTGCTGGGCGCGGCATCTGGCCTGGGCGCGGCCGGCCAGTGGGGGCGCATTGGCGCCGGCGTGGCGTTTGCGCTGGCGGCCGCCGGCACCTTTGGCCTGGCGCTGGTGCTGACCCAGCATGAGGCCGGCGACCTGGACGGCCGCGTGCGCACCGCCACCACCATGGCCATGGCCGGCCTGGTGGCGCTGGCCATGGTGGGCGCGCAGGGCGGCTTTCACCTGCCCACGGCGCCAGCCGGCTGGGGCGGGCTGGCCGCGCTGACCTTCCTTTACGGCACGGCCTTCACCATCATGTTCACCGTGTTGCCACGCCTGGGCGTGGTGGGCAACAGCGCCATCATGAACGTGGAGCCGGTGTTCGCGCTGGTGCTGGCTTGGGCTGTGCTGGGCCAGGCGATAGCGCCCATCCAGATCGTGGGTGCGCTGGTGGTGGTGGGCGCGGTGATGACGCTGGGTTTGCGCAAACGCTGATCAGTCGACCACCACCGGCACCCGCATCGCCAGCGCGCACATCAGCTCATAGCCCACGGTGCCCGCCGCCTGCGCGATCTCGTCGATGGACAGCACGGCACCGCTGGAGGCGCGGCCCCACAGCGTCACCTCGCTGCCAAAGCCCGCATCGGGCACTCCGCCCAAGTCCACCGTGATCATGTCCATGCTGACGCGGCCCACCATGCGGGTGCGCACGCCGTTGACCAGCACCGGCGTGCCCGTGGTGCAGTGGCGCGGGTAACCGTCGGCATAGCCGCAGGCCACGATGCCGATGCGCATGGGCGCGTTGGCGGTAAAGCTGGAGCCATAGCCCACGGTGTCGCCGGGCTGCAGGTCCTGCGTGCCGATCAGTTTGCTGGCCAGCGTCATGGCGCCCTGCAGGCCCCATTGCTGCGCCGTGCGTTCCGGAAAGTCGGGCGCGCTGCCATAGATGGCAATGCCGGGCCGCACCCAGTCCGCGCGCACGTCCGCGGCCTGCGCGTGACGCAGCGTGGCCGCGCTGTTGCCCAGCGTGCGCTCGCCGGGCAGATCGCGCGTGGCCTCGGCGAAAGCGGCCACCTGGTGCGCAATGCCGCGCGGGCCGTCGGCGTCGCTGAAGTGCGTTATGAGCGAGATTTCATCCACCTGCGGCAGCGCGTTCAGCCGCGCCCAGGCGGTGCGGTAGCGCTGCGGCGTAAAGCCCAGGCGGTTCATGCCCGAATTCATTTTCAGGAAAACGCGGTGCGGCTGGTGCGTCTTGTGGGTGGCCAGCATGTCGATCTGTTCGTCACAGTGCACCGTGTGCCACAGGTTCAGGCGCGAGCACAGCTCCAGGTCGCGCGGCTCGAACACGCCCTCCAGCAGCAGGATGGGGCCGCGCCAGCCCAGATCGCGCACGCGCTGCGCCTCGTCCAGGTCCAGCAGCGCAAAGCCGTCGGCGCCGCGCAGGCCTTCAAAAACGCGTTCGATGCCGTGGCCGTAGGCATTGGCCTTGACGACGCCCCATACGCGCGCGTCGGGCACGGCGGCGCGCACGCGCGCCAGGTTGTTGCGAAGGGCTTCGGTGTGGATGGTGGCTTGGATGGGACGGGGCATGGTCAGTCTCCGCCGAGCCGCCTCAAGGAGGCTGAGGCCCCCTCGGGGGGCAGCGAGTACACGAAGTGTCGAGCGTGGGGGTTCATAGCTCAAAATTGTGGCATTTCCGGCGTGATATAACCCGCTGTCGTCAGGAGACGCGTCCAAATAACCCGGCATTAGCCGATCGAATGCGAAGCACAGCGAAGAACAGCCCCCGATGAAGCGCGGTTTCTACACGATCATGTCGGCCCAGTTCTTTTCGTCGCTGGCCGACAACGCGCTTTTCGTGGGTGCCGTGGCGCTGCTGCGGGCCGGGGGTGCACCCGAGTGGCAGCAGGCCGCGCTGGTGCCAATGTTTGCCCTTTTCTATGTGATCCTCGCGCCCTTCGTGGGCGCTTTTGCCGATGCCTTGCCCAAAGGCAAGGTCATGTTCATCAGCAATGCCATCAAGGTGGTGGGCTGCCTGCTGATGCTGTTCGGCTCGCACCCGCTGATGGCGTACGCCATCGTGGGCCTGGGTGCCGCGGCCTATTCACCGGCCAAGTACGGCATCCTCACCGAGCTGCTGCCGCCGTCGCAGCTGGTCAAGGCCAATGGCTGGATCGAAGGCCTGACCATTGCCTCCATCATCCTGGGCGTGCTGCTGGGCGGCCAGCTGGTGGGCGCGGCGGTATCCACCCGGCTGCTCAGCGTGGACTTCCCCGTCATCAACACCGGCATCGACACCGCGCCCGAGGCGGCCATCTTTGTGCTGATCTTCATCTACGCCCTGGCCGCGTGGTTCAACACCCGCATCCCGCTGACCGGCGTGGAAATGCGGCCCATGCCCAGGAACTTGCTGGTGCTGCTGCCCGACTTCTGGACCTGCAACAGCCGCCTGTGGCGCGACAAGCTGGGCCAGATTTCGCTGGCCACCACCACGCTGTTCTGGGGCGTCAGCGGCAACCTGCGCTACATCGTGCTGGCCTGGGCCGCCGCGGCCCTGGGCTACAGCGTCACCCAGGCGTCCACCCTGGTGGGCGTGGTGGCCATCGGCACCGCCGTGGGCGCGGTGATCGCGTCCATGCGCATGCGCCTGGACATGGCCACCAGCGTGATCCCCATGGGCATCGGCATGGGGCTGCTGGTGATCCTGTTGAACTTCATCGACAACGTCTGGGTGGCCGCGCCGTTCCTGATCCTGCTGGGCGGGCTGGGCGGCTTTCTGGTGGTGCCCATGAATGCGCTGCTGCAGCACCGCGGCCACAACCTCATGGGCGCGGGCCGCTCCATTGCCGTGCAGAACTTCAACGAGCAGGCCTGCATCCTGGCGCTGGGCGCGTTCTACACCCTGTCCACCGGCATGGGCCTGTCCGCCTTTGGCGCGATCACCGCCTTCGGCATCGTGGTGGCCGGTGTGATGTGGCTGATCAAGCGCTGGCACGCCAGCAACTGCATCAAGTACAAGGCAGAAGTTGAGCATTTGCTGGAAGTAGCCCGACACGACAACATGCATGGGTAGCCCTGTACTGCCGGTGCTGGCGTTGATGTCCAACGCCTTTGTGTGGGGGGTCTCGTGGTGGCCGTTTCGCCAGCTTGAGGCCCACGGCCTGCATCCGTTGTGGGCCACCGCCCTCATCTACGCCTTCTCGCTGGCCTGCCTGCTGGCCGCGCGCCCGCGCGCGTGGCGCGGCTTTGCATCGCAGCCGCTGCTGTGGCTGCTGATGGCCTCGTCGGGCCTGACCAACGTGGGCTTCAACTGGGCGGTGACCGTGGGCGACGTGGTGCGCGTGGTGCTGCTGTTTTACCTGATGCCCGCCTGGTCGGTGCTGCTGGCCTGGCCGCTGCTGGGTGAAAAGCCCACGGCGGCGTCACTGTTGCGGCTGGTACTGGCGCTGGCGGGCGTGGTGATCGTGCTCAAGACCGGCGACACGGCCTGGCCCGTGCCCGAGGGCCTGCCCGACTGGCTGGCGCTGGCGGGCGGCCTGTGCTTTGCGCTGACCAACATCCTGCTGCTCAAGCTCAACCGCGTGCCCGGCGAATCGCGCGTGCTGGCCATGTTTGGCGGCGGCACGCTGATGGCTCTGGCCGCGGCCAGCCTGGGGCTGGCCCAGGGCCTGGTCAGCGCGCCACCGGCGCCCAGCATCGGCTGGCTGGCGCTGGGCCTGGTGCTGGGGGTGTGCTTTCTGGCGGGCAACCTGGCGCTGCAGTACGGCGCGGCACGCCTGGCCGCCCACACCACGGCGCTGGTCATGCTCAGCGAGGTGGTGTTCGCCAGCGTGTCGTCGGTGGCGCTGGGCGCGGCGCAGCTGACGGGGCAAACGCTGCTGGGCGGCGCGCTGATCCTGCTGGCGGCGGCATGGTCGGCCTGGCCAGCCAATGCACGTCACTGACACCTGTCATGCCGGACTTGATCTCGGGGCATCCACCCTGGGCGCGTACAGCGTTCAGTCTCTGGCTACACGCCTGGCGCGACGGGGCGGCGCTTTCGCCACCAGCAAAAGCATCTGCTCAGATCTCTTTCGCAGATGTTTGCAGAGCGGGGATCTCGTTGCCTGGAATTCGCTTGCCGAGGAAATAGATATCGTTCGCCAAACGCTGAAGGGAATGCCTCTTTTCGAAATCCCCGGGTCCAGCCTTCTTCACAGACTCGCAATACTTGACCAGAACCTGCGCACGATCAAGGCAGTTTGTCTGGCCGAAACGCCGCTTGAGACCGCCAATGAGAAGCGCGTCGCCATCGATCAAGGCGTCTTGTAGAGGCTGCCGTGGGTATTGGGCGACCCGAACGCCCAAAGCCTGACGCAACGGGGCGGCGCTTTCGCCACCGATCAAGAGCCCCGGGCGCGAAGCGCGGAAAAACGGGCCAAGCCATCTCAACGCTCCACAAGCGTCAGACCCGAACTACTGAGACTCGCCCGTTTTGAGCACTGCAGCGGCTCACCCCGAAGGGGGCCGGGGCTCTGGTGGCGAAAGCGCCGCCCCGTCGCGTCGGGCGCGTTTCAGGAAAACGGGATTCAACGTCAGCCCCGCTCCAGCCGTGTCGGCTGGAAGCCGCGCTGCAGTTCTACGTCGAACTTCGTGAGCACCAGCGCCAGGTCGCGTTCGGTCAGCGGCTTGGGCAGGTAGGCGTCGCAGCCGGCCAGCTTGCCCTTGGCCTTGTCGATGGTGCCGGTGCGGCTGGTCAGCATGACCACCACCGGCGGCTTGCCGTCGGGGTAATAGCGCTGCTTGATGGCGCGGCAGGCCTGGTAGCCGTCCATGCCTTCCATCATCACGTCCAGGAACACGAATTTGTAGGGCTTTTTGGCAATGCGCTCCAGCGCCTCTTCGCCGCTGTGCACCAGCTCGGCCGTGAAGCCGAAGCGCCGCAGGCGGCTTTGCATGAAGTGCAGCGCGGTTTCGCTGTCGTCCACCACCAGGATGCCGTCGTCGCCGGCCATGGGCTGGGTGGGCAACTCGGCCGTGGGTGCAGGCACGGGTGAAGGTGCAGGTGCGGGCGCGGCACGCCGGGGCGGTGCCTGGGGCGCGGCAGCCACCGGGGCCGGTGACAGCGTCTGCTCCATGGCCGTCAGCACGCTCATGAGCTTGATGGGGCGCTGCTGCACGGGCCAGGGCGTGCCGCGGCTGGACGCGCCGATGAGCAACACGGGCTGGCGCGGTGCCATGGCCACCAGGTCGCGCATCACGTCCAGGTCGTCGGCATTGGCCAGGATCAGCGCGGCGGCGCCCAGGTCGTCCACGATGCGAAAGCCCGGCTGGCGCCGCGCCAGGCGGAAGAACGACTCAAATGCCGAATGTTCGAAGGAGGTAAAGCCCACCAGGGCAATGGCATGGGGTGTCATGGTCTGGGTGATCACCATGTTAACGTGCGGCTTGTCAGAAACTTGTGGGATTTGTCATGGTCACGGCCTGGGATTTTGAAGCGGTGCAAACCGACGGCAAGCGCGTGAAGCTCGGCAAGTTCCGTGGCAAGGTGCTGCTGGTGGTCAATACCGCCAGCGCCTGCGGTTTTACACCGCAATTCGCCGGCCTGGAAAAGCTGCACCAGGACTATGTGAAACAAGGCCTGGTGGTGTTGGGATTTCCCTGCAACCAGTTTGGCGCCCAGGACCCGGGCAGCAACGAAGAGATCGCCAGCTTCTGCCAGCTCAACTACGGCGTGAGCTTCCCGATGATGGCCAAGGTAGAGGTCAACGGCGTGGGCGCCGACCCGCTGTTCCAGTGGCTCACGCAGGAGGCGCCGGGCCTGCTGGGCAGCACCGCCGTCAAATGGAACTTCACCAAGTTCCTGATCGGCAAGGATGGTCAGGTCATCGGGCGCTATGCCCCGCAGACGGCGCCGGCGGAGCTGGCAAAGGATATTGAGGCCGCGCTCGCGGCTTGAGGCCGAACAGCAGGCGCAGGGCATTGAAGCGCCGCACCAGCCCATCGGTGATCAGCCAGCATCCCAGCGCCGTGCCCGCGACCAGCACCGCGGGCTCTGCCACCGGCCCCAGCGCCAGCGGTGCCAGTACCACCGCCAGCAGGATGATCAAGGTCTGGTGCAGCATGTACCAGGGGTAGACCGATTCATGGGCCCAGGCCAGCCAGGGCCAGGGGCGGTTGAGCTTGTGGTGGGCCCAGCCCAGCACGGCCACCAGGCTGGCCCACAGGTAGGCGTCCGCCACCAGCCGCGCGGGCAGGCCCGCCGCGCCAGAGCGCAGCGCCACATGCAAGGCCAACAGCCCCACCGCCAGCGCCAGCGCCACCCAGCGCAGGCGCCGCAGCTCAGCCCAAAGGCCCGGCGCCACGCCCATCCAGTAACCATAGACAAACAGCGTGAAATACACCGCGTGCAGCCAGCCGTCGTGGATCAGGTCATGCGTGACCGGAAAGCGCGGCCACAGCGTGGCGGAATACAGCGCCAGCGGCAGCACCGGCAGCGCGAGCAGCGCCGCGCCGCGCAGGCTGGTGAACGCATCGCGCAGGCGCTGCCCGGCAGCTGACTCCACCAGCGGCAACGCCAGCGCCAGCAGCGTGGTGTAGGCCCACAGGTAGGGCAGGTACCACAGGTGGTTCCAGGTGACGCCGAAATCCCAGCCGTCAAAGGCGTTGCGCGGCCATGCGCCACCAAGGTACCCACCCGTGTAGTAACGCAGCAGGAAATCAGCAAAGCCCGGCGCAATGCTGCCGTTGGCCACCGCCTGCGCATAGGGCTGAAACGGCACCACCACCGCCATGCCAAAGGCCAGCGGCAGCAGCAGGCGAAGGCTGCGCTGGCGGATCAGGCCCGCCACCGTCTGTCCCCGGCGCAGGAAGCCGAATGCCACGCCCGAGATCAGGAACACCAGGTCCATGCGCCACAGGTTGAGGACCCGCAGGGGCCAATGCAGCCATTCAGCCGCGTGCGGGCTCTTGAGGTGCCAGTGCCAGCCGGCCACGTAATACATGGCCACGTGGTACAGGATGACAAGCGCAAAGGCCAGTGCGCGCAGGGCGTCGATGTCGTGGCGGCGGTTCATGGCAGGGCAAGCGGGTTGTGCAAAGCCGCCATGCTCGGCCGCGCTGGCCGGCCGTGGCGCACCCGCGGGACGGGTTGCCCCCGGTTTGTGACGGGCGGCGCGCTGGTGGGGATGAATTGCGCCCGCGTGGCGCCTAAACTGGCCGCCATGTCCGATTCAACACACAGGTGGCTGCGCCAGCAGCCAGTGCGCCGGCGCGCCGAGGTGGCGTTCTGGGGGGTGGTGCTGGCGCTGCAGGCCGGCTTCAACACCCTGGTGCAGCGGCTGGACCGGCCGCAGTTGCCGCTGTGGCAGCCGCTGGTGTGGGAAGTGTCCAGCGCCCTCGTGCTGGGCCTGCTGGTGCCGGCGGTGGTGGCCTGGGAGCGGCGGTTTCCGCTGCGCTGGGGTGTGCTGCGGGTCCACCTGCCGTGGCACCTGGGGGCCACGCTGGCGTTTTGCGCGCTGCACGTAGCCGGCATGGTGGCGCTGCGGCATGCGGCCTATGCCGCGCTGGGGCAAGCGTATGCGGTTGCGTCATGGCCCGGCATGCTGGCCTATGAATACCTCAAGGACGTGCGCACCTACGTGCTGATCCTGGCGGCTGCGCTGAGCTGGCGCCTGCTGCTGCTGCGCCTGCAGGGCGAAGCCCGCGTGCTGGACGCGCCCGAACCGCCTGCCGGCGCGCCGCCGGCCCCGGCACAGCCCGTGGCGCGGCCCGAGCGGTTTCTGGTGCGCAAGCTGCGCCGTGAATTCCTGATTGCGGCGGCGGACATCGCCCATGTGCAGGCCCAGGGCAACTATGTGGGCCTGCGCGTGAACGGCCACGACTACCTGCTGCGCGCCACGCTGACCGAGTTTCTGGAGCAGCTGGACCCGGCGCGCTTCGTGCGCGTGCACAGAAGCCACGCCGTCAACCTGGACCAGGTGGCGCAGATCGAGCCGCTGGACAGCGGGGATGCGCGCCTGACCCTGCGCGACGGCTCGGTGGTGCCCGTGAGCCGGCGCTACCGGGATGCGCTGGGGCGCTGAGCGCCGGCCCGCCACGGGTTCACGACATCCACCCCATCTCACGCGCCCGCGCATCCTCCACCCGCGCCAGGTCGGCCAGCGTGCGGCCGGGTTCGTCGCGAAAGCGTTCGTCCAGCCGGCGCACGTAGGTCACGCGGTCCACGCGGAAGCTGCGGAAGTCTTCACGCGTTTCGCACCACGCGGCCAGTGTCCAGACTTTGCCCCAGTAAAAGCAGCCCAGCGGGCGCAGCGTGCGTTCGCTGGGCTTGTCGCTCAGGTCCAGGTACTGGATGAAGATCTTGTTGCGCGCCTGCACCGCCTCGCGCAGCGTCTGCAGCGTGCGCTGGGCCGGGGCGTCCAGCCCGCCGCCGGGGGCAAACACCGCCAGCGATTCCGCCGCGGTGCGCGCGTCGGCCGGCAGCACCGACAGGATCTTGCCCAGGGCGTCCTGCGCGCTTTGGGCCAGGCCCGGGTCCAGCCAGGCCTGGGCCATGCGGGCCGAGGCGACCAGCGCCTTGGCTTCGTCGTGGGTGAACATCATGGGCGGCAGATCGAAGCCCGCGCCCAGGCGGTAGCCCACGCCGGCCTCGCCCTCGATGGGCACGCCCTGGTGCAGCAGGTCGGCCACGTCGCGGTAAATCGTGCGCTCGGACACCTCCAGCCGCTGGGCCAGAAAGGCCGCCGTGGTCAGCCTGCGGCCCCGGATCAGCTGGATGATGTGGAAAAGTCGGTCGGCGCGGCGCATGGTCAGCCACGATAGCGCGCGGCGCGCGGCATGCCAATTCCCTTCAGCGTGATGGTCATGGTGCGGGCCCCCCAGCCCGACGGCGGCAGTCCCTCAACTGCCTGGCAAAAGGCGTTTATCTTGCGCCGCCGCTGCTGACAGCATCGTGTCAGGAGGGGGCGAGCGCCTCGTCCAGCAGCTCCACCCAGTGGCGCACCGGCGTGGCCGTGCCGCTTTGCAGGTGGGTGATGCAGCCGATGTTGGCGCTGGCTATCACCTGCGGTTGCATTTCTTTCAAATGGCCCAGCTTGCGGTCGCGCAGGGTGTAGGCAATGTCCGGGTTCAACACGCTGTAGGTGCCTGCCGAGCCACAGCACAGGTGCGATTCATTGGCGCTCACGGTCACCTGGAAGCCCAGGGCGCCCAGGTGCTTTTCCACGCCGCCGCGCAGCTTCTGGCCGTGCTGCAGCGTGCACGGCGGGTGAAACGCCACCTGCCCCGCCCGGCCCCCACGCGCCGCCATGCGCGGGCGCAGTGCGTCCACCAGATCGGGCAGCAGCTCGCTGAGGTCGCGCGTGAGTTCGCTGATGCGCGCCGCCCTGGCCGCATAGTCCGGGTCGTCGCGCAGGATATGGCCATAGTCCTTGACGGTCACACCGCAGCCGGACGCGTTCATGACGATCGCTTCCACCCCCGATTCCACATGCGGCCACCACGCGTCGATGTTGGCGCGCATCTGCGCCATGCCGCCGGCCTGGTCGTTCAGGTGGAATTTCACGGCGCCGCAGCAGCCCGCATTGCCCGCCACCACGGTCTGGATGCCGGCGGCGTCCAGCACGCGGGCCGTGGCGCTGTTGATGTTGGGCATCATGGCCGGCTGAACGCAGCCCGCCAGCATCAGCACCTTGCGCGCATGCGTGCGGGTGGGCCAGGCGCCGGCGTTCTGCTTTGGCGGCACCTTGGCCTTCAGGCTGGCGGGCAGCAGGCCGCGCACCATTTGCCCCGCGGCCATGGCCGGGCCGAACAACGGCGAGGGCAGGCCCTCCTTCAGCGCCCAGCGCAGTGCCTTTTCGCCCGGCGGGCGCGGCACTTTCTCGTCCACGATCTTGCGGCCGATGTCCACCAGATGGCCGTACTGCACGCCACTGGGGCAGGTGCTTTCGCAGTTGCGGCAGGTCAGGCAGCGGTCCAGGTGCAGCTGCGTCTTGCGCGTGGGGGCCTCGCCCTCCAGCACCTGCTTCATCAGGTAGATGCGCCCGCGCGGGCCGTCCAGCTCGTCGCCCAGCAGCTGGTAGGTGGGGCAGGTGGCGGTGCAAAAGCCGCAATGCACGCACTTGCGCAGGATGGCTTCGGCCTCCTGGCCTTCGGGCGTGCCGCGGTATTCGGGGGCGAGGTTGGTTTGCATGGCGTGGGCTCAGGGCTGGCGCGCCGGGGGCGCGGGGCGATAGGGCTCGCGGCGGCCAAACTGGCGCAGGTCGGACAACAGCGGCGGCAGCGACAGGGTCAGCAGGACCACCGCGAACGGCACCACCCAGCCAAAGCCGATGTACTTGAAGCCCGCCGCGCCAATGACGCCGCCGGCGGTGAACATGCCCAGCAAAGCCGCGAACAGCCGCAGCCGCGCCCGGTTGGCGCGCACATGGCTTTCGGGCGGCAGGCCGGTGCCGTTCCAGTAAAACAGCTTGCCCAGCTCGATGCCCAGGTCGGTGATCACGCCCGTCATGTGCGTGGTGCGGATCTGCGCCGACGACACCTTGGTCACCAGCGCGTTCTGCAGCCCCATGGTGTAGGCCAGCAGCAGCACCGCCAGCGGCACGGCAAACGGCGTCTGGCGGTGCAGCACGGCGCCCACCAGGCCGAATACCAGCAGCAAGGCGGACTCCAGCAGCAGCGGCAAGGCATAGCCGCTGCGCAGGTGGCGCCGGTGCGCCCAGTTCACCAGCACCGCGGTGGTGGCCGCCCCCGCGATGAAGAACAGCAGCGCCCCCACCGCCCCCAGCACCAGCGCCATCTTGCCCAGCACCAGGTTGTCGGCAATGACCGACACAAAGCCCGTCATGTGCGACGTGTACAGCCCCACCACCAGAAAGCCGCCCGCATTGATGGCCCCCGCATTGAACGCCAGCAGCAGCCCCAGCAGCCGGTTGGTGGACTGTGTGCGGTGGCGGCCGGTGAGGTGGCGCAGGCGTCGCATGGTGTCAGTTCTATCAGGCGTGCTGCGCGCGGAGCACCGCGCGGCAAAGGCGTGCGCGGATACCCGTGCCCGGCTTCGCGGCAGGCGGTGCCCGGTGGGGGCGATCTCTGCGGTGGCGAGAAGCGCAGGGGGGAGTGTCGGCGCGCGCAGCGCGCGTCGTGACATGCTCGCCGCGACTGTTTGAGCGGAGCGCGAAGCGCGTAGCGAGTTTCGCGGCGCGACCGACCCCCGAGCATCGCAGCGGAGTTTTCGCGAAGCGAAAACCACCGCAGTGTGAGCCCCCGCCGGGCACCGCCTGCCGCGAAGCCGCGAGAGAAGTCAAGCAGCCCATCAAAACCCCAACCGCCCCGGATTGAAAACACCCGCCGGATCAAACTCTCGCTTGAGCTGCGCGTGGATGCGGTCCAGCGGCGGCGTAGGCGCTTCGAAACGCGGCACGGCCACAGCGTCCGAGGCGGTGCGAAACAGCGTTGCATGGCCGCCCACGGCGTGAACGGCGGAACGAAAACGCTGCGCCGCCGCTGCGTCCAGCGCATCCGCCCACACCCACCGCTGGCCACCCAGCCAGTCGATCATCGTGTCGCCCACGCCCAGCGGCGCAGCCGTTTGCGGCACCGACAGGCGCCACAAGTCCTGCCCGCGTGCGAAGCCTTCGGCAAACCAGGGCAGGCGCAGATCGCGCGCCGCCGTCCAGTCGGCGCGGGTCGCGGGGGAATCCACGCGTTCGCCGGGCACCTGGGCCAGCAGGCGGCCCACCGCCGCCTCCACGGCCGCCACCGCGCCGCGCAGGCGCAGGTACAGCACGGGCTGGCCGGCATCCGTGACCCAGGAGCTGGCGTTCAGCGGCAGCGGCTCGCCCGCCCATTCATTGAGGCGGCGGATGGCGGTGGCCTCGTCCAGCGCAAAGCGCAGCGTGGCTTCTGCCGGGGCCACGGGCAAGACCTTGAGGCTGACCTGGGTGATCAGCCCCAGCGTGCCCATGGCACCCGCCATCAGGCGCGACACGTCGTAGCCCGCCACGTTTTTCATGACGGTGCCGCCAAACGTCAGATGCTCGGCCCGGCCGTTGATGAGCGTCAACCCCAGCACGTAGTCGCGCACCGAGCCGGCCGTGGCGCGCGCCGGGCCGCTCAGGCCGGCGGCCACCATGCCACCGACGGTCGCTGCGCTCCCTGCGGTGGAACCGCCTTTCAGGACGCGCTCGCCCAAGAGCTCGGCGCGGGTAGCACCCTCGCCAAAGTGCGGCGGCTCAAACGGCAGGCACTGCCCCTGCTCGGCCAGCGCGGCTTCCAGTTCGGCCAGCGGCGTGCCGGCGCGCACGGTGACGACCAGTTCGCTGGGTTCGTAGCTGGTGATGCCCGACAGCGGCGTGGTGTCCAGCAGCTCGCCGCGCAGGGCGGCGGCAGGGACGGCGCCGTAAAAATCCTTGGTGCCGCCGCCGCGGATGCGCAGCGCCGTGCCATCGGCATGTGCCGCGCGGACGCGGTCGGTGATCTGGCGCAGGGCGGGGTCGGGGGCAAAGGCCGGGGCAAAGGCCGCAATGGGGTCCATCGGTCGATGTTACGCCCGGCTGCGCCGCCCGCGCCAGGACGGCGGCGTGATCTTTTTGAAATCAGTCGCTGAAAAAGTTGACCGGCAGGCCCGGCACGTCCACACGCAGGCTGAACACGCAGCCCGACTGCGGGTAGCGGGCCAGCTCGTCAGCCGGGCGGCCATGGCGTGCCGTGGTGAGGTACAGCGTGCGCAGGTCGTCCCCGCCAAAGCAGGGCATGGTGGGGCAGCGCGCGGGCACGGGGTACTCAGCCAGGATGTCGCCCGCGGCCGACAGCTTGAGCACCCGCGCGCCTTCAAACATCGCCACCCAGTAGTTGCCTTCAACGTCCACCGCCGCGCCGTCGGGCCGCCCGCCATAGCCGTCCATGCCCGGCTGCCAGCCGGCCGGCTTGGGGTGAAACTGGCGGAACACACGGTGATGGCGCATGGCGTTGCTGGCGGCGTCCCAGTCCCAGGCCTGGATGAGGTGGTTCGTGGTGTCGCTCCAGTACACCGTGGCGGCGTCGGGCGACCAGGCCAGGCCGTTGGCAATGACGCCGTTTTGCGCCTTGAGCTGGATGGCGGGCTTGCCGCCCTGGCCGTTGCCCGGGCGGCAGTCCACGCTGTACAGCTCGGCGCGCCGCGCGTCCCGGGGCTCGTACATCGTGCCGGCCCAGAAGCGGCCCAGCGGGTCGGCCTTGCCGTCGTTGAAGCGGGTGGTGGCCACGTCGTGGTTGAAGCGCGCCACGGGTTGCAGCGCGCCGCCCCAGTCGCGCGCGCGGTAGATGCCATCGCGCAGCGCCAGCACCAGGCCGCCGCCTTGCGCCGGCGCGATGCTGCCCACCTCCTGCGGCAGGGCCCAGCTGTCCACCGTGCCCATAAACACATTGGCGCGGCGCACCTGGCGTGCGGGTATGTCCACCCAGTACAGCAGTTGTTCGTGCGGGTGCCAGAAAGGCGATTCGCCCAGCTGGTCGGGTTGTTGCGTCACGGCCTGCCACGGCGTTGCGTCATGCGTCACTTCACGTCCTCCACGTCAAGGGTCATGCTCGCGCTGAGGGTTTCACCGGGCGCCAGCACCTGGATGCCCAGATCCTGCGGCCGGCTGCCGGGGTGGCCCGCCAGGTTGAGCGCATTGTTCACATGGCTCACCGGCTCGATGGCCACGAAATCGCGCGTGGGGTGGGTGAACACCACCAGCCGCGTGAGCGCCGAGCTGATGCGCAAGCGCAGCAGCGCGTCCTGCAGCAGCACGCTGCCGTGCCAGCCGTCAAAGCAGTGGTCCACGTCCAGCGTGTCACAGCTGGCGTCCAGCCCCGCCGATGCGCTGCGGTGGGTGGGCAGCTTGTCGGCGCCCATTTCCCAGCGGCCGGTGGCCTCAAAGCGCAGGCGACTGCCCGGGCGCTTCACGAAATACGGATGCCAGCCCATGCCCAGCGGCGCGGGGCGCTCCGCCTGGTTGGTCACGCTCAGCGTCAGCTCCAGAGAGCCCGGCGCGATGCGAAAGGTCTGTGATGCATCGAACGCAAACGGCCAGGCAGCGTCGGGGCGGTGTTCATACGACAGCAGCGCCAGGCGGTCATCGGCGTCCAGCAGCGTCCAGGGCCGCTGCCAGCCCACGCCATGGATGGCATGCGGCTCGTCGCCGTTGTTGCGCACCAGCGGATGGCTGGTGCCCTGCCACTGCAGCGTGGCGTGGCCCATGCGGTTGGAAAACGGCACCAGCGGGTAACTGCCGGCCTGGCGCGCCGTGGCCAGCTGCGCGGCCGGCGTGGAGCGCAGCACGGGTACGTCGCCCAGCCACAGCCCGGCAATACAGCCCCCCAGCGCAGGGGCGATCTGGCAGCGCAGGCCTTCGCAGGCCAGTTCGATGGATGCGGTCATGCGCCCCATTGTGCATGGGCCGGGGAACGTACCGCGGACAAAAAAAAGGGCCCGCATTGCTGCGGGCCCAACATCCAAAGGAGACTCTTGCTAACGAAAAAATCAGTTCAGGCGGATCAGCGGTTGTAGGCGGTTTCGCCGTGGCTGCTGATGTCCAGGCCTTCGCGCTCTTCCTCTTCGGTGACGCGCAGGCCGATCACCAGGTCGGCGATCTTGAAGGCGATGAATGCCACCACGCCAGACCAGACGATGGTGAAGACCACGCTCTTCACCTGGATCCACACCTGGGCGCCCATGGCAAAGGTGTCAGGCGTCAGGCCACCGGTGCCACCCAGGCCCTTGGCAGCGAAGACACCCGTCAGGATGGCGCCGACAATACCGCCGACACCGTGGACACCAAACACGTCGAACGCGTCGTCAGCGCCCAGCATCTTCTTCAGGCCACCGACACCCCACAGGCAGACCAGACCGGCGATCAGGCCGAGCACGATGGAGCCCATCGGGCCGACAAAGCCGGCCGCGGGCGTCACCGCCACCAGGCCGGCGACGGCACCGGAGGCGGCACCCAGCATGGAGGCCTTGCCCTTGGCCAGGCTTTCACCGGCAATCCAGGACAGGGTCGCGGCGGCCGTGGCCAGCACCGTGTTGACAAACGCCAGGCCGGCTGCGCTGTTCGCAGCGCCAGCAGAACCGGCGTTGAAACCAAACCAGCCCACCCACAGCAGCGAAGCACCCACCATGGTCAGCGTCAGGCTGTGCGGCGTCATGGCTTCCTTGCCGTAGCCAATGCGCTTGCCCACCAGGTAAGCACCCACCAGACCGGCAACACCGGCATTGATGTGCACCACGGTGCCGCCTGCGAAGTCCAGCGCGCCGTCCTTGGCCAGCAGGCCGCCGCCCCACACGATGTGCGCCATGGGCAGGTAGCTGAAGGTGAACCACAGGACCGAGAACAGCAAGACGGCGGAGAACTTCGCCCGTTCTGCAAATGCACCGACGATCAGCGCCACCGTGATGGCGGCGAAGGTGCCCTGGAACGCAACAAACACGTACTCCGGAATGGTGGTCAGTGCACCAAAGGTTTCCAGCCCGACGCCCTTCAGGAAGATCTTGTCCAGACCGCCGATGAAGTTGCCGTCGCCCGCAAAGGCCAGGCTGTAGCCGTAGAGCGCCCACAGGACGCTGATCAGCGAGAAGATCACGAAGACCTGCATCAGGACGGACAGCATGTTCTTGGAGCGGCTCAAACCGCCGTAGAACAAGGCCAGGCCGGGGATCGTCATCAGGATCACCAGCATGGTGGAGGTCAGCATCCAGGCGGTGTCGCCGGAATCCACCTTGGGCGCCGGTGCCGCAGGCGCGGCTTCCGCCGGGGCAGCGGGCGCGGCCGCGGCGGGTGCCGCAGCGGCAGGGGCAGCGGGGGCAGATGCCGCGGCTTCAGCGGCGGGGGCGGATGCCGCTGGTGCCGGCGTCTGCGCGATGACGGCCGTGCCGCCGATCAGCAAGCCCAGGCCCAGGGCCAGGGAGGCAAGTAGTTTTTTCATGGGTGTCTCTTTCTTGGGTTGCGGCTTACAGCGCTTCCTTGCCGGTCTCACCGGTGCGGATGCGAACTACTTGCTCCAGGTTGTAAACAAAGATCTTGCCGTCGCCGATCTTGCCGGTGCGGGCAGCGCCCTCCACGGCTTCGATCACGCGGTCGACCAACTCGTCGGCCACCGCCGCCTCGATCTTGACCTTGGGCAGGAAATCAACGACGTATTCCGCGCCGCGATACAGCTCGGTGTGACCCTTCTGGCGGCCAAAGCCCTTGACTTCGGTCACGGTGATGCCCTGCACGCCGATGCCCGAGAGGGCTTCGCGCACCTCGTCAAGCTTGAACGGTTTGATGATGGCCGTTACGAGTTTCATGTCTTCTCCTCTTGTAAGGACTGATTTAGAAGGCGTACTTGACGCCCAGGACCAGCGTGCCGTTGCCCAGGTTCTTGCCGCCGGGGCCGACGTACGTGTCGTTGTCCGTGCCGATGATGGCGGCGGTGGCGCTCAGGCCGCCACCGAAGTCCTTGCCCAGCGTCAGCGCGTAGTCGGTGTACGACGAGGCCGAGTTGTTCTTGACCTTCTGGTAGCCGATGTGCGGGGTCAGGGACCAGCCGTCGCCCAGGTCAAAGAAGGCGCTCAGGTCCAGGTAGTAGCTGTTCTTGCTGTCGGCAAAGCCGAACAGGTTGGTGGTGGCATGCGAATACTTCAGCGTCACCGGGCCATAGGTGCCGGCACCATAGATTTCCGTGGTGTTGGGGCTGATGGCCAGGCTGTGGTCGGGATACTGGTAGGTCAGGATGCCGAAGTCATAGCCGATGGCGCCCGCGGTGCCCTTGTAGCCGCCGTAGAAGTCGAACTCGCCGCCGGCATTGCCGCCGCCGTCCTTGACCCACTTGATGGTCGTGGCCCAGGTGCCCAGGTAGAAGCCGCTGCTGTGCGCGAAGTCAATGCCGCCTTGCAGGGCCGCCTTCTTGCGCGACTGGCTGATGCCACGATAACGGTAGTCAGTGACCGCACCGACGTTGAAAGACAGCGTGTAGTCGGGGGCAGGAGCGGCGGGGGCAGCAGTCTGCGCAAAGGCAGCACCCGACAGGGCCAGGGCAGACACCAGCAGCGTGGACTTCAGTTTCATGGAGTTCTCCGTTTAAAAAAGGATGAGGGACGGCTCTGCTTAGCAGGGAGCGTGCCAAACTTCACATCCACTGCGTCTGGTGCATGTGGCAGGCCGGGGCAGCCCGATTCGTTGCAGAAATGGGCGCGAAGCAACGCCTTTGCACTGATGTGGTGCAATCTTGGTTTTCTGGCAACACCAGATGCCAGCGCGCACCTGAATGGGGAGGATGTTTTCGATGAGCTTGTCTTTGGTGCAAAGCCGCGCCCTGCTGGGGCTGCAAGCGGCTGCCGTCACCGTGGAGGTGCATCTGGCCAATGGCTTGCCCAGCTTCACGCTGGTGGGCCTGGCGGATGTGGAGGTGAAAGAGGCGCGCGAACGGGTCCGCTCGGCACTGCAGAACGCGGGGCTGGAGTTCCCTTCCAGCAAACGCATTACCGTGAACCTGGCGCCGGCCGACCTGCCCAAGGATTCGGGCCGGTTTGACCTGCCGATCGCGCTGGGCATCCTGGCCGCCAGCGGGCAGATCGATGCGGGCAAGCTGGCCGGCCATGAGTTTGCGGGCGAGCTGTCGCTGTCGGGCGAGCTGCGGCCGGTGCGCGGCGCGCTGGCCATGAGCCTGGCGCTGCACACCCAGGGCAGCACCGCCACCCGGCTGGTGCTGCCCGCGGCCAGCGCCGAGGAAGCCGCGCTGGTGCCAGGCGCCCATGTGTATGGCGCGCGCCACCTGCTGGACGTGGTGCAGCAATTTCTGCCCGAGCCGCCCGACAGCGCGCTGTCAGACGGTTGGGCACGGGTGGCAGGCGCCCCGCCCGTGACCGCCAGCGCCTATGCCGATCTGGCCGACGTGAAAGGCCAGGCGGGCCCGAAGCGCGCGCTGGAAATTGCAGCCGCCGGCGGCCACAGCCTGCTGATGGTGGGGCCGCCCGGCGCGGGCAAGTCCATGCTGGCGCAGCGCTTTGCCGGGCTGCTGCCGGCCATGAGCGTGGACGAAGCCCTGCAAAGCGCGGCAGTGGCCTCGCTGGCGGGCAGCTTTGCCCTGGCACGCTGGGGCCTGCGGCCTACGCAGGCACCTCACCACTCGGCCAGCCCGGTGGCGCTGGTGGGCGGCGGGTGTGGATTCCACGAATTCATTGAACTCTACAAACATAAATTGAACTGGCGGGCAGTGCAATCGCATGCTTCTATCAAAATAGTGCGAAGGCTCGGTACTGAAAGTGAACTCTGCGCAAGAGTCTTATGACCCCAATTGGAATGGGCTCTGAAGCCGACTTCTTCGCGCGCGGCAAGAAAATCGCGCGATAGGCCGATGGCGGCGAACCACTGACGTTCGAGAAAACGGTAATGTGTGGAGCTCGACCTCCTCAATATTGGGTAGCGTGACGGTGCAGGGTTTGTGCAAGCGCCGCACCCGGGCATGTTCGCTGCCGGCAAAACATCGAGTGCTCCAATACCGGTCTTGGCTAGAAGCAGGTTACCCTTGCCTAATCTGGAGTACTTGCGCTCATAGGGCTCATGTGTTGACGCCGACCGAAAATTGACCAGCCGGGGGTGCGGATGAAATCTTGGACTACCTGGAAGGTAGTTCATGTATTCATACGAAGATAGGATTCGAGCGGTCCAG